>JAAYAG010000097.1 GCA_012719495.1 Bacteroidales bacterium
ACAGCGTTTTTTCTTGAATTCAACCATAAAAAAGAGTTTATTGAAACCAATTTCAATAAACTCTCGGAAACCTCAATAAACACAATGGTTACAAAGGTTTTTACCAACTATTTTTTACTATTATATCCTTTTTTATAAATGCAGGAAAACAGTGTTTTATGCAAAGCTCTTTGTTGCCGCTTGTAAATAGCAATCATCTGCTTAAAATCACTTAAAATAAACCGCTATTCCTGCGGTCTGAACTAAAATAATCGAAAACGTGTTAATATGTGTATGTGAAATGAATAAGTTATTTAACGACCAGCAGTCATTTCTTCCAATCGTTTAATTCGTTCGTGCATAGGAGGGTGGGTGCTGAACAGGTTAGCTAGGCTTTTGCCTGAAAACGGATACACGATAAACATGTGTGACATTGAAGGATTTCCGTTCATTGGGATTTGCTTACTCCAATTGTCGAGCCTCGATAAGGCTGAACTCAAATAAAGAGGGTTGCCACATACTTCAGCTCCAAACTTGTCGGCTTTATATTCACGTGTTCTCGAAATGGCCATTCGGATAAGTGACGCAGCAATAGGTGCCAGAATCAACGCCAGTAAAAGAAAAATAATGTTGCCACCTTGTTTGTTGGTTCTGCTGTTAAGGCCATATCTCGATGCATATCCAAGGTAGGAAATTGCGCCGGCAAGAGTGGCTGATATAGTCCCTATCAAAATGTCGCGGTTGGCAATGTGCCCTAGTTCATGGCCTAAAACGCCAGATAATTCATTGTCACTCATTGCATTTTCCAGCCCACTCGTAACAGCAACTGCGGCATGTTTCGGGCTTCGGCCAGTGGCAAACGCGTTAGGCTGATCTTGGTTTATGCGGTACACTTTAGGCGAAGGTAATTTTGATTCTTGGGCAAGTTTTTCAACTAATTTGGTAATTCTATGGTCTGTTGGTAATTTTTCGGCATTATAAGCCTTAAGTACCATTTTGTCGCTAAAGAAATAGCCGATGAAATTTGTAACACCAGCTATTGCTAATGCAATAAACATTCCGCTTTGGCCTCCAAAAGCGTTTCCAATAAACATGAAAAGGAAGGTTAGAATTGCCATTAAAACTATAGTTTTTAGTCCGTTCATAGCGTATAATCTTATTTTTTTGAAGAATGAATAACTGCTTGAGTAAATTAAGACTTCCTTTTGTTTCTTTTATTGAAAAAGAGCCGCACGATAAAAAATAGAAAAATAACAATTATTGTCGCCATTAGCAGAGGCAAAATCAGGGTGAGAATGGGTGTTACAACAGAAGCAACATTTTCACCTGATGCAACAACAGAATTACCCAAACCGCCTGTTGTTCCGGTTGAGCCAATTCGTAATAGGGTTGTGCTGCCTTGGACTGCTGCCGAAGCTCCTCCTCCTACAATAAAACCTATTACCCATCGGGCTATTTCATTGTCAACTGGCAAAATCGACGCTGAAAGAAGTGTTCCGGCACCTATTGCCAGTGGTGTAGTAATAGTATCGAGTAAATTGTCGATAAATGGAATATAATAGGCTGATATTTCAATAATTGTTGCAAAACCAAATGACAGAATGGCTGTGTTGCTAGCAAGCCAAAAGAAGCTTTCGCTCAGTTGAAGAAAGCCAAACCTTGAGGCAATACCTCCGATAAGCAACGGGATAAAAACCCTGAAACCAGTGCTGGCACTAAGTCCAATGCCTAACGATAGTGCAGTGATTAGCTCTTTTTCCATGATAAGATGTATGTCGTTGTGACGATGAAAAACAATGACCAGCCTTGCTCGTATGAAACGACTGGTCATTGAGCTTTCCATATTATCAATTCTCCTGCGAAGGAATGATTAAAACCTGCCCCGGATATATTAAATCGGGGTTTTTAAGCATTGGTTTGTTCGCTTCAAAAATGATAGGGTATTTGTTCGCATTTCCGTACATTTCTTTGGCAATTTTTGAAAGATAGTCGCCTTTCTTTACTGTATAGTACTGCTTGGCTGGCTCAACTGGTGTATTTGCCACAGGAGCGATAACCAATAAGCGGTCTTCAACTTCAGAAATTCCTTCAATATTTCCTGCAATTACAATAATTTTATTCTTCGTGTCGTAGGTATCGACATTTCCCGACAAGGTAACTTTTTCATCATCAACAACTACCATGATTTCATTTGTGTTGAAACCATATTTTTTAATATGCGCTGCAATAAGGTCTGCTTTTTCTATTTCTTTTTTTTCTTCTGATTTGCCGAAGATCTTTTCACCGGCATTTTTAATAAAATTTATTAATCCCATTATTCAAATTTTTGTTAGTCACTAATTACTTCAAACGATATTTTCACGTTGACACGGTATTCAACAATATCGTTGTCTTTTACTAAGGCACTCGATTCCTGAACGTATACCGAACGAATTCCTTTAACTGTTTTGCCAGCAGTTTTCACTGCATTGCGGGCTGCGTCTTCCCAACTCTTTTCTGATGAAGCCAATACTTCAATTACTTTTAAAATAGCCATTGTTTTTCTTATTAATAGATTTTTATATTGAAATAATTACATTTAATAAGTTACGCAGATTACTTCTAATAATCCATTTTTTTAAACAAAAAAGCAAGAAATTTTGAAGGGGTGAAAAAAATTGACTAAAAAGAATGTTTTTGAAGATAATTGCAAGGTTAGATTTAAGTGAGTGTCTTTAAAACCAATCAGAAATTTATTTTTCTATTTTCAAGGTTTCAATCTTTGACATTAAATTAATAAGTTGTTCTTGCCTCGAGCGCATATAAGGGCCAGGGTTTGTGATGCTATACCGCCGTGGTGAGGGCAATGCTGCAGCAATCAACGCCGCTTGACCCGCGGTTAATGTTGCGCTGCTTTTTTGAAAATATATAAAAGATGCTTTCTCTACTCCGTAAATTCCTTTACCTGTTTCAATAACATTCAGGTAAACCTCCATGATCCGCTCTTTTCCCCACGCAAATTCGATTAGGAATGTAAAATAGACTTCAAGTCCTTTCCTTATATATGATCTTGATGGCCAAAGAAAAACATTCTTTGCAGTCTGTTGGCTAATGGTGCTTCCGCCCCGTATTTTCTTCCCTTTTTTGTTGTATTCTATGGCTTGTTCAATAGCTTCTTTATCGAATCCATTGTGCGTAACGAAAAGATTATCCTCTGCTGCAATTACGGCTTTTACCATGTTTGGCGAGATTTCTTCAATCCGTGTCCAATCTTTTTTAAGGATTAATTTTTCTCCTTTTGAAAGCTGTTCAGCACAACGGATTGCCATTAGAGGAGTTATTGGCGGATTAATATATTTGTACATGAATACAACACATAAAGACGAAGAAAACAAGAGGAATAAAATCCACTTAAAAAAGAAAAAAAACCGGTCCAAGAGTGATCGTTTCTTACTGCGCTTTTTTGCTCTCTTTTTGAAAACTGATTCGCTTATCGCCATGCATTCTCATCTGTGTTACCTATGCTTACCTTGTGAGGTAATTTAACGCTTCGTCCATTGTGTTGAAAGGTACAATTTTATCTTTAACAACCAGATTATATCCTTGCAATAATATCTTTTTTAACCCAGAAACACCAATGGCTGCATTCATTGCAGGACGGGTGTTAAAGTATTCTTTTGCGTATTGAGAGGCTTTTTTCATAAATTCATTACTCCCAAAACCATTAGAAAAATCGTGCAGCGTTAACCATACCCCTTCGGTTTTCTGAAATTCGGATTTAATCTGCTCTAAAACTTTTAAAGTGTCTTCAACCGATTTACAATCCTTATACTCAATAAAAAGTACTTTTCTATTATTTCGGGTGATGTAAGAAACTGCCATAATATATCCATTTAATTTTCGATAAAGTTATAATAAACAGTTTTCTTATAAAACATCGCTAGCACTTATTTTATCTTTTGCATAAAAAAACCGGCTCAAATACAGAACCGGTTTTCATTATAGCAAAAAGGTTATTTCTTTTCAATATTTGCCTGAGCTGCAGCCAAACGGGCAATTGGAACCCTGAAAGGCGAACAACTTACGTAATTCATTCCTACTTTATCACAGAATTTAACTGAAGATGGTTCACCACCATGTTCGCCGCAAATACCTACTTTTAAGTTCGGTTTAGTAGAACGGCCTTTGCTGGCTCCCATTTCAACCAAAAGCCCAACACCGGTCTGGTCGAGAACCTGGAACGGGTCTTGTTTGAAAATGCCTTTGTTGATATATTCCGGGAGGAATTTTCCAGCATCGTCGCGAGAGAATCCTAAGGTCATCTGTGTTAAGTCATTAGTTCCGAAAGAGAAGAAGTCGGCTTCAGTAGCGATTTGATCGGCAGTTACGGCTGCCCTTGGAATTTCAATCATGGTACCAACAAGGAAATCAATACGGTCACCTTTTTCCTCGAATACTTTTTCTGCAGTTTTCTTAATAATATCCGATTGATTTTTCAACTCGGCCAGAGTACCTACAAGAGGAACCATTATTTCTGGACGGGCGTCAATGCCTTTTGCCTTCAGGTTAAGGGCTGCTTCAATAATAGCTCTTGCCTGCATTTCAGTAATCTCGGGATAGGTAATACCTAAGCGGCATCCACGGTGACCAAGCATTGGGTTGAATTCTTCGAGTTCGGCAACTTTAATTTTCACTGCATCAAGTGAAATTCCCATCTCGTCGGCTAATTCTTTTTGAGTAGCCAATTGATGAGGAACAAATTCGTGCAATGGTGGGTCGAGTAAACGAATAGTTACACCGAATCCTGCCATAGCTTCCAAAATTCCTTCAAAGTCGGCACGTTGGAAAGGCAACAGTTTTGCCAACGCTTTCTTCCTGCCTTCTGTTGTTGATGCAAGGATCATTTCGCGCATGGCTTTAATGCGGGCACCTTCGAAAAACATGTGTTCGGTACGGCAAAGGCCAATCCCTTTTGCTCCGAAATTACGGGCACGGCGAGCATCGTCTGGAGTATCGGCATTGGTGCGGACATCCATACGAGAAAATTTCTCGGCAAGGTCCATGAGTTTACCAAAATCTCCGCTCATATCAGGAGCAACAGTGTCTATTTTTCCATCATAAACTTCACCTGTAGAGCCATTTAACGAAATCCATTCGCCTTCGGCAAATACTTTTCCGTTCATTTCGAGGGTACGGGCTTTATAGTCGATTTTGATGCTTCCTGCACCCGAAACGCAACATTTACCCATTCCGCGAGCTACTACGGCAGCATGAGAAGTCATACCACCCCGAGCAGTTAAAATTCCGTTGGCAATATGCATACCTTCAAGGTCTTCGGGCGAAGTTTCAATGCGTACAAGTATTGAATCTTCATATTTCGATGCTTCATCGGCAAAGAAAACAATGCAACCTGTAGCTGCTCCGGGCGAGGCTGGCAACCCTTTAGCCATCACTTTGGCCGACTTGATTGCTGCTTTGTCAAATACAGGGTGAAGAAGTTCATCGAGTTTATTTGGATCGACTCGATTGAGCGCGGTTTTTTCATCAATCATACCTTCTTCAAGCATGTCAACGGCAATTTTCACCATAGCGGCGCCGGTGCGTTTCCCGTTACGGGTTTGCAGCATCCAAAGTTTACCTTCCTGAATGGTGAACTCAATGTCCTGCATATCTTTATAGTGGTTTTGCAGTTTTAACTGAGTGTCGTATAACTCTTTATAAAGTTTTGGCATCGATTCTTCAAGCGATGGATATTGACTTGCACGTACATCTTCTGTAATTCCCTGAAGTGCTGCCCATCTTTTCGATCCCTCAATGGTGATTTGCTGCGGAGTACGGATACCGGCCACAACGTCTTCTCCCTGAGCGTTAATGAGGTATTCCCCATTGAATATGTTTTCGCCGGTCCCTGCATCGCGGGTAAAAGCTACACCAGTTGCCGAATTTTCTCCCATGTTCCCAAAAACCATGGCTTGTACATTAACTGCGGTTCCCCATTCAGCCGGAATATTTTCGAGCCTGCGGTACAGAATAGCCCTATCGTTCATCCAGCTATTGAAAACTGCACCAACAGCTCCCCAAAGTTGTTCCCATGGGTCGAAAGGAAAATCGTGGCCGGTGTTTTTCTTAACAGCAACTTTGAAACGTGATACTAATGTGATTAAGTCGGCGGTAGAGAAATCCTGATCAGATACAATCCCTTTTTCGTGTTTTAATTCTTCAATAATTGCTTCGAATGGATCGATATCTTCTTTGTTAACCGGTTTCATTCCTAAAACAACATCGCCATACATCTGTACAAAACGGCGGTACGAGTCCCACGCAAAGCGTGGATTTCCCGATTTTGCAGTAATACCTTCAACGGCATCGTCGTTCATACCCAAATTAAGGATAGTATCCATCATCCCGGGCATCGAAGCTCTTGCTCCTGAACGTACCGAAACCAAACAAGGGTTCTTTTTATCTCCAAATTTTGTTCCTGTTAGCTTTTCGATGTGGGCAACTGCTTTCTCAACTTCACCCTTAATCATGTTAAAAGCAACATCTTTCCCTTGCTGATTGTAGATAGTGCATACCTCGGTGGTAATTGTAAAGCCCGGAGGAACCGGAACCCCGATAAGGTTCATTTCGGCAAGGTTTGCGCCTTTACCCCCTAATAACTCTTTCATGTCAGCTTTGCCTTCTGCCTGACCTTTGCCAAAAGTATAAACGTACTTTGTCGCCATAATTTTATGATCTTAATTTAATTGTGTTTTTTAATCGCCTCCAAATTTATTCAATCCTTTTTAATCAGGTAGCGAATATCATTTGTTTTTAGCCTTTTTCAATATCTTTTTCGAAATCTGGTTCTAAAAACGTTTTCAAAGTTAACCTTTTTGTTTTTTAGTCACTCCTCATCTCAAATTATTATATCTCTCGTGTGTGATGAAAAAAATCACTATTAACAAATATTAACTTTGATTATCAATTGCTAACACTTATTTAGCTTACCTTTGTTTTGTGTTTAAGATAGATGATTTTTCATATAGGATTTAGGTTTAGTTAGGTTTAGAGGATGGCGATGGTCATCCTTTTTTTTGTGCCAATTTTTCGCATACTATTTCATTAATCTGCTGTTATGTCGTAACTTTTAGCATTCTCCATGTCATTATTTCAGTATTTCCTTGTTGGATAAGTATTTGTTGCTCCAAGGTTTTGTTATTCACTCTATTCTTCGAGTCTTAATGCACGAAGCATAAGTAGTGGAATAATTAGTCCGTTTTGATCGGAATAATTTGTAAATCAATAAAAATAAGATATGAACTTGAATAATTTTACCATAAAAGGACGCGACACCATTAATCAGGCAGCTCAGATTGCTGCTTCATCTGGTCAGCAGGCAATTGAAACCGGGCACTTGCTAAAAGCGTTGCAGCAAATTGCTGAAAATATTACCGGATATATTTTTAACAAATTGAGCATAAATTCGAATGCACTAAATCTTGCACTCGACAGAATCATCGATGGATACTCTAAAGTAAGCGGAGGGCAGCCTTACTTGTCGAATGCAGCCAATTCTGCTATTCAGAAAGCCATCAAATATGCATCAGATATGGGCGACCAGTTTGTATCGATCGAACATTTGTTATTGGGTCTGCTCGAGGCTGGCGATCAGGTTTCTTCGCTAATGAAAGATAGTGGCTTTGCCAAAAATGATCTCCGAAGTGCAATTGAGGAACTCAGAAAAGGGGCAAAAGCAGATAGCGAAACGGCTGAAGACCAATTTAATTCTCTTGGCAGATTCGCCATTAACCTTGTCGATCAGGCACGGAAAGGAAAACTTGACCCGGTAATTGGGCGCGATGATGAAATTCGGCGTTTGTTACAGATTCTCACTCGCCGTACCAAAAATAACCCGCTTCTTATTGGCGAACCGGGAACCGGGAAAACCGCCATTGCCGAAGGCCTTGCCCAACGTATTTTCAAAGGTGATGTACCTGAAAATCTTAAGTCGAAGCTGTTATTTTCGCTCGATATGGGTGCGCTTGTGGCCGGGGCAAAATACAAAGGAGAGTTTGAAGAACGACTTAAATCAGTTGTTAACGAAGTAATTAAGGCAAATGGGGAGGTTATTCTTTTCATCGACGAAATACACACCCTTGTGGGAGCCGGGAAAGGTGAAGGTGCCATGGATGCCGCTAACATCTTAAAACCGGCCCTTGCCCGTGGCGATTTGCGTGCGATTGGGGCAACTACCCTCGACGAATACCAAAAATACTTCGAAAAAGATAAAGCCCTCGAGCGTAGGTTTCAGCCGGTAATGGTCGACGAGCCCGATGTACTTAGTTCAATATCAATACTCAGAGGATTAAAAGAACGGTACGAAAACCACCATAAAGTGCGGATTAAAGATGAAGCAATTATTGCGTCTGTCGAGCTTTCGCACCGCTACATTACCGAACGGTTTTTGCCCGATAAAGCCATCGACCTAATGGACGAAGCGGCATCGCGCTTACGACTGGAAATTGACTCACTGCCTGAAGAGCTCGACGAGATTGAGCGCAAGATCAAACAGCTCGAGATTGAACGCGAGGCAATTAAACGTGAAAACGACCATTCGAAGCTTGAAATCATTGGCGAACAACTTGCCAACCTTCAGCAAGAAAGATCTCGCTACCGCGCGGAATGGGAAACTGAAAAAAGCCTGATCGATGGAATACAAAAAAACAAAAAAGATATCGAAGAGTATAAGTATCAGGCAGAGCAGGCTGAACGTTCCGGAGACTACGGGCGTGTTGCCGAAATCAGATATGGGCTTATAAAAACTGCAGAAGCTGAAATTGATCGTCTTCAGGCAGAATTGGAGGAAAAACATAAAAAGAATTCACTCATAAAGCAAGAAGTCGACGCCGACGATATTGCAGAAGTTGTAAGCCGCTGGACTGGCATTCCGGTGTCGAAAATGATGGAAAGCGAAAGGGTAAAACTGTTGAAGCTCGACAGCGAACTGGCCTTGCGCGTGGTTGGACAAAAAGAAGGCATTGCCGCCGTGGCCAACGCCATACGCCGCAGCCGCGCCGGGCTACAGGACGAGCACCGCCCTATTGGATCGTTCATTTTCTTGGGCACCACAGGGGTTGGAAAAACTGAACTTGCCAAGGCATTGGCCGAATACCTTTTTGACGACGAAACCATGATGACCCGTATAGACATGAGCGAATACCAAGAAAAATTCTCGGTGACACGCCTCATTGGTTCCCCCCCGGGATATGTGGGATACGACGAAGGCGGCCAACTTACCGAAGCGGTTCGGCACAAACCTTATTCGGTAATCCTCTTCGACGAAATTGAAAAGGCACACCCCGACGTGTTCAACGTGCTTTTGCAAGTGCTCGACGATGGCAGACTAACCGACAACAAAGGCCGCGTGGTCAACTTCACCAACACGATTATTATCATGACTTCGAACCTGGGTTCGCACATTATCCAGCAAATTTTTGAAGGGATGCAAGAAAGCAACCGCTACGAGAAGTACGAGCAAGCCCGCGCCCAGGTTTTCGAATTACTGAAACAAAGCATCAGGCCCGAGTTTTTGAACAGGGTTGATGAGACCATCATGTTCATGCCGCTGGGCAGAAATGAGATACACGACATTGTTCAGTTGCAGTTCAAACTTATTGCAAAACGACTTGAAAAACAGGGAATCGACCTGCAAATTACAGAGAAGGCCATTGACTGGATTGCCTCGGTAGGATACGACCCTCAATATGGCGCACGTCCTGTAAAAAGGGTTTTGCAGAACTATCTGCTGAACGAACTTTCGAAAAAGCTACTGGATGGAAGTGTGGTAAAAGGGCAACAAATAACCGTTGATGCAGAGAATGAAGAGCTGATTTTCAACTAAGGAAAAAGTGGTTGCTCGACCTCAGACTGGTCTAATAGTTATAGAAAATATTGATTTGAAAGTGGTACGACTCCGTAAGGGGTCGTACTTTTTTATGGCAAATATTGCCTGCTTTAGTTAATCTGGTGATTCCCGTCGGGAAGGAAGGTCACTACCGGAGGGATTTTAGCGGCCTCGAACAAATCGTAGCTCCGTTTCAAATCGGACCATAACGAGATTTTATCTTTGTTCTTACTGTTACGGGTGGTAAGATCTTTAAACTTGGGATCACTTAACTTGGCAGGATAAATGGTTATATCTATACGTTGCTGACCGCTTTTATATGCCTCAATGCAATAAATAAATAGTTCTTTTATACGTTCGTCAGACATGGCCAGACAGCCTGAAGAGATGCAATCGCCATGTATATAGATTTGGTTCCCAAGTCTTCCGCGAACTCCCCGTATACTATCTGAAGCATTGGGATAGTTAATCTCCATCGACAAAAAATATTTGCTGTACGGGTTCAAGTCCGAAATATGATAAAACCCTTCGGGAACCTGCAAGTCGCCTGACCTTCGTTTGGGCCCGGGATAACCTGACATTTCACATATCTCCATTTCTTTGATCAGCGCAAATGAGGTGTCACATTCATTCCGTGCCCATAGTTCGAGAACCTTTTCCGACTTAAAGGCCCTTAGATAAAGCCTTAAACTATCGCGCGAAATGGAATGCTGAGACAAATTTTTAAGTACCAATTTTTCTTTTTCTACATAAGCCATACGCACACGCGTATACGACATTGGGTCTTTTTTGAAATTAGAAAAAGAAACACCCAAGCCCGAAAACAATACCGAAAGAAGAATAATCAACACTCTCATAAAACGACTGCACTGGAATTCTGCGGCCAAAAATAAAAAAACAGTTGAAGAAAAACAGCCTGAATTTTGATTTGAATGAAAAAACCGGATTATTCTCAAAAGTCAGGAAATTTTATCATGTTTTCATTCAGGTTACGCTCCTGCTAATTAACCACGCGATACAAGCGAGGCAACATTTCAACAAGGAATAACTAATTTGCTGCACCTGAGAGCCTAAGTTTATGATTACAAGGACAATGACAGTTCAATGCGAAATGACTAGCCCCGGCCTTCAGTGGGAATTATTATTTATGATTGACTATTTATTATTTCTTCGGATGCGGATCTTTTCTTTAAACACGAAGACACAAAGACGCGAAGAATTATGATTTTTGATTAACGTTTTTCAACTGCCTTCTATTGCTTTCTATTGCCTTCAACTGCTTTCAATGCTTTCAACAGCTTTCACATTGTCAATTGTCCATTTTCAATTGTCAATTCAACATGGCCGCGGTAGGTTATTGGCAATTGCGGTAATGTTGATCGGGCGGAATGGGTGTGTCGGTGGGTTTCAACA
>JAAYAG010000098.1 GCA_012719495.1 Bacteroidales bacterium
ACAGCGTTTTTTCTTGAATTCAACCATAAAAAAGAGTTTATTGAAACCAATTTCAATAAACTCTCGGAAACCTCAATAAACACAATGGTTACAAAGGTTTTTACCAACTATTTTTTACTATTATATCAAATTTTACGGTTGAAAGTGTTTTTGAAAAAATACAAGTAGATACTCCCCAAAACATATATATTCAAACCCCAAAGGCTGCCTCCGAAAAGAGACGGCCTTTTTTATTATTAATTCATTATATTTCAATGTTTTTGAATCACTTTAATATTCGGGTGGATAAATTTATTTTTTATAACTTAACTAACTAAAAGGCCACAAATTCGCGAATAATGATGACGGATATTATTTACAAGGCTGAAAGCAACAAGATTATTGGAATATGCACGGAAGTACACAGCAACCTTGGAAATCCCGTTAAATTATAGTGTAGACCCCAAAAAAGCGCAACGAATTGTTTCATTCGTTGCGCTTTTTTCGTCAATGTCTATTGTATATCAGCGCGGCTTAGGTTATTCTTTAACGATTTTCATGCGTTCAACGTTATTTTTCATTACCATTTCAACAAAATAGACCCCGTTAGGCAACCCTGATAAATTTGCATTGGACGGATTTTTTTCTCTGAAAACAATTTTCCCCGAGACATCACTAATGGTCACCATTGCATCGTTGGTAATATTGAATGTGAGCATGTTGCTGAACGGATTTGGAAATACCGATGGTTGTACAATCTTCATATTTTCGGCATTGGTGGTGCCAACGGTGATATAGTTGTTTTTTGAAATTGCATTGTTCCCATAGCTGTTCGTTGCGGTTAGCGATACATTATAAGAGCCTTTTTCATTATATGTTACCACGGGGTTCTGTAATGTCGATGTTGACGGAGTTCCCCCGGGAAAGTTCCATCTCCAACTAGTCGGGTCATGTTGGCTAATATCCATAAACTGAATTTGCAATGGAGCTGAACCTTGTTTGTAATCTACTGTGAAGTTGGCTACCGGTGGAAGCCCCAGCGTACGAACACCAGTGGCGTAATACACTGGCCATTTGGCCTCATTCACAAGGCCGTATGCATCTCCTCCGGCTGTAATTTTATCGGCACCAAGGTCAATTACCCCAATAACTTCCTCGTCGGTGGTACTCAGTGCTGAAAAAGCAATTTTGTCGTCGTGTACCGAAAATGACGGAAAACCAAGCGTTTGGTTGGCAAAAATTGAGTTCCATTCGCCGGTAAGAAGGTTTGCTCCAATTATATAGTATTCATCTGTCGATTCGTCGATGTAGTCGAATGCAATAATATTATCTGAATTTTTCGAGAAGACAGGATTTCCAACGCTAACATTTTCGGGTAACGAAGTGAAAAGTTTTGAAATGGTTCCTTCAGCAAAGGTATTTCGGGTATTATCCCAAACTTTTATAAAGCCGATGTCCCAGTAATTTATATCATCGCTGGTTGTCGAGGTTAATTCATTGTAAGCATCGTAAATCAGGTATTGCCCGGTAATATCGAATTCAATGGCATCGGCATAAAGTACCCCTCCGGCAAATGTATTGTCGTGGCTGGTCGTTGGGTTATACAATTCGAACTGAGCCCATTGCCTGCTGTTGAAGTCGTATACATAGATCGATGCGTCAATTTCAGTAGAGATAGCTGCTAGTCGGTTGCCGTCTTTCGAAATGCATACGTTGTCGAAAAAAGCTTCATCAGAAAGGATCGACTCTTCGGGGTTCGTTGGGTCTAGGGCCAAGGCGTGAATTTTATCATCATCGGAAACAAAAACAGCATACGAACCATCGTCGGTAACGCTGGGTTTTCCTTTCAGTGTGCTATTTGTGATGCCTATAAAGTCTTTTCCGTCGGCTGTTGAACGGTACAATTTGTCGAAACCAAAGAGCTGTGTATCGTAGCTCAACATGAATTCTTCACCGGTGTTGGTTTGGTAATCCTGGTTCTTTTCCTGAATTACCTCTTCATAAATTCCAACGCTGTCGAAGGCTCGTCCTGCTGCTGCAACTTCTGCTGAATTTTCGCCATAAAGATCTCTGGCCGACTGTACAACAGCAACCCTGAAGTCGATAAATTGTGATGATTTTGTGAGGTAATGTGCCAATGCCCGGTAAAATACCTGTTCCGCTTTTTCTTTCGAAACTGAGGTGGCAAAAAGGTAGAAGGCATGATTCCCGATTCCGCTGTTGATGTGAACACCGCCATTATCGTCGTTACCAATATACATCTCCGAAACATGTTTGGGTTGCCAGTAGTAGTCGTTTGAATGGCCCCCGTTATGCGGATCAGCCATGTTGCGGAGTGCTCCTGAAGGAAAGTAGGTCGTTTTTACAATGTCTTCTCCAATCAGCCAATCATCGCGATCGACCATGCATCCAAAAATATCGGCATACGTTTCGTTAATTGCCCCCGATTGTCCATAGTATTCAAGATTTGCCGTGTTGGAAACAACACCATGTCCAAGTTCGTGTGAGATAACATCTTGTGCACCGGCAAGGGGTTTGAATTCGCTGCCTCCGTTGCCATAAAATGCTGCTTGTCCGTTCCAAAAGGCATTGGCCATTGATGTGCCGTCGTCGCTGGCAACATTGATAAACGAAATAATGTTCCCGCCTTGATTGTTCATAGAATTCCGTCCGAATGTTTTCATCAAATACTCATATGTGGCGGTTGTATTGGCATGTGCCGAAACTGCTTTAGGGGTGTTCCATGTATTGTTTGATGAAGTAATCGTTTTGTAATCGAGATCGTACGATGAAGTGTTATTGGCATCGTAGGTGATTATTATTCCTTCACCTTTTGTTGGGTTATACATTTGCTGTGACAGGTCGGCCAGCAGATATTGCCCGCCCTCAAAGTAAGTGTTGAATCTTCGTTGCTTGTTGTTCAGGTCGTAAGCTACTGCTGTTGCCGGTCCGTCACAATTTGTAGCATTGAATTTGTGAATTATTTCACCGTTGTGGGCATCGATAAAGTATTTCCACACTTCGATAAAGTTAGGCCTGATTTCAATTTCCCAAGCCAATTGGTAGTTGCCTTCTGATATTTCATAAAGGGTTAGTTTTGAGTTCGGTTCATCGTATTTGAGAACTTTCTTTTCATCTGGTGTTAGTTCTTTTATCAGGGTGAGTCCCCCAAGGTTCTCTTTGGTCTTGTTTATTGCTTTTGATAGGGCGAAGGTTGGATTTGTCTCAATTTCATCCGGAAGGGAAAAAATTTTTCCGGTAAACCTATCCTTATCCTTGTCGAAGTGTGAAGTTGATTCCGAACCATATATTTCAACACCTTTATGTAGTTGGACCGAGCGAACATGTGTTGTTCCCCGCTGGTCAATTTCTATATTTTTTATTCTGAATTTTTCGTGTGGTTTTATGGATGCTTGCCCGGCTTTACTTCTCTCGATGAAAGAAAAAAAACGTTTTTCAGGGTCAGAAAAAGGTGCTAAATGATTGCTTGCTTTCGTAATTTCTATGTAATTCTTTTTCTGAAAGTTTCCAATTTTTCTGTTTATATGGTTTCTTGCGGGTAGATTTCTTCCCGAAAGTGTTTTTTGAAGACTTATTTTTGCCTGCGTGGCAGAGCTATTTGCACCACTGATTTGGATGAATTGGGTTGATGGGGTATAAGTCCCAGCACTCTTTTTTTGTTTGCCTTTGATATTCCCTTGTTGCCCCATTACAACCACTGGAAGTATAAGAATTGTGCTGGCCAGTATAAATGTTTTTAGCATGCCTTATTATTTTACGGTTTTCATTAATGTTTTGTAGATTTCTTTTATCGATTCGTTTGGCGCTGATTCCGACCAGGTTACCTCGTTGCTGTACTTGGGGCTGATTACTTTAATGAAGTAAGAAAAGTTTCCTGGAGTATTGTATTCTAGCTTTTCAAAACTGTTGTTATCAAGCATTTTGGTGATTTCTTTTACATTTTTCTTCTTAAGGGTTTTAATATAATTCACTCCATCTTTTTCTATTTTGAAAATGTTCCCATCATTATTAAGTACATATTCAGTGCGTTGATTGGTAAACCCCCCGTAATTGCCAAAAAAAACCTGAACCGGAGTAGGCTGATAGATGGTTTCTTTATGTGTTCTGCACGATAGAAAAAGAAAGATTATTGGAATTATTAGCAAAATGTTTTTCATGTTCTTTTCTATTTTTTTTCGGAATTGGCTCTATTGAAACGTTCATTAGAAGCGAACCCTTTTTAAAATTACGAATATTAACTGAATGCCAGTCTGACAATTCTTATCATTTTTGAATTTCAACTAACTTTTGTTTTTTAGGTATTTCTTACTTATCCTGAAAATAAAAAAGCCTTATTCGCAGAAATTTATGAAGGTGAATATGATTTTCAGGAGGTCTTCTCCAGGCATGGAACTAAAAAAGGTTGTTTAGTACTTTTTTTATTTCCTCTTTATCTGTATTCAATCGGAAAATATGTTCGGCCATGGCGTTTATAGTTTTATGCTCTTGTCTGAAGCGTTCTGCTCCTCCGCTGGTAATATTCAGCATGATTACTGCATTTTTGTCGAAGTTTTTTTCCTGTGTTTTTTTTATCAACGAAGCTACAGCTATGGCTGCGGCGGAGTCAATATCTGATTTCTCTAGTTCCTTAAATAAATTTGAAGCCATCCGGGCTTCTTTATTGGTGATCGACAGCACTTCTCCTTCGGTTTCACTTAAGGCATCAAAAAGGCCTCCAACCAAAGAATACGGGGGCTTTCTGTTCGCCAACACTTTTGCATCGATTATTGCAGCATCTTTTCGGGCTTGGTCATCGCTAATCGAGAATAAATCACGGCTTTTTTTATCCCAGGCTAATTTTATTGGAGTAAAAGGTTCATTTTGTGAAAGGATCAGCTTCATTTTATGATTGCCAAATCGGCCGTCTTCAATAAACCGAAGGTTGGCTTCCCATGCCGCAATTGCACCAGTTCCGCTACCGATGGCTTGAAAGTAAAAGTCGGGAATTGCACCAATGGTACTTACAGCAGAAAGAACGGTTGTCCCCATCCCGTCGCGCCGGGCAACGTTTTTAGCGCCGCCTTCAGGAAAAAAGCGGTCTATTTCACAAGCGATATTCGAAAGATGAATGGCATCGAAGTAGTCTGATCCTTTTTCTGTTGCAACAATTTTAACGCAGTCGTCGAGTTCTTTTTCGAACCAAAGAGCATCGAGGTTGTCTTCTGGGATGCAAATAAGAAGCGGGATTTTGTTTTCGGAACAAACCTTTGCAAAGGCACGCGCAGTGTTACCAGCCGAGGCTACAACCATAATTTTATTCCTGTTTGGGGTGTTTCGGGCACAAACCGAATAGGCTTCACATTCTTTGAAAGAGGCTGTTTTCATCCATGCCCCTTTTTCGGGCCAATACCCGTTAAATGTGATATGCAGGTTCGAAAGGCCTAGTTTCTTCGCAAGGTGTTCACTTTTATAGGTAACAGGAGCAGCTGAGCCTTCAAGTATTTTGTTTATTGGCAACCAGCACGAAAAACGGTAAATGCCGGGTAATTCCTTTATTTCGAAAAGTTTATCTGTGTAGCAACTGCGAATGAGCGCTGGCTCGTGTGAAAAGGGGCAATTGAGTTCCCATTTTTTATCCTCAAAATGATGGTGGCAACAAAGCGATTCTAGCTGATAATTTGGAAGCTTCTCCTGTTTAGCATTCATGCGGTTATAATTAAATACAGACTCACTAACGGATTGTTTTAAGAATTACTGATATTTTTAATTCATATAGAGCAAGCCAGTGTTGTGTTCTTGTTCATCATTTTTTTATCTCCGATTTCCGTTTATTTAGCTGATTAATATAATAGTTACTTACTTCACGGTAATAGGCATCTTTCGATTTTTTTGCCCATTCGATAGCCAAATCTAAGTCCCCGTTCATTTCGGCAGCTAAGGCAAGGTTGAACATTATTTTGCTCTTTTTTACCGATTTCCCCTGGTCAGCATATGGTTTCCAGTTTTCATAGGCAGCTTTCCAATTCCCGTCGGAAGCAAGGGTTACCGATTTGTCTATCAGGGTATCGTCGAGTACAAAATAATAGCGTGTTTCTTCAACCCAGCTCGGTGCAATAAGGTCGGAAAAACTGACTGCATTTTGAACAGCTGTTTGAATAGCGGCTTCCTTAATCGATGGTAGTTTTCTGAATGTTGTTCTCAGATCGTACTCATAGCTTTCCCAATACAATGAATCTTCATTCTTTTGATGGTCAACAATTATTTGCTTCTTCTTTGGATCGTAGATTCGCCAGTGAGTGCGCGATTTAAAATTAACGGAGGCCAAATAGGTCTTTTCTCTCGAAAAATCGATGAACTCATGCTGTGTTTTATAATTTGTATTGGTGTGCATTGCCTGGTTTTCAAGCACAATCAGGGCATCGGTTTTGAATTGTTCACAAATACTTTCAACATAGTTCCAACTTAAAGGTTCAGGTGTTTGTGCAAAAGGGAGAAGCCGGTAAATATTTCTGTCGACCGGGATTACCACGTCGAATCGTTCCGACTCGAAAAGTAGTTCACCAAGTACTTTAATTGTCGTGTCGGCGGCAATACTATCGAGAATTGTTTGGGTTACCCTGAAGTTTTGTTTGTAAAAGGAAATCTGTAGTGAATCTGAGTTGAAATTTGAGAATTCTGGGGTTATCGAGCGGTTCAGTAAGGTGAAACTCTGAATTGAATCACTAATCTTGAATTTAGGTGTATTCGGGATTTCAACCGTGAACTTTTTTAGTTGGGCGGTACTTTGTAGCACAACCAACGATACAATGATGAGCAAGTAAAGTTTTTTCATTTTTCAAGTATTTTTCACGACTATTACTAAGTCCCGGGAAGTATTCTTGAACCGGGGCAAGGGTTAATAACTTCCCCAAAATTTTCTCAAAAACCATTCCAAAGATAACAAAAGCAATATAGCGATAAAGTACAATTTCCAGTTGATCAGGTCGTGGATATTTTTTTCTTTATGAAATTTGGGTTTTATGTTCTTATTCTGACCAATTAACTCAATGAGTTGGTCTTTGTTTTCTTTTGTAAAAAATTTGCCTCCCGAGTTTTCAGCCAGAGTGTAAAGCATTTTGAAGTTTGCTTTTGATGATTGTAATTCGGCGTTCATTTCTTCAACAACGAAACTTCCTTCTTTCTCAAATTCTTTTTCTCCTACTTTGGTCGATGCCTTGAAATTATATCTTCCGGGCATGAGGTAGCCCAGATTTAATTTATATTCGTTGTTGCTTGCGTCGAAAACATAATTCATTTCTGCATTTGAAGAATCTGTAAGCAAAAGGGTTACTTCAGAATTTTGTACTGATTGGAAGAGCTCGTCAAAAACCTGGGCCTTAATTTTTACCGGAGTGGTCTCTGGTGTAATCCGGTTGTAGCTAATCGAGAACTGATCTCTGGTCTCTTTAAGGCACAAATAATTAAACAGGTTGACAAACAGTTGGTCGAAGGTTGCTTGGTTGTCGAAATTTTGATATTCGGCCAGACGCCACCTCCAAATGCCTTCTCCAAATATAACCCCAATCTTGCGGTTCTCGATTACTGCCGTGGCCATCATTGGATAATTCATTTCTATTCCATTGATTTTTTGGTAGGCAATTACAGCATATTCCCCCGAAAGGGTATATTTGGTAAGGTGCCCCATAAGTGGAGGGTATACTGATACAACATTCTGAAGGCCTGATGGCATGGCAAAGACTGAGTATGATTCGTTGAAGAACGGATAACTTTCCTGGTTGGTGGTCGATTGTTCAATGTTCATGCCTAAACCAAGATTGTTGAATGAACTCAGCGAACTGTTAGGGCCAACAAACGTAAGCAACGATGTGTTTGCCGATATGATTTTTCTGAAATAATCTGATTGCTGAAAACTTAACGATGGAAGCTGGTTAAGCACAATAAGATTGAATTTGCTCAAATCGTCTGGTGCTTTATCTGGAGTCGCTACCGTAACATTAAAGTTCGCTTGTTTTTCAAGCGTTATGGTTAATGCTCCAATGTCGGGGTGGGGTCCTTGGGTGAGAAACAGCACATTATATTTGTTCTCGTGAACTTCGATGGTAAAACGGTAATAATTATTGCCTTTGTTTGCTTCGCCTTCGAATGGTGTAAGCTGTACTGAAATATTTTGTAACCCACTCTTTTCAGCCTTGATTGTGAATGTTTTGCTAATGTAATAGTCGGACTGGGGAATTTCGATCTCTTCCGACTGGATTAATTTATTCCCCATGTACACCTGCATCAGGGCCGATGGACTGTTATATTCGGCAAACGAGGCTTCAACTTCTACCTGAAATGTGTTGTTTAAAAATACGTTCTGGTTGTGCGAAACATTTATAATTGCCTGATCAGAAGATGTTAGTGTGTCTCCAACTCCCATGGTGTAGAAAGGCACCTGAATTTTCGACGTGAGCTGAACTGGGTTTTCCCCTTTGTTATACACACCGTCGCCAACAAGCACTACTGCTCCTACGTTCAAATTGAAATATCGTTTGTTTATTTCATTGATGAATCCTGAATAATCCGATGTCCTCTCTGAAAAATCTGGTTCATTGTTGACCTTTATTTCTTCGCCAAAAGTTAAAAGCTGTAAGTCGAACTGACTGTTAAGGGCTGTATAAAGTTCATTTTTAAGGGCAAGCACTTCTGTCGAGTCGTTTTTATTAGACCTGATTGACTGTGAATTATCTATTCCTACGATCAGTATTGGTTTTTCAGCCCTTGTTCGTATTATTTCAATCATTGGAGAAAGCAGAATGAAGCAAATAATAATGGAATATAGTGTACGGACTCCGCCAAGTATGGTGTATTGGGTTGTTGTGAATTCACCCTTGTCTTTTTTGAAAAAATACAAAAGGTAAGCAACACAACAAGCGATAACTACGATGATAAACAAAAATAGCCCCGCGTTCGATATTCCAAATAGTATTTTCAAAGCTTTTCTCTTCTTGGTTAGCGGCAAATTTAAGAAAATTTTTCAGGCATGAAACGTATAATAAAAGAGCATCGTTTTTTCGTTCATCACCGGAATATGCCTACTCGTTAAACAAATACGGTCGTTCATCTCCAAAAATTTGCAATATGGAAATTTATTAAAATCTTTAACAAATTATTCAATGCACAATAAACGGTTATTTTCCCTTCATACCGTAGTAGCATTAAAGGTGATGTTTACCCAAAAATCTCTCTTATTTTAACGAATTAAAAAAGACAAGGCCTCCGGGCCTTGTCTTTTCCTATCTTAAAGTTCAAGATCGGTATCGTGAAGCTCGATCCATGGAAGCCCTTGCTTGGCCAATTCGTCTAGGAATGGGTCGGGATTGAATTCTTCTACATTAAAAACTCCTACTCCTTTCCAAAGCCCTTTCAGGTACATCATGGCTCCAACCATTGCAGGTACACCAGTGGTGTAACTAACACCTTGGGCTCCAGTTTCTTCATAAGCGGCTTGGTGGCTGCAGTTATTGTAGATGTAGTAGGTTTTTTCTTTTCCGTCTTTCAATCCTTTAATGCGGCAGCCTATCGATGTTTCCCCGGTATAGTTTTCGCCCAGATCGCCGGGATTTGGGAGTACGGCTTTCAAGAACTGAATTGGGACAATCATTTTACCCTCATAGTTGATAGGCTCAATGCTGGCCATGCCAATATTTTGAATTACACGAAGATGAGTGAGGTATTCTTGTCCAAATGTCATCCAGAAGCGAGCCCTTTTCAACGTGGGGAAATTCTTCACCAGCGATTCAAGTTCTTCGTGGTAAATTAGGTACGACTCTTTTGGGCCAATATTGGGATAATTTAGTGGTTTGTGGATTTCGTGCGGTTCGGTTAATTTCCACTCGCCATTTTCCCAGTATTTACCTTTCTGGGTTACTTCCCGAATGTTGATTTCAGGGTTGAAATTGGTGGCAAAGGCTTTTCCATGGTCACCTGCATTGCAATCAACAATGTCGAGATAATGTATTTCATCGAAGTGATGTTTGGCAGCATACGCGGTGAAAATACTTGTAACCCCCGGATCGAAACCACAACCCAGAATGGCAGTTATGCCTGCATTTTTGAACTTGTCGCGATATGCCCATTGCCAGCTATATTCAAATTTAGCTTCGTTTTCGGGCTCGTAGTTGGCAGTATCCAAATAGGCTGTTTTTGTTTCCAAACAGGCATCCATAATGGTAAGATCCTGATAGGGAAGTGCTACGTTAACCACAATGTCGGGTTGGTAGCTCTTGATCAGTGCAACCAATTCAGGTACATTGTTGGCATCAACGCGAGCCGTTTCAATTCGGTTGCCCCCGATAGCTTCTGCGATGGCATCACATTTCGACTTTGTGCGGCTTGCCAGCATGATATTTGAGAAAACATCAGGGTTGGCGGCCATTTTGTGAGCAACTACGGTGCCTACACCGCCTGCTCCGATAATTAGTACTCGTCCCACTTTTATTTTTATCTTGTTTATAAAACGAATATGTTTTGCGGCTCAAATATGTTACTTTTTTCGTATCCGCAACCATCAAATTTAGTGATTTTTATCAGGCTAATTGCACGTTTTTTTTCAATAGTGATAATGCACTGATTATGTTCGGTTAATTTATTGCCAGGAAATTCTCCGGGAAAATAATTACCTCTTTCTGTAAAAATCAATTTACGACTTACTAAAACGTTTTTTTGCAGTGAAGGTTTGATTGATGCCCAAATTAAACAAGCACCTGAACAGCACCCGGGAGCATTTTTACATGTACGGGAGTGCAGCCAATGAGCTCTCCGTCGATATTCAGTGTATGATTTTCAATGGGTTCTATTGCGAAGGTATGGGCTTGGTGGTAAACTACTGCCGGATCGCCAATATGTTTTCCTTTAAATAGTTTGGTAAATAAATAGAGCAGATGCAGGCGATTGGCTTTTCGCACAACAATCAGGTCGATCATCCCATCGTTTGTTTGGGCCAACGGAGCCATTTTCATTCCTTTTCCGGTGTAAATTGTATTGCACCCGAGTATAAATCCATAGTCGCCGGCAATGTTTTGTTTGTCAATTTTAACCTTTGCCAGTCTTGGTTTATTTCTAATTACTTCAACCAATGAGGCAATGTTGTAGCATTGGCCGCCAAGCCATTTTAGTTTCATGGCTGTTTGTAAAATATCAGTAGGAAGGCCCCAGCCAACAATGTTGAAGCCATATATTATTTCGCCGCCGGTTTCTACTTGGGCAATATCCACGTTTCGAAGTCTGCCGGTGAGGATTCTTAGTGCTGCCAGTTCTGGGTCGAGGGCATCAACATCGTGCATGAATGAATTTCCAGTACCCCCGGGAATTAACCCAATGGGAATTTTCATTTTATCGGCACGTTTAAGTAAGCCATTCACAATTTCGTGCATTGTACCGTCGCCGCCAACAACGCAAAGCCCGTCGAAACCATCGAACGGCAGTGTATTAGCCAATTCGCGCGCATGGCCTGCATATTGTGTTTCAATTATTTGAGTTTCAATGTGCCCTTTTTCAAAAATGGGAAGTATCTTATCTAGAATAGACTGGCTACGTTTATTTCCACTGAGTGGGTTGTAAATGAGGTATACTTTTTTCACTTCAATCGTTGTCTTCATTGTTTGTTCTCACTATCAAAATGGTTAGGTTAAAAATACTCATTTTGAACAAATATTCCACGAATGTGCAGCTATTCATTCATACTGTGTTTTCCTACATTTTATTTAGCTGTGTTTTTCAGCCGGATTATCCCTGTTTGGAGCCCTTTTGGGACGGCGGAAATTTTTCTTGTTTTGTTTAAAAATTCGTTGTTCCGATGGGGGTTCTGCCTCGCTATTATTGCCAAGCTCGGGGGGAAGCCCAATTTTGGGAACTTCTTTGCCGATCAGTTTTTCGATGCGCAAAAATTTTCTGTATTCGGATTTATTAATCAAGGTAATAGCAACCCCGGTGGTTTCGGCGCGGGCAGTTCTGCCAACCCGGTGCACATAGTCTTCAGCATCGTGGGGAACGTCGTAGTTGATTATCAGGCTAATTTCTTTAATATCTATTCCACGGCTTAGTACATCTGTGGCAACAAGGACACGAGCCCTGTGGGAGCGGAATTCCATCAGCACTTCTTCGCGCCTTTTTTGATCGAGGTCGCTTGAAATGCCTTCAACCCGGTATCCTTTGCCTCTGAGCCCTGAAGCAATTTTATTTACTTTGGCTTTTGTCGATGTGAAAATCAGTACAGAAGAGTATTCTTTCTTTTCTGCCAATATATGTGTGATTAGTCTTGTTTTCAGTTCGTCGCCAACAAAATAGGCTTCTTGCACAACACCTTCGGCAGGTTTCGATAGTTCGATGCTTATTTCTTTAGGTTTTATAAGTATCGATTGGGCTAGTTTCTTGATTTTCGGAGGCATGGTTGCACTGAACATCAGCGTTTGCCTTTTTTTGGGCAGATAGGATACTATCCGCATAATGTCGTCGTAAAAACCCATGTCGAGCATGCGGTCTGCTTCGTCGAGTACCAGATGTTTAAGATTTTCGAAATTTATTTTGCCAACATTGAGGTGTGAAATCATGCGGCCAGGTGTAGCAACAATAATATCGGTATGCTTTTTAAGCGCTTTAGCTTCAACACTGTAGTCGGCTCCATCGCCCCCGCCGTAAATGGCAATTGAATTGACTGGGAGAAAATAAGAAAAACCTTGTATTTGCTGTTCAATTTGAATGGCCAGTTCGCGTGTGGGCACAATAATCAAGGTATTGATACCACTGTCTGGGTTTTGGGCAATTTTATGCAGGATAGGAAGGACGAAGGCTGCTGTTTTACCGGTACCTGTTTGGGCAAATGCAATAAGGTCATGATTGTTAAGTATTTCAGGGATAGCTTTTTCTTGTATTGGGGATGCTTTCTCAAAACCCATGTACGAAATTGCTTCAAGCAATTGATCGTTTAATTCAAATTCATCAAATCTCATTTACTAATAAAAATGTGTAAAAAACGTTGTAAAAATAGCAAAAAATCACGATTTATATGTTGTTTTAATGCGCTCATTCTTAGTTTGTTTTAAATTATTTATATTTTTAGCGCATAATCAAAACCACTACCTTATGAAAAAGTTTCCCTTTTTAACTTTAAGCTTTGTTCTTATTTTATTTTATCCGTTACATTCACTGTCACAAATTATTCTTTCAGGCAATTGGGAGGGTGAATATTCAAACAATCAGGGGCACAATGAAGCTGTTGTTTGCAGTATTTTTCAGGATGGCTTATCTGTTCACGGAACCTTTCAGGTTGATGGCGAGGTGTCTACCTTTAGTGGGGATATTACTGCTGATTTTGATTCTGCTTATGTAGTTGCCAGCAATTCGTATGGTGCAAAACTTAATGGCCAAATTTCTATTTCTGCCAGTCACATGAGTTTTACCTATCAATTGGCTAATACAGCGGTGTATGGTTGGGGAGAATTGAACAGGGTGGGAGACACCCGCACTCTGATCATTAATTACAACTATTCTGGCGCTAAAGAGGTTTCGGGTAACATTCCGTTAGGAATTGCTATTTACGATAACCCCGATGTGTTGGGAAGCCAAGAGTTAATGCGCATTAATAATTCTACCTCATCAGGAACTACTTATGTGTCGGGGATTAATTGTGATACTGTGTATTGTATGTCTTATACCGGATTTTCGGATAGCTTGCTTTTCTTTTTTCCCCTCGATCTTGCGTACACCGTTCATGGTGATCCTGCAACCCTGAGTTGTACTCCGATTCTCATAGAATCTGGAGGTTTGGCAACTATTGATTTGTTTTTTGACGATACATATATCTACCCGATGGAAGCTCAGTTTCCGGGCGGAAAGCTCGATGCTGTTGATGCTTTTACGTTTGTTTATCAGCCTAATACTGTAACTTCTGATCCTTCTGGTAATATATACATTTCTGAATTCAATTACGTTGTTTATAAGTACGACCCGTTGTTCCAAAATTCTGAATTGTTAACTGATAATTTTGATAATATAATTAATGCCGGAATTATTAAGTTTGCCCCAGATGGCTCTTTTTATGTGCTATATAGTTCATATTTATATCATTATAGTGCTTATCGGCAGCTATTGAGCTCTGCTAATGTTGGCTATTATTGCAACGATTTGGCGATTGGCAGCGATGGTTCGGTGTTTTATATCGCAGAGAATGAAATTATCCGATTAACTTCCACGTTGGCAATGCCAGAGACCCTCCTCGTGGAGCAACAAATAATTGACGATTACCCGGTTATTGGCAGTGATTTTTATATTCGCTCATTGGCTGTTGACAACGATGGGAATTTTGCCATAAGTATTGATGTAGAACCTGATGACGAAGGGCGTGATGCTATCTTGTTTTATGATAATGATTTCACCTCGCTTCAAAATGTTATAACTGATCACTGGGAATTTAACAACCCTTGCAACGTTGAATTTGATGCGGATAAGAACCTTTATGTATTGAATCGTTGGCACGACATCTTGTTAGTATATGATTCGCTGGGACAACGGTATCAGGCAAGTTTTTGGTATGATAATGAAGGAACTGAGAACGGGGCAATGAGCGATCCCCGAGATCTTACGCTGGCTAATGGAAAGATATATGTTGGGGAAAGTGGTAACCGCAGGGTTTCGGTTTTCCGGTTAAAGGGCCTTGTCGATCAAAATCTTTTTCTTGCCGATTTGAATGTTAAAAATGGTACAATTGACTGTTTTAATGCCTACGACACCATTACTGTTGCCGGAGATGAACAACATCCTGTGGTTTTTGAAAGTGGTTCAGAGCTTAGTCTTATTGCCGGGAAAGCAGTGCGTTTGCTGCCCGGTTTTCTTGCCGAAGAAGGAAGCCAGGTTGAAATTCATATAACTGAAAATGGTTCTTTTTGTGACATGTACAAGAGTACTATCCTGTCGAATCCTTTATCTTTAATTCAAGGTGCAGATATTCAGAATTTTGATGAGGAAAATATTGGTGTTGGCAATGTGTTGAAGATATTTCCTAATCCTAACAATGGTAAGTTTTTACTCTCTATGAAAGAATACCCTTCAGAGGGGGTTGTGATGATTTATACCATGATGGGGAAATTGGTCTATCGTTCGGCCCTGGACGCTCTTTCAGGGTATGAATTGTCACTTCCGTTATTAACCCGGGGCTTGTATTTCGTAAAAGTTTCGGGTAGTGGTGAATGCCATACCGCTAAAATGATGGTTGATTAGTTAATAACCGGAGTTCGATTTATTTTAAAAGTTCAGATTGGCATAAAACGCTGTTTTACAAGGCAAATTTATGAATGTTAGCGCGCTAAATTGAGTAAATTTAACGCATTGTTTACAGACTCAAAGTTGTCCATGAAATGAACCAACCAATAAGGTTTGATGGGTTACTTTTTGTCGGTGAATAATTTGATAGCCGATTTAAAGCTATTGCCTTCCGGGTAGTTACTTTTCATGATCCAAAGTAATATTGTTCCTTCGCTGCCTGGTACGCTTTTTATTGTGTACGGCAATATATTCGAAGATTGGCTGTTACTGGTAATAACTGTCGTTTTCCAGGTGTCGTTTGCCGTATTTAATTCTCTTTTTTCTATTTCGAAGGCCGAACCTGTTTTTTGCGAAACATATAGGGTGTGTTTTGAATTTGGGGACAGGGTTATTCCCCCTGAGAGGTTTATTCCATTGATGGGGTTGTTTTTTTCCATTTTGCTTCCAACTATGCCCACTAGGTTATCTTTCCATTTTTTCCCGTCGTACCAGCAATAGTGGTAAGATGCCTGGTTACTTTCATTGTTTTTTACATAGGCTACTGTTGGGTTTCCTGTTGGGTCGGCTACAATATCGGCTGGAAAAGCAGCTTGTTTGCTTTTCTTGGCTTCGTAAAGGCAGGTGGCTTTCGTTATGTCGAATGGAAGCTGGTTGATGGTGCATATCTTCTTCCCATCGACCCGGTAAAATGCTCCATTTGAATAATATGTATAATATATGTTGTTGGGTTTTACAGGATTGCTGCTGTCGGAGAATACTAAATGTACTTTGCTGTTTCCATCGCTAAAGTATTTTACAATGAATTCATTCTTGCTTCTCTTTTTTTTGTTGCTAAAGATATTTTTGCTGTCGGACCATGTTTTGCCCTTGTCGTTACTTGTTGTGAATGTGATCGATAAATTATTTTTTTGCTTAAAAAGGAATAATTTGTTTTTTTCTTCAGAAAGTAAAACAGGAACTAATTCTGTATGATCTTCCTCCGTGATTTTTTTTTCTCCGGGGGGTGAATATATGGTGTCGGCATCCTGCCAGCGCAGAAGTTTGTTTACAATTTTACCGCGGCAGAGAATTGTATTTTGGCTATGTGTTTGTTGAAAAAACGCCATAAAGCTACTGTCGGGCAATTGAACAAAGGCTGGGTTGCTGATATTTTCTGTTTTTGTTCCCATCTGAAGCAACGCTTGTTGTACGTGCTTTGTTTTTGTGTTGAAAAGCATTGATGCAATGGCTCCTTCTTCTGTAACATATCCTAAAATAACATGGCTTGTATCGCCGGGAATGAAGATTGCCCGCGGATCGCTAAGTCCGGGCCATGAGCCATTGGTCGTTAACACCGACCATTTAATTTGCGCCATTGCATTGCTTAGCGAGAAAATTGAAAAAACAATGATCAGGAGTATTGAGAACCGGGCTGTTTTGTATTTTAACATGTTGTGGATTTTTTATTCACTATTTTAGAACTCATTGTTTTTCGAATACGTATCTCGCTGGTTCTTAGTTTGTCCTTGTATCGGTTGTGCTGGTTGATTTTCTCAATACTCAGGTTGGAATCGGTATTATTATCCCATCTTCTACACAGGTATATTGGTTCATAAATCCGGCCGATCTTCCATTGGCGACTGATGGCAATGGCTACAGCATAATCTTCGCCATAACTTACATTCGGGAATTGCAATTGGCGTATTATAGGGGTGAAAAAAGCCCTTGGTGCCCCTAAGCCATTTATCCGCAGGGCATTATTAGGACCATTGTTGTCGCTCCATTCGCGGTGGTCTATAACACCCGGGGGAATTTCCTCAAGATTGAAATTTACCATTCGATAACTTCCGATAACCATAGCGCAACGCTGCCTGCGAAATTCATCGACAATTTTCTGTAAGGTAGTTTCATCAAGATAAAGGTCGTCGCTGTCGAGCTGGATGGCAAACTTTCCGCAAGCTTCGTGGTTGATTGCTTCGTTCCAGCAACCGCCAATGCCAAGATCGGTTCGCTGGGGAACATGGTGAATAATTCGCCGATCGTTGAATGAATCGATGATCTTAGGAGTGTCGTCGGTGGAATGATTGTTTACGATGATGAGGTTGAAGATAAAATCGGTTTGCTGAGCAAGCACTGATTTAATGGCATCGGCAATTGTTTTTTCCCGGTTTAACACGGGAATTATAACCGAAGCCTCGGCTGGGAAGATTTCTTGGTCTGGATTTACTTCCTTGAACGGGGGCTTCACCAACGCCCCAATTTCTTGCAAATGGTGGGTTGCTGCTTTTTCCATCTCAATTTGCCGGTCGCGGTTGTTCGGGTTAACGTAATCGAACTGCTTTACCCCAGATGCCCTCAGGTCGGTTTCATAAGTGGAGTAGGCATAGTTGTTGACCAGCTCGATGCTGCCCTTTCTTGAAAGAAAGAGCCTAAAACTGTACCAGCCTGCGTACAAATATTTCTCTTGCAGGTTTTTAATGTATTCGTGCAACAACGATGTTTTTATCAACACTAGGGCGCCAACATTAAAATCGTCTCGTATACTTCCTTCAGTATACTCTATTACATTGTGTCGGGTCACTTCATCGTTGGCATGTTGCCAATAATGGCAATACGATAGGGCAGAGCCCAATTCCCGTGTTGTGGTAAGCCATTCAATCAAGTTTGCATCATCGAACGAAATATTGCCTGTTTTTACTTGGAGAAAAAAATAGTCTGAAGTGACTTTGTTTGCTATTTCTATCAGTAGATCTGTCGATTCTGTTGATGGTGAAAAGATCTGACCAACTTCATCCGTTGAATTATCCGGACTGATAACCCAGCTGTTGAAGTGGGTATTGTCGTTGAATAAATGTTTGTTATACAGGAAAATATCGGTTTTCATATACAATGTTTTCTGGTTATTCTGATTACTTTTTCTTTTTTATTTTCACTCCGCCAACCGGAATACTTTCATTATGCAGACGGTCGACTGCGCTTACCCATATATAGCTTTTTTTATTTAGCGGTAATGGGATTTCTTTTATATCAATTTGATTTTCTGTAGTATAAAGAATTAAGGAGGTAGCATTATTGGGGGCTATTTTATTCTTTTCTGTTGAAAAATAAATGAGAAAACCCGCATGGTCTGTTGATTGTTTTTGATTTTTCCCATAATCGATTGTTAAGTGTTTTTTTCTAAAAAGTCCATGGGCAACAACTTTATATGGTGCTGCAGGCGCTTCGTTATCAATCCATTTCATTGGCGGAACTAACGCTTTGCTGGGGTAAAGTGTTTTTTTAAGCTGCGTTTTTATTTGTTGTGGATTGTTGCTCAGGTTCTTCATTCTGAAAAATGCACTTCCCCTAATATTTTTCAATGTGCGGGTTATTGCTATTTGCTCTGGAAGTTCGCGGGGGTTTTTCCATGCTTCGGAGCTGCCTTCATCGAGTTTATACAGGGCATGGCCAATGTACACATGACGGTCGAAACCCTTCTCGTTCCACCAATTTGCCAGGGTTATGTAGTCGGCTTTGGGATGACCAATTTCCCAATAAATCTGTGGAATCAGATAGTCGATCCAACCCATTTGTTGCCAATATGTAACGTTGGCAAATAGATGATCGTAATTGCTGGCTCCGCCTTGTGTTACCGAACCAGTTACGTCAACATCATAATTTCGCCATACTCCAAATGGACTGATGCCAAATTTCACGAATGGCTTAATGGATTTAATGCTTTTCCCCAGGGAAGAAATTATTGAATCGACGTTGGCTCTTCTCCAGCCATCGATGTTTTCGGCAGTATAGCCAGCTCCGTAGTTTTTAAACGAGAGCGTGTCGGGGAAAGGGGCATTGGCAACGGGGTAGGGGTAGAAATAATCGTCGAAATGGATCGCATCGATGTCGTAATTTTTAACGACTTCATCTACAATGTCTTTAAGGTACTGCTGCACATCGGGGATTCCCGGGTCTAGATATTGTCGTCCGGCATAGGTCACCACCCATTCAGGGTGTTTCATGGCAATATTCTGATCACTAAGCATGTCGCTTGTTTTCTGGGCAATCCTGAAGGGGTTCATCCATGCGTGAAGTTCCATTCCTCTTTTGTGACATTCACTAATGATGAAGGCCAGCGGATCCCAGTTCTTGTCGGGCAACTTGCCTTGTTGTCCGGTAAGGTAAACCGACCATGGTTCCGTTTTTGAACGATAAAATGCGTCGCTTGCCGGGCGGATTTGAAAAATTACAGCATTGAAGTTGAGGTTGGCCAGTGTGTCGAGTATTGCAATAAGTTCTTCTTGTTGCTTTTCCGCCTTGTCTCCAGGTTTCGATGGCCAGTCGAGGTTGTTTACTGTAGCAATCCACATCCCCCTGAATTCGCGCTTTGGGTGCTCTGCCCAAGCTCTGAAAGTTACAATGCTGAAGATTATTATGAGTAAGATAATTTTCATGTGTACAAAACATTTAACATTCTGAATATCTTTTGGATCGAAAGGTCGTTCATTGAACGAGATTTCGACCGGATGAAACTCACATGTGTTTTATTTTCCCTTTTTGTTTTTTTCGGTAAACATATTCGTTTCATCAATCGTTTTTCAATTTGGTTAAATGTAGAAAAGTTTACAGAAACAACAAAGGCAGAAAAATTGATTCCTGCCTTTGTTTACTATTCTTTCAATACATTATTACGCTTTATTATTTCTGTCGTAAATTAAATCACCAGGGGTTTGTTTAAATATTTTATTGATAATCACGCTGAATGCATAGTAGTTCACCACTGCCATCACCAATACCGAAAGCAACGTATACCAGTTGAAGATATCGAAATAAAGATCTTTTTCAACGGCAAACGGCGAGAGGACATCGATAATCAAATACACCGCTCCGGCATAGCCAACCAGCGCCGCAAGGCAAATAGCCAATGCAAGGGGCATAAGTACAAAAATGTACATCATACCAATGTAGATTCGTTTTATATCGATACCAAATGCTTTAAAAGTTCCGATGTTCTTTTTAATATTGTTCAAGTGCGTACTCAGGATATTTGAAAGGAAAATATTGATCATCAGTACACTAAAACCAATGAGAATGATCGACATGATGCTGGTCAACTTGCTCACAAAGTTGTAGTTCTTCATTTGTTCAATTTTTGCCATTTCGAGTTTTATCTCTGAGTCTTCGGCAAATTTCTCGGCAAATTCATCCACTTTGCTTAAGTCGTTGAAATTTACAGCAATGTAGTCGTATCGTCGTGAAATACGGTTTTCCTGGTTCGGATAATAGGCTTGGAAGAACTCATGCTCTTCAATGTTGGCCTCGTCAATGAATTTCTTTATCTCGTCCGATTCCCGGAATTGGGCATATAATTCATCAATTTGTTCAATCATAATATCTTCAGAATAATTAAAGGAAACCTGAAGGTAAATAACTGATTTGTATGAGAATTGATATGGGTATACATCAATGGTGTTCACTTCGAGCATGCCTCCTTCGTCCCAATAGCGGGCAAAGAAATCTTCACTGGCTTTTCTGAACTCCTCAATTTTCGACGAATCGACTACTGCATAAGCATACAGCTTTTTATTGTCGTCGAAAAGAAATTTGTCGCCTAACGAGTTTTGGTTACTATAGAAATATTGTGTGGCCAAAAAGTCGATTTTATCTCCCGGCAATTTGTCAACAATAGCCCTGATAGGAATAGGAATAGCTCTTCCATCCCTGGTTTTTCTGAAAATGAAGCTTGGTTCTTTGGAGCAACCAAGTTTTTCAATAAAGTTACGGGTTACTATAATCGAAATGTCATTTTCAGAAATGAACGCACTACCCACGGCATTGTTAATATTCTTGTCGATAATGGTAGCTACCAGCGGGTCATTATGCGGGATAGAACGTCCGTCAATACTTTTGTTTGGGCTATCGGGAAGGTCGCCCTGGAAATACGCTGTCCATTTGTTATACCCAACAATAGTGTCGTAGCGGTATTTTTGTTGCAACGAGTCAGAGTTGTAATAATCGATCAGCCGGAAGGCCTGCCGGTTTGTGGTGGGTATTGACGCACTTATTGAACGCACAAACGGGTCTTCCATTTTGTTTTTCAAATAGTTCAAACTGCCGTTTGAAAAACCGATAGCCAGGAAGGTGAAGAACATAATGGCTACAATAAGCCAGAAGTTCCGGTTGTTTTTACCCAGCAGTTCTTTAGTTTCATTCCTATAAAAAAGGTGTTTGAAATCGTGTGGAATGGAATTAAACTGAATCCAATGCTGCTTAAAACTGTGTTTGGCAATGAGCTTATATTTTATATTTATCCAGTCCCAGGCAACACAAAGCCGATAAAAAGCCGATGGAATAATATTTTTGGGGTTAAAGCGCCGGAATGAAGCAATTATGTCACTCTCTTCAGTATTTTCAACTACTTTGCCCTTAGCCGTTTTAGCCGGGATAGAAAGCCATACAACAATTTTTTCGATAAGTGCGCTGAACAGCGGGGCTAAAGATAAAACGAGCCAAGGCAAAAAGCCTAGAATACTTTTCAGTAAGGAATTTTTTTCACTTCTGAATTCCTGGTCTTCAATATCTTCTCCGTTTTTTATTGCTTTTTTGTCACGCTGGCCTTCAACGGCAGTCTTGAATTTTAAATCCTGAATGGTACGGATAACATCGTTTATTTTAATGTCGGCTTTTTTAACTTCACCGTGGGCGAACTGGCGGATGTATTCTTTAATATTTGCATTAAGAATTTGTTTTTCTTCAAGTTGCTGGGTAAGCCACTGCTCGTATTCTTTTTTTTCAGCTTCGGTAACAACATCATCCCCTTCGAGCAGCATTTGGTGTTTCACCATGCTTTCTTTCACAGAGATGAAGAATTCGTCTTCGATTTTCGATTCTGAAAGGTGAGTCAGAATACGCGCGTAACTTTCAGTATCGGAATTAAGCAGCAGTTCAATTTCTTTTTGGATTTTGTGCTGTTCGTTCCTCGACTCGTACCATTTAATATTGTCGCGATCGTAAATAAAATGCGGGTCAATAGTCGATATTCCGTTTTCTTTTTTGGTGAGCACGATTATCCTGTCGGCAAAATCGAGCGTTAGCGGAATGTTGTGAGAGACAATGATTGCACTTACGTTGTTGCGCTGTTTGGTAATGAACTCGCGAATGAAGTGCATAAGTTTTACCGAATTGAAATGGTCGAGGTTCCCAGTGGGCTCGTCGCCAAACAGTACGGTAAATTCCGGGTTTATGGCTCGTGCAAAAGCAAGGCGTTGCCGTTCACCACCCGAGAATTCGAATGGTTTTTTGGTATACGAAAGGCTGGTAACACTCAAATTCTTTACCAGCGATTCTATGGCATTGAAATAAGCCTCCGACTCGGGTTTGTTTTGTATCAGCTCGGTGAGCCCTACGTTTTCGAGTGCCGAAAAATTGGGCATCAGGTTGGTGCTCTGAAAGATAAAACTGTAGTATAGCAAGCGGATTTTGTACCGTTCTGCTTCCTTTTCTTCTTTCCATATTCCGGCCAGATCGTACTCTTCGTCTTCGGTAGGGAAAAATTTAATTGTTGATGTTTCGGGCTGAACCGTTTGGGTCATTAACCCTAACGTTTCGAGAAGGGTACTTTTCCCTGCCCCCGAAGGCCCCAGCAATACCGTGATCTTCCTTTTAGGAATGTAGAAATTGTTGGCTTCAAGAACTGGTTGTCCCTGCACATAAGCACATGATAACTTTTCGATTAGAAAAAGAATATCATTTGAATTATCAACAGTAATATCTGACATCCCGGCGTTATTATTTAATGTATGAGCTGAAAAGAGCATCAATAAGTTCTGTTTCTCCCAATTCTTTTGTATTGTGCGGGAATATCCTGGAATCGATCCAGTAGTGCTTTAACCCGGTACCTGTACCGACCGGAATTCTGAATGTTGCTTTGAAGTTATTGTATTCTTTCTCGTATTTTTTGAAGTAATCAACGAATCGTTGTTTAATTGCAGGGTCTTCCTCAACCCGTCCTTTAGTTTTAACATAAAGGTACTCATAGAAAATGGTCCATTGGTGATCTTCAAAGTAGTCGGCATTGAGCATGTTTTGCCCTTCGTAGATACTTTGGATATGCCCTTTGGTTACGCACCAGTCGATAAGGTATTCATACAGCATATCTTCAGGGAAACGATCGGGCGAAGTAACATCCATCAGCCTGATTTTCTTGAATTTTTCTTTTCCTCCCCAGCCGGTCAGGATGGCCGAAAGGGTGTAAAGGCTAAGGGTATCCACTGCTTCGTTGATAACTGGGAAATACCCAAGAATATCAACAAGTATTTCTTGCCATCCATACACGATGAATGAACGTGATTCGTTTTGCGATTGCGACAAATCGTCGGTAGGGATGAGGCGTTCAAGAGAGCGCTTGATGAGGAATAAATCTTCCTGGGACATGAGCAGAACGCTTTGGAACATCGGGTTTTTCATCCCGCTTTCAAAACGGCGTGCATATCCGGTATTGTATTGTTGTCCGCTCTTTTGGAATACTATATTTAGCTTGTCTGCCGAAATATTGTTCTTGCCCAGATCGTCGATGAAACCTTTCAACTTTTTCTCGCTCTGATTGTTGAGTTTCCCGTTAAGGTACATCGAGATGGATTCGAGGTGGTCGTTCACTCTTGAGTCAATAATCTGTAACTGGTTTTCAACTTCTTTTCCAAGAACCATGGCGTGGAGTGCTCCACCGTCGGGGGCCATTTTAAAGTATCCGGGAACGCCCAGGTCAGGATCAATTTCAATTACATCTTTCGATTTCCGTTTCACAACATTTGTTTTGCTCAGCGTAGCTCCGTCGGGAGTACGCCCGGCAGCGACTTTAAACATCAGGTTCTCAATTTGGGTTCTGTATGCGTCGTAAGCCGCTTTTGAGTCTGCGGTTAATTGATGTTGTGCCTGAATGGCAAAAAGGTTTACATTTTTCCTGATCATGAGATCGGCCAGTTCTGATTCTTGCACTGCAGTAAAATCAGGAGCTTCTTTTCCGCTGCAATCTTTATATTTTGTACGGTTGTGATTTCCGGCATCGCCAATAAGGATAACATAGTTCGATTCGCCCGAAGAGGGGTCGAAACGCTCAATTGCTTTTTTGATCCCGTAAAATACACATTCTTCAGCGTCGTTGTTACATTTATTGTAAGTCGGTGTCATATAACGGGTGAGCGTTTGGATAACCCCGTTATAGTTCGATGATAATTCTCTGGTATAATGCGTAGCATTGGAATTGCCTTCGGAAGCATCGCGGTATAGAACGACCCCGAAACGGTAGCTGTTCTTTCCTTTTTGCAAGTCGCGCATGGTTGCTTTTATGGCATCTTGAATGGCTTTTGAATACTGAACCATGCTGCTGGTTGCGTCAATAACAAACATGATATTCACGTTTCGCAGTGAGTTCGACATTGAGTCGATAACATGTTTGATTTTAGCAAATTCGGCACTTGGCAGCACTTTGCCGCTTTCTGAACGTAAATCTCCGATAACGCCAAGTTTTGTTACCCCGTTGTTTACATCAAGCACTGGGTAACGGTCAACTTCTCCAATAGCCCTCGAGCGATAAAAACTGGCATCTTCCTGGAAGAGGGGAGTGCCGCCCAACGCCTGGTCGGGGTATATTTTTGTCCTTTTCTGAGAAGCGCGCCTTTCGGCAACTGCTTTTTCGTCCCAGTTAAGCTCATAGGCTAAACGGTGGTTCCATGCAGTGGTTTTCGATTTTAATACCCAGCCCCTAACGCGCTGTGGGTCGTTGTTCAGGTCGCTAATTTCAGGTATATCGGACAAAAGGTATGCCGTTGCTGTTTCTTTGTACACATAGTTGATTTGGTAAACCAGGGCCGAATTTATTGAGTCGGAAGGGTTACAACGCGGGTGAGAATAGAACTCGGGAGAGCGGCTTGCGCTTTGAGCACCGGTAATGATATTCAGTACCATGGCTTTTTTGTTGAAAATTCCGCCTTTGAATTCAGGAAGGTTTACATCTCTGGTTTTAAGGCAGGTTTTCCAGAGAAGCATGTTTTCTTTCTTTACCCACGCAGCCCGCGAAGTAGCTCCAGGCTTTAGGTTCCCACGTACATCGGCATCTTCGATGTCGACTACCCTGATTGCCGTTTCAGTCTCGTCAATCACGTACATGGGTTTCATAAAGTCGAGTTTCTTGCCAGTGGCCGAGTTACAGCCTTTGTCGGAATACAGGGGGTTGGCTGGGCGGTCAGAAAATACTACCCATAATTCACCTTCTTTTGCTTTTCCCGGTACAGCCGCTGAAGCATTGTCCATGGGCATCATATATTTTCCGGGAGTATTTTTTACTACACTTTGCCCCATAGCAACTATACCCGAGAATAAAAACATCAGGAGCATCCCGGTAATAAGTATACTTTTCTTCATAAAACCTTATTTTGTAAAAAACGGTAATTATTCATCGCCATTTTTTGAGTTGAAAAACCAGTTTATATATTTTTTGACCGTTAAACTAATCAAAAATAATTGAAATTTTGCTTTAAAAAAAGCAAGATTCAAAAGTAATGAAAGATGGTATAATATAAAATTTTACTTTACCTATACTTTCGTTTCTTTCAAATTATATACCATAGTTTTTCAGTTTAAAATCTGAAAAATCAATTGTTGTGGTAATAAGCTGTTTTTTAGAAGTTTTGAATTTTGTGCAAGTGGTAATATTCTCCTTTTTTCTCGAGTAGTTCTTCGTGAGTACCTTGTTCTACTACTTCGCCTTTGCGAAATACAACAATAAGGTCAGCATTTTTTATGGTAGAGAGGCGGTGGGCAATTATTATAGATGTGCGGTTTTTCATCAGGCTTTGGAGTGCTTCCTGTACCAATTTTTCCGATTCGGTATCGAGCGATGAGGTCGCTTCGTCGAGGATTAATATCGGTGGGTTTTTTAGCACAGCACGGGCAATTGATACGCGTTGCCGTTGTCCGCCCGAGAGTTTTTGCCCCAGGTCACCAATTTTAGTCTGATAAGCACTGGCCGATTCTATAATGAAATCGTGAGCATGAGCAACAGTTGCTGCTTTGGTAATTTGCTCGCTGGTAGCATTTTCTACACCAAAGGCGATGTTGTTTGCAAAAGTGTCGTTAAACAATACCGGCTCCTGGCTTACGTACCCCATAAGGCCCCGCAAGTCGCTGAGCTTTAGATCTTTTATATTTATCCCGTCGATGAGGATATCGCCCGAAGTTACGTCCCAAAACCTGGGGATAAGTTTTACAAAGGTTGTTTTGCCCGAGCCTGATTTGCCAACCAGCGCCACAGTTTTTCCTTTAGGTATGGTGAGATTTATGTTTTTGATTATTATGTCTTTATGATAGGCAAATGACACATTCCTGAATTCGATACCCGCGTTGAATTCTGTTTTGCTTAGCGAGTTTTCTTTTTCTTTGATTTTGTCGTCGGCCATTAAAATTACATCAATACGATCGACAGAGGCCATGCCTTTTTCTATGCTGTAAAATGCTGATGAAAAGGCTTTAGCGGGATTTATTATGCTGTAAAAGAACACAAGGTAGGTGATGAAGTTCTCGGGGGCCATCCCGCCTTCGTTTTTCAATATTAAGCGGCCACCATACCACAAAACAATGATTATTACCGCTGTTCCCAAAAATTCGCTTACCGGGTGGGCCAGGTAATTTCGCCACATCAGCCGGTTCATTGTTTTATAGTAATCATCAGTCTCTTTTGCGAACCTTTTTTCCATTTTCTTTTCGGCATTGAACGCTTTTATAATCGTCAATCCTGAAAGCGATTCATCAATTGTACTGAGTATTTCGCCCATTTTGTCCTGCGCCTTTCTCGAAGGTTTTTTAAGGCCTTTGCCAATGCGTCCGGTCAACAATCCTGCAAAAGGAAGCATAACAAGTACAAATAAGGTAAGCGACCAGCTCATGTATATCATAATGGCCAGAGAAACAAGAATGAGCACGGGGTTTTTGATGAGCATTTCGAGTGAGTTCATGATCGAATTTTCAACCTCGTTGACATCACCGGCAATGCGGGCCATAATGTCCCCTTTTCGTTCGTTTGAAAAGAAGCCTAACGGTAAAGACATTAATTTTTTGTAAATTTTATTGCGTAAATCGCGAACAACCCCGTTGCGGATGGGTACCATGCAAAAACTGGCGAGGTAAGTAAAGCCTACTTTCAGAAAAACCATGATAATCATGAAAAAGCCAATGAGGTATAGCGCCCTGAAGTGCCCTTCGTTGGTGATTATCATGCTCATTTTATAGTAGAGAAACTGTTTGACCGATTCAATACTCAATGCAAAGTCGACGGGTTCGGTTACTAATTTTTGTGTGCCGAAAAGTATCCCAAGTATTGGGCTCAAGGCAAGAAATGAGAAGGCGCCAAAAATAGCCCCGAAAATATTAAAGATAATGTTCGAAATAGCCCATCCTTTGTAGGGTGGGATAAATCGTTTCAAAAGATAGAATAATCCTTTCATCGATGAAGGTTATGTGGTCTGAAATAAAACTGAAGCAACGGAAATTTATTGTGAGTTTTCGCAATAAATTTCCGTTGATCGCTACAGTTTCAAATTATAATCCGGTGTAATTTTGTGGAGTTATTTGTTTTAATCTGATCTTTAATTCCTTAGATACGTCGAGCGAATCGATGAATGAATGGATGGCTTCCTTATCAATTTTGGTATTGGTTCTTGTCAATTTTAATAAGGCTTCGTATGGATTAGGGTAATTTTCGCAGCGCAACACGGTTTGAATGGCTTCGGCTACTACACTCCAGTTTTTCTCTAAATCGGCATGGATTGCATCCACGTTTAACAGCAGCTTATCGAGGCCCTTAAGGGTTGAATGAATGGCAATTAATGTGTGCGCAATGGGGATGCCAATATTCCGCAGTACCGTAGAGTCGGTCAGGTCGCGCTGTAGCCTCGATACGGGTAATTTGGCCGAAAGATGTTCAAACAGGGCATTGGCTATGCCAATATTCCCTTCTGAATTTTCGAAGTCGATCGGGTTTACTTTGTGGGGCATGGCCGACGAGCCAATTTCGCCTTCTTTGATTTTCTGCTTGAAATAGTCCATCGAAATATAGGTCCATATATCGCGGTTCAGGTCAAGCAGTATAGTGTTAATCCTCTTGATATTATCGAAAATTGCCCCGTAATTGTCGTAATGTGCAATCTGCGTAGTGTATTGTGAGCGTTCGAGCTGAAGGTGTTCTGAACAGAATTTGTTGGCAAACGACACCCAGTCGATAGCCGGAAAGGCAACATTATGGGCGTTGAAATTGCCGGTGGCACCCCCGAATTTGGCATAACATGGTATGTTGCGCAATAACTCAGTCTGAACATTGAGACGTTCAACAAAGACTTTTATTTCTTTTCCCAGCCGGGTAGGAGAAGCCGGTTGCCCGTGGGTACGGGCCAGCATAGGCACATCGGTCCATGCCTCGGCATATTGCTCCAATTTGGCAATCAGCTTTTCGAGCAGCGGATAGTAAACATCCTGCAGGGCATCGCGTAATGAGCAAGGCACGGCCGTGTTGTTGATGTCTTGAGAGGTTAATCCAAAGTGTATGAATTCTTTATATGCTTTTAACCCGAGGTTGTCGAATTTCTCTTTCAGAAAATATTCAACAGCTTTCACGTCGTGGTTCGTAGTCTTTTCAATGTCTTTTATCCGTTGAGCATCGTCGACAGAAAAATCGGTAACGATTGCCCTAAGTTTTGGGGCGTTCGAAAAGTCGAAATTTTCCAGTTGCGGCAGTGGAATTTCGCACAAGGCGATAAAATATTCGATTTCCACAAAAACCCGGTATCTGATCAGGGCATATTCCGAAAAATACTCTTCCAAATTGCTTACTTTGCTGCGGTATCGCCCGTCGATGGGTGAAATGGCTGTTAATTCATTCAAACTCATAGTTGTTCTTTAAAATCGAGCTACAAAGATATAATTTTTTGTGGTTTCCGCTTTTTTTGCGGGTTCAGGGCATTCCTTTAATTCATAGAAAAAGGGTATACCTTATTTATTTTTTTGGGAGCTTTTGCTGCTTTTTCTGTTGTTTTTTCTAATTTGCTTAAAAATTCGTTCACTTAAATAATATTGACCATGGAAAAGTATCAAGTAGTAAACTCGAGAAACCTTAGTAAGACATTGTTATATAAGATAATAATTGCTGTTCTGGTCTTGTTTTTTCTATTCTTATTTGCCCTGTCATCGAACTGGTTTGGCGAAGGGTCGGCCCTCGAAACATTTTTCTTTAAGAATGAATCGTCTATTATGAGTCCAATTTCAATTGGCTTTGTGATTATTGCGGTTGCTTTTTCTGTGGTCATGCGTAGCCGGATGCGCAACCCTATCCCCCTTGGTGTACTTGAACTTGATGAACAAGGTTACACGTTTGCCGGAATGAATAACGCGCAAACCCGTGGCACATGGAATAATGCACGATATGTTGCTTTTGAATTTTTTTCGGTTGCCTCAATAAACAACCCCAAAGGATGCTTGAATTATCTTACCATTGTTGACAACTTGGGAACCCACACTTTCGAGATCCTTATTGAAAGCTCTCTAGCCAAATCGGGGCTGGGCGACCAGTTACGCCAAATAAATATGAAGGTGCCAGTCAAGGTAAAGTATGCCCATTTGATTAAAAAGATTTTCCGCGATAAAGATCTTTCCCTAAGATAAACAGTCTCGTTATTCTACATAGAGAACCAATCCTTTAAGGTATTCCCCTTCGGGATGATAAATGCTTACCGGGTGGTCGGCAGGCTGGGTCATTTGATGTAATATCCGAACGGTTCGTCCGGCAATTGCAGCACCTGAAAAAACGGCTTCGCGAAATTTTTCCTTGCTTACCACCTGTGAACAACTGAAGGTGAACAAGATGCCTCCTGGTCTGATCTGTTCAAACGCTTTTGCGTTGATTCGTTTGTACCCTTGCAGCGCGTGACCAAGGGCTTCGCGGTGTTTGGCAAAAGCAGGCGGGTCGAGTACTATCAGGTCGTATTTGTCTTTTATATCTTTCAGGAAATCAAATGCATCGGCAACAATGGCTTCGTGGCGCTTGTCATCCGGGTAATTAAGTTCAACGTTTTCGCGGGTAAGGTCAATGGCTTTTCCCGATGAATCGACTGAATGAACGCTGCGGGCACCCCCTTTCATGGCATAAAACGAGAAACCACCGGTGTAGCAGAACATGTTCAGTACATCGCGGTCTTTCGAGTATTGGGAAAGGAGTTGGCGGTTGTCGCGCTGATCGATGAAAAAACCTGTTTTCTGGCCTTCAACCCAATCGACATTGAAATGTAGCCCGTTTTCAGTTACCATCTCAGGCGAGCTTTCTCCCAGGATAAAGCCATCAGTTGCTTCAATTCCGGCTTTAAACGGAATGGTTTTCGAACTTTTATCGAAAACAGCCTTGAGCTTATCGCCCATAATTTCTTTCAATATTTCAGCAAGTTGCATGCGTATCTGGAACATTCCAATGGAATGCATTTGCATTACCGCAGTGCCGTTGTATATGTCGATGATCAGCCCGGGCATACCATCCCCTTCGGCATGTACCAGACGGTAAACATTGGTCTGCTGGCTGTCGGTAAGGCCAAGGGCTGCGCGTAGCCTGTAGGCTTCTTCGAGTTTCGATTTCCAGAAATCCCGGTCGGGGTTTACCTCGGTAAACGAAAAAACACGAACCGCAATAGAGCCGATCTGGTAATGGCCTAAGCCCAGAAATTCGTCCTGATTGGAATAAACCGAAACGATGTCGCCTTCGCTCACTGTGCCGTATATTTTTTTTACGGCCCCCGAAAAAACCCAGGGATGAAAACGTTTAAGTGATTGGTCTTTCCCCGATTTAAGTACTATTTTAGTGTATGTGTTATTCATTCTCATGGTTTTTAAAATGCTCATAAACTTTTAACGAAAGCCAGGCGTCGGTTGCAGCATAGCGTAGTTGCGGCTCGGTAAGCTCGTCGGCTTCCCAGTTCGACAATTGCTGGGCTTTTGATATGCGGAGGCCAAGTACAATGGCAGCTAGTTTTTTCAGGCTGAAAGACTCGATTCCCCTTTTTCGGGCTTCGTCTTGCAGCTCAACAAATCCGGCAGGTGAAAATTTCTGTTTCGACTGCAGTACTTTGATGTCGTCGCGAATGGCAACCCCGGCTTTTATTATCTTTTCGTCAGCAAGTATTTCTATGATTTTGCGCGAAATTTCCTGTTTGTTCAACCTGAAAAGAAAAGCCCGCTCGTTTGTTGATAGCTGGAGTAAAGCCACCTGGTTGATTTGCCCTTTTTTAAACGAAGGCCGTGTTTCGGTATCGAATCCCAGATACGGAAACTGTGCCATATATTTAGCGGCCTCGCGCATCTTTTCTTTGGTGTCGACAACTACAATTTCACCATCGAAGGAGTAAAACGGAAGTTCGTCGAATTCTTCTTTTGAAATACTTGTTTTATAAATCATTGTCGGAAAACTCTTCGTTACTTTCTTGGTTCCTGAAATGTTTTGAAACCCAGTTATTGCCTTTTTTGTTTTTTTGTCTGGGGTCAGTAGTTTGCTCTTCGTTTAGGGCCTCGCTGTATACTAACGAGTGGATAGCCCGAAGTACGTTGACCAGTTTTTGCCCCCAAAACTCTTCAAAGTTGTTTTTGCATTCCCATAAGGCATCGTTCATCAATTCAGTTGTCCCCATACGGTACACGAAAATGAAGTCTTTCAAATCCTGGTAAATATCGCAAAGGTTTTCAGAAATGCTCTGTTCTACAGAAGTTTCGCTGAATTGCATGGCCTGATCGAAGACTTCGAGAAAGGTGTCGTGCTGCCCAAGTTTATTGTTTAGTTTCCCCAGCAGGAAATTGTAATCGACCTCGCTGAGGTATTTTTCAGGGGTTTCTGCATTTTCGTCGTCGATAGGCGGCAACATGCTGGTTTTAAGGTAGAGCAGGGGAAGTAACTTTTGCAGTGTCGACAAAAAAGCCTTCAACGGGTATTGCTGCTGGCCTTCAATAAAATTACAATACTCGTTGGCTACAGCCGCGAATTCGATTGCTGCTTTTGAAAAAGCGATATGTTCTGAATCTTGTTCTTTCATACTTATTGAGTATGCAAAAATAAGGAAATAGATAGATTTTGTCCTAAAATTTTACCAATATTGAAAAGCCGGGCGTGTCTGCTTGATTTTTGGGTAGTTGTATGAAACGAACATGTTGGTTGAATAACACGATTTGTTCCCATTTGTCAGGAATCGAAGCATAAGCTAAATACCCATGTAAAAAATTCATGTGAGTTCCATCTTTGAAAGAAGCTTGCTGCTCGGGTTTATTTTTATTTAATCGTTATAAAAGCACTATATATCTGGGATCACTTTAATATTCGGGTGGATAAATTTATTTTTTATAACTTAACGAACTAAAAGGCCACAGATTCACGAATAATGATGACGGCTATGGGGCTAACGCCCGCGGTTATTGAGATATAACGGCTTCGCGGTATAAATCTTCTTGGGAAAAACTATTTGGGGTGGCGCCTTGTCGATGTCAAAAAAATGTATCTATTTTTGAAAAGGAGACGGCATTACTTATTTGTGTAAAATGCCTCATAAAAAGTCAAAATGGTCGTGGCCTTGCTCCGAAGGAGCTGTATTTTAATAACCGCGGGCGTTAGCCCGTGGTAAAGGTGCAAACATTTGGCAGCCCCGACAGGGGTTGTATTTAGGGAAAATACTTTTCATCGTACACTATTCCAAATTCTTCCAATAAACGCTTTAACTCTTCTTCAAATGTTTCGTTTTTGTGATGTTCTTGCTGGTTAATAATGTAGTTGACGATCGTGTCTTTGTCTTTCCATGCATAGGTTAATGCGGCATATCCTTCGGCCCAACCATTAAATAATTTAAATTTGCCCGTTTCTTTCATCCATACTGAAGAGTTTGATTTCATATCACGCATGAAATCGGCTAGAGCTTCGGTTGGATGTAGGTCGCATAATATATGTATGTGATCCTCCATTCCGTTTATTCGGTACAAAACACCTTTTTTATTCTTGATATAACCCATGATATATGCATATAGCTCTCGGCTATGTTCTTGCTTGATAGTTTTACGATTGTCTTTTGTTCGGAAAACGATGTGATAGAGTATTTGTCTGTAGCTTGACATAGGTTTTCAATAAATGTAACAAATTGTGAATATTTAGTACAACCCCTGCCGGGGCTGTGTGTGTTGTTTCATAACATCCACGGGCTAACGCCCGCGGTTATTGAGATATAACCGCTTCGCGGTAGTCTTCTGTGTTCAGAGTATAATCTGTATCCAAACTTTTCTATTCAAAAGTAAAGATAATTAACTAAACGGC
>JAAYAG010000099.1 GCA_012719495.1 Bacteroidales bacterium
AGTCTTTTCCCGCTTTCAGGTTAAAAGGGGGGGCTTAATTTATAAAAGGTAAAATGAAAAATTGAATATCAGAGAGTTAACAAAGATAAATGCCGACTTTGAAATTTAGTCGGTTAATAATGATTTTTTTTGTTCATTTACTTATCCTACAAATAAGACCAATCTCCTTTTTCAGGAATTTCGATATTGTCAAACCCGCACTTTTCAAGGTATCCTTTATATGCTTCCTGGGCTTCAAATTCGCCATGTACAAGGAAAATTTTCTTCAATTGGCCTTTGTCCTGACAAGAAATATATTCTTCCATTTCTTTATAATCGGCATGACCACTATAGGAGTCTATCCTGAAAATCTCAGCCCTGACAGGGTACACATTTCCATGGATGGAGACCTCTTTGTCGCCCCGTAAAATCTTAGCTCCCAAAGTTGTTGGAGCACAATATCCTACAGCAAGAATCGAATTTCGTTCGTTAGAGATGGTATTTGCCAAATGGTGCTTCACACGCCCGGCTTCCATCATACCCGATGCAGAAATTATCACGCACGGCTCCCGACGTTCATTAATCCGTTTTGAATCTTCCACTGAACGGACGTAATATAGCCTGTCGAAGCCAAAAGGATCGGGATCGCTCTCCATTTCCTGTTCAATTTCTTCGTTGAAACACTCGGGGTGCATCCTGAAAATCTCAGTGGCATTGACCGAAAGAGGGCTATCAACAAAAATGTCGATCCGAGGCAAAAGCCCATCGTTAAAAAGTTGGTTCAGCGTAAAAACAATTTCCTGTGTACGTCCAACGCTAAACGAAGGAATAACAAGTTTTCCACCTTTTTCAAGGCAAGTGTGACGAATTGTATACAATAAATCTTCGCGTGCCTCGTCGAGGTCTTTATGCAACCGGTCGCCATATGTTGCTTCAGTAATCAGATAATCGGCCTGAGGAAACGCATTGGGCGGCATTAATATTTTATTGGTCTTGCGGCCAATATCGCCAGTATAGGCAATAGTACGTTTCCCGTCGGTTTCGGTTACTTCGAGCATCACCACGCTGCTACCCAACATGTGCCCGGAGTTGATAAACTTCACTTTTATGTTATCGTCAACATAGAACTTGCGGTTGTATGCCACACCGATGAAAAGGTTCATACAGGCCACAGCATCTTTCCGTGTATAAATAGGCTCAACCGGGGGCAGCCCCTGAAGTGCCCTTTTCTTATTAAATTTTATGGTATCAGATTCGTGAATGGCTCCCGAGTCGGCGAGCATAATAGCGCAAAGGTCGCGAGTGGCATCGGTACAAATAACCGATCCTCTAAAACCCAATTTGTAAATGTAGGGAATCAAGCCCGAATGATCGATATGTGCGTGACTAAGAATAATATGGTCGATCTCCAGTGGGTCGAACCCCAAGTCGCGGTTCAGCGAGTCGGTTTCCAACCCTTTTCCTTGGTAAAGTCCACAATCGAACAATATCTTTTTATCTTTTTGAGTAATAATTAAATGCTTACTACCCGTTACCTCGCGCGCTGCGCCCAAGAATTTTACTATCATAGTATTATTTTTTATGTTTTTCAAATTGAAGTAATTCTGGTTCAGGATATGCTTCAATTGTATAATTCCAAACGTTGGTTAAGTCTCAAATGTACTAACTTTGATCCTATTTAGCATTAGAAACTTCACTTTTATCCGCGTTATCCATTGGCTCTGGTTCTTCAATTCTTCGAATTTTAATATTTAAAAATGCAACTAATATCGACATTAAAGGACTGATGAGATTGAAAAAGCAATACGGCAAATAATCGAAAGTAGCAACACCAAGTACCTTTGCCTGAGTAGCCCCGCATGTATTCCATGGAACAAGGACTGAGGTTACTGTACCGGCATCTTCGAGGGTACGGCTAAGCAGTTCGGGCTTAAGTTTCTTCCGTGCAAACGAATCTTTAAACATTCGACCAGGAACGACAATTGAAATATACTGATCGGAGGCCGTGGCATTGAAAAAGATGCAGGTAAATACTGTTGATGCAACCAGGGAACCAGTTGATTTAGCCCACCTGAGCACCGGTTCAGTAATCCGTTCGAGCAATCCTCCAGCTTCCATTACCCCACCAAAAACCATTGCAGTAAGAATAAGCCAAACCGTATTCAGCATTCCCCTCATCCCTGAAGTTTGTAGTAATTCATTCACCATGGCATGATCTGTTACAATAGCCACATCGCCATACATAGCCTGCATCACCCCCTTGTATGCACGTATCGAAACTGAACCGTCTGTTCCTGCGATTGTCTCCACTATTGACGGCTGAAAAAAAAGTGCAAATAAGCCACCAAGCATTGTGCCTATTAACAAAGCCGGGATGGCCGGAACTTTAAGAATAATGATTGTAAACAACAACACCGGCACTAGAAACAACCATGGAGAAATGACAAATTCAGAAGAAATAGCACTCTTAACCAGACTATTATCAATTGAAGCAGCAGAGTAATCGTAGGTAAACCCCAAAACCAAAAATATGCCAAGCGTAATTAGTAAGGTTGGCACAGTGGTTATGGTCATGTATCTTATATGGGTAAAAATGTCGGTTCCGGCCATGGCTGGTGCAAGATTAGTTGTGTCAGATAAAGGCGACATCTTATCTCCAAAATAAGCGCCAGAAATAATGGCTCCTGCAATAATCGGCTCCGAAAATCCCAACGTTTTGCCAATACCCAGCAATGCAACCCCGATTGTGGCCACAGTCGACCATGAACTTCCCGTAACCAGCGATACAACACAGCAAACTACCACAGTAGCAAAAAGAAAAATCTTTGGATTAAGGATTTCGAGTCCGTAAAATACCATAGCCGGAACCACGCCGCTTATAAGCCACGTGCCAGCCAACGAACCAATAAGTAGCAGAATTAACATCGAAGGCATTGCAGCACCAATAGTTCGCATAATCCGGTGATTAATAGCTTCCCAACTAAAACCAAGAGAAAACGAAACAACAATGGCAACAAATGAAGCAAGCAATAAGGCAATCTGATTAGGTCCATCGAGTACATCTTCGAACACGAAGACATTCAACACTAAAAAAAGAATTAGTACAATCAGCGGAATTACAGCAACAAAAAATCCAGGCTTTCTTACCATACATAAACAATTAACGTAGTAAAACTAAAGGTTATCTCAGTAAAAGCCAACAGAAAAATAAGCAACCTGAGTTCTATTTTTCTTTAAGTTTCCATCTCTACATAAAACCAATAATTAAATCCGCATAAAAAACATGGAATATGCTATAAAAACGCTGATAATAAGTTTTACAAGAAACCCACACGTTCTCTTCATGAAAGTATATTTCACAAAAAAAGTAAGAAAGCAATACGACAAACCGAACAAGAACCAAACTAGTTTTCTTTTTTATCGCGATAAAGTTGATTTTTGGCAAATTGAATTATAAATTTGATTACGGAAGTGAACTGGTAGTTTTACATTTTATGATTAAATTCCTGACTGGTCTAATAGTTGCCTTACTTGTCAGTATAAATGTTTTCTCTCAACCAGCAAAAGGGAGTTTTCATGTAACAGGCAAAGTTAAAGTCGATCAGGGGGTGGTTGATGGTACTCATCTCGAGCTATTCAAGAACGGTGTTCGGATACAAGATTTGGTTATCAACCGCACCGGCAATTTTCGTGTAATAATAGAACTCAATCAAACATACCGTTTTCACTTTGTAAATACCGATTACTACCCTAAAACCATAGAATTCGACACCCACCTGCCGCCCGGCGTATGTAACACCGATTGTTCATTTCCACCCTATGAACTGGCCTTGCAACTTTACAAAAAGGTTGCCGGGGTTAGTCCCGAACAACAAGCCCCACCGCGCATTTCTTACAACCCGAAACTCGATATTTTCGATCCTGAAATGCTCCGCGAGCAATTCGACCTGAAAAAAATGATAAACGAAGCCTTGAGCGATGCCAAGGAAAAAGCAGCGCTGTACGACCAAAAGAAGATTGCCGACAAAAAAGCCACCTACGACCGACTTATCAACCAAGCCGATACATATTTCAGACAAGGAGCACTCGAAACATCGATGAACAGTTACCGCGATGCCGCCATGATCTTGCCCGGAGAAAAATATCCTCGCGACAAAGTCGATCAAATTTATAAACTACTGATGCTTCCACAATTACAAAAAAACTTTGGAAACCCAAATTCTGATAACTATCTAAAGTATTTGAATTATGGCGATTTGAAATTTGCTGAACGCGAATATACCATAGCCCAAATTGCCTATGAATGTGCTTTAAACGTGAAACCCGACGAGCAAAGCATAAAGAATAAACATTACCAGAGTGTGCAGGAAGTGAAAAAAATCAAGGACTTGGGATGGGAAGAAATCAACCACCGAAAACTCACGTATGCCTCTCGAACAAGTCGTTACAACGAACTGATTTCGGCTGGAGATACCGAATTAAGGAAAGAAAACATACTTGCAGCCAAAGACTTGTACGCACAAGCAGTCACGCAGATCGAAGAGAACAGCTATTCGCTTCTGATGCTGAAGAAATTGGACGAAATTATCTCGAACGAAGAATTGGCCATAAAACTCAACAGAGAACGCGACGAGGCAGAAAAGAAACGGCTCATGAATGCCCGTAACCAAGCCTATACCGATGCGGTTACCGAAGCAGATAGGCTCCTTTCCGAAAGGCTATACCTCGATGCGATAGAGTATTACGAACTGGCTCTTACCATCAAAGAGTATGAATTATACCCTCGTAAACAAATTGAATCGATAAAAGACATCATGGCCAAACTCCGCCTTGTTGGCGAAGAATATAATAAACTAATCAGACAAGGCGACAATACCATGCAACAAAAAGAATATGCATTGGCCAAAGAAGCCTTTACCCAAGCCCACGCCCTTATCCCGGAAGAAAAATATGCACTCGACAAGTTGGCCGAGATAGAACTTTTGATAAAAAGACAATCGAATCAAAAAAACATAGATGCAGAGTACAATACAGCAATAGCGCAAGCCGATGGGCTTTTCATCCAAAAAAAATACCCTGAAGCCATAACCGGGTATGAAAAAGCATCGAAGATAAAACCAGAAGAAAAATATCCTAGAGATCAGATTACCAAGATACGAGGAATCCTGTCCCGGGAAACCGAAGGCCAAAAAAACCTTCTGCAAAAGCAAGCAGAATACGATCAGATTATTACTCAGGCAGACGACCAGTTCAACCGAAGATCATACCAGGCTGCCCGTTCACTTTACCAGCGTGCATTGCAAGTAATTCCGGGGCAGGAATATCCTTTGTCACAAATCAGGAAAATAGATGAATTATCGGCTCAAATTACCAGCACTCCAACTTCCGACAAGAGCCACTTAGACCAAATCGACTTCTCCAACCTACAGAATCTTAGCAAAGAAGACCGGGAAGCAGCCTACAAAGAAGCCATGGAAATGGGCGAATCGTTTTTCAAAACCAAGGAATGGGGCGTTGCTCGTTTCTATTTCAGAAGGGCATTATCGCTAATTCCCAACGACAATGAAGCTACAAAACGAGTAAACGAAACTGAAAAGATGCTTAGAAGTGGCGATGTGAACGAATCGAAATTTGCTGAATTCATCAAAAAAGCCGACGAATCATTTATCACCGGCGACATCAGCGTGGCAAAATTCTACTACGCAAAAGCCCTGGAACTAAAACCAGCCGATACCTATGCAAAGGAACGTTTGTCCATCACCGATCAATTGCTCCGTTCTTCAATTTCCAGTGCCAGCGAACGTGATTTCGACGATGCCATTTCCAAGGGAAACGAAGCATTTGGTGCAAAAAATTATTCATTGGCACGTTTTTTCTATCGAAAAGCACTAAGCCTGAAACCAGGGAACACTGTGGCAAGTGCAAAACTTGAGCAAAGTGAAAAAGCGCTGCAAGGCGATAAAAAAGCTGCAGGTGATAGTGAATTTGAGAAAAATATTCAACTTGGAAATCAAGAATTTAAGAACAAAAATTATGGAGTAGCCCGAAATTATTACAAACAAGCCTTGGCATTAAACCCCAACGATAGTTATGCAAAAGATCAACTAACAAAGATCGAAACCCTGCTGAAAAATCAGCAATAAATGTAAAATACTACAAAACAATAACTTAGCCAAACATCAAGATAACCCTCTACGCAGAAAAATTTAATGTTAATTTTTTTTGAAGGTTCGATTAAATAGTATAATAATTCACATTTTAAACTTTGCCAGCATATAACAAATGGTATATTTGCGCTGTTTTTTTGGAAAAGAAGAAAAATCAGAAATATGAATCCAATAAAATTTGTTAGTGCTGCAGAAGCAGTAAAAGTTATAAAAAGCAACGATCACGTTCACCTAAGCAGCGTTGCAAGTGCACCACAGTGTTTAATCAACGCCATGTGCGAAAGAGGCCGTGCCCGTGAATTTGAAAATGTTCATATTCATCACCTTCATACCGAAGGGCCGGCGCCTTACACCGAAGCAGAATTCGAAGGAATCTTTCAGCACGATGCCTTTTTCGTTGGGGGCAATGTCCGCAAGTCGGTACAAAGCGGATATTCCGACTACATTCCAGTATTCCTGAGCGAAACACAACGTCTCTACCGCGATGGTTACCTTCCATGTAACGTAGCCATGATACAGGTTTGTCCACCCGACGAGCATGGGTATGTATCGCTTGGCACCTCGGTTGACGCAACCCTCGCAGCCGTAGAAACTGCCGAGCATGTAATCGCGGTAGTGAACCCTAATGTTCCAAGAGCCTTGGGCGATGCACTTATCCCGATGAGCATGATCGACCTTTTTGTTGAAGACAATACTCCGCTAATGCCAGCCCACTTCACTGAACCCGATGAAATTGAAACAGCCATTGGTATTCACTGTGCCGAACTGATTGAAGACGGAGCATGTTTGCAGATGGGAATCGGCGCAATACCCAATGCCGTATTGGCTCAATTAGGAAACCACAAAAACCTTGGTATCCATACCGAGATGTTTGCCGATGGTGTTTTACCACTGGTAGAAAGCGGTGTAATCAACGGAGCCAACAAAGCCATCGACAAAGGCAAAATGGTTTCAACCTTCCTGATGGGATCACAAAAAGTATACGACTTTATTCATAATAACCCCCAAGTTGCGATGATGGATGTTGGTTATACCAACGACCCATTCATCATTGCAAAGAACCCGCAAGTAACTGCAATCAATTCTGCCCTTTCTGTCGACCTAACTGGTCAAGTTAATGCCGATTCACTAGGAATTAAACATTTCTCGGGCGTTGGCGGCCAGGTTGACTTCGTATACGGAGCCTCGCGTTCTAAAGGCGGAAAAGCCATTATTGCCATGCCATCTGTTACCAATAAAGGGATTAGCAAAATTTCACCTGTGCTCATGTCGGGAGCAGGCGTTGTTACCACGCGCAACCATATCCACTGGTTTGTAACTGAACACGGTTCAGTAAACCTTTATGGAAAAACACTTCAGGAACGTGCAAAACTGATTATCTCAATTGCACATCCTGATCATCGCGAAGCACTTGAACAAGCAGCCTTCGAACGGTTTGGCCCACACTTCAGGTTTGTTAAAAATTTCTAACATAAAGGCAGGTTCACCTGCCTTTTTTTGTAGCTTTTATTATGACCAAATTCTTCAATAACAAACAATATATTAACAAGTTAATCAAAAAGAACACCGAAAAAACTTTCGAATAATTCGTTTATATGTTTTAATTGATCTACTTTTGTGCCACACAAAAAAACATACATGTTAATGGTAAACAGATATACAAAAAGATATTAATCCAATAAATTTTAACTAATGAGTATTACACATATTGAACACATTGGAATAGCCGTTTCCAATCTTGAAGAAGCAATTACCTATTACGAAAAAGTATTAGGACTCAGCTGCTATGCCATTGAAGAAGTTACTGACCAGAAAGTAAAAACCGCTTTTTTCAAAGTAGGGGAAACAAAAATTGAACTGCTTGAATCGACCGACCCGGAAGGACCAATTGGTAAATTCATTGAAAAAAAGGGACAAGGTGTTCATCACATTGCCTTTGCCGTAAGCGAAGTAAACGAAGCCTTAAAAGAAGCCGAGTCGAACGGGGTTCAACTTATTGACAAAGCTGGGAGAAAAGGAGCTGAAGGATTGAACATTGGATTCCTTCACCCAAAATCAACCTTAGGTGTATTGACTGAGTTCTGTTCAAAATAAATGCATGCAATGAATAACCAGGATAAAATAAAGAACCTGATTGAGCGACGCGTTCAGGCAAAAATGGGCGGTGGAGAGAAACGCATAGCAGCTCAACACGAGAAAGGTAAGCTTACAGCCCGTGAACGGATCGAGCTATTGCTCGACGAAGGAAGTTTTGAAGAATACGATATGTTCATCACCCACCGATGTGATAATTTCGGTATTGAAAAAAACAAGCCACTCGGCGACGGAGTAGTCACAGGACAAGGCACCATTGATGGCCGTGTTGTGTATGTTTTTGCACAAGACTTCACTGTATTCGGAGGCTCATTATCTGAAACATTTGCTCAAAAAATTTGCAAAGTTATGGATATGGCCCTTAAAGTTGGTGCACCTGTAATTGGTATCAACGACTCGGGCGGTGCCCGAATTCAGGAAGGGGTTACTGCATTGGCCGGTTATGCCGAAATTTTTGAGCGTAATATCATGGCCTCCGGGGTAATACCACAAATTTCAGCCATATTCGGCCCATGTGCAGGCGGAGCTGTATACTCTCCAGCGTTGACCGACTTTATTGTAATGAGCAAAGATACCAGCTACATGTTCCTCACTGGTCCCAAAGTTGTAAAAACCGTTACCGGTGAAGTAGTCACCGACGAACAGCTTGGTGGAGCTTCAGTACATGGATCGAAATCTGGGGTTTCGCATTTCATCGCTGAAGACGAACGGGAAGGAATATTACTTATTCGCAAATTGTTAAGCTATCTTCCACAAAATAACCTTGAAGATGCGCCATTGGCAGAATGCGACGACCCAATCGATCGTCTCGATGATTTTTTGAATGAAATAATTCCCGACAATCCGAATAAACCCTACGACGTAAAAGATGTTATCCATTCTATCGTTGATTACAACGAATTTTTAGAAGTACAACGCAACTTTGCGCCCAACATCATCACCGGATTTGCACATTTCAATGGCATTTCAACCGGAATAGTCGCTAATCAGCCCAATTACCTTGCAGGGGTTCTCGATATCAATGCCTCGCGCAAGGCTGCCCGTTTTGTCCGTTTCTGTGATGCATTTAACATTCCCATTGTAACCTTGGTCGACGTTCCCGGCTTCTTACCCGGTACTGCACAGGAATATGGTGCAATTATTTCTCACGGAGCGAAATTATTATTTGCCTACGGCGAAGCAACAGTACCCAAAGTAACTGTAATCCTTCGCAAATCGTATGGAGGTGCATATTGCGTTATGAGTTCGAAACATCTTCGTGGCGACATCAACTACTCATGGCCAACCGGCGAAATTGCAGTTATGGGTCCCAAAGGAGCCATTGAAGTACTTCAGCATAAAAACATTAAATCGATTGAAAACGAAGAAGAACGATCGAAATTTATTACTGAGGCTGAAGATGAATACAAAGACAAATTTGCAAACCCTTATGTGGCCGCGCAATATGGCTATATCGACGATGTAATTGAACCACGGAATACACGGTTCAGGGTCATCAGGGCATTGCAAGCACTGGCGACAAAGAAAGATACGATGCCACCGAAGAAACATACGAACATACCTTTATAAAAGATTGTTATGCATTTAAAACGTAAATATCTACTTTCTTGGTTTATCGTAACAATAATGATCGTTATCGCGATTAAACCAACAAATGGACAAAATGCATCGGATCTGAAGTTTAATGAAATATTAGTCATAAACGATTCGAGCAATATCGACGATTTCGGTATGCACAGTTCATGGATTGAAATATTTAACTCTGCACATAATACTGTCGATATTGGAGGTTGTTACCTGACTGACGACTTGAGTAATCCAACTAAATATTGGATTCCGGCAGGCGATCCGATTACAAAGATCCCATCGCAGTGTTACATCTTGTTCTGGGCAGATAACAAACCAACACGGGGAATTAAACACCTGAATTTCGAATTGAAAGGAGCTAACGTTATTGCGCTTTTTGATGCCAGTGGTAAAAATATGATTGATAAATTAGAAATTACTACGCCTCAAAAAGCAGACGTTTCATTTGGAGTAATCAATAACGAAACACGTGAATGGGGCTTTTTAGACCATATTACTCCGGCTTCAAACAATGACTATTCAAAAAAAGCATCAGCCGGTGAAGAATTTGTTAAAATGGACCCAACAGGTATAGGCATGGCAATTACCTCAATGGCTTTTGTCTTTTTTTCATTGGTGATATTGTTCATTGCATTTAAATTTCTTGGAAGAATGTCTTCAAAAAGCCTCAAAAAAAATCAAAAAACAGAATCAATAGAGGCTAAAGTTGTAGCAAATGCTGAAGAGCTTTCAGGAGAAGTAAATGCAGCAATCGCCATGTCATTGTTTCTCTATTATAACGAACTTCACGACCATGAAAATACCGTGCTTACCATTCAAAAGGTATCACGAAATTACTCTCCATGGAGTTCAAAGATTTATACATTAAGAAAGAATCCGCGTTAAATTTAATTACAATGAAAAAATTCAAATTTACCATAAACGGGAATCAATATGAAACCGAAATACTCAATGTTGAGGGTAATATTGCAGAAATAGAAATAAATGGTACGCAATACAAAGTTGAAGTTGACAAAGAGTTGAAGCCAGTCAAGACACCTAAAATTGTTCGCTCTGCTGTTGCACCTTCTACCGATATTCAGCCATCTATTGCAAAAACGAGTAGCCCAAGCGCTCCAAAAGGAGCAGGTACGATTAAATCACCACTTCCAGGAGTTATACTCGACATAAATGTGAAAGTTGGGGACAAAGTCAAAATTGGGCAAAAAGTTATGTTGCTGGAAGCAATGAAAATGGAGAATAATATTGAAGCAGACAAAACAGGAACCATAATTTCTATTGAAAAGCAAAAAGGCGACAATGTTATGGAAGGTGATGTTTTGCTAATAATAGGAGAATAAAACATGGCAGAATTTTTCAGTTTTATAGGTGAAAACATATCGCAGTTTATTCACTTTACTGCATTTGCCAACTTCACAGTAGGTCACCTAATCATGATTTGCTTTGGCTTACTATTTATATATCTTGCCATTGCTAAAGAATTTGAACCCATGTTGTTGGTTCCAATTGGGTTTGGTATACTAATTGGTAACATTGCCTTTGCACCTGGTTTCGAAATTGGGATCTATGAAGAGGGTAGCGTTCTTAACTATCTTTATTTCGGTGTCAGGTATGGAGTATATCCTCCGCTCATTTTCCTTGGAATTGGGGCAATGACTGACTTCTCGGCACTAATTTCTAACCCAAAATTAATGTTGGTTGGAGCAGCAGCCCAACTCGGAATTTTTGGTGCATATTGCTTGGCGTTAGCCTTAGGTTTTACCCCAAACGAAGCGGGGGCCATTGGAATTATTGGTGGTGCCGATGGGCCAACCGCTATCTTCCTAACATCTAAGCTTTCTCCTGATTTGCTTGGAGCTATTGCCATTTCAGCATATTCGTACATGGCCATGGTACCAGTTATTCAACCACCTATTATGCGGTTGCTAACCTCAAAAAAGGAACGAACAATTAGGATGAAACCACCACGCGTTGTGTCTAAAAAAGAAAAAATAATTTTTGCCATCGCTGGTATGATTTTTACAACATCTATCGTTCCTAGTGCAATTCCTTTGCTTGGCATGTTGTTCTTTGGAAATCTTCTGAAGGAAAGTGGAGTAACCCGCCGACTTGCAGATACTGCCAAAGGCCCAATGATTGATATCGTTACTATTTTGATTGGTCTTACCGTTGGGGCTTCGACCCAAGCCACTACATTTCTTACATGGAAATCGGTGGGTATCTTTTTCTTAGGGGCTCTTTCATTTGCAATAGCAACATTTGGAGGCGTAATCTTTGTGAAAATTTTCAACTTATTTCTTAAGGAAGGAAATAAAATCAATCCACTCATCGGAAATGCAGGAGTTTCAGCAGTGCCACATAGTGCCCGCGTTTCTCAAGTTGTAGGGCTTGAATACGACAGGACAAATCACCTTTTAATGCATGCTATGGGACCAAACGTAGCCGGAGTTATTGGGTCAGCAGTTGCTGCTGGTATACTTCTTAGTTTTCTTTCGTAATATAGTATGTATAAAATAAAAAAAAGGCGCAATAATTGCGCCTTTTTTTTGCTCCATTCTATTATATATCAAATCATTATATATCAAATCGATCAATTTGTTTTTAATGGTTATAAACAAGGCAACTTCCTAGATTTTAAACAGTTTTCTGTTTCACCCTAAGTATAAAATTGCTATGTTTGGGGCTTAATTTTTGGTAAAAAACCTTAGCAGAAGTTAAACAAACGAACAAACCAGCTTTTCACAAAGCACCCATGGTTTGTCTTGAGATGATTTATTGATTTACATAGATTTTATTCAAGATGAACACTTTACTTATCGACCATAAAAGATTGAACCGTTTTAATCTTGCCCAATCGATAACCCTGCCCGAAACAAATTGGACACGAGTAGTAAAAAGTTATCTCCACCCGTACAGTTTCAACAACCTCTATCAAATCAAAACATAAGCATGGAAACCATGTGTCTACAAGCTTTTCAATCCAATTTTGAAATCAATAAAAAAATAATCTAAAAATACTTTTATCATGACAATGGAGGAAAAAGTAAAAGAATTACTTGACCTAAGAACACAAGCCCGCATGGGAGGTGGACAAAAACGAATTGATAAACAACACAGCCAGAACAAACTGACTGCACGTGAACGGATCAATTTGCTTTTAGACGAAGGCAGTTTTGAAGAATTTGACATGTTTGTAACCCACCGGTGCACCAACTTCGGGTTAGAGAATGAATCGTACCTTTCGGATGGGGTTGTTACCGGGTATGGAACCATTGACGGCCGAACCGTTTATGTTTTTGCCCAAGATTTTACCATTTTCGGAGGTTCATTATCAGAATCGTTTGCCAAGAAAATTTGTAAAATTATGGACATTGCCATGAAGGTTGGCGCTCCGGTAATTGGCATCAACGACTCGGGTGGAGCCCGAATACAGGAAGGCGTTAACAGTCTTGCGGGTTATGCCGAAATTTTTCAGCGCAACATTATGGCATCAGGGGTAATTCCTCAAATATCAGCTATTTTTGGTCCTTGCGCCGGTGGAGCTGTTTACTCTCCTGCCCTCACCGATTTCATACTCATGTCGAAACAAAGCAGTTACATGTTCCTTACGGGACCCAAAGTGGTAAAATCTGTTACCGGCGAAGACGTAACTCAAGACCAGTTAGGCGGGGCACAAGTACACGCTACAAAATCGAGTGTAGCCCATTTCACCTCAGAAACAGAGCAAGAAGGTCTGATGAAAATCCGCAAGCTTTTCAGCTACCTGCCTTCAAACAATATGGAAGAGGCTCCCATGGTTGAATGTAACGACAGCATCCACCGCATGGAAGACCGGCTGAACACCATAATTCCTGACAATCCAAACAAACCATACGATGTAAAAGATGTAATTCACGACATTGTCGACAACCGGGAATTTTTTGAAGTACATGAAGCGTATGCACCCAATATTGTAGTTGGTTTTGCCCGTTTCAATGGCCGTGTAGTGGGCATTGTAGCCAACAACCCGAAATATCTGGCCGGAGTTCTCGACAATAATTCATCGCGCAAGGGAGCCCGCTTTGTACGCTTCTGCGATGCTTTCAACATTCCATTGGTAACCCTCGAAGATGTTCCTGGCTTCCTGCCCGGGACTAATCAGGAATATAACGGAATCATCATTCACGGGGCAAAATTGCTGTTTGCATACGGTGAAGCTACTGTTCCCAAAATTACTGTAATCCTACGCAAAGCCTACGGTGGAGCATACTGCGTTATGAGCTCGAAGCACTTGCGCGGCGATGTAAACTACGCTTGGCCAACTGCCGAAATTGCTGTTATGGGACCCAAAGGAGCCATCGAAGTGTTAATGAGCAAGGAAATCAAGAAAATTGAAAACTCAGAAGAAAAGGCAGCTTTTGTTGTAGAGCAGGAAGAAAATTACCGAAGCCAATTTGCCAACCCGTATGTTGCCGCAAAATATGGATATATCGACGAAGTGATAGAACCCCGCAACACGAGATACCGCATTATTCGCGCCCTCGAATCGATGGTAAACAAGCGTGATACAAATCCACCGAAGAAGCATTCAAATATTCCGTTATGATAAAGTTCAGAAGATCAACAAATAAGAATACAAAAGAGCAACATGGGGAAGTAATTGTATTGGAGCAACACGCAGCACCAAACGAAGAATTGAATAATACACTCGCCAGTGTTGCCCTAGCCTGCTATCTCGACGAGAAAAGTTCACCCAAAGTTACCATTGCCTTGGCTGCCCTCGCTATGTACATGCAAAACCATGGTAAAGGCAGCATGAAACAAACCATTGCACAAGTTGCCCTGGCCCTGCATCTCGATTGCCACCCTGAATTAATGACATCGGGGACAAAATCGTATCGCAATGTTCAGAACCCAACTTCAGCATGGAACAATAAAATACTCATGATGAGGCAATTGCCAATAAGGAGGTGATCTGGATAAGGCAAACATTAAAAGGCAATGAGTAATTTGAACAATTAAAAAATTGCCTTACTAAAAAAAAGTAATTAAAAAATAAATTATAAAAAAATGAAAAAATACGTTTTTAATGTCGACAATCAGGATTATACTGTTGAAATACTGAATGTTGAAAATGGATATGCTCAAGTAAGCGTAAACAACGAAGTGGTAAACATCAGAATTAAAGATGGACTGAGCCAACCAGTAGCTGCGCAACCCGTAGTAGCTGCACCAGCAGCCCAACCCGAGGTAGCAGCCCCGGTAAAAGCTGAAGCTCCCAAAGCAGCTCCTGCACCTGTAAAAAATGAAGCACCCGTAGCTGGTGGAAAAGTGATCAACACCCTCCTCTCACCACTCCCGGGCATCCTTCTTTCGGTAAAAGTAAAAGTAGGCGACCGTGTGAAAGTAGGCGACGACCTCGTAGTACTTGATGCCATGAAAATGGAAAACTTGGTAACCTCTGAAATTGAAGGAGTGGTGCTTGCCATAAAAGCTAATAATGGAGAAGCTGTAATGCAAGACCAGGTACTAATTGAATTTGGGGCATAACAACTAACAACTAATAAAATGGTACTCAGTACACACCTAATTTTCTGGTTGTCGTTCATTGTTCTATATATCATTGTTTTTGCAATAGATATGTATGCTGCAGGTCACCAGAAAGGTACAATGTCGGTAAAAACTGCCTTGAAGTGGACAGGCCTATGGATATCACTTGCCATACTATATGGCTTAGCCATCCTGTTCTTCTTCCCGCAAAATGCAGATTCCGATCCGACCATATCAACGCGGTCAGTCATGTTCAGCAAGTTCATTGCCGGATATTTTACAGAATATTCTCTTTCAGTCGATAATCTTTTCGTTTTCATTATGATATTCTCATTAATGGGGGTAAGCGAAAAAAACCAGCCAAGGCTATTAAAGCTTGGCATTCTGTTGTCGATTGTCCTGAGAATCTTGTTTATACTTGTAGGAATGAGCCTTGTTCAGAAGTTCAGTTGGATAATCTACATCTTTGGTGCTATTCTATTATGGACAGCATACAAAATGGCCTTCACCAACGATGAAGACCAAGTTGATCCACAAAGTAATTTCCTATATAAGACCGGGTCTAAGCTGTTTCCAGTCGATCCAGACCTCGATCATCCGCATTTCTTCTCAAAAATCGACGGGAAGCGCCATATTACCATGTTCATGTTGGTGTTTTTAGTCATCGGTTCAACCGACGTATTATTTGCTGTTGACTCGATACCGGCAATCATTGGCGTTATAGCTGATGGAGCCAGTGGAATACTCACGGGTGAAGAAGAAAATTTCATCGCCATTACCTCGAATGTATTCGCGGTTATGGGGCTTGTGTCGCTATTTTTTGCACTAAAAGGTATCATGGGACTTTTCCGCTACTTGAAACAGGGCGTTAGTTGTATTTTACTTTTTATTGCCCTGAAAATGCTCTTTTCATGGTACGAACCTGTAGAAGAACTTTTCAAGAGCCACTCATGGATTTCGTTGGCGGTGATTATTGGAACCCTTTGTCTCTCCATTTTATTGTCGATTGCCATTAAAGAAAAAGATGTGATTGACGATAAAAAGAATGAAATTGATAAACTACAAGGAGAAAACATTAAACTGAAATCAGAAGTCGAAGACTTGCATAGCAAGATTGAAGACAAAAACTGAAACAAAACCGAATAAAAATATAACTATGGGTATTGAATTTAGTCAACTATTCCCGGCTATCGCCGGGTTCACATGGCAACATTTTGTAATGATTGCCGTGGGAGGAATTCTCATCTATCTGGCTATTGCCAAAGAGTATGAACCAACCCTGCTTCTCCCAATGGGATTTGGAGCAATATTAGTGAACATTCCCTGGTCTTCAGCCCTCGAAATTGCGGGTGCACACGGAATAGAACCTGGGGTACTGCAAGTGTTTTTCAACGCGGGTATTATGACCGAAATATTCCCGTTGTTGATTTTCATTGCAATTGGAGCTATGATCGATTTCTCTCCATTATTCCGTAACCCTTTCCTTCTGATATTCGGAGCAGCAGCGCAATTTGGCATTTTTGCCACACTGATCCTTGCCACATTATTGGGATACGACTTAAAGGAAGCTGCATCAATCGGTATCATCGGTGCTGCCGACGGACCAACCTCGATATTTGTCTCGAGCCTTTTTGCTAAAAACCTTATGGGTCCTATCTCGGTGGCTGCCTACTCATACATGGCGCTTGTGCCAATTATTCAACCACCAATTATTAAAGCCCTTACAAGCCAAAGTGAACGAAAAATCAGAATGAACCAATTTGGCGATAACAACAAAAAAGTATCGAAAGTTGCCCTGATTTTGTTCCCTATTACCGTAACCATTATTGCGGGGTTAATTGCTCCCGTTTCATTGGCGTTGATCGGCTTCCTGATGTTCGGTAACTTAATTCGCGAATGCGGTGTATTGAATAAACTTTCACTGGCTGCACAAAACGAATTAGCCAGCTTGGTTACCATCTTGCTTGGTATTACCATTGCATCAACCATGACTGCTGAACGTTTTGTTACAATAGACACTGTAAAGATTATCGGACTTGGGCTTATTGCCTTTGTATTCGATACTTTTGGTGGGGTAATGTGTGCAAAATTAATCAATGTATTCATGCCTAAAGGAAAGAAAATCAATCCAATGATTGGCGCTTGTGGTATTTCGGCCTTCCCAATGTCGGCTCGCGTAGTTCACTCTATGGGACAAAAAGAAGACAAACAAAACTTCTTGCTTATGCCTGCTATTAGTGTGAATGTTGGCGGACAAATTGGATCGGTTGTAGCCGGTGGTTTAATTCTTGCATTAATCCCATTGTTCGCTTAATAAAGGAGGAAATTATTATGGAAGACACGATTCAAATGAATGACACCATTCAGGCAGTTGTAACCGAAGCTGAAGCACAGGTTACGGTCCAACAAACAAGCATCGAGGTGCAGCCTAAAAAGAAAAGCCAATCAGAGAATGTCTCTGCTTCTATAGAAGTAACAGGCATCTCAATGGTTGCAATTTTCTTGTTTATGTTCGTTTTCTTTTTAGCCATTAAAGCGCTCGACCGTTACTTCCCTGGAAAATAAGATTGTTTATTTACCAACATATTAAAACGAAGGCCGGAGGTTTAATTCCGGCCTTCGTTTTTTTCATTTCCCTTTTCAGCAACATTTTGTTAAGGTTTTGTTGAAATGGTATCGGGAATAAAAGCAACATCAACAAATTGAGTTGGATACCAACCTTTAAGAGCCTTTGCCACATTTGCAGCAATAATCCTTCGCCCCTTTTCGGCATAGTGCTCAGTGGTCCAGTTTTGGTCAATAAATTGCTCATCTTCTACCGCTTCAAGATTATCAACCACAAGGACCCCATTTTTCTGGTACCGTTCTATCAGTTTGTCGCGGTTTCTTCGCATCAAGAAAACAAGGTCATCGCCAACCAGCGAATCGGCTTTCTGTATATTTTCAGCCATAAGGTTAAACACAAGGTTCCAGTTTCTTTCCTCGGCCAACCGCACAATATTGTCAAAATCTGTCACTCTTGGGTTCGATGAAAAATCGATGGAAAAGCCATAGCCTTTAATATAATGGCAAGCCAAGGTTGTAAGCTCATAATTTATTGATCCATCGTCATTACGAATACCCTTCTCTGCAGTACCCTTATCCCACTTAGCCACATTTTCATATGGAAAATCGTCGCGAAGCAACAATGGACTGTGCCGCCACATGTGCTTGAACTGTTTTTCACGTTCTTCGTTAGTTTTTATATCGTATCCCTTGAAAGACAACATAAAACGGTTGTACAACGCGGGACGGTCTTTCAGCAAAACAATGCTCTTCTGCAATGGTGTTTCCAAATCAGAATAAATCCATTGTGCATTGAACGAACGCAGGTTCAGGGTTACCACTACTGTTTTTACCGGCGAAACCTCTGGAATATTGCGCAGCAATTCGTAGTAGATCCCGGCATGACTGGCAGGCTTGGTAATATTACCCATTTTCACTGTAGGAAAATAGTCGGCCACAAAATCACTAATCATGCGTTTATCCGCATCATCGCTCCGGGCAGTATTGTTCGACGATTCGCCCACATATACGATCTCACAGTTGTCGTTCACTACGGTGCGAACAAGATTTATCAGCCCCGAGTGTTCCTGAAGGTCGTCTTCAAAAAAGAATGCCTTGTAGATAAAGTTAAAAGCTACCAGCAACAAAGCTACCAGCAATACCCTGAATAATATATCTTTAATTGTAGTCATACCTATCAGAATTGAAAGTAGATAAAGGGGAAATTATTCACACTCGAAAATACAATTATGCCAAAGATCATTAGGGCATACATTGACCACCTGAGGACAAAATGCCGCTTATCGCACCAGCGATCGAAACGATTGTTGAATAGCAACGTATCGAGAACAATAAACAAGGCGAGGAAGATCCATGTTTTCATATCTACATGTAGCTGATCGCCCACCGAGGTATTTCGGAACACCGAAAGAAATACATTTTTTGCATGATGAACATCGGTAGCCCGGAATAAAATCCAGATAAAGGTAACTATGACAAAAGTTTTTATCCCGTTAAAAAACCGGACCACACTTGCTAATATCTTATCTGTGACCTCTTTCCACTTAAATATTTTCTTTGTAAAATGTTCGGCAACATGAACAAGTCCATGAGCAAAACCCCATAGAATAAATGTCCAGTTGGCTCCGTGCCACAATCCGCTAAGAACAAAAACTATAAGGATATTAAATACCCAACGGGAAATTTTAACCCGGTTTCCTCCAAGCGAAAAATACACATAATCGCGGAACCATGTTGATAGTGATATATGCCAGCGCTGCCAAAATTCGCGGATATTTTGTGCTAAATATGGATTTTTAAAATTATCCATAAGGTTGTATCCCATAGCTTTAGCACATCCAATGGCAATGGTTGAATACCCAAAAAAATCGCAATATATCTGGAAGGAATAGAAAAACAATCCATTCAATATGCTTAACGAGTTGAAGCTTTCAGGCTTAGCATAAATTTGATCGACATAAGCCCCAATGTTATCGGCAACAACCATTTTTACAAATAAACCCCACAAAATGAGCCGCAATCCATGTGAAAGATTCTGATAACTGAAGGTTTTTTCCTGACGCAGCTGAACCAACAGGTTTTGCGGACGCTCAATAGGACCTGTAACCAATTGGGGATAAAACATTACATAAAGCGAGTAAATGCCAAAATGCTTTTCGGGTTTCTGGTTTCCACGGTACACTTCAATTACATAGCTCAAACTTTGAAAAGTATGAAACGAAAGCCCTATGGGAAGGATAAAAGAAACAACATGTTCGGGATAATAGAAGCCCATTTTATGGCTCAGCAACAACATGTTATCATTAAAAAAGTTGAAGTATTTGAAAACAAACAACACAGCACAAGTAGAGACCACACTAATCACCAGATAGCGCTTTCGCTTTTTCCCATCGGTTTTGGCAATCCAGATCGCCGCTACATAATCGATAACTATAGTAACAAGCAGAATAAAAATATATTGAGGAATAAAAAACATGTAAAAAACACAACTGGCCGCCAACAAATGAAACCACCGATATTTATGGGGTAACACAAAGAACAGCAGGGTAACAATGGGAAAAAAGATCAGGAATTCGATGGAATTAAAAAGCATGGGTAAACGTATTTATAGGCATAAATTATTGATTACAAATCGCTAACGGAATTTCATTTTTCGGGCGGCAAACAAACTCATTTTAATCAGCAACCACCCGTGACTGAATCGACTAATCTGCGTTGATCCATATTCGCGGTCGCGGTAACGCACAATAACCTCTGTAATTTTCAGGTTAAGTTTAGCTGCGCCAAAGAGCAAATCAAAATCGCCAAAGGGGTCGAAATCGCCAAAATAATGGCGGTTTGCAATTATTTTATCATAATCGGTTCGAAAAAGAACTTTGGTACCACATAATGTATCTTTAAGTCTCTGCCCAAGAAGGAAGGAAAAAAACCATCCAAAAAACTTATTGGCCAGAAAGTTAAGAAAGCGCATCGCTTGTTTTTCCATCGGATAGACCAAACGACAACCGTTAATGAATTCCCCTTTGTTCCAACGCAAAGCCTCGTAAAATTTAGGCATGTCTTCGGGTGGGGTTGTCAGGTCGGCATCGAGAATTATTAGAATATCCCCTTCAGCTTTCTCAAAAGCCTCGCGCACGGCATTCCCTTTTCCCTTGCCCGACTGTTTCATCACCTTAATATCTTTCTGTGGATAAGCCTGTTGAACCCGCAACATTTCATCGTAAGTACCATCAGATGAATTCCCTTCGATAAAGATAAATTCCTGATGGGTTCCAAATTCGGGAGTACGCAAAATGGCGTTTTCTATATTTCCCATCTCGTTACGTGCCGGCACCACAACGGTTACCGAGTAATCACGCGGCTGTGAATATAACGGACGGGCAGTAATAAACTGCACTAAATTAAGATTTCCGATCCCCGGAAGATTCGACAGGAAGGTATTGACAATAAGATTGAAAAGCGGGATATACTTCGGGAAAAGCAGTTTGCGTTCGACCTTAACAATTTCAAAATTTTCGAGGCCAAGCAGATTTTCTATATCTTTAACCGACAGCCAGTTTTGCAATGGTTGATGAGCTTTTAGCCTAAAGAATTCGCCCATTTTCAGTATTGGTTCCCACAAATAATTGAAACTTGAAATAACAATTTTAGTGTGAGGTGAAACATAGCTCCGCACCTGATGAAAGAACACCTGTACGTCCCACAACGAAGTAATCAGGTCGGAGACAATTATATAATCGATATCAAAATCAGGCTTGAAATCAATAACATCGGCCTCATGGAATTCGAGGTGCGGGTATTTGGCCCGGGCAAGTTCTATGGCTTTGGGCGAAAAGTCGACCCCAATTCCCTTGGAGGGTTTTACCGCGTTCAACAAGTCGCCGGTAGAGCATCCCAATTCGAGTACAACCGAACCTTGGGGAATAATAAAAGAAAATTGCTTTTCGAGAGAGTGCTGGTAAAAACGGTTCCTCCGTTTCCACTTATCCCTGTCGTGAGCACTGTGCTCGAAGTAGTTGTACAGAATCTCCTGACCTCTTTCCATATAGCAGGTAACGTATTGTTAAGGTTTTAAAATTTCGGGACGATTGAAATGCCGATGATAGATCGAAAAAATCAATCATCACAAACATACTATGATTTTGCCGAAAATCCAGATATTTCCATTATCAGGCTGTCAAGAATTTTCTATTTGGATTTTTTTTCTGATTTTAGTGGCTCATTATAAAAGGTGAAAATGCAAACCATAGCCAACACGTGTGTAGTGATTCCATTATACAATGAAGAAACTCGTTTCGACATTGACAAATTCATTGAATTCAACAAATTACATCCCGATCTTTGTTTTTGTCTGGTTAACGATGGAAGTACAGATAACACGCCGGGCATGCTTGCCGAATTACACTCGAAACTCGAACGAGTTGAAATAATCGATCTTGAGAAAAATCAGGGAAAAGCAGAAGCAATAAGAAGCGGCATCTCTCAAATGATACAACGCAATGATATTGAACACATAGCCTTTATCGACGCCGACTTATCGGCGCCCCTGGAAACCATCCCCTTCCTGCTTGCCGCTGCACCGGGCAAATCGGTTATCCTTGGTTCGCGAATTTTAATTTTGGGAACTACCATTGTACGAAAACCATTCCGGCACTACGTGGGCCGCGTATTTGCCACCATGGCTTCCGAAACGTTAAACCTACCCATTTACGACACCCAGTGCGGGGCAAAAATATTCAGCAGGGAAATTGCTGAAATCGCCTTTAACAGACCGTTCAAAACACGTTGGCTATTCGATCTTGAACTGATTATGCGCATTGTGAACCATACCGGATGGGAAAAATTCAAAGAAATAGGTCAGGAAGTCCCGCTGTATGAATGGGTTGAAAAAGGGGGCTCGAAAGTAAAACTATCATATATGTTCAAACTTCCGTTCGACCTGTTACGCGTTAGAAAAGAATATGGGAAAGTAAAAAAATAACCAATGATGAAAATCCGCCCGCTTTTGCTGCACAGCCTCCTTTCAACAATCGTATTGGTTGTATTTTTCAATCAAACAATACTCAACCTTAACCATGTATATTTCAGCCGTAGCGGCGACGGGTTCCGGACTTATTACGGTATCTTTTTCCATGCCAAGTACGATACTACCCCCTACCGGATCGATGCCATGAACTACCCATACGGCGAAATGATTGGCTTTACCGATTGTCAACCGCCAGTTTCGAACTTCATTCGCTTCATTTCCAACAATATTACTGACATAACCGGCTACACAACAGGAATTGTAAACGGTTTAATGCTGTTGTCGGTTTTGCTTGCTTCTATCCTTCTGTTCCTCATTTTACGGCGAATGCAATTACCAGCGTGGTACGCATCATTTGTTGCACTGGGCATTACCCTGCTCTCGCCTCAACTTATGCGCCTTGGCGGGCATTTCTCGCTGGGATGGATGCTTTGGGTGCCTCTAATGATTTATCTTTTAATGGTTTTCGATTCGAAGCGAGCATACTACATCTCAATTCTGGTTTGCCTTTTTGCCACGCTTTCGGGCGACATGCATTTTTATTTTCTTGCCTTCTGGGCGTTCTTGTTTGGCCTGTATTGGGTATACCGATGGATTTGGCGCTCAAATTATACGTTCAGGAAAAGTGACTTGTTGCACTTTGCCATACAAGTGTTGCTGCCGGTGCTTATCCTTCAACTGAACCTGATTATCAACGACCCGGTAAGCGACCGTACCGCCAATCCGTGGGGTTTTTACACCTTCAGGGGGCATTTTGCCACCGTGTTTTTGCCACTGTACAAATCTTATATCCCCTTTTCGGGCAAGCTGGCATTTGGCGTTAACTATCAATGGGAAGCCATGTGTTTCATCGGGTTAGTAGCATCAGTCGGGTTTTTCTACCTCTGCACACAATGGATTATACGATGCCGGAAAGCCCGAAAAATGGTTTCGCTGACCGGAAATAAATTATACGACTTTCTACTGGGAAGTTCGGTGATTGTACTTCTTTTTTCGTTTGGGCTGCCATTCATTTTAGGGCTCGACGGGCTGCGAAAATTGACCGGTCCATTAGGACAATTGCGTGGTGTTGCCCGATTTGGCTGGCTGTTTTATTATGTAGTCAACATTATTGTTTTCAGATCTTTATACATAAACTACATCGAAAACAAGAAGAAAAATGTGACGATAAAACTGTTTTTTGTTGGCGCGTTGGCCTTGCTGGCTTTCGAAGCATGGCAGAATGCAGGAAAATACCAACACCAATTGAACAACCGAATTGAAGAACTCGACCCAGCCGACAATACTTTTGCAAACTTTTGCAAAACGACAGTAAATACAGAAGAATATCAAGCGATTATACCCCTACCCTATTTCCACATCGGGTCAGAAAGTATTTGGATTGAACAGGAATGCGATCTGATGAAAAAGTCGTTCATTGTGTCGATGGAAACCGGCCTTCCCAACACGGGAATGATGGCAGCACGTTCGTCGATTTCGCAAACCTACCAGCAGATTGCCCTTACTCGAACGCCATGGAAACACTATGAAATTCTGGATAACTACAAGAACAACAAGGCCTTGTTACTAACTGTCGGGAAATGTAACAAACTAAGTACCGACGAAAAACGGTTGATCGGGCAAGCGGAATATTTGGGAGAATCGCACGAATTACAACTATACAAATTACCTTTCGATTCGTTAAAAGCCTTACCCGAAAAAGTAACCTTTGCCCCGCGTTACCAAGCCATGATCGATTCTCTTGCCAGCCACCACGATTCTCTGGCCGGCCAACCGCATCTGGATAAATCAGGCCGCGACAAGCCAAAAGAAATCACCGCATCGCGTCATTTTCAAAATATTATGGAAGGTTCAGTCAAAGCAAATCCTGCAAAAAAATGCTACCTCCGCTTTTGGGTAAAAAATTATGCCCACGATTTGGTCGCCCGAAGCCAACTTTTAGTTGTTCAATCGGGGCCACAACACGAGACCCTCGAAGAAATATACACCGATATCTTCAGGCATTTCAAAACCTTCGACGGAGAATGGGCACTGATCGAAATTCCATTCACGCCCAAACAGGAAAACGAAATAATTAAACTATTGGTAAAGAACTACGACCTGAAAGGGAAAACCCTTCAATTCAGCGAGTTTAGCGTATCGCAAACGGCACTCGAGTAACACCACGCAAGTAGTACAACTCAATTCAATCAAACGAAAAACACACACCCATCGAAAAGAATGGCACCATATTACCAGGCGGGCTGATGAACTCACCCCGGAAGGTTGAAGGTAAGGTGTGGCGAAAAAGTACCGAGGCCACAGAAACAATACACCAGCTCCTGAAATTTGTCCGGACAAAAGGAATAGATTGGGTACCCGAACCTGTTTCATACAATGCAGATTATGAGGTTATCTCATATATCGAGGGGAAAGTTTTGCACGATATGCCCATGTGGGCTTGGGAAACCAAAATTTTGCGCCAAACAGCCGCACGCCTTCGCGATTGGCATGATGCTACGCTGGGCTTTAATTTCTCCCAAGCTCGGTGGAATTTCGACACAGGAACCGAACATCAGGTAATTTGCCATAACGATTTTGCCCCGTACAATTGTGTTTACATCGAGAAAACGATGGTGGGATTGATAGACTTTGACCTGTGCGCCCCGGGATCACGCTTATGGGACATGGCCTATGCTGCCTATCGCTTTGTGCCGATAATGCCAAACATAGCCATTGCAAACGAAACAGAAATTTCACCTTTTACCAATAAAGAAACCAACGAAAGGATTGAACGATTCCTTGATGAGTATGCCAGAGGTCAAGAGGAAATGAGATACGACCGGAAAATTTTGCTGGAAATAACCTCGAAAAGACTACAAAGCTTAGCAGAATGGACAAAAAAACATGCGCAAATATCAAAAAATACAGCATTAGAAATGCATGCAACCATGTATAAGAATCATGCTGACTGGATTTTACACTTTTTAAAATAAAAAACAAAAGTTTCTATAAAAATAACAAGCCATGCCGAAAAGTGAAATACGAATTGCCAGCAATGACGACCTCCCTGAATTAATTCAGCTACTCACCGAGTTATTCACGCAGGACATTGAATTTGAAGCAGATTACAACAAACAAAAGCTGGGGCTCAAAACCATCATTGAACACCCAGACACAGGCGAAATATTACTGCTATCGCATGAAAATAAGACCATTGGCATGGTGAATTTGCTGTATAGCATAAGTACAGCACTGGGCGGAAAAGTAGCCATTCTCGAAGATATGATAATAAGAAAAAGTTACCGCAGACAAGGCTTTGGCACGCAACTGCTGGGCGAAGCAATTCGGTTTTCGAAAGAAAGAGGATGCTTACGACTAACCCTCTTAACCGATTACAACAACGAAGCTGCCATAGAATTCTACAAAAGAGTTGGTTTTACAAAATCTAAAATGATCCCCATGCGGCTTATTTTCTAAAGACCAAAATCAAATGCCCATACGCTACGGAGAAAACATCACGAATAACTGTTTTGCAATTGCATAGCTAACAAGAAATGAAAGAATGAAGTTCTGTTTATGCTTCGGCTGAAAACGAAATCAATTTTGTATTTTTATCGTAAGCAAAAAAACGATAAACCAATATGGAAAACATAAAGCGAAAAGATTTTATTCGAAAATCTTGTTTGACAGGATTTTGCCTCTGTGGATTTGGTGCTTTGGCTTTACCCGGAGCCTTAAAAGAGGCCCCTGTTTCAGAGCCCGGTGAAACCGAGAATGAAAATAACATGCAAAAACAGTGGCTCCAGGCTTTGTTGTCGAACATCTCGGAAAAGTTGGATGACACTGAAAAAAGGAAGATACTGAAAAGCTGTTCGAAAGCACACTACGATCAACTCGATATGGATAAAAATCTAAAAACTTTCGGCAACGACCTCGAAAGCCTTCTGCAATTCCTTGAAAAAGAATGGAATTGGAAAATCGATTACAACAAATCCAAGAAAACCATACTGGTAAACGAAAACAAGAACCACTGTGTTTGTCCCCTCGCTGGCAACCTCAACGCGAGCGCCTTGTCGGCTTTATGCTATTGTTCCGAAGGTTTTGCCGAGCAAATGTTCTCAACCGTTACAGGAGCCAACGTACATGCCACAGTGGTATCGTCGATTCACCGGGGCGGGGCAACCTGTATTTACAAAATAGAACTCTAAAGCTATTATTCAGGGATATTTTCCCGGTGTACTTCTGATCTATTCGCTTACGGCATTGAGAATTAATCGCTCATTAACAGGGTTTTATCAATAATAAAGATATGACTCTGAATCATTTTTGGTTATCGGATATCCTTGAGAATTATACCTATACTTATTTTGAGTTATTCTCACACTATCAATAGACTGATCAACTTCAAAATGAATAGTATATATTTCCTTAACAATATTATTCGTATTAGTATATCTGCCAGGCATCATTATGGAATTAAAGGATCTATATGGATTATGTTTGTTGTCAAATTTATACTCTGTGGTTGTCTGAAGTTCTGGGTCTCCTGAAGTCAAAATCCAATAATGAAGTTTCCTTATTAAATTGCCACGATCGTCATACGTATAATCAATATATCCGGTTCGTTCATTCTCACGATAGAAGGTCTGCCTGATTATTCTGTTCTTATCATCATAACTGTATTCACTAATTTCTAAATAGTTCTCGGATTTTACAATTTTACCTTGTTCACCGTAAGTATATGTTTTTGTACTATTTTTTCTGGTATTCATTGGATTTACCCATTCTTTTCGATTCATTGCAGAATCAAGAACATAGCCTGAACTACTAAACAATGCCGGGTCAACATAGTAATCAGATGAAATCAATTGACCATTTTGATAATTGTGCCTGGTATAATATAATTTGCTCTTCTCCTCTACAATTTGATTTGAATCATTGTAGCTATACTCATAATATAACTCATTATCGAATTTAACCTGATAAAGTAATTCAGCGTTTTTATTATTGAATCGTTCATAATCATCTTTCTCACAGGCTGATAAAAAAACTACCAGCATCAAACAACAATTTTTAATCGATTTTATCATGGCAAAATGTTTTTCATTTTAGATGTTTCTCCCAGTTAAAAGGTTGCGTTACGTCTTGTTCTTAATTACTTTATATCTCCAACTTTTTACTACTTTTCCTTAACTTCTCCCACCCCTGCTGAAAGGTAGAAATTATAAATACTATTCCCATACTCTTTATCCCTTAATTATTTGCCTTTGTTCACTCAAAAATCGACATCAAATTAAAAAAATGTCATTAAAATTTGGTTAATAATATTAACTAGTTTATATTTGTGCCAATTTAAATTAATTAACAACTTAAAATATGAACACAACTGATTTTACACCAGAAGAGAGCTTTGATATAATTAAGAAAGCCATCTCAAATTCCAAAATGAATTACAAAGAAAATTCACAGGTATTCCTCCTTTGGGGGTGGATATTAACGCTGGCCAGCTTATCCACTTTTTTCCTCTTGAAGTTTTTAAATAGCAATCAAGCTCATGAGCTTACGACTGGAATCTGGGCGTATAAAGGACTATTTACCCTTGGTAACTGGTTATTGTTTTGTTTAGCCGGATTCATAATCATGTATTTTATGGTTCGTAAAATCAATAAGAATAAGAAAATAATCAGCCATATAGATAAATTTGTCAACAACTTGTGGTGGGTAACCATGGCTGCATTTTTCATTGCCATCTTTATTTGTATCAAAATGAGAATAGATCCCCCATTAATCATGTTGTTAATCGCGGGCATAGCAACAACGACGACCGGACTGACTATTAAATTTAAACCGTTAATTTTGGGCGGTATGACATTTTTCATTTTCAGTGTTGCAGCAACTTTTGTCACAAACGAATACTCGGCATTAATCGTCAGTGTAGCAATACTATGTGGGTATGTAATACCGGGATATTTTTTGAAATCAGCAAAAGAATAATACGATGTATAGTGATTTAGATCCGCTCTTGCACTCGCAATTGCGGTTGGCAATTATTTCGATGCTGGTGGCTTCCGAGAAAATAGAGTTCACACACATCAAGAACGAAACAAAAGCGGCTGCCGGCAATATCAGTATCCAGATAAAAAAACTGGAGGATGCAGGGTATATCCATGTTGAAAAAACATTTAAGAATAATTATCCGAACACGATGCTTTCGATAACAGATAAGGGAATAAAAGCTTTTGAATCGTATGTAACTAATCTTAAAAAATACCTTTATCCTAAAGATTAGAGTTTACATTGCCGCAGGGATAAATGATGCAGGTTCGGTTTTCTTTAAACGAGAATCAAACCTGCATCATTTTTAATAATAACAAATCTGGTTTGAGCCTCATCTTCAAGTGATTTGACATCGTGGCAAGCTATTCAAGAGAGCAGTTATTTTCTAAATACCTTATTGAAACCGACTCTTAGCCCAATGGTTAAAATAAATCCGTGATCATGTTGAAACATCGTTTCAAATGGCTTTCTATGATCATCGCTATACCAAGGCGTTGATATTCCGATATATGGCTCGGCAACTAAGCTTGGTTTAACCTGTTTTTTATAAGTTAACTTTAGTCCAGGTACAAATCCTACTGAATTTTCATATCGGGAACTACTTTGAAAAAAAGTTGGATATCTCATCAATGCAAGACCCGAATAGAGACCAAGATTAAATCCGCTGTATTTATCCATTGAAAAATAATGCCTAAGCTCAAATGCAATCTCCCCGCCAAACGCCGGATGATTTATTTTATCAATCACAGATACAGCACCAAAACCGCCCCAGAAATTAATTGTACTTTGTGTGGAAAGTGGTATTTCATAACTACCAATACCTTCGAGCGATAGAGCAATTCCTGTATCGGTAAAAGGCGAGTAAATTATGTCTGCTTTTACTTGACATGAAATTATAAGCAAGAGGGCAATAATTCTTAATATTTTCATTTATTTTGACTTAGATATTTTAAAATCAAACAAAAAACAGATGTGGAAACGGTCGCTAAGTGCATAGCCCTGAATCCGGCGGGTGTAGTTCAACACCGACTCATCGCTGGGCGCTGCACGCCGCTCAGAGTCCTATTTATTATAAGGTGTTTTTTTACATTTTTATGGTGCTAATTTTAATCTTGTCAATCTTAGGAGATGTCCTTTCCTTTTTCTCATTGTCAAAATCGACTAGTTTTAAGAGAATAAAATACTCTTTACTGCCATTTGACCTTGTAATTAGTTCAACATCAATATTCTTAGACCCTGATATAATGCTAATTAATTCTAAATGAGGTTTAGAATCCACTACCTTAAAAAAGAGTCCTTCTTTATCCCAATAATATGCATTATATCCATTATTTTTTATTGGCTCTTCTTTTGATAAATCTTTGAACCGGCCGCAGTCGATATAAACGTTTAAATCCCCAGACTCATTTTGTTGAATTATTTTTTAAAAATCTTTGGATTTTCAAGTAATGATTTCACCTGATTATTAAGATCATCGGTTGTAAGGGGCTCTCTTTTGATTTGAGAAAAAGAACAAACATAGATAAGCATCAGTAAAAGGACAGGAATTATTCTTTTCATAATTTATAGTTTTTATATTTTGCCATTATGCCTACAATAATCATCAGTCTATATTATCTGGTTTGCGCTCACGCCTCTGCCCTTCTCACTGTAAACCAATTTTTTCTGAAAGCTATAATTTGTAATTTATTAAATATTATTAAATAAATCAAGTAAATAATTGCAAATTAAAAAATTACAGTCTCAAGTAAGAAGAATCATAGTTCTGACATCTTCCGTCCGAGGGAAGAAATGTTCTTTGGACTGGCCCCCCACTCGCGGACGGGGTATGGGGGGATTGCCTTCCCCCGGGTTACGTTCGTACCTCTCTCACCCGGGGTTATTATTTACTATTAGTCACGTAAAATTCAGTTTGAACATATGAATTAGAATAAGTTCTTCTAATAATCAATGAATCTGATGTAAGTTTAACAATCTTTCCAATTAGAACATATTTGCTTGTCGAGACTGTTAAAGTATCCATTTTAGAGTTTAGAGTCCATGTACCAGTATCAACAATATCAACGGTATCTTTGCACGAAGGAGGCCCGATAAAATTCGGAAAACCAGCTGAATAAATTGTCCCCATGTTGTCAATCAAACAAACTCCATTTATCTGAAAAGTATGCTGGTCATCTAATATGCAAGACTCTGGGTAAATAATCATTGAGTCAGAGTTCATAATTTTCGATAGACACCAAATTTTTGATGAGTTATTGGTCAATAAATCAAAATTTGTGATCGGCTCAATATCCTTTTCACAGCTATTGATTATTGAGAAAAGTACACCTATTGGAATTAATAAATAAAATCATTAGTAACCGACAAAAGTTTTTAGGATAAAAGGTTGGCCAACCGAAGCCGACCAACCTGTATCTTTACTGTGTAAACTAGCAATTTATACAGTATGAGCGAAAATACGAATAAAAAATTA
>JAAYAG010000100.1 GCA_012719495.1 Bacteroidales bacterium
GATTGAAAAGGCTGATATCCAAAAAGCAAGCAAGGTCAGGTCGACCAAGGGTGTGTTGATTCATGCTTTTGGCAGGTTGGCAGTTGCTTTTATTACATTGGTTATTTAACCCTTGATTCGCATTATTTATAAATTTCTAATGAAGATTAAGGTTCATACAATTAACAATATTCAAATTGCTGAAGTGATTTCCGAAGTCAGGATCATTGATAAAATTGAAGATGGACTCGACGTAATGGGAAATTTGTATTATCAAGGTTTTGATCGTATTGTGATTTACGAAAAAGATATCACTCCCGACTTTTTTGACCTTAAAACCGGGATAGCAGGAGAAATACTTCAGAAATTTTCAACGTATCGGATACGCTTGTCAATTGTTGGCGATTTCACCAAATACAAAAGTAAAAGCCTTAATGATTTCATCGCTGAAAGCAACAAGATGCGTCATATTAATTTTGTTTGCTCATGTGATGAGGCAATTAAAATACTTTCGGACAAATAATTGAGAATATGTCAACAAACAACTGCCAGGAAGCCGGAAAGAAGTCTGTTACTTTTTTCGAAACACAAGAAGATTTTAGAAAATGGTTGGAAAGTAACCATAAAACAGAAACAGAACTTATTGTTGGGTTCTACAAAAAGGATAGTGGAAAACCGTCGATGACATGGTCTCAATCGGTCGATCAAGCGCTTTGTTTTGGTTGGATTGACGGAGTTCGAAAGTCTGTTAACTCCGAGAGTTATAGCATTCGTTTTACTCCTCGACGGAATAATAGTAATTGGAGTGCCATCAATATAAAAAAGGTAGAAGAATTATCAAAAGCAGGACTTATGAAGCCCGAAGGGCTATGCGCTTTTGGTTTGCGAAAAGAACATAAATCGGAAAAAATAGCTAACGAAAACGCCCCCCTATTTTCAGACGCAACTTTTGAACAACAATTTCGAGAGAATAAAACCGCTTGGGATTTCTTCATGAAACAAGCCCCATCGTATAAAAAGGCAGTATTGCGTTGGGTGATGAGTGCTGTTCAAGAAAAAACAAGGCAAGCGCGATTGGAAAAGACAATAAGGGAAAGCGGAAAATTAAAGCGACTTTCTTAGTCAAAAACAAAAAATCGAACTCAGGTTAATAAAAAGAATGCATGTTGAATATGAACAACATGCATCTTTTTTTGCATAAAAAACCGATTTTAGCCTCTCTAAGCTCATTAATCATAGAAGAAGCAGAAATCATGGTAGCTTTAACTTCAATCTATTTTTAAACCTACAATTGTAATGGCATTAAAAATATCCCCATACATTTTGTTATGTAAAGATCGCACATACTTCTAATTCAAATTTTTAATTCCAGATATTTAATCTTTGAAAATTGATAAAACATCCATTTTGTTGGGTATTTATAGAAAAATAGCAATGATTTCGTTTTGTTAATGTTGATTGTTTTTATTTTGGATTGCAAAATTATTTGTCTTTTGACGATTGATTTGATATTGATAAAATGTGTTTATTATTTGTTAAATAGTGTTCATTTATTCAATTTAATTGAAATAAAAGTGATAAAAAGATTGATAAAAGCTCATATTCGTAACATCGAGAATTTTTAATTTAATTTTATGATCATGGTGTATTTTACTGTAATTAGTTGTTTTTTTTTAGCGTTTTTTTCGGTCTTGTTATCATTTCAAATCTTCAGGTTGAAAAGGGAAATAAAGGAGAAAGAGGATCGTTTTGCAATGGAGAAGGAAAGATACGTTTCTCAAGAGCAAAAGACCCACGAAGAGTTGTCGCGAATTCGTTCCTTCGAGCTTTTTGCCCGCCTTGTAAACCAAAGTCCCAATGCGATAATGCTTATGGACAAGGAAGCAAACATCAAATGGATAAATAGGGGTTTCTCCGAGATGTATGAGTATTCGTTTGCTGAATTTACCAGCGCTCTGGGCAATAATTACCGGCAAACTTCATTTAGCCCCGATGTTCAGTCGCGTCTCGATTTCATTGCCTCAAGAAAAGAGTCTTATCGTTACGAGGCCTTGAATGTTACCCGTACAGGTCGCTCGCTGTGGACGCAAACGGCTCTTATGCCAATTCTTGATGTTTCAGGTGAAATTACTCATTTGGTAACCATCGATACCGACATTGATCAGCGTATTCGTATGAGCGACAATCTTATCGCTGAAATGGAGAAATTGAATGGTTTTATTGATCAATTGTCACAACGGTTGAGTCATCTCGACAATGAATTCAGGAGTTTATTCGAGAGCATTAACGACATGTATTCCTTAATTGACAATACCGGTGATATTTTACGTTTTATCAAGGATATTTCAGGCAAAACAAAAATTTTGGGGTTTAACGCGTCAATAGAAGCAAATAGGGCAGGTGAGTATGGTCGCGGATTTCAGGTGATTACCAGCGAGATCATCGACATTTCGGAACAAACAATTCTTAGTGTAAAGCAAATTAAGGAAATCGTAGATTCAATTCAGAAAAAACAAAATGAACTGATTTTGCGAAAAACAACATCTGAAAATCAAATCGATGACTATCAAGATCAGTTCAACATGCTACATCAGAAAGTTGAAAACATTAAGTCAGCTATCGAAGCGTTTAAGACACTAGCTTAATGAAAAATTTGATGTTTAGGGCACATAAAGTATTGTACCAATTTTCAATGTTGAATTGGTATAAATTTTATTCAACTCACAAATGCTTTTTATGCTGGTGTTGTACCTTTTTGCAATAGACCAAAGGTTGTCGCCTTTTTGAATAACATGTTTTGTTGGTGTATCGGCTTGTGCCACAGCATCTTTTGAAGTGTTTTTGTTCGCTTGTTTGGTTTTTGTTGAATCACGTTGAGCAAGAACAGGTTCTGGTATACTTGGATCAACTTTAATTCTGTCGGGTTCAATAAAGATCTTCTTATTGGAATAGTATAAGTTATTCGAACGTAGTGCAAAGTTTTCGAAATCAATATATTTGTTTGGATCGAATGGATCGCCGAAAATACGTGTTTCGAAATGCAAATGATCGGTTGTGGCTCTTCCTGTACGGCCACCCAGCCCAATTAAATCGCCGGCTTTTAGTTCATCGTTTACTTTTACCGAGATGGTTTTAAGGTGAGCATAAAGTGTTTCTAACCCGTTATCGTGGCGCACGAGAACCATGTTCCCATATCCGCTAAACCGTTTTGCAAGCCGTACTTTTCCATCGAAAGCACAAACAACAGAATCGCCCGAATGAAGCTTAACATCCGTGCCGGTGTGCATTCGTCCACTGCGTGGTCCAAATTTCGAAATTACTTTTCCTTTGAATGGATGAACATATTGAGATTCACCAAAACTTACCAAGGTGAAAATAATTGTATCGTTTTTGTCGGCAAAGTTGGCCGATGGATATCTGATATTAGTATTACTCCAATAGCTTTTATATAAATCTTGTGCCGGATAGGCAGCATTCAATGAATCTGAATTGTGAATTGAATCGAGTACCCATTCAATTTCTAAATTCTCGGGCGATTCTATTATTTTTTCTGTTTTACCTGATTGCGAATACACTGAAATACTCAACACAGATAGCAGTATAATAGTAATTAATCGTAACCTCATTTACAGCTCTTTAGTTAATATTCCCTCTTTTTTTTCCTAACAAAGATAACATTGTCGTAATAATATTTGAAATTTTATGAATAGTAATTGCATTTTTTAACAATTCAGTCCAGCTTTTTATACATTTGCCGCGGTTTTTTAAAGAGTCAGTTTTACATGAAAAGATCTGGTTTACAAAAGTTTTTCAAGTTTCTGTTATTAACAATCGTCGGTTTATTTTTTTTGATCGGCTTGGGCCTTTCGGGCGCTTTTTTGGCTGTAAAGTTCCATTTAACCGATGCTCCGGGTGTTGTCGATATCAATGATCGTTATTTTCAGGAGATTAAGAATAAATACGGGAAGCACACAAAGATTGAAGCTTCGAGTGGCGAAAAGGAACTGTATAAAAAGATTGCTGTCCTAAGCAAATACTATCCAGAGAATGCAGGCTATATTCTGAATGCCTACAATACATCGAATAATTTGGTTGAAGCGTTGCGCATGGCCGAAGCGGCAGAAATTCATTTAAAAGAAAATTCTTCTTATTTGAACGATGTCGCTGAAATACAGTCATTGACTGATTCTGATGACGAACTTTTCAGTACCGGTAGCATATACGAATGGATGAATATTTCGGAATGGCGCGATTTTAAACTAGCTGTGGCCAAAGACCGTGCGTTAATCGATTCGGTTGCGAACCTTACCGGTGTGGAGCCCCGGCTTATTGTTTCGGTGCTTGTCGGAGAGCAAATCCGGCTTTTCAACTCTAACCGTGAAGCCTATAAGCGTTGGATAAGCCCATTAAAAGTGTTGTTTGTTGAATCGTCATTTTCGTATGGCGTTACTGGAATTAAACTTCCAACGGCCAAACAGATAGAGACATACCTGAAAGATTCTTCTTCTGTTTTTTATTTGGGAAAGGAATATGAAAAACTGCTTGATTTTGAAACTGGAGCTATTGCAACCGAACGATTAACCCGCTTAACATCAACAAAAAATCATTTCTATTCATATTTGTATGCAGCATTGAATATTAAACAGATGAAAGTGCAATGGGAGCGTATGGGTTATCCTATCGATCATAGGCCCGAAATATTGGCTACCCTTTACAATATAGGGTTTGATTCGTCGCAGCCTAAAGCCAACCCCGTTGTGGGCGGCTCTGGAATCAATATAAACGGAAAAAGGTATTCGTTTGGCGCAATTGCTTATGAGTTCTATTATTCTGGGGAACTTTTCGATTTGTTCCCTTTCAAAAAAACTAGATTCGACTTTAACGGCCCTGATACTTATGCATTGAATCCTTCTTCTACTACCGAGGCAGTGGATGGTGGTGCTTAGTCTTTTTGCTACTTGGTGTAATTATTTTATGTTACAATTTATATGAAAACAACGCGAATTTGCAGATTTCAAGTTGATGTGGCCAAGGCTGTGTTGTTTTTTTTATTTCTTTTGCCGGCTTATTCGGGTTTGGCACAGCAATCTGCTATCGTTTTAAATTGGTTACCTGTTGATGAAGGGGTTTCTTTTTGTGAAATTGATGCACCAGAAAAATCGGTGGTAAACGATTCGAAACTAACGTTGGTCAGAATTGATCCTTCGCACTGTAAATTTGGGTTCTACACTGCAACCCAATATGAAAATACTCCACGCAGCGCTTCTTCGTGGGCCGATAAGTTTGATCTGTCGGTTGTGGTAAATGCAGGGATGTATAAATCGAGGAACAACAATCAAAATAAAGGTTTTCTGAAAGTTTTTAATCACTTGAACAACAGTACTGTAAGTTCGAGCTATAATGCCATGCTGGCTGCCAATCCGCTCGATTCATCCGCATTGTCGTTCCGTATTTTTGATATGACTTGCGATGATTTTTCGACATTCGATAAAGAATACCATTCGTTTTGTCAGGTTATGCGCATGATGGACTGTAACGGGCAAGGCATGGCATTCAGGAAACGGCCCGACCAGTCGTGCAGCATGGTATTGGTTTCAACTGATGACAATGGTATAATTTATATTGTTTTTACCCGTTCGCCCTACACTCACTTAACCATGATCAGGTTTTTGCAGCAGCTCCCTTTAGGCTTGCGGCAAACGGCTTATCTGGAGGGCGGGCCGCAGGCAAGTTTGTATCTTTGCGGGCGCGATACTGTGGTGTCAAAATTTGGAAGCTATGTGTCGAATGGCTACGCGAACGACGACAACGATCATTTTTGGGAAATACCCAATATAATAGGTGTTAAGCGAAAGTAATTATTTGGTATATAGTGGAATGGTAAAATAGAAACTACTGCCTTTGTTGGGTTCGCTAATGACCCAAATTCGTCCATTACAATATTCGACAAACTCTTTGCATATCTTTAGTCCAAGTCCCGTACCTGTTTCTTCTTCAGTTCCTTTTTTGTGGAAATTAACATCAATTCTGAATAATTGGTCTATCTCGTTGTGGTGAAGGCCAATGCCTGAGTCTTTTACGCAAAAAACAAGCTCTTTTTCAAATTCTTTCACTGTTACTTCTATTTGCGATTTGCGAGGCGAAAATTTTACAGCATTTGTAAAAAGGTTTCGAAGAACGGTAGCAATTAGGTTCTCATCGGCATATCCATGTCTCTTTGTATCAACGCGCTGTATTATTTCTATGTTTTTATTTTTCGCAAGGTTTCCAACCGTTTCAAGTGATATTTCTATAATGCTTGCTGGGTCAATGTCGGTTGGTACATTTTTTAACGTTCCGCTTTGTGTGCGTGTCCATTCCAATAGGTTTTGGAGTAGGTTAAATGCATTTTTTGATGAAATATTCAGGTCGTTGATGATGTCTTTTCGTTCCTGATCGCTAATATTATCATAACTTTCAGATAGATAGCCTGTCATTCCCATAATGCCGTTGAATGGGTTTTTTAAGTCGTGGGCAATTATCGAGAAGAATTTATCTTTCGAGTTGTTGATCTTTTTCAATTTCATTTCTGATTCTTCAATCGCTTGCTTCTGCTTGAGCAATGCTGCCCTGTTGATGAAAAGATAGGTTATACCAAACATTATAAGGGTTAGAATTATCAGGTTTGTCAGGAAAATCTGATTGTTCCAGTCATTGGTTTTATCAAGGATATAATCATCGACAAGGCATGCAAAATGCAACTTTCTGGTATTGTTTCCTGTTTCTATTGGGCTAATAGATAGTACTTTGGGCTCTTTTCTGGTGTTAAGGTAAATTGAAAAGCTTTGACCTGCTTTTGATATTGTTTTTAAGTTTGCATTAAGTTGTTTCAGTGCTTTATCTGTAAGCTTTTTGTCGATAATCGGTATGAAAGTTTTATTGAAATAGAATGGGTAATCTTTATGGATATGCTCAAAGCTTTGAAATGATGGATGTGATGGATTAAAAGTACTGTCTCCGGTAAACATCAGGTACCCTACTGTGCTTCCGGGGATGTTTTCGGTTAATTTCGATCGGAGAGCTAGAAAGTCGATTCCTATCGATATTTGTACTGCAAGTTGGTTTGTATCGATGTATTGAGAATTAATAAATTGATATTCAGGTTTTTGTTTATAATACGATATTGTATTCCCCTCAAGCTCGTTCTGAAATGAATTTTTATTGTCGATTGTTTGGAGGCTGTCATTTGGGTCAATTCTTAACGATAGTGTTTTATTATTGTTTGTTCTCACTATAATTGAAAGCGAAGTAAATCCAAGCTTTTCTAATTGCTTGAACTTTAGTGTCATGGTTGAACCCAACATTTTTCTAAGCAATTCAAGTTGGGTTTCTTCATTGGCCGTTGGGTTATTTTGCCAAATGTGACTATTTAAGATATCATCAGAGATAATTGTAGAATTATTTTTTAATGTGCTGAATATGAGTTTTTTTTGGAGTTGTAGATTGTTTGAAAAAAAGGATAATCGTTCTTTCTGGGTTGAAATTTTATCTTCAGTAATAAAATACTGGAATCCAGCTAATAACACAATAGTAATCAGCAGAACAGATAAAATTATGAATGTTTTTCGTACCATTTGTAGCAGTGATGTTGCTACAATTTACGAAATAAATCATACTCTATTTCGAAAAGATGCATAAAAAAGGCTCCATTGGGAGCCTGTTATTGATAATTAGAAGTTTTAATATTCATCTTCATTAAAGAAGAAATCATCCTTACTGGGATAATCTGGCCAAATATCTTCTATCGATTCATAAATCTCACCCTCATCTTCAATCTCCTGGAGATTCTCGATAACTTCGAGAGGTGCACCCGAACGGATTGCGAAGTCGATAAGTTCATCTTTTGTTGCCGGCCAAGGGGCATCTTCGAGCTTTGAGGCTAATTCTAATGTCCAGTACATAAGCGTTTGTGTTTAACAATAATTCTTTTTGTATTAGCTGCGAATATAGAATTTTTTCTATAAATGTGTTCTTATTTTCTATTTTTTTTCAGGGATCCACAATGTTTCTTTTTTTCCCTCTTTTAGGTTGATAAAACGCGAGAGAACAAACAAATAATCGGAGAGGCGGTTGATGAACACAACTATGTTTTCATGGATATGAACATTTTCGCTCAATTCAACAATTTTTCGTTCCGCACGCCGGCATACTGTTCGAGCCACATGCGCATAGCCTGAATAAAGCGAACCTCCGGGCAACACGAAGTTTGTAAGTGCCGGAAGCATTTCTTGCATTCGGTCAATTTCCTTTTCCAGCATATCAATCGATTCTTCAGAGCAGGGGAGTGGAGTCTTTACGCCGGTTTTACTTTCGTCGGTTGCCAAGTGCGAACCTATAACGAATAATTTGTTTTGAATGGCGAAAAGCACTTCGCAAACGCGGGGTTCGAGGTTCCCTGCAGAAAGTACGCCTATCCACGAATTGAGCTCATCTACTGTGCCATAGGCTTCAAGTCTTAATTCGTATTTTTTCACCCGGGTGCCACCTAACAAACCGGTTGTCCCATCATCGCCGGTTTTTGTATAGATATTAAATTTTTTGTCCATATTTTTTTATTTCTTCAACAAATGTATAAGAATTAAAGAAACAATCTAAGCTAAAAAAGGGTTGAAAAAAAAGTCTTTTTGATTCTTGATTCTTTGTACGATGCAATATCTTTGTTTTTATGGCTTCACAACTCTCGCAGGAAATAAAATTTTTGGCTGGTGTTGGTCCTCGCCGAGCTGACTTGTTGAAAAGTGAGTTGGGAATAGAGACCTTATACGACCTGCTTTATTACTTTCCCTACAAGTATGTCGACCGTACTAAATTCTATACAGTTAGGGAGATAAACGATTCTATGCCATTTGTTCAGCTCGTTGGTAAAATTATTCAGGTTGAAACCTCTGGAGTGGGAGCCAAAGCACGCATGTCAGCCGTATTTACTGATTCTACAGGCTCAATCGATCTGGTTTGGTTTAAGGGAATTAAGTGGGTAAAGCAAACAATGAAACCCAATGCAACTTACGTAGTATTTGGCAAACCAACACTGTTTAATGGGCGTTTGAATATTGTTCACCCTGAACTTGAAATTCACGACGATTCTAAAACAATGATTTCTGGTTCTATACAGGCATTTTACAATACCAGCGAGAAGATGAAGAGTAACTATCTGTCATCTAAGGCGATATTGAAGCTTCAGGCTAACCTTTTTGCTTCACTTAAAGATAAAATACCAGAAACTTTCCCCGCATGGTTCACCGCCAAGTATAAACTGATGAATATTCACGAAGCATTGCGAACGGTTCATTTTCCCGAAAATCCCGACCAGCTTTCTGCCGCAAGGTTTAGGTTGAAATTCGAAGAGCTTTTTTTCATTCAGTTGAAAATTCTAAGCCTCAAATCGAACCGGGAACGACGGTTTAAAGGACATATTTTTTCAAAAGTTGGAGATGTTTTCAATACCTTCTATTATAAGTGTTTGCCTTTTGAAATGACGAATGCCCAGAAAAAGGTTATCCGCGAGATTAGAAAAGATATGGGATCGGGGCACCAGATGAACCGATTGTTGCAAGGCGATGTTGGTAGCGGAAAAACGCTGGTTGCCCTAATGTGTATGCTTATTGCCATTGATAATTCAATGCAAACCTGCCTTATGGCTCCTACCGAAATACTTGCTATTCAGCATTTCGGAACAATCTCACAAATGCTTCAACCACTTGGTCTTTCAATACGTTTATTGACAGGCTCTTCAAGCGTAAAAGACCGAAGGCTCATTCATCATGAACTTGAGACCGGGGCTGTTGATATCCTTATTGGCACCCATGCACTGCTCGAAGATAAAGTGGTCTTTCAAAACCTTGGTTTTGTAGTTATCGACGAACAGCATCGGTTTGGCGTTGCCCAGCGAGCCAAGTTGTGGCATAAAAATACCATTCCTCCGCATATTCTTGTGATGACTGCTACGCCAATTCCGCGAACCTTGGCTATGACCGTTTATGGCGATTTGGATGTGTCGGTTATTGACGAACTTCCGCCTGGACGAAAACCTATCAAAACGCTTCATTTCTACGATAATAAGCGTAAGCAAGTGTATGATTTTATCCGGAAAGAAATTGCCCTTGGGCGACAGATTTATATTGTTTATCCATTGATAGAAGAGTCGGAGTCGTTTGATTATAAGAATCTTCAGGATGGATATGAAGTAGTTTGTAAGGTTTTTCCTGAGATGAAAGTGAGTATGGTACATGGAAGGATGAAGCCAGCCGAGAAAGATAAAGAAATGATGGCATTTAAAAGTCGTGAGTCTCAGATTCTTGTCTCTACCACGGTAATCGAGGTAGGTGTCGATGTGCCTAATGCTTCGGTTATGGTTATCGAAAGTGCTGAGCGTTTTGGTTTGTCTCAACTGCATCAGCTGCGGGGAAGGGTAGGGCGTGGTGCCGAGCAATCGTATTGTATATTAATGTCTTCCTATAAATTGTCAAAAGAAAGCAATATCCGGTTAGACACGATGGTGCGTACTAACGATGGTTTCGAAATTGCTGAAGTCGACCTTAAATTGCGAGGCCCGGGCGATTTGGAAGGAACCCAGCAAAGCGGCATTGGCTTCGACCTAAAAATTGCACAGTTGGGGCGCGATGGTGAAATATTGTCGCACGCACGCAATGTTGCTAATGACATCCTTTCTTTAGATCCTGTGTTAACCTCAGATGAAAATAAACTCTTCCGCCAAAAACTTTCCCGAATGCGCAATGCTTCATTCGATTGGAGCAGTATTAGCTAAATAGTGTTATTTCTTAATGAATTTTACGTGTTGCCAGTTCCCATCACTGCTTTGGATACGAAGCAAATAATAACCTTGATTTAAGTTACCTACCGGAACTGAATTGTTTTCTGTAATACTGGTAATCTTTTCAATTACTGCACCTGAAAGCGATACAATTGCAATTTGCTGTATATCAAGTTTAGTATCAATATAAACAATATTGTTCGCTGGGTTAGGATATACTTTAATGGTTTTTTCCCTGACAATTTTTGAAGAAACGAAGTTGGTTTCAGTGCTAAGTGTATCCATCACATTAACAAGAAAATTCAAGGCTTTAGGGAAACTTTTCAGCAAACTGTTTACATGGTCTCCATTTTCATCTGTTTCGTAGGTGTGTGCAATTGAATATTTTGTTAATGAGTCGGAGAACATTTGGTTCATTGGTTGAATTTTATACTCGTCGGCGCCACCGCAGTACATATAAATGGCCAATGACGGATTTCCTTTCCAGTTACTTATCATGTTAATAGGGTTGTGTTCGTCCCAGAGTGCCACAACCTCTTGATTTAGAGTGCCGTCTTGGTTAATCGGAAATTTTACCTGTGGGCTTGCTGACAGGTCAGGAGAAAAGGCTCCGGCCATTGAATACACTAGCTTGCTGATGCTATCATTGCTGATGCTTCCATTGTAGGTGAAATTATATGGTGCCTTTCCGCCTTGCTCTTCAAGTATAACAGGAAGAATTTCATCATAATGGGTAATGTGCAGCGGGCCGCTAAGCGAGGCAATTCCGGCGAAATTACCGGGGTGTTTCAATGCTATTTTCATCGATCCGTAGCCGCCCATGGAGTGTCCCATAATAGACCACTTTTCTTTGAAAGGAAAGGTATTGTAATTCTTCCTGACTTCGCTGATCAGGTCGCGCCAAATATAGTCTTCATAATTTCCATATAACACCGAGTTGGTGTAAAAACTTCCAAGAAATGGCTCACATGATCCGTCGGGGATGACAAAAATAACATTGTGGATATTCTTAAATGCCGGGCTTGTCAGCGGAAAGATTATTGCAGCATCTATCTTATCCTTCATGAATTTCGCATCAACTGTTGCCCCGTGAAGAAAAATAATTACCGGATATTTGGTTGTTGTGTCTGCTTCATTATATCCCGTTGGAAAAGAGATATAGTATGTTTCTTCTCGGTTCAGAGCGTTGCTGAAAAATTTCTTTTCGGTGAAAACACTGGCAATAACAGATTGTGTTACAATAAAAAGCAGTGTTAAACTAATGGCTATTTTTTTCATTTTAATGTGTTTTTCTGGGTGAAAATATAATCGTGGAGACACCTGAATGATTGGCTCGGTAAAATCAACTTTGAATCGTAATTAATTCAAACATATTGTTTAGCTTAGCTCAAATAGCAAGTATTTATCCGATTACAATGCTCAAAATAAATCATTTTTTGCCAACAAATCTCTTGTTCGCGAAAGTATATTGCTAGTTTTTACTTAAAATTGAAATTAACTCTATTACCTTTGCAATTAGTGATAGCAGTTTCTTTTTAGATTTTTTTTCAGTAATAATATAAAACGAGGTCTATGTTTAATAAGTATTTTCCTGAAAATGAATATCATACTCCTGTTGGCCACAAAAGGTCGGTTTGGGATGTTTTATCGTTGGGTTCCAGTTTATACTTTAAGGTTGGTTTTTTCAATTTTGTAGTGAAAAACAGGAAACTTGCATTGGCCAATAATTATGGTACAGAAAATTGGGCGTTAAGTTCATACGAAATTTTCAAGTTTTCTGAGAATTGCGGGGGAAAATATCATATTTCAGGGTTCGATTATGTTGATGAAGTTAAAGATGAGCCGGTTGTGTTTATCAGTAATCACATGAGTACACTTGAGACAATGGTATTTCCTTGCTTGATTGCCCCGGTAAAAGAAGTAACTTTTGTGGTTAAAGAGTCGCTGACTACCAATGGTTTATTTGGTCCAATAATGCGAGCACGCAACCCTATTGCTGTTGGTCGTACCGATTCGCGCAAAGACCTGATCACTGTTATGACGGAAGGACAACAAAAACTTGCCGAGGGGACGTCGGTTATTATTTTTCCACAAAGTACACGCGCTACTATCTTCAAGCCAGAAGAGTTTAATTCAATGGGGATAAAGTTGGCTCAAAAGGCTGGTGTAAGGGTTGTACCCATGGCTATAAAAACTGATTTTTGGGAGAACGGACGCATTGTTAAAGATTTAGGCATCAACAACCGTAACCTGCCGGTTTTCATCAAATTTGGCAAGCCAATGAAGGTGGAAGGAAGCGGTAAAGATGAACACCGATTTATTGTAGATTTTATTGCCAACAGCCTTGAGGAGTGGAAAGATATCCGGAACAAGTAAACTGAAGGTTCATTATAATGAATACGTATTATTGATCTGCTCTTTTTTGAAGGTCATTATATGTAAGAGTTATTAAGTTTCCAATTTTCTTGTCATTTCTGTATGAAGCACAGCGAAAAGTAATATTTCCATTGGGTATAACTATTGGAGTGTTGTATTTATCACTGAATACAGAAGGCATTGTGCCATCAATAGAGTAATGCATTTCAACATTGTGTGCTTCGGATTCTAAGGTTACAATCAATTTCCCTTGCTGATGTTTTACGGTGATAATTGGGTCGTATATGGCTGAGGAATAGTTAATCCCCATTGCTTTGGCGCGAATAAAATGTTTCTCGGTTTTCTGGGTAAAGGTTTCCCAATTTCTCGAATCTTTTGGCGACCATAATACTTCAGCAATTGCCCATGCCCGGGGATACATCATGTACTGTACAGTGCTGAATGTTGGGATGTTTTCGGTCCAAAGGTTTGCTTGTCCTCCTAAAATGTATTTTTCATTGGCATTTTTGGGAACGGGCTCAAAATGGTATGTTTCTTTCAGTCTCAGACTGGCATATACAGGTGGTTCTATGCTTGATTCGCCTTGTTGATAATCGAGGTAGCAATGTTGTGTTGGGGTCATAACTACAAAATGACCAAGGGTTGAAGCCTCAATTCCACGCTGTAATCCTTTCCAGCTCATTACAGTTGACCCTGCAGGAAAATCTCCGTCTTCGCCCCAGATAATCATCTTTTTCCCTTTCGAGATAATTATGTCGTTCACCCGTTTCATAAAATAAACCTGTAACCCATTTACATCCTGAAGGTTCAAATTCTCCATTAATACTTTGCATGCTTGGTTTTCGCTCCAGTACCCTTTGTAACATTCGTCGCCACCTACATGGATGTACTCACCGGGGAAAAGCATTGCAATCTCGGTAAAAACCTTATCTAGAAATTCGTAAACGTTTTCGTCGGAGGGGTTTAGGGTATTGTCGACCAGCATTTTGAATGAGCCATCTGAAAACCATTCTGAAAAATGCGTTCCCGGATTGACTTGGATTGAGGAGTCTTTTGTGCAGCTCAAATTGGGGTATGCTGCCAGGAGTGCCATACAATGTCCGGGGATATCTATTTCGGGAACAATGGTAACGTACTTTTCTTTAGCATATTCAACTATTTCACGAATATCGTTATGTGTATAAAAACCTCCGTAGTGTTTAGGTTCACCTGGCTTGGGATTTTCTCGTTCTCCGAATTGTCCTTGCCGTTCAACCCTCCATGCCCCAATATCTGTAAGTTTGGGCAAGGATTCAATTTCTATACGCCAGCCGTGATCATCGGTCAAGTGTAAATGCAACGTATTAAATTTATAGTGTGATAACTGGTCTATATGGGTTTTGATTTCTTCTTTTGTAAAGAAATGCCGGCTCACATCGAGCATTGCACCTCGCCATCGGAAACGAGGATAATCGGTGATTTCTATGGCGGGAATATTAGTGCTTCCTGATTGTTGCTTGCTCCAAATTGCTTCTGTAGGGATAAGTTGCAGCAATGTTTGTATGCCATAGAAAATTCCGGTTTCAGTGTTAGCTTTTATTGTGATCTTTTTTTCCTCTACGACTAGATTATATCCTTCTTCTCCTGTTTGCTGATTGCTAACCTTATTGACTTCGAGAAAAATATTTCTTACCCCATTTTTCCCGATGATGGGCTTTATTCCGGTCATTGTCGAAATCGTTTCAGCAAGAATTAATGCTGATTTTTTTGCCTCAGGAGTATAGTTTATAGCACATTCATTATCAAGAATAAAAAAGCCTTCTTTCATCATTGCATTAGCTGGTTGGGGGATTAATGCAACAGTATTGTTTTGGGCAAAAAGGAATGATGTGAGCAGCGATGTGATTATCAGTAATATATTCTTCATTATTAACTGGTTTTTCCATTTTGTTCTCCTGTTGGAGAAAACCAGCCCTACATTTGGGGCAACCTTTCTCCGTTGCGGGAAAATTAGCCCGAGACCGCGAGCAAGCTTTCTCCTGCAGGAGATGATGTGCCCGTTACCGGGTTGGGGTTCTCTCCATGCAGGGATGTTTTTTTTCTTTCAATTTAGATCATTTTCAATAGCTTTTCAAATAAATCAGAGTTCGTCTGCTTAATTTTTCTAAAGGCATATGTCCGAATTGGATCATTACAAGAAGGTCTTCCGTGTTTATCTGCTCATGGATACGTAAAGGTTTTTCATGATTGAAAAATACATAATCTACTCTAAACATTCTTGAACGTTATAATGTTTTTTTAAGTTCTATTTTATTTTTTGTCAGGTCTGTTTTAGTTCACGAAAAGTATGGGTACAAAAAAACAGAGGCTACACTTTAAAAAGAATAGCCTCCGGTAAGGTGAAATTTAGGATTTGTATACTATAGATAATTATCTAGTATGCATTGATAATTTGAATGAAATCTTCTGCCTTAAGTGATGCACCACCAATTAGCCCACCATCAACATCGGGATTGGCAAAAAGTTCATTAGCATTTTTTGCATTGCAGCTTCCTCCGTAAAGAATTGATGTTTCGTTGGCGATTTCCTGACCAAATTTTTCAGCAACTGCTTCGCGAAGTGCTTTGTGCATTTCTTGTGCCTGTTCGGTTGTGGCTGTTACGCCAGTACCGATAGCCCAGATGGGTTCGTAAGCAATAATGATTTTTTTGAAGTCCTCAGCTGAAAGCTGGAATACGGTTTCTTTCAACTGATTAATTACATATTCGTTTTGAGTTCCTGCGTTACGAATGGCAAGTGCTTCGCCACAGCAATAAATTGGGGTAAGACTATTTTCGAGGGCAAGTGCTAATTTTTTGTTCAATATTTCACTTGTTTCACCGTAATATTCACGGCGTTCGCTATGGCCTAAGATTACATATTCAGCTCCGGTCGATTTTACCATCGATGCTGATACTTCGCCGGTGAAAGCTCCCTTGGCTTCTGCAGCACAGTTTTGGGCAGCAACACCTATACGTTTGCTGTCTATGGCACTGATTACGCTGGTAAGATGTGTAAACGGAGTTCCTAAAACAACCACTACATCTTTTGCGCCTTTTTCAGCAACTAATTGGTTTACAGCTATTGCAAGCTCAACGCCTTCCTGGAGGGTGGTATTGCATTTCCAGTTACCGGCAACTACTTTTTTCCTCATTTTTCAGAATATTTTTTGAAAAGTTTATTTTTCTTTTGAAGTCCCGCAAAATTATTAAAAAAGCATAAATCTTTTAATGAAGGGCTTGTTTTTTCGCATCGTTAACAATGATATAATACCGTATCGGTTTTTCACTATCTTGGTAACGTGTTGTTTTGTACTTGTTTGCTGATTGCTATTTTGCCTGGTTTAAAATTGTTTGCCTGATTGCTTCCTGGCATACGGGGCAAAAACTTTTTGTAGATAGTGTTTTCATTAAGCAAGTTATAGAAGGACTGTATATTCCTTTAGTCCTGTATCCGCCGCCTTCAAACAGCCCGATGGTGTTTATATACATCGAATCGCGTGGGGTAGGCAGGGGAGTTTTGTGAGAAATACTTCCCTTCCACTTTTTGTCAAATTGCACCAGTGTGGTAATGTTGGGCTCCCATGGTTCAATAGTAATGGGGTAGGTGGTATCCTCAATATCGCCGTTGTAGTAATATTCATCGGCCAAACCAGCAAATGCATGGCCAAATTCATGGATAAAAACTAATTCAGATTGTTGGTGGTCTGACGAGAAAATGCTTAACCAATTGTAAAAGCCACCTCCGCCATATCGGGCAGAATTCACAATAATGACTATTTGATCCCACGATACCTCATCGGCAGCATTTGAAATTTGCAGCATATCACCGGACGTGAGGTATCTTTCCGATTCGAATGTATTCCATGTGGCATTGAACGCAGTATTTTTTAGTATACCAATCTCAGGTTCGTCGGCTCCGCTTTCAGCCGAAGGTACTTGTATGGCATAAAGGTTGAATTTGTTTTGAAATTCATTAAATGGTTGAAAATTAAGAAGAAATCGGGCCATGCGTTTAGCATCAGCAACATATTTATCCATTTCTTCGCGCGTATAACCTTCTGACAAAAATACAAGATCGATCTTTTCCTGTGAATGACCACTGTATAGCAAGGTGTCGATTTTGTATTTCTTTGGGTTTTCATTTTTTATTCTAATGTCAGAAATGAATAGTGTGTCTGCATATTTCTGCCCCCATTGTCCTTCAATGTTTCTTAAGTCGATGCTTACCAGTACATCTTTCGATGGGTGTGGAAAGTAAAGGGCTTGGTAGAATTCTCGTTCTTTGGTATTCGCTTCGCTGGTTAGCAACCATTCCTGAAAAAGCGGACTGAAGCCTTTTATAAAAAGCGTGTCGCCTGTTTCTGTTTCTTTTACTACCAATCGCATATTGCCTTTTTCGGCAAATTGGTGCTCATAGCCTGAATTTCCGGTAGCAAACTGAACAATTTTGGTTTGAGAATGAATAACGTCCCAATGATCTGCTTTGCCGGTAAAACATACATCGTAACGTATTGTTTTATCAATGTTCCCTGCTATTAGCGTATTGGTTAAAATGCTCAACAACAATGGTATAATAATGACTTTCAAGGCGTGCACTTTCACTTTTTTCTTTTCTTGTATTTTTTAGGTCTCGATACTTTTACAAGTTTACGAAGAATATTTCAGCCAAACTTTTTTTTGAGTTATTTTCCTTCTTTTGGGTGACTAATTTCCTAATAGCTAGTATTATTCGTCATAAACGATCATGATTAACGGAAAGTAGTCCGATTTTATTTTCTTATTTCTTAAATTTACCCCGTTAATGAATAACAAGAAAAGGATAGAGATATGAGGGTAGTGTTGATGTTATTTTTCGTTGTTGGTTGTGATATAGTGAGTTGGGCCGGGAATTATGTTGCAAAAGATATAACTGCAAATGTATTTACCATTACCCCCGACCGAAAACAGCTTCATACCTTAGGCTGGCCAAACGATATAATTAATTCCGTCGTAATAAATACCGGCAACGGGTTAATTTTGGTCGATACGCAAAACTCTCCGGCCAATGCACGGCTGATCAAGAAAGGGATTATGGAAATTATGAACGATACAACCTTCTTGTATGTTATTAATACTCATGGTCACTCATGTCATTCGGGCGGTAATTGTGTTTTTAGCCAGAATAAAATTGTAGCTCAAATCAACAGTCATGCCGAGATGAAAGATTACGACGATTTGTTTCTTGGCCAAACCGTTGAGTTTTTGAGACAGAAAATTTATTATAAATCGTTTATCCTCGACACCATAACTTCCGAAGGCATTCTTTCCGATTCGATAAAGCAAGCCATCGATTTATACAAGTATTATGAGTCTGATTTATTGAACAATTATAAAGTTCGGTATCCCGACTTAACTTTTGAAGATACCCTCACACTTCGTGCCGGTTCTGTTTCTGCAAAACTCATCTACATGGGCAAGGGGCATGGCGATGCCGATGTTGCTGTTTATATCCCCGAGGAAAAGGTGGTTTGTACGGGTAATTTGTTTCACCTGGGGGCTTATAGTCAGGAAAGTATGCCTAGTTTTTATCTGAATAGGGTCAATGAAATAAATAAATGGATTCAGTCGCTGAACTATTTGCTTGACGGGAAAAACCAAATTGATTATGTTATCAGTACCCACGGGCGTAAGCCGATGAACAGGCGCACGCTGGAATTTGTTCGCGATTATTGTGTGGCAGTTCATGAGCAGGTGAAAAAAGCAAAAACAACGAAGTTAGCGATTGAAGAGGTGCAAAAAACCGATCTGTTTATGCCTGTTTTCAGCCAATACCGGGATGTTGTGAATGTAAACAAGAAACTTGAAGAGATGCATTCACGGAATATTTCCATCATTTGGAAATACGTTACCGACTGATAGGTATTACTTTTTTTAATGGCAAAACCTTTTTTCTGATGAGTATGATTGTCCGTTTTGAATAATCTTATGCTTTTACGTAATGCACCGATATTTTCCTGTTTTCAGTGTTCATATCCACAAATTTTTTTGATATTTGTCGTCGTATTTTATCAACCTTTCAGGTAACACACAAAAAATACTAATCATGTTAAAAATTCAAAACTTAAACAAAATTGATGAAGCAGGGTTGTCTGTTTTTCCTGCCGAAAAATATCAAATCGACAGCAAATTTGCTGATCCAGATGCGATTATCTTACGTAGTTTCGATATGCACAGCATGGAATTGCCATCGTCATTAAAAGCAATTGCACGCGCTGGTGCCGGATATAATAATATTCCTGTTGACAAATGTACCGAAAAAGGTATTGTTGTTTTCAATACCCCCGGAGCCAATGCCAATGGCGTTAAAGAACTCGTGCTTGCCGGATTGTTGCTGGCATCGCGCGATATTGCCAATGGAATTGAATGGGTGAAAACACTCAAAGGAAAAGGCGCTGAAATTGCCACGTTGGTAGAATCGGGGAAAAACAACTATGCAGGAACCGAGATCCAGAAAAAAACCTTGGCTGTAATTGGCTTGGGAGCTATCGGTGTTTTGGTTGCCAACGCCGCTCAATCGTTGGGAATGAATGTAATAGGTTACGATCCGTATATTTCGGTGAATGCAGCATTAAAACTCAGTAGTAGCGTTAACGTTGCCCGCAGCTTGGATGCAACGGTGGGGAATGCCGATTTTGTTACTATTAACATTCCGCAAACTCCCGAAACAAAAGGGTATATAAACAAAGAGCTGATTTCGCACATGAAAGATGGTGTTAAGGTGTTAAACTTTGCCCGTGGTGGTTTGGTAAACAATGCCGATATGAAAGCAGCTCTCGAAAGCGGGAAAGTGGCCAAGTATATAACTGATTTTCCCGATGCCGATGTGCTCGATATGCCTAACGTAATTGCTATTCCTCACCTTGGCGCATCTACTGCCGAGTCTGAAACCAATTGCGCCATTATGGCTGCCGATCAGATTCGCGAATATCTTGAAAAAGGAAATATTATTAATTCTGTGAATTTCCCTGCTGCTGAGATGGATCGTAGTGGCGGAACCCGTATCGTAATTGCAAACAAAAATGTTCCTAATATGGTTAGCCAGATTACTGCAGTGTTGGCTTCTGAAAATGTGAATATTTCTAATATGCTAAATCGTAACCGCAATGAAATTGCTTACAACATTATTGATGTTGATAAAGCCGATGTATGCAATTCTTGTGTGGAAAAGTTAAAAGCTATTCAGGGCGTTTTCCTTGTTCGCAAAATCGATTGATAAAAACATTTTAATAAATATAGAAAGAAAGGGGACATTACTGTTTCCTTTTTTTTTAATTTTTTTTTCTCCTCATGAACCTTTTTGGCGTCGTATTGTTTTAGTCTCAGAAGTGTTTAATTTTTTACTTCTTATAAGCACTTCGTCAGACGTTATTTATAGTTCATAAGGTTTGGTTTTGTTAGTTTGGTTAAGGTTAACCGCGGGGTGGTTCCCGCGGTTTTTTTTATGTTCTATTTTTTCTTTTGGGAATATACTTATTTTTGGAAGTGAGAAACTTTACTGCATTTTATCTTTTTTTGTTAAAAATTAGTCTATAAATTAGGTTGTTGCATGAAATGTCATTATAAAATATATCAATTCTTTTTAGGAGTTGCACTTTGGGTTGTTCTTTCAGGTTGGGGATATACCGGGCATTCAAAAATTGCCAAAGAAGCAATTTCGTCGGTGGGAGACACTATGAAAGGTTTCAGTGAGTTTTCGAGCTTCATTACTGCTCATTCTTCGGATCCCGATTTTCGGAAATTTTGGGTGAAAACAGAGTCTCCAAAGCATTTTATCGATCTCGATAATTATGAAGAATTCCATATAGATGGTTTAATAGATACCAGTTATTTTGCCTTGGTGTCGAAACATGGCGAGGCATTTGTTGTACAGCAAGGTATTCTTCCTTGGGCTACAATTAATGCATTCGACTCATTACGTACCAGTTTCCGGAAACGCGATTTCACAAAGGCAATGCACTGGGCTGCAGACTTAAGCCATTATGTTGGCGATGGACATATGCCCCTTCATGTTACCCGCAATTACGATGGACAAGAAACCGGAAATAAAGGAATTCATGCCCGATACGAATCTGAAATGGTTGTTGCTTATGCCGATTCAATTTCATTCAAAGCGGAGAAAGTTTCATATATCGAAAATCCAAAGCAATATGTATTCTCATATTTGTCTGATAGTTATATGTTTTGCACGAAAGTGTTCGACGCTGATAATGAATCTCAGGCATTAGCAGGCAATGCAAAATCGGTCGACTATTTACAGCAAATGTGGAAAAGGACGTCAGGAATGACAAATAATCGTTTTGGAAAAGCATCGACAGCTTTGGCAAGTCTGATTTATACGGCCTGGGTCGATGCTGGTTCACCCGAAATTGATACAAAAACAGTACCTTATGCTTGCAATATAAAGGCATTAGATAAATTGCTTGACAGTAATTTAGTTGTTAATTATCAGATTAATACACAAGGAACCTACAAACTCGATGTGCGTAGTGCCGATGGAACCCCACTGCAGAAAGGCGGGCTTTGGCTCCGTGAACCGGGAAATTATTCCGATACACTATCGTTGAAAACACTCCCCGAAGGCGTGTATTTAATAACCCTCGATAGTGAAAACTTTTCAGCAGTAGAACGGTTTATTAATAAATAGTAACGAGAAAGAATCAGTTATTCAATAAACAGAATTAATAACAAATAAAAATTGAAAATATGTTAGTAGCTGAAATACAAACTTCTAAAGGAGTAATGAAAGCCAAGTTGTATGAAAACGACGCACCAGGAACTGTTGCTAATTTTGTCGAATTGTCGAATATGGGCTTTTACGATGGGCTTACCTTTCATCGGGTAATTCCAAATTTTGTTATACAAGGAGGTTGCCCTAAAGGAACTGGTTCTGGTGGTCCAGGGTACACAATTAAATGCGAAACCAATGGCGGGAACCAATATCACGACCGCGGAGTGCTCTCAATGGCCCATGCAGGAAAAGATACCGGAGGTTCACAATTTTTTATTTGTCATAGCCGTGAAAATACAGCGCACCTCGATCGTAAGCATACTTGCTTTGGGAAAGTTTTCGAAGGGCTCGATGTAATTGATGATATAAGGCAAGGCGACATTATTGAAAAGATTATCATAACCGAGGTCGATTCTATCTAGTGAATAGATAAATATGTTATGGACATTTCTTTTTGAAAATTGAAATGCAAAATGATAAGGGTGACATTACTGTTGCCCTTTTTTTGTATGTATTTTAATTCAATGTATTATGTTTTATATTTGCTCGATACACCAAATTCTGTAAACCATGAAATTGAAACGGATTATTCCCTTCGTATTGTTAATTGGATTGTTATTAGGGTTTTATCTCTACATGAATCCGTTGCTGCCGATCATAACCGGATATTCGGCAAAAAACCTTTCTTCGGGTATTTTTGTTGCAGGCCGCACCCAGAAATCGTTGGAAAATGAAGATCTTAACTTTTCATTTATTCGGTATGTACGGAATAAGGTTGATACGGCTAACCGTGTGGTTACCAGTAGTTTTTTGTGGCATAAGTCGAAATCAATTTATGTAGATGGATTGGGATGCGTTTTGGAAAACGGCTTTTCAGAAGATGAGATGTATTCTCGACCGGCATATAAAAAAGCAGCTTGCCATGTTTTGTCCGATACAATTCCCTGGCCGGAAGGTGATTTGCTGGCCGATACGCCTCCGCGTGGCTTAAATGCTGCAAAACTTGATAAAGCTATGGCGCAAGCCTTTTCTGATGTTCCTCCTTTTAAGGGCACATTTGCTGTTACAGTTGTGTACAAAGGACAGATAGTGGCTGAAAAATACAGAGATGACTTTGCTCCCGATACTAAATTCCTTAGCTGGTCTATGGCAAAAAGTTATACCAATGCCTTGGTTGCTATGCTGGTAAAAGAAGGCAAACTCGATATAAACCAGCCGATTGGATTTCCTGAATGGAAAGCCGACGGTCGCAATGGCATTACAATCAATCATTTAATGCACATGAACAGTGGGCTTGACTGGAACGAAGATTATGGCAATAATTCAGATGTAAATATCATGCTGCACAAAATTGGCGACATGGCTCAGTATACTATTGATAAAAAGCTTCTATATAAGCCTGATTCGGTTTGGGTTTATTCTTCCGGCTCCACCAATATAGTATCAAAGATAATTAGAAGTAAATTCAATACTGATTCCGCATATTATACTTTTCCATATAAGTCTCTTTTCGAAAAGATTGGGATGCACAGTGCCATTTGGGAAGTTGATGCTTCGGGAACGTATGTTGGCTCTTCATACATTTATGCCACTATGCGCGATTATGCACGCTTTGGCCTGCTTTACCTTAACGATGGATGTTGGCTTGGAGAACGCTTGCTGCCCGAAGGATGGGTTGATTATACCCGCAAAACAGCCAATGGATCGGAAGGAAAGTACGGGGCGTTTTTTTGGCTCAATAATTCAGGCATCGACTATCCCGATGTTCCGCGCGATATGTATTGCTGTCGGGGGCACGATGGCCAGTATATCTACATTATCCCCTCTAAACAATTGGTTGTGGTGCGTACAGGGTTCTCGAAAAAAGGAATGTTCGATTATAATGCTTTTCTGAAAAACATTGTTGATGCTGTTGAATGAAAGACTTTTACAAAAAGAAATTTGTAGTTTCAGCTCTACTGTAAGTTTTGCTAATGAATTTCTTGTTTTGAATAGAAATTAGTAACAGATTGACGTTTTCACCCGAAGTATTTTTTCACTATTTTTAGCCCCCTCAATTAACCATTGATAAATTCATATTATGTCGAAAGAATATACGAACGAATTCCTTGTTGATTTTGGCCCCGATGGTCAAAAACTTCTACCCGTTGTTACACAGGATTTTACTACCAAAGAAGTATTGATACTGTCGTTTATTAACCGTGAAGCATACGAAGAAACTGTTCGTAGCGGTTATGCAACATATTGGAGCAGAAGCCGTAACGAGTTGTGGAAAAAAGGCCTTACCAGCGGTGATATGCTGAGGGTGGAAGAAATTAGGGTAAACTGCGAACAAAATTCTTTCTTGTTCCTAGTTACTCCCGAAGGAAAAGGAGCATGCCATGCAAAAAAAGAAGGTGGACTGCCTTATCATTCATGTTATTATAGAAAAGTAGAAAAAAACGGTACACTTACTGTCACTGAAAAATGAGTAACTCAAAACTTACCATAGGAATGCCGGCAGGGTCGCTGGCAAACCCAACACGCGGAGGAAACTTAATTAAGCTTCTCGAAGATTCTGGTTTTAAAACATCTGGGTATGAGGCTGGTGGCCCGAGTGTGTTCAAGACAGTCAATTTCCTTTATGGATGGGACGGACGTCCTCAGGAATTTAGCTCTCAGTTAGCCCTCGAGGAACTTGACGTAGCCATAGCTGGTGATGATTGGATTGAAGAACGGATTCTAGAATTCAAACTCGAATACAATACTCAAATTGATCTTCAGCGGGTGCTTCCGCTTAATCGGGGAGGAGTGAAGCTGGTTGGCATTGTGAAAGGCGATACAGAACTCGATACTACAGAAGCGTACTTGAACGATCTTACCGAAAAGCAAGACCTGATTGTGGTAGCTACCGAAATGCCTTATTTGGCTTTGAATTGGCTTCGGGGAGTTCTTCAGAAAATTGACAGACTTGATGAATTCAACGATTTCTCTGTGCAGAAATATAAATCGCCTTCAAAAATTAAGAAAGGAGTTCTTATTTATGAAACCTGGGGCAAAACTGAATCAAAAGTTCTGAATGGAGGTGCAGATCTTGGGTTGGAGATTACACAATCGGGGAGTGCCATAAAAAATTATGGGCTGAAAATTTTGGAAACGGTATATACATCTCAAACTAGTATATGGATAAATCCGACCCTAAAAAATAATGAAGAAAAGTGCGAGTTGTTGAACATGTTCTTGTTAAATATTTACGGATCGATTAACGCTGAAAACAAGGTGTTGGTAACATTCAATGTACCTAATACACATCGCGAAATAATCGAGAATTATCTAAACGAGAACAATCTTTTTGCCGACGAGCCAACCATGAGTGTGGGTAAAACCTATACGGTATACAACATTCAGGTAGATACTTCAGGTAGCAAAGTTCCTTTGGCCATGGTACGTTACCAGTTGGCCAAGCTTGGTGCAACAAATATCGATACGCTCCCTATTCAGTCTTCAATTCAAAGTCTTGAGGCAATAAAGTTTTAGAATGAGCATGATTATTATAAAATTAAAAGAGCCATCAAAACGATGGCTCTTTTAATTTTATTGTAAGAATTGGTATTAGGCAAGGATTTCTTTCACTTGTTTGTATACATTTTCGCCATTGAAACCAAGTTTTTCATCGAGAACTTTGTACGAAGCAGAAAAACCGAACGATGGCAAACCGAATACTTTACCGTCGGCACCAACAAGTCCTTCAAGGTTAACTGGCAAACCAGCTGTCAGACCAAATTTCTTAACGCCACAAGGCAGTACCGAATTCTGGTATTCTTTAGGTTGTGACCTGAACAAACCTTCTGAAGGAACAGAAACAATGCGGCATTTGATGCCTTCTTTTTCAAGCAATTCAGCTCCATCGACCAACGTGCTTACTTCAGAACCACTAGCCAGCAAAATAATGTCTGGTGTACCTTCTGAATCTTTCAGAATATACGCACCTTTTGTTGCATTGAGTGCTGTTTCATATGTGGTTACATCCTTAATGTTCTGGCGTGAAAGGATCAGTGCTGTAGGTGTGTCGGTGTTTTCCATAGCCATCTTCCATGCCACTGTTGTTTCGTTAACATCGGCTGGACGAATCACAAGCATCGAGTTTTTGTGCTTATGGTTTTGGAGTTTTTCCATCAGGCGGATTTGAGCTTCTTGCTCAACTGGCTGGTGGGTTGGGCCATCTTCTCCAACGCGGAATGCATCGTGTGTCCAAACGTATTTAACAGGTAATTCCTGTAATGCAGCCATACGGGCAGCGGGTTTCATATAATCGCTGAAAACGAAGAAGGTTCCGCAAGCAGGGATAATACCGCCATGTAAAGCCATACCGTTCATTACGCATGCCATGGTGAGCTCGGCAACGCCAGCTTGAAGGAATTTGCCAGAGAAATCACCTTTTTTGAACGCTTTTGTTTTCTTGAGGAAACCATCGGTTTTGTCAGAATTTGATAAGTCGGCAGATGCAACAACCATATTGTCAACTTGTTCTGCAAAAGCAGCTAAAACAGTAGCCGATGCGGCACGGGTAGCTTGACCTGGTTTTTGTTCAATTTTGCTATAATCAAAAGCTGGAGCTTCTTTCGAGAAGAATTTTTTCAATTTTGCAGCTAATTCAGGATTTTCAGCTTCCCATTTTGCCTGTTCTGCTTTTTTTAGGGCTGCGGCCTTAATTAATTCTTCACGGCGTTTGGCGTATAATTCCTGTACTTCAGGGAAAATTTTGAATGGGTTTTTAGGATCGCCACCCAAGTTTTCGATTGATTTCTCGTACGATGCACCTGCTTCGCCCAGTGGCATACCATGGGTTGCACATTTGCGTTCGTAATTCGAACCATCTTCTTTAACGGCTCCTTTACCCATAATTGTTTTACCAATGATGAGGGTTGGCCTGTCTTTTTCGTTTTGTGCGGCTTTCAGTGCAGCGCGAATTTCGTCTGCATTATTTCCGTTGATAGTCATTACATTCCAGCCCCATGCTTTGTATTTCATTTCGGTATTTTCGCCGGTTACTTCATGGGTTTCTGTCGAAAGTTGGATGTCGTTCGAGTCGTAGAACATGATCAGGTTGTTAAGTCCCAAGTGACCAGCCAGACGGCCTGCACCTTGTGATATTTCTTCCTGAACACCACCGTCGGAGATAAATGTATAGGTTTTGTGAGCCATCCATTCACCAAAACGGGCAACTAAAAACCGTTCTGCAATTGCAGCGCCTACAGCCATAACGTGGCCTTGACCAAGAGGACCCGATGTGTTTTCAACTCCGCGTTCAACATCAACTTCGGGATGCCCGGGGGTTACGCTTCCCCACTGGCGGAAGTTGGCACAGTCTTCCATGCTGAATTTGCCAATAAGGGCAAGTTGTGCATATAACATTGGCGACATATGACCTGGATCGAGGAAAAAACGGTCACGGTTTATCCAGCCCATATCACTGGGGTCATAGTTGAGGAATTCTGAATAGAGTACGTTGATGAAATCGGCGCCACCCATAGCGCCACCGGGATGCCCCGACTTGGCTTTTTCGACCATCGATGCGGCCAAAATACGAATGTTATCGGCAGCTTTGTTTACAATTGCATTGTTCATTTGTCGTTATAATTTAATACCTTAGGTAATTGTTATTATTACTTATATTGAAACGGAGAGCAAATATAAAACTATTCAGCAACCTAAAAAAGCCTTGTTCAAACCTTTGCTTTGGTTTTTATTTTCTTGACAGAGAATTAACACAATCTGATTGTTGATTGGCTCTTGCTCCTGTTGTTATTTGTTTTATTGCTTTTTATTCCAAACTGAATCCTATTGTATAATTATTTTATTGCATTGATGGTATTTCCTGTTTTCAATATTAACAAAATAGAGCCCTTTGCTTAGGTGGTTCAATTCGATCTGAATCGTTTTATCCTCGGTTTGGGCTTTGTAAACAACAACTCCTGAAGTGGTGGTAATCATTATTTTTGAGATGCCTTCAAACTGGTTCATATCGACAATAAATTGACCGTTATTTGGGTTCGGATAAATCTTTGCCTGTTTTTGAGTAATGGTTATTATTGTTGAAGTATCGGCAGTGATACTGATTGGCTCACTTTTTTCAGTTTCGAAATGTTCTATGCCCTGGCTTTTCTCATAAAGGCAAAACGTATTATTGGTGGTAATATGGCCAAATAAATTACTGCCTTCTCTTGCATGAAATCCTGGCATAAACCGTATTGTTTTGCCAGCAATTATTTCAACAGATGATGCACTTTCGAGGATGACATTTGTCTCATCCCCTGCTACGATTACTGTGTCGAGAGCATTAAAACAAGCGATGTTGGATTCGTGCAGTGTGGTGTCTGAAACTGCAAGTATCCTTGGCACAAGTCCTCCTTCTTCAGCCGATACTGTTATATCGTCGATTGCCCAGTACCATGCAAATTCGCCACAATAGTTCCACTTGAATTGAACTTGCGACTGGTTAGCGAGTTCTCTAGTAAGATCAATGGTGTATTGTTCTGGGTTTTGTGTGTCTTTTCCCCATGTTTGCAATGTATCCCATGATGTCCCGTTGTCGGTGCTATACGAGAGTGTTGCTATGCTAGGTTCATAAAAACTAAAGACATGACTAAATTCAAGAGAGATTTTTTCAGGTGCGTTTAGTTGAGAGAAATCAAACACTGGTGAAATCAAGTCGCAGTTTTGGATTCCTCCACTTCCGTAATTATCGCTATCGATAATAGCAAAACCGTTCTCGCTGGTGGATGTAGAAATAATTCGGTTCCGCGGATTATTAAAAGTCCAAATCTGGTTGTTTCCCACATGGTCGTCGATAGTCCAGCAAAAAGGAAGATGGGGTGCCGAGAAATCCTGTGTGTAAGGAAAGTTGATGACAGGGGTGCAATCATACGTAAATAGCTGTATGTCATCGATTGCCCATGATTCTGGATAATTTCCGGTGTAGCTCCATTTGAACATTATTTGAGAATGACCGTATAATTGAGTTGAAAAAGTAGTAGAAAATAATTCGACAGACGAGGTTGAACTATCCCAATCCTTACTAGTAATCCATGTTTTTCCAGCATCCAAGCTGTAGTAAAAGGAAACAGAATTGCCATAGTCTTCTTCATAATATTCATGTTCAAAGCTTATGATGATCGATGAATCTGCAATTGCACTAATATCAAAAATAGGAGATATTAACTCTGTATTTTGTCCGCTTCCAACTCCATATTCGTAGCTGCTGATTGTAGCAAAACCATTTTCACTGGTGGTCGAATTGAAATTGTATTCTTCAAGATCAGTGAAAACCCAGGTTTCATTGTTCCCTATATTGTCGGTTACCGACCAGCCAACTGGGAGTTCGCATATTGAAAAATCTTGAGAGTATGGGAAACTTAGATTGGTTAGCGCAGTGCAACTTTTACTACCGGAGTAAAATTCGGGCCTATACGACCATGCTTTGTAATAGTAATTAGTTCCGGGAATTAAACCAGAATGTGTAAAATTGGTGTCACTCCCGAAATACAAAATAGAGCCTCCACCCGGAAGTAAGTCGCCTGGTTCATAAATAACGCCGTCAACCGGTTCTCCAAACGAATCGGTATTCGAAAATGCAACCAAAACAGAATCATTGCTGAGGTTTCTTATCCATTCAACGTTAACATTTTGTGACGAAATAGCTTGTGCTTTCAATTCGTTAATACTTGATAGTTCCTGAATCACCTGAATAGTTATAGGCGTTTGACCAATGGTTGAGACAGTAACAGTGGCCATGCGTTCAATATTTGTATGGTTGGCCTGGGCTGTAAAGATAAGCGAATCCGCTCCTCTACCTGCGTTCGGACTTACGGTTAACCATGGTTGATCTGATGATGCTGTCCATTCTGTATGAGCTGAAAGCCACAACCGGGCTTGGCTCCCTTCTTCTGCATTTAACCTGACTTCTGGAAATTCTACGTAGAAATCGTATTCAATAATTTGAATGAAGTCTTCCCATTGGTCGGCAGTTTTATAGAGCGCCGAAGATCCGTAAGGAACATAAAGTTTACAATTATTTTTATCTACTCCATCAAAAACAGTTTCGGAATTTATCAAATCAATCGGCACACTATTATCTACTTTAATCGAATCTAGATCAGAACAATAAGAAAAGGCATTACTCCCGATTGATGTAATTGATTCAGGAATTGTAACCGCAGTTAAGCCACAGCGGAAAAAGGTTTGGCTTTCAATTGTGCTCATCGATTCTGGTATGGTTACCGATGTTAAATTCCAATCTTCGGCGAAAGCTCCAACGCCAATGAATGTTACCGATGATGGAATTGTGATTGTATTTAATTCATAACATGATGAAAACGCCTTATCACCAATTGAAGTTACTGACGACGGAATTTCAATTGTGGTTAACGAACCGCACTCATAGAATGCAAATTCGCCAATGGTTTGTACAGAGGGTGCAATTGAAATTGATGCTAATTCTTGGCATTGATAAAATGTGTAATCATTAATAGCCGTAACTTTTGGAGGGATATTGACCGATAGTAATTTTTGACACATCTCAAAGGCATATTCTCCAATATATGTTATTGATGAAGGTAATGCTATTGTTTGAATATTAATACAATGACTGAATGCTTTTGGATTGATCGATTTTACTGATGAGGGGATGGATATAGAGCTCAACCTGCTGCAATACCCAAAAGCACTTTCACCAATTATTCTTACTGTTGTAGGAACTGCAATAGAATTCAACCTGCTGCACCCATAGAACAAGTTCATACCGAGCTCAGAAATCGAAGCATTAATTGTTGCTGACTCTATACTAATACAGGCTTTGAACACAGCACTGCCCATAGAAGTCACTGAAGCTGGTATGTCAATAGAAGTCAGGTTGCTGCAATTTTCAAATGCGTTGTTTCCGATGATTCTTAATGATGTTGGAACCTGAAAAGACGTCAGGCTCTTACATCCCGAAAACGAAAATGCCCCAAGCGAAGTAAGCGACGAGTTTGAAACTACTGAAACCAAGTTGCTACACTCGTAAAAAGCATAATTGTCAATTTGGCTTACTAATGGGCTTAGTGTAAAGCTTTTTAAATTTCGGCATCTGTAAAAAGCATTTCTTCCTATCGAGGTAATGGTTGAAGGGGGTGTTATTCTATATAAACTGTTTTTTCCCTGTAAAGTACCAGGGGTGCAGAAGGCATATTCTGGAAAGCTATTGGCAGGATAAAAAGAATTTGTTCCGGTTGTACCTAAAGTCCCTGAATATTGAACAATGTTTACTTCGTTTAAATCAAGCACAGAAAGCTCGGGCATACTGTCGCGCATGGTTTTGAAATCGCACGCGTTAATGGTGCCAATTAGCTTTAGGTTCGATATATTGTTTTTTTCTTCAGTACTTAACTCCTTGGATAGGTTCCCTGCCGAAACAGTTACTTCTTTAGGTAAACCCCATTGAATAAATTCGATGGTTTGCGAAGGTATTCCTGATGCCGAAACTGTAAGGTTGGCTCTTCTGTCTGTATATTCTGTATTTGCATTGGCCGTAAAAACGAGCGTATCATTACCAGTTCCATTTTCTGAGTTAACCGTTAACCATGCTGGTATTGAGTTAATTGACCATGACACATCAGAGTAGATAAAAATAGAATCGCTATTCCCTTCCTCTGGGAAAACATCGGCATGCGACGAGGACAAATAAAAACCAGACCGATTAATTATGGTTGAAAAATTGCCCCATTGATTTGCTGCAGCATACATTTCTTTTGTCATGTATGGCACATATAAGGTACAAGAAGCATAATCAACACCATAAAAAACTTCAGGCGACAAACTTAAATTGATGGGATTGGGCGAATCAACGTAAATGGATGTTAAATTTGAGCAGTATCTAAAGGCTTGTTTGTTAATTGTTTGTATTGAGGAGGGAATCGTTATTGAAGAAAGACTTGAACAATTGCCAAACGCATTATCACCGATACTGGTAAGCGTCGAAGGGAAAGTTATTGAAGCTAGTTCAACGCAATTGATAAAAGCAGCTCTTTTTATTGTGGTTAATGTTGAAGGTAATACCACTGAAACCAAATCTCTGCAATTGAAAAAAGTTTCCTCTTCAATAGAGGTAAGGTTCGGGGGCAATTGAATTGATGTGAGTAACATACATTGATAAAAGGCTCCCCGTCCTATGGCGGTTACAGTTGGTGGAATCGTCAATGAGCTTAAACTCTTGCAATTCATAAAAGCTTCTGGTCCAATTGTTACTACAGATTCAGGAATGGTATAGCTTCCTGATTTTGATGCGGGACAATGAATTAAAACTGTTTTGTCTTTATCGAACAATATCCCTTGATCACTTGAGTAATTCGGGTTGTTTGCATTCACTGTAATGGCAACCGGGCACCAAGAAAAACAATATGCTTCGATTATAGTAACCGATGAAGGAATGGTAAGCGTACTCAAACTGCTACACCCATTAAACGCTGAAACCTTGATTGAATTTAACGATGATGGAATGGTCGGAGAGGTTAAATTGTTGCAATTCATAAAAGCCCAGGCTCCAATCGAGATTATATTGTTTGGAAGAACAATGCTTTTAAGGCTTCCTTTCGAGTTAAATGCTGCTTCGGGTATTGTATGTATCGGGTAGGTTTGACTGCTAGAACCAGCTGTTCCTTGCGTCCCGGTATAAGACGCAACTGATGCATTGCTTATGTTGAGCACTGATAACACGGCCATGCTGTCGCGCATGATTTTAAAATCCCTGGCATCAATAGTACCCGAAATTGTCAAATTCGTAATAGTCGATTTCTCTGATTTACTTAACGCTGAGGAGAGACCTCCTGCGCTGACACTAATGGTTTTTGATACTTGGGCTTGTAACGAAAGGGTAAGAAAAAGCAAACAAAATAAGGAAGTAAAATTGTTCATAAGTTTCTATTATGTTGAGTTTCTAATGCTGGCAATAATAGTATTTAATTTTTAGTTCTACAACCTGATTCCAGCTTTACACGATGCTGATAATTTTTATTATTAATGTTGTTTGTTATTAATAAACGTATTATGGAGGGGTGGTTCTAGCCGTGTGGATTAGTTTTTAAGATATAACACTTCGATTTTTACCTTTTTTCTATTTTCCGAAAATTCAAATGAGAAAGATTCAAAACTGGGTTTGCTGGTGATTCTTTTGTGATAATTTGAAAAACCAAATCCTTCGCATGGAAAAAATCCTCGATAATCAATTTTCCCATTTTCGTTTGTATCGTCAATGAGGGCTATCCCGTATTTTCCGTAAGGTAGATTGCTTAATGTTAAATTTATCGAGCCATTAGTTAGTCCTTCTTTTGTAAATTTTAAAATTGCTCGTGGGGTCTCATTTGAAAACGATTCTTGATCGCAAAAAACGGATAGTTGAATTACTCCTTTATCACTTCTTATCCCCGATATTTCAACCGTCAGTACTTGCGGAAAAACGGTTAGTCTGCTTATTAACAATAGTATTACAACTAATTTCTTCATCGCTTGTTTATTGCCCAAGTGTTGATGCCGAAAAAATGCTTTCTTTCAGTGTAGACTCCGACTCAAGCTTCTCAGTTATAATTACTGATCTGCGGTTGTTTTTTTTGTTGATCATTTCCATGTTGAATGCGAAATAATTACCACTCGGTTGGCGTCGGTAATCTTTAAAAGTTTGTTCTCGAATAATCTCATTGTCTTTATTCTGATATTCAATTCTTTGTGGTGTTACGTGTGTTTTTTCAATATAGCTTGTTTTTTTACTGAATCCATATTGTGTAGCTATTAATTGGCTTTTGCATGAAGCTTCAATTTTCCAGCATTTTACGTTGTTAATTGTCTCTTCTCCAAGTAATTTATAGTCAAAGTCATCGAGTGATGGTTTACTCATGTCGGCATTCGTGAATTCACTTCCCATAAAGTTTTTCCCTTTTTCGCTGCTTACAATGCGACGGGTTTTTCTCAGTGCCGGCAAGTAAATCCACATATCGTCGTCTTTATTTTCGTAATCGAAAATGAGAAGCGTAGTACCACGAACTTCGGCTGGCTCGATAAACCGGATCAGAGTTTTGCTTACTTCACCGAATTTTCCCGTTGCCGTAGAAATGGTCCGAACACGTTCTTCGCCTTTAGCACTGATAATTTTCAGGGTTGAAACCATTTCCATAGCGTTCATTTGTATAGCATCGTTGGCTTTTTTGCTTATTTCGCGCGCATCTTGACCCAAAGCCATAATGCTCATGGTCAGGAATAACAAACTAACTGATATTGTTTTCATAGTATCTGTTTTTTTTGATTTTCATCGATCTGAATTCTATTACTATCTCTGGGTTCAGCTATAAGTTTTATATTTCTATTTGTTTGTTTTGTAGGATTATGAAGAAATTCTGGTTTCAATACCAAACATATAGAAGGGATAAGCACTAACGAGCAAATGAGGCATAAGAACAATGACAGGATAATGAGGAATCCAAAAGACTGAACCAGTGGAAACGCAGAAAAGAGTAATACTGAAAAACCTAAAATTACCGCAAATGCGTTGATAATGATTCCCCGCCCAATTGTTTTTAATGTGATTGATACACTGTTGAAATAGTCATTTCCTTTGGCTAATTCCCATTTAATCCGCCAAAAAACCTGAATGGTGAAATCAACACCCAATCCTATTGAAATAGAAGAAAGCAATGCAGACACCATGTTGAGTTCCAGTCTCAGCCAACCCATAAGTCCAAATGTGCAAACAACGGCAAAAACCAGTGGTAAACTTCCAATTATTCCTGCTTTTGTGCTTTTGAAAATGATGGACATCAGCAAGAAGATCACAGCAAAAGCAAAAATTAACGAATAGTACTGGCCTGAAATAATCGATTCGCTCATTTCTTTTTCAACCAAGCTGTAGCCTCCAATGACCTGAGTGTAAATGCTGTTCTCTCCAAGCTTTTTAAGTTGGTACAAAATATTGTCAATCTCTGCCAGCCTAGTTGCTTTATATTGGATTGTAAGCAAGGTTTTGTTGTAATCAATATTGATGAATTGTTCCATATCTTCGGGGTTTCCGCTCATCGAATACAACTCGATATATTGAGCTATTGCTTCGCGGCTTTCCGGGATTTTGTTATATGCTTTATCGTCGGAGGAATTTAGCGCTTTACTCATTTCTTTAATTATGGTAGCCAGTGAGGTTACACTTCCAATGGTTGGCGATTTAATTAACTCATTTTCATATTGTTCAAGTTTCTTTAGCAGATCGGGGTTAAGTGCATCACCTTCAACAAGAATTGTAATTATTTTACTTCCTCCAAGGTGTTTGTCGGCAATTTCAATGGCTTCATTGAATTGGTTTTTCATGGGAAGTACATCGTTCGAATCGGGAGATACGTTGAAGAATGCTAATCCTGAAGCACATATAGATAAAATTATTATAAATGAAATAATTACTTTTTTTGACGAACGGGTTACCAATTTACCTGTGTTGACAAGTATTGGCATGAAAAAGCCTGCGGTTTCATTTGACAAATGGTGATGTGGTTTTCCTTTTTTTAGTGTCGATAGCACTGCTGGAGCAAATAATAAGCTCACAATTAGTGCAAAACAAATACCTATGGCACTTACAATTCCTGTTTGCCGGGCAGGAATCAACAGGTGAACTATTAAACCGGCTATTCCTGCAATGGTTGTAAGTCCACAAAATAAGATGGGTTTATATAAGTATGAAAACGACTGCCTAACAATTGATTTCATTGTTAATTTTGGATTGTTGGCATTTAGATCCTGATAACGTGCAATGAAATATACCCCATAATTGTTGGCAATTGAAAGCATCATTACAGGAATCAATATACCCAGCAGGCTTAGTTTCCATCCTAGAAGAGGAATTAGGGCCATCGATATAATTATTGAAAATACAACAACCGAAAACGGGAGCAAAACACCCTTTAATTCCCGGAAAGAAATCCATAACAAAACAAGCATTAACAGTAGTCCGAGTGGTAACAAAATCATTATGTCGCGTGCTATTTTCCGGCCTGCCTCATCGCGCAAAACAGGTTGGCCGCTTAGCAGAATCCTTTCTTTTCCTGGATATTTTTTTATTGTGCTGTTTATGGTTTCTATAAGTTCTTTGTCGGGCATTGTTTTGTTTGAAACTAACATGATTAGTGAGTAACGACAATCGTTTGAAACCACTCTTTCCCAAACTAATTCATTTGATTTGAGATTATTGCGTAGCTCTTCTTTTTCATATTCATTTTGAGGAATTTGCTGAATTAAAGGTTCTATAACCATCGAGCCATTTTCGTTTGTGATGCTTTTGGCTTGAAAAAGGGAGAATACCCTGTCGAAAGCCGGCATTTGGGAAAATTCATCACTCAGGTTTTTAATCCGTTGAAGACAGGCTGAGTTCAAAACATCTTCAGCTTCCACAACAATTAGCAATGGCTCTTCATTTCCTGTCATTTCGTTGATAATGTGATCGTTTTGTATTGAATGCATGGATTCGGGCAAATACGATTCAAAATCGGGGTTGATCTGTATTTTTGTTAACAGCACTGTACAAACAGCTACACAAAACAGAGTGGCAATGATGATTATCCAACGATATTTTATGATGAAATTTTTGTTTTTCATATACTTAGTAATTCACTTTCAATTCAATATAGCCTCCGTTCATTATAGGGGCTGCATACCCGAACAGGGACTTTTCTTTCCCTTTCATGAAGTGGTACCCTGCCGTAATGCTCAATGCATCACTTAATTTATAGCTCGCTTGCGGTTTAATCAGCATTTCTTCCGAGGTGAAATCGTAAAAGCACGATATTTCGGCATTCAACGTTTCATAGGCAAAATTGCCCGATAATGTTAGTGAAAGCCCGTTATTTGTGCTTTCTTGCTGATGAAAAATCTTTCGATTCATTAGCTCCGATTCATACCTTATAGTTTTCTGTATATAATCAATCTGTGCTAACGGATCCAATGGATTTGTTAATTCTGGAATTTCTAAACTCTGGAAATTCAAGGTGTAATTTCCTATATATTGAAGAATAGCTGTTACTTCCGACACGTTGAACTCAATTGCTGCTACGTAGTTCATGTTGTTTTTAGGAATGTACATTTCCTGTGTTTCATTATTGCATAGGTTTAAGGCTGCTTCGCTTCTGATAATAACATTCCCGATAGGTATGGCAAAATCGGTACCCAAGGTGTTTTTTTTGTAATAGGCTGGAATATATACGATTTCGGGAGTACCCTTGCTGAAATCGACTTTTTGCAGATCGAAACCATAAAATGGATCAAAACCGGAGAACCAAGATATTGAAAAGCCGATTCCTGGATATTCAAAATTTAGTTTAGTAGCTAATGAGCTGTTTGTTAGTTTTTTATTTGGTGATACAGCTTGATTGAATGTAATGTTATCGCCCATTTCGAACAATTCATATCGATATACTGACGGGCGAAATATAGGAATGGCAATGATTTCAACATCGATAGATGATGCTAACCTGATCCTGGATTTCAATAAGAAATTTGAAATCTTCTGATCGTCGGGAGTAGGGCTTAAAAAGAAGTAATCGGTAGGTGTAATATTGTTCGTCGGGTTAAACCCGTCGGTACGACCCCAATTAATGATTTGTTCCCCAAGGCTAATATTAAAGTGTGGAGTTCTAATACCGGCCCAAGCTTCTTTTATTTCAATTAATGATGTTTCTGTATTAAAAAAGTATCCTTTTCGAAATCGAATATCAGATTTTGCAACTACTAAATTTTTGTTTATCCCGAGTTGCAAACTGGCTTCTCCAAATGCATTGCATATATAATTTTCGCTGTTTCTTAGCCATGTCTGTCCCTTGAAATAACCATGCAGAAGTTTAGTTTCACTTAAGGGGCTATCTGTTGTCTCGTTACTTGTTTCAAAAAGTCCCTGACCTTGCGTTAAAAAAGGTAAGGCTATTAATGCTAATATAATAACTACTTTTGTCATCGCTTGTAGTATTTTTTGAATCGAAGATAGCGACGAACATTGCATTGTTTTGTTCGGGTTTTAAAAGTCGTACCAATAAAAGTTGTCCGGATTTGTAAAGGAGAAAAGTCGTACTATTTTCTTTATTCTAGTGAATTACAACTTAGGTTCGGGGTAACAAGTATTGTTTAATTGTTAATGTTGGGCATTTTCGCAAGTAAACTCAGAAAAGTTGCCTTTGTATTTTGAAATAACTTGTTATTTTTGCTTCAAAATCATTGATAACATTAATAAATTAAACTATGGCTTATAAGATTTCTGACGATTGCATCGCATGTGGTACTTGTATCGACGAATGCCCGGTAGAAGCTATCAGCGAAGGTGATATTTACAAAATTGACCCTGAGATTTGTACTGATTGCGGTTCTTGTGCCGAAGTTTGCCCGGTTGAAGCAATTTCACCAGACAAATAGGCAACAGTACAGTCAAAAACAAAGAAATTATACGTTATTCACTGTACATGGGCATCCCCTCAAAGGATGCCCAATTTTTTTATTGCTGTTCAATGTCTGAAAGCGAAAGATACATATAAACTGCGAAGGTTGTTAGCCAATGTGAGCCTACCGTGTTGTCTGATAGCACATTGGGTAATGCTTCGGAGGCATGCCGATATCCCGATTGCCACAAATCGCGGTGAGTTTGGGAGTCGTCGGGTAAAACTTTGGCCAACTCAAACATGCACCACGCTCTGCTTAAATTCAGCCCGTCGAGATGAACTCCGCGAGGGTCACTTCTGTCGGCTACAACTGCGGGGTAATTAAGTGAGTAGGGTAGTTGAGGCATGAAATCTTTAAACCAGTGTATAAATTCTTCACGGCTTAGCACACGGCGCATCAAATCGGCTTCGATCAACGATGGGGAAAAAATATCCTCACCCTCGGGTTCCCACGATGCGGGTATGTTATGGTCGTTGAAATAAAAGAACTTTGCCCGTTCTATCAGAAATGCTTCAAATGTTTTATCGCCTGTTGCCCGGGCGTAATCTAAAGCGAACATAATGCCGAATGCTGTATTTTCATGTGCACCCCTCCTTACCGGGTAATACAATCCTGGAAGGTACGAGTAATAGAGCCCTTTAATTACCTCGGCTATTGGGAAGAGCCTGTTGAACCATTTTTTTTGTACAGGGTCGTTGCTGTTAGCTAATTCTGAAGTTAATTTTAAAAACCAAGCCCATCCGTATGGTCGCTCAAAACTGCTGTTATTTTTGTTTTTTATGTAATTCAGTTCTGTTGTTAAGTTTTCTTGAGAAAAATGGTTGTCAATGGTTTTTATAATATCATTTCGTTGGTTGAGGTCGGGATAAAGTTGAATTAATTTAACGAGCATCCAGTGTGCATGCACAGACGAATGCCATTCACCACAACCATAGAAAGCCGGATGAAGCGTCGATGGAGTGCCCACATCGCTTTGTGAACCAATTATATGAGTGAGTTTATTCGGATATTCTGTGCTAATACAAGTGTAAGCAAGGTTCGAGAACTTAGAAGCAGTTTCAACGGTAAAGGGTGGGATCATCAGGTTCGAGACCTGAGAAAAACTGTTCAGTGCTATTATCAAGAACAATATTGCAATGATGAAACTCTTTTTTATCATGATTTTGATTTTTATAAGTTGTTTCAAATTTAACAAGTACTCGGTAAAATTCTAGCGCATTTTTCAAAAATGACAAAAACTTTTTGTCAGGCCTTTTTTTATGAATTTACCGACAACGTACTATTATATTTTTTTTGACAGAAGTCTATATTTTAGTATTGATTTTATATACAATAATTTATAGATATTTGAAGACATATTTATTTGTGTTTGGTACCATGTTTGTCATTTTGTTTGTTCATTAAACAACAAAACTCATTTTAATCTTTCTGAACATAAATAAGTTAAAAAATGAGATAAACTCATGTTATTAAGAAATTATTACATTAATTTCGTCGTTTTGTGAATATAGGAAGACTAATGAGAATGAAAGTTTTTATGATTTATTTTTAATAAATTTTTTATAATATGTTGTTTTATTTTTAGTTGCAAATATTAGTCCAATTCAATCACGCAAAATAGGTATTAAAGATGAGGAGAATTAATTTTAGATACATTCAGGCTGCATTTGTTTTGTCTGTTTTATTGTTTGCTTCCTGCTCTCAGGATGAAGGCATTGGCGGCAATTCTCATATAAAAGGCCGATTAATGGTGAATTACTATAACGATGATTTTTCGGTTTGCCTTTCAGGACAACCCGTTCCGGCGTGTGATGAAGATGTCTTTTTGTTGTTTGGAGAAGATGCTGTCGTTGGAGAGGATGTTACGACAAGTAATACCGGAAATTATGAGTTCGAATATTTGTGGCCGGGGAAATACACCCTTTACTACTATAGCGATGATACTACAGGGTTGACCGACGAAAAAGTTCCTGTTATCAAGGAAATTACGTTGAAAAAGAACGAAACTCTTATTCTCGATGATTTAATAATCAACCGTAAACTTAAATTCGACGAAGGAAGTTGTGACGTAAAAGGTCGCATTATGGTAAATTATTATAACGACGACTTTTCATTGCTTTTGCGTGAAGAACCCGCTCGCGACGAGGATGTTTTTATCCAGTTTGGAAGCCATAATACTGTAACCGATGACACTAAAACCAGTTTCGACGGTTATTTCTCGTTCAATAACATTTGGCCTGGCGACTACACACTGTATTATTATTCTGCCGATACTACTAAGATTTCGCGCGAGGATGTGCCTGTCGTCAATCATTTTAGTTTAGCTGAAAATCAGGAACTCCAAATGAATACCTTGATAATGAAACGGGTACTGGAGTGGGATGAAGGCTCGTCAACCATTCGTGGAACAGTTTTTGAAGTAAATTATAAAAACTCATCGAGTTATCCGAACCTCGAAATAAATTACATTGTCCCCTCCAAAGAGCAGGAAATATACATTACATACGGAAACCATACGTTTTACGATGAACGGATACGCACAGCTTCCGACGGTACTTTTGAGTTTAAAAACCTTATCAAGGGAAGGTATAAAATCTTTCTTTATTCTGAAGATGTAACAGGAAAAACCGATAAGGTTGTCATTGAAAGAGAAATAAATATAAGCAATGATAATGAGGTTTATGTTATTGACGACCCAATTTATGTTGAAAATTTGTAATTGTTGAATTGTAAAAAAGGAAATATGAAACCAATTGTAATAGCATTTGTATTTATCCTGTTATCGGTCGTTGCTTTTGGGCAGGATCGTAAAGAGGTAATTGAAAAAGGAATACAAGTAAAGCGCAACTACGAACTCGATATTGCTAAAGGGGAAAAAGAACCCCAAATTGAAAAAGAAGAAGTATACAACTTTCGCGGCGACCTGATTGAAATAAAAGAATATTCTGAAGAAGGGAAAGTCGTCAGCTTATGGTTTAGATATAAGTATGATAATCAAGGAAATTTAATTGAAGAAGAAGAATTGAATGGCAAAGGGGAAATTAAAGAACGTTACGAATACAAATACGAAAACGGCTTAAAAACTGAAAAGCTTTATTACGATAATAAAGGCAGGCTTTTCAAGAAGAAAATATATAAATATGAGCTCCGCAAATAACGATCTTAAAGAGATTATTGAAGGCTTTGCACCCATCTCGCTCAACCAGATGGATCGTGTGAAGTTGATGCGGCGCGTCGATAAAAAATTTGTTATTCCAGCCGGAAAATTACCATTGTTACTTCGAAAAGCTCTGGTTGATTATTATATATTGGAAATCAGCGGAATACGAGAACAGGTGTATCAAACTACCTACTTTGATACAAACGATTACGCAATGTATACCCTGCACCATAACCGTCGTAAGAACCGGCACAAAATCAGGGTGCGCAAGTACGTTTCTTCAGGCATTGAATTTCTCGAAGTGAAATGGAAAACCAATAAAGGCGAAACAATTAAAAGCCGGATCAAAAAGCCTGAAGGCAAAGAAATGCTCGATTTTGTTGGAAGCGACGAATTTATAAGGGAACATACGCCCTATGATGCTCAACTGCTTTGGCCTAAACTGGGAAACCGTTTCATCAGGCTAACCTTGGTCAATAAAGATATGAGCGAACGCATAACAATTGATTACGATCTGACGTTTACCGACATAAAGTATCACACCCAAGCGAGCGACGAAAACCTTAGCATTGTGGAAATTAAACGTGATCGTGATGGCCGTAAGTCGCCCTTTTTGTCTACATTAAGTGCTTTGAAAATTCGCCCGGCAGGCTTCAGTAAATACTGTATTGGGTTGGCTATGCTTAGTCCTGAGGTGAAGGTTAACCTTTTTAAACAACGATTGAGAGAACTAAACAAACTGTAACTTGTAAAACATATTCACAATGGAACTATTTAATATTAAATTAGTTGATTTTCAGGATTTAGGAGAGCTATTCTTTAGGTTTCTTTTTAATATTGGTGTGGTTTTTATCATTATCCGGTACATTTATTATCCAATAAGAAGGCGAAGAGATTACTTGCTTACCTATGCACTGATTTCTACTATAATTTTCTTACTCTGTTTTTTGCTCGACAATGTGAAGCTTGAAATAGGGTTTGCGTTAGGTCTTTTTGCCATATTCGGCATTATTCGGTATCGTACCCGACAGATTCCTATCAAAGAAATGACATATCTTTTTCTAGTAATTGGGATTTCAGTTATCAATGCGTTGTCCAACAAAAAGGTTTCCTATGCCGAACTTATTGTAACCAATTTATTGGTAATCACAGTGGCTTTTCTCCTCGAACGTGTGCTTTTGCTCAGGCACGAATCGAGTAAAATTATAAATTATGAAAAAATTGAATTGATAAAACCAGAGAACCGCGATAAACTTAAGGCTGATCTTGAAGCTCGAACAGGGTTGGAAATAAATAGAATACAAGTCGGTAAAATAGATTTCCTGAAAGATTCTGCCAAAGTGATGATTTATTACTACGATAGCTCTAACAGCGAAAACCTTGCCGATGACGAAATTACCAGTGGGGGCGACGATGATTAATACTCGTAACATATTTGTTCTGTTTTTTTTAACTGTTTTTTTTCCAGTTGTGTCTTCGGCTCAGATTACTGATTTTAGGGCACGAGCCGGAGTTAAGGTGCAAAAAGACCTAAGTAAGGAATTGACAGCCAGTATTGAGTATGAGCATCGTTTCGATAATTTGCTCACAACATTCGATAAGGCATTGATTGAGCCTGCCCTTTCTTTCGACGTTACCAAACGAATTAGGGTGGGAGCAGAGTGGCGTTTTATGATAGACCAAAACCTTGTACGCGAAATCGAGTATAAACAGCGTGCATCGGCCTATTTCAGATACAATTACCCACTGGGAGATTTCGATTTGAAAGCAAAAATCGCGTTACAATATGGCTTTGACGAACTTACTTTTTCTTCGGGGAAAAGCAGTAAACTCATTAACCGCAATACTTTTGAACTGGAATATGATTGGTTTGGTTCGAAATTCACACCCTTTGTCGTTTATGAGTTTTTCTATCATGTCAACAATAAAAATGGTGGAATTATTAACCAGTGGAAAGCCAAGGCCGGAACTTCTTATCGGATTGACAAAAGATCTGAATTGTCGGTTTTCTATCTGTTCGAAAAGGAAATTAATATTGCTCATCCTGTTGATGCTCATGTGTTTGGAATAGGTTATACTTATAAATTATAGTTTGCCTACCTTTTTTAGTCCGTTTTGTGAACTTGCTGTTGTTTGTTGTTTCATTGATTGTTAAGCCTTCCTTATCAATATTAAAAAATCTTAAAGTTGACAGTATCATCAGGGGATAAACTGCTGGCTGATTGTATTGAAGATAAAAAGCGATAAAAAAATGCTTGGTATAAGCAACCTTTTGCATTTTTTACTTGTCTTTTAGTTAGCCATGATTTAAATATAGTAGCCATGAAACGAACACAACTTTTAGTATTTTTTATGCTATTTGCCGTTTTCGATCTTTTTGCCCAAGGAATAATAAATTTTTCTGGGGTTATAAAAGATTCACAAACAGGCGATTTTCTTGACGGAATCAACATCCTTATTGTTGACATCAACACAGGAACCCTAAGCGATTTTAACGGTGAGTTTTTTGCCTTTTTTGCTGGTGGAACATACTGTGTAAATTTTTCTTCGCCGGGATATAAACCCGAAAAAATCACTTTTGATTTGCGCGAGGATAAATTTGTTGAAGTAATGTTAACTCCTACCGAAGAAACCAGGAAGAAAAACGAGATCTCGATGCGTAAGAAGCTTCAATCGCTCGAAAATGCAAGGCTTGATCGCAAGAAAAATAAAACGGCGAATGTAATCTTGTAGAGATTTTTTTTAGCAAAAGGCAAAGGGTGTTAGGAACGTTATTCCCTACACCCTTTTCTTTTTCGTATAGTTAGATACTGATGAACTTAGTATTTCGAAAAAGCTTCTTTTATCCGCTCTATAGCATCCAGCATCTGTTCTTCAGTAATAATAAGCGGTGGGGTAAAACGAATTATGTTCCCATGGGTGGGTTTGGCAATGACTCCTTTTTCCTTCATTGACAGGCATACATCCCAAGCTGTTTTTCCTTTTATCGGGCGAATACTGATGGCATTCAGAAGGCCTTTCCCTCTAATCTCTTCGATCATTGATGAGCTTGTTTTCCCCATTTCTGTTCGAAATATTTCGCCCATCTTTTGCGCGTTATCGGCAAGCTTTTCATCATGAACAATCTTAATTGCTTCTATGGCCACAGCGGCTGCAATGGGGTTGCCACCATAAGTAGAGCCATGTTCTCCCGGTTTGATGGTTAGCATGATATTGCTATCCGCCAAAACGCACGAGATTGGGTACATTCCTCCAGAAATGGCTTTGCCAAGAATGAGTATGTCGGGGCGAACATTTTCGTAATCGCAAGCTAAAAGTTTTCCGGTACGCCCAATCCCGGTTTGTATTTCGTCGGCAATAAACAGTACATTGTGTTGGGTGCAAAGCTCACGCATAGCTTTAAGGTACCCATCGGAGGGGACAAATACTCCAGCCTCGGCTTGTATTGGTTCTATAAGGAACGCTGCAACATCCTGATCGGAAAGGGCTTGTTCTAAGGCATGAAGGTCGTTGTAAGGAATGTTCACAAAACCAGGAGTGTAAGGACCATAATCAGAGTACGCATCAGGGTCGCTCGACATTGATACAATGGTAATGGTACGGCCATGGAAATTTCCGTTACAAACTACAATTTTGGCATGGTTTGGAGCTATGCCCTTAATTATATAAGCCCACTTCCGGGCAAGTTTCAGTGCCGTTTCAACTCCTTCAGCTCCAGAGTTCATTGGCAGCATACGTTCGTATCCAAAGTATCGTGTCATAAATTCTGTCCATTCGCCAAGCTTGTTGTTGTAAAAGGCACGCGAAGTAAGAGCCAGTGTTGAGGCTTGTACTGTGAGTGCTTTTATTAGTCTTGGATGGCAATGTCCTTGGTTTACAGCCGAATAAGCCGAAAGAAAATCGAAGTATTTTTTTCCTTCAACATCCCAAACAAAAACGCCATTCCCTTTTTCAAGAACTACAGGAAGCGGATGGTAGTTATGTGCTCCGTATTGTTCTTCCCGGTCAATGTACTGCTGTGTTCTCATCGGATCGATTTTAGATTTTAACAAAATTGATGGTTTACAATAGCTTAAATGCTATATCAATTTTGTGAATCTATCGACCAGAAATTAGGATTTTGATCATGGTTTTATGCAAAAATTCTATCCCAAAGTTTAATTATGGCAGCTTCTAAAAGTATGGAAAATAAAGCAATGAAGATGAATAGTTTCCAGAATTGTTTCCCGTGGTCGAGTTCTTTTATGACTGTTGATAAGTTGCCGTTAGTTTCTTCAATCAAGTTGAAATTTTTAACTTCGGACTGGCTGAGTTGTGTCTTTAATTCGTCTGATGAGTAACAACTTAGGTCTGATTCTCGAAGATTGTAATTTAGTGCAATGCCTCCGATGCTTTTATTGTCAATGGTTACTGTGTATAAACCTGCATCTATATTGTCATCGACACTTAATAAAATTTGTTTGCCTTCTTGTTTAAACAGAGCGGGGATAAATTCTTTTCCAGTAGTGGTGTTTCTCAGTATTGGGTTTTGTTGGATTTTTTCTAATGGATTCATGATGCTCGAAAACTCATCGATTCCAACGGTAGCATAGAGTTGCTGGTTCGATGAAGCATAGAGTGCAATATTATATATTGTAGGTATAAATAAAAGGTGATCTGAAAATTGGTTTTCTTTTTCAGAAAATGGAAAGGCAAATGAATACACTTTACCTTTTCCGTAATTGTTCATTACTAGTGCATTTGATTTGTCGGCAAAAGTAATTATCGGAAATTCTGATATATTTTGGTTTGCAGAAAATCTGAATCGTTTCCCAATTTTAGGAAGTTGAAGTTGCTCTTTATTGTTGTCTTTAAACACACCATTATAAAGCGGATGACTGTAGTTTATTTCACTAAACGGAATGCTAACCGTGTCTTTTTCTGTTATAGTTAACGATTGCAGTGCTGAAAGTAAATTGTTGTAGTCGTTTGTGTTATTTGAAAATGAAGGAATTAGAGTGAGAGTTCCACCATCGTTTACAAATTTCTGAAGCTCGCTTATCAATCCGGAAGCAATAGTGCTTATTTCGTATACGAAAATGGATGAGTAGTTTGTGAAATCGCTGATTTGAAGTTTATTGACATCGACAATATTTAGAGATACATTAGCGTCGTTGGCAAAAAGTGCTGCAAATTTATTGATTTCTTCAGTATTCTGACCTGATTTAATTAAAAGGGTATTGTTTGAGTTGCTTACTGCATATGAAAAATAAATAATATTGTCATATACGATTGGGTAGTCATTCAATTCGATGCGTCCAAGTTGAGTGCCTTCATTTTTATTGGCATATTGGAGTGTAATTATTTTATTTTCGTCTGCCTGTAAATCAACATTGGCAATGGCTTTTAGTGAATCGTTGATAAAAAGGTTTACCGGTATGTTATAATATTCTTCTTCTGAATGGTTAACAATACGAACTCGAATTTCTTCAAGTTGATTAATATGATGGGCTGGGGTCTCGAACCAACAAGAATCGATAAAAATGTTTGAAACTTGGTTGATGTTTATAGGGACAAAGTTGTAAGAATTTAGGGTGTCAGGTTTTAGGTTTATTAGGTCACAACTGTTTTTTTGAAAATCGGATATAAGATATATTTTTCGTTCGTTTTTTGTTAGTACACTGGATGTCAGATTATTGTTTCGGATGATAATAGTGCTGAGTGGGGCGAACCTTTGTGATTCGCTAATGTCGCCGATAATACTCATGACCTCTTCCTTGGTGAAAAAACGGTAGTGATTTTCGCTCAGGTCGTTGGTTAAGAGCACAAATTTCGAATCGTCCGGGCTCGCATTTACAATAGAATATGCTTTTTGTTTTGCACTTTCAATGCCTATTCCTTCAGGCCCTTCGGCTGCCATGCTGAATGAGTTGTCGATATAAAGGCTGATAATTGGACCTGAGACATTTCTTTCGCCAAAACCAACAGGTTTATAGGGCTTAGCAAATGCAACTACAATTGCCGCAATTGTTAGTACACGGCAGGCTAATATGAGCAATTGCTTGAGTTTAGATTTTCGCTGGTTTTCTTTCTTTATCTTTTTCAAGAAGTTAACATTCGAAAAGTAAACCGTTTGGTGACGACGGAAATTTACCAGGTAAATAATTACCGGAATCAGCATGAGCAATAAAGCCCAAAGAAACGATGGATAAACAAATTTCATTACCCGCGAATTAATTTTTTCCCAAAAATAGCAAAATACTTAAAGACACCTCGAATACAACCGAACTTTGCCCTAACAAATGAGATACAAACCCTTTTTACATCGAGAAGGTAATATGTTATCAAATTTCGATGTTGCGGCTAAAACAACGAGATTTCTTTTATTTTTCATTCATTTTTTTTATACTTTAGGCTGCATTAAAGGTTTGTCAGAGATAGCTAATTGGGTGTTGGCTATCAACGGAACGAAAGAATGTTTAATTAAACAACGATTTTCAAAAATCAATTACCATTTTTAATATGGAACATAAAATTCAAGAATTAACCGAAAAACTTTACCAAGAAGGTGTTGTAAAAGGGAATGAAGAAGCGGAAAAAATAATTGGTGAAGCACAAGAAAACGCTAAATCGATCATTGAAAAAGCAAAGCAAGAGGCAGAAGCTTTATTGAATGATGCACAAAAGAAAGCATTAGAGTTAGATAAGAATACCCGTTCTGAGCTGAAATTGGCTACTATACAGCTCATTGCTTCGCTACAACAGGAGGTTTCATCAATGGTTAGTGGGAAAATTGTTGACGAATCGGTTAAGATGGTTACCGACGATAAGCAATTTATGCAAAATCTTATACAAAGTGCTGTCGAAAAATGGAGTGAAAAACAATCTCCTGTGGTATTTGTTTCGCCTGCCGAAAAGAAATCTATAGACAATTACTTTGCAACTAAGGCAAAAGCACTTCTCGACAGTGGTCTATCTATTGAGACAGCAAACAACATCAAAGCTGGATTTCAGATTGGCCCTTCAGACGGAAGCTATAAAGTGAGCTTTACACGCGAAGATTTTATTAGTTTTTTCAAAGAATTTATTCGTCCCAAGGTTGTTGAGTTGTTGTTCGAAGACAAATAAATCATGGCAAAATATTATTATCTGATATCAGGGTTACCTGAACTGCAGCTTGATGATAGCAAATTGAAAATCTCATTGTTGGAATTTAAAAATCAGTTACTCGAGAACCTATCTGATAGCGATTTGTCTTACATTGGATATTTCTATATGCAGTTCGATAACAAGAACCTTTTGCATCTTTTAAATAATAAAGATGCAGAATTGGAAACGTTGGGGAATCTTGACCGCGATCAACTGCTTGATATTATTCTTCAGTTTAAAGAAACCGAAGAGCCTGCTGATAAGAAAATACATCCCTATTTCAGACAGTTTATCCCGGCATTTCTAGCCGATAAGCCTGTTTTTCAACATATGTCGTGGGAAGATCAGCTAGCTACACTATATTATAATAGTGCCATTTCGTGTAGAAATAGCTTCATTTCAGATTGGTTCAAGTTCAATCTAAATGTAAATAATATAATTATTGCGATGAATTGCCGGAATTTTGGCTATCGTCGCGAAACAATGGTTGTTGGAGACGACGATATTTCTATTGCAATACGCACTTCCAACGCAAAAGATTTTGGCATCAAGCCTATTTTCCCTGAAGTCGATGATGTAATGCGCCTTGCCGATGAACCTGATCTTTTTGAAAGGGAGCGGAGAATTGATTTATTAAAATGGAATTGGCTAGAAGAGAAAGGTTTTTTTCATTATTTTGATATGGAACACCTTTTCATTTATCTGGTAAGGCTGAGTTTGCTCGAACGATGGGTACGCCTTGAAAAAGAAACCGGAAGAAAAGTTTTCCGTGAAATGATAAGCCAGTTACAACATTCATTTGAATTCCCTAATGAATTTACAATCAATAGGGTAAAGTAAAATTGCAGAAAAAAGTAATAAATATGTCAACAAAAGGAATTGTTAAAGGAATCATTTCCAACCTGATAATTGTAGAGGTCGATGGGCCGGTTTCTCAGAACGAAATAGCTTACATCATTGAACCCGATACAAAACTTATGTCGGAAGTAATTAAAGTGGTTGGTAAGAATACCTATATACAGGTGTTTGAAAGTACCCGTGGTGTAAAAGTTGGCGACCCTGTTGAGTTTGCCGGTCATATGCTTGAAGTTACCCTCGGCCCGGGCATCTTGTCGAGAAATTACGATGGTCTTCAGAATGATTTGGACAAAATGGACGGAGTTTTTCTTAAACGGGGCGATTATACGTATGCGCTTAACGACGATAAACTGTGGGACTTTAAGCCATTGGCTAAACCCGGCGAAAAGGTCATTGCTGGTTCATGGCTTGGCGAAGTCGACGAAAACAGCAAGTCACACAAAATAATGGTTCCTTTTGCTTTCTCTGGGGAATATACCGTAAAATCTGTAATTGCAACGGGGCAATATAAAATCACCGACACTGTTGCTGTTTTGATCAATTCCGACGGAGAAGAAATTGCGGTTACAATGATACAGCGTTGGCCGGTAAAACGTCCCATTACCGTTTATAAAGAAAAACCGCGCCCGTTTAAATTGCTCGAAACCGGGGTACGTACCATCGATACAATTAATCCAATAGTTGAAGGTGGGACAGGATTCATTCCAGGGCCTTTCGGCACTGGGAAAACAGTGCTTCAGCATGCCATTTCAAAACAGGCAGAAGCCGACATCGTTGTAATTGCTGCTTGTGGTGAACGTGCCAATGAGGTAGTGGAAATTTTTACGGAGTTTCCAGAGCTTGAAGACCCGCATACTGGTCGTAAACTTATGGAGCGAACTATAATTATTGCAAATACTTCAAACATGCCTGTTGCTGCACGTGAAGCCTCGGTATACACTGCAATGACCTTGGCTGAATACTATCGTTCAATGGGACTTAAAGTTCTGATGATGGCCGATTCAACGTCTCGTTGGGCTCAGGCCTTGCGCGAAATGTCGAACAGGCTTGAAGAACTCCCGGGACAAGATGCATTCCCAATGGACCTTTCAGCAATTATTGCCAACTTCTATGCCCGTGCTGGGTTTGTATACCTTAATAATGGGGCAACAGGATCGGTAACTTTTATCGGAACAGTTTCGCCTGCTGGAGGAAACCTAAAAGAGCCTGTTACTGAGTCGACTAAAAAGGCTGCTCGTTGTTTTTATGCCCTTCAGCAAAGTCGTGCCGATAGCAAGCGTTATCCGGCAATCAACCCTATCGACTCATATTCAAAATATTTAGAATATCCTGAATTTGAGGAATATATTGCGAAACGAATTGGAGCCAACTGGATTGAAATGGTGAACGAAGCAAAAACTATATTACTTCGAGGACAGGAGGTAAGCGAGCAAATCAATATTTTGGGCGACGATGGTGTGCCCCTTGATTACCACATACGATTTTGGAAGTCAGAAGTAATAGATTTTGTTATTCTTCAGCAGGATGCTTTCGATAAAGTTGATATGTTAACTCCGCTGGAGCGGCAACAATATATGCTGAAAAAAGTGATGGAGATTTGCCATGCCGATTTTAACTTCGATAGTTTTAACGAGGTTGAGAATTACTTTAAACGTATAATCAATCAGTTTAAACAAATGAACTATTCCGAATTCGATTCGGCACAGTTCAAAAATTACGAAGAAGAATTAGCATCAATCATTAACGAAAGGAAAATAGCATAATGGCAACAAAAGCATTTCAAAAAATATATACCAAAATTACCAAAATTACCAAGGCAACTTGCACATTGAATGCACAAGGTATTGGTAACGAAGAGTTAGCTGAAATTGATGGGCGCTTGGCTCAAGTTGTTAAAATTATGGGCGAAGAGGTAACCCTGCAAGTTTTTGGAGGAACTGAAGGTATTCCAACTAATGCTGAAGTGGTGTTTCTTGGTAAAGCACCAACCTTAAAGGTTAGTGAGCAGTTGGCTGGCCGGTTCTTCAATGCTTTTGGGGCACCTATCGATGGCGGTCCTGCCGTTGAAGGCGAAGAGAGAGAAATTGGCGGTCCTTCGGTAAATCCTGTTCGACGCAAACAGCCGTCTGAACTAATTGCTACAGGTATTGCTGGTATCGACCTGAATAATACATTGGTGTCGGGACAAAAGATACCATTTTTTGCCGACCCCGATCAGCCGTTTAATCAAGTAATGGCTATGGTTGCCCTTCGTGCCAAAGCCGATAAAATTATTCTTGGCGGTATGGGGCTAACCAACGACGATTATCTTTTCTTCAAAAATGTTTTTGACAACGCGGGAGCTCTCGACCGTATTATATCTTTTGTTAATACCACTGAGAATCCCCCAGTCGAACGTTTGCTCGTACCCGATATGGCACTCACTGCAGCCGAATACTTTGCTGTTGATAAGAATGAAAGTGTTCTGGTTTTGCTTACCGACATGACCCTGTATGCCGATGCTTTGTCGATTGTTTCGAACCGAATGGATCAAATTCCATCTAAAGACTCAATGCCAGGTTCGTTGTACTCCGATTTAGCCAAGATTTATGAAAAAGCAGTGCAATTTCCAGATGGAGGTTCAATTACCATTATTGCGGTAACGTCTCTTTCGGGTGGCGATATTACTCATGCCATTCCTGATAATACGGGATATATTACTGAAGGACAATTATTTTTGCGTCGTGATACCGATATAGGGAAAGTAATTATTGACCCTTTCCGGTCGCTTTCTCGCTTGAAACAGCTTGTAATTGGTACAAAAACCCGCGAAGACCATCCTCAAGTAATGAATGCTGCAGTTAGGCTTTTTGCCGATGCTGCTAATGCCAAAACCAAACTTGAAAATGGTTTTGACCTGACTGAATACGACGAACGAACGTTAGCTTATGCAAAAGAATATTCGAACAATTTGCTGGCGATCGACGTGAATATAGGTACCGATGAAATGCTCGATACTGGCTGGAAACTTTTTGCTAAACATTTTTCAAAAGAAGAAGTTGGAATTAAGCAGGAATTAGTAAATAAATATTGGAGAAGCTAGTGAATATTTTTGATATTCATTGTTTTGGCTAATTAACTAATTCGAAAATGTATGGCTATAAAATATCAATTCAATAAGACCTCGTTACAGCAACTTGAGAAGCAGTTGAAGGTAAGGGAACGTGCTTTGCCAACCATCAAGAACAAAGAGAGTGCGTTGCGTATCGAGGTGAAAAAAGCGAAGATTGAGGTAGAACGCCTCGACCAGCTTCTAGAAGATAAAATTGTTCACTATGATAAAATGATCGCGTTGTGGAGTGAATTCAACAGTAGGTTGGTCAGTGTCGACGATGTTAGCCTATCCGTTAGGAAAATTGCCGGGGTAAAGATCCCGGTACTTAATAAAATTGAATTTTCTATTGCGCCTTACAGTCTTTTCAATGCCCCGCATTGGTTTCCCGAAGGTATCGAGTTGGTGAAGAGCCTTGCCCAAGTTGGCATTGAACGTGAATTGGTCGATCAAAAGTTGAATTTGCTGGAACATGCCCGCAAAAAAACGACCCAGAAAGTTAACCTGTTCGAGAAAGTTCAAATTCCTGGTTATCAGGATGCCATATTAAAGATTAAACGATTTATGGAAGATGAAGAAAACCTTTCAAAATCGGCCCAAAAAATTGTAAAAACCCGTCAGGAGGAGGAGGTTGAGCCATGATAACCCAAATGGAAAAATATGCTTTTCTGGTTTACCATAGCGAATACGATTCATTTTTGCATGGTATACAGGAGCTTGGTGTAATTCATGTTATTGAAAAGCAGAGCGGAATTTTAGAGGACGAAACAGTTCGTCGAATGCATACCAAGCTGTCAGAATTACAAGCTGCAGCGAAATTCTTGTCCAATAAACTACCTGAAAAAGCTGTTCTTAAGCCATTCGTAACTGATGAGTATGCATACGAGAGCATTGAAAATTTACAAGAATTGCAGAAAACTCAAGATAATTTGGAGTTGCGTTTGTCTACGGTTGTAAAAGATATTTCTCAACTTACCCCTTGGGGCGAATTTTCGTGGGATATTATTAGTAAGCTCAGACAGCAGGGTTGGCAACTGACATTTTATTCGTGTCCAACTCGTAAAATTGATTTAACTTGGAATGAAAAATTCTTTTTTGAGATAATCAGTCAGGATTCTTCCACCACGAATTTTATTACCATTACAAAAGCAGGAGAATTGATTGACCTTGATCTAGAAAGTGTTCATTTACCAGAAAAAAGCTTGTCTTCACTCTTGGCAGAAGAAGTAAGCATTAAAGAACAACTACGACAAATAGCCGATACCTATAGTAATCTTGCCATTGATTCAATTAATACGCTCAAACAGGTGCAAACCAGTGCATTGGCTGATCTTGATTTCCGAAAAGTGGTTCTTAACACACAAAAACAAGCCGACAATCGTTTAATGCTTCTCGAAGGCTGGGCGCCAGTTGAAAACCATGAAGAAATAAGTAATTTTCTAAATGAAAAGGGTGTTGTATGGTTTTCACATAAGGCAGAAAAAGAAGACCCGGCGCCAATCAAGTTAACGAATAATAAATTTGCCAAACTTTTCCATCCTATTACCGAACTTTATGAGATGCCAGCTTATGGGGAATTAGACCTCACTCCGTTTTTTGCCCCATTTTTTGTAATGTTTTTTGGCCTATGCCTTGGTGATGCCGGTTATGGGGTGTTGCTACTCTTGATTGGTTTAATTGCCCGCAGGAAAGTAAAAGATGATATGAAGCCCATTATGACCTTAGTTTCTATTTTGGGTGGGGGAACAATTTTCTTTGGGTTTCTGAGTGGAACGTTATTTGGCATAGAGTTGCTTAAGGTTGAATGGCCTTGGATTCAGCGTTTTAAGTCAATTATGCTCGATTCCAATGATTTGTTCAGTTTCTCGCTGATTATTGGTGGAGTGCAAATAATATTTGGAATGACAATTAAAGCCATAGGTCAAACCATTCGTTTTGGATTTAAAAATGCTTTATCTACATGGGGGTGGTTGATGGCTATTATCGGTTGTGGCGGTGTATATGGAATGCAAAAGTTAGGAGTTCTTTCTCAGCAAACTGCCACAGTAGGCTATTATATAACTGGGGGCTTAGCTTTTCTTGGAATTTTCATACTCAACGACATAAAGCGCAACATATTAATAAATATTGGAGCAGGCTTATGGGATACCTACAATATGCTTACTGGGCTATTAGGTGATGTTTTATCATACGTACGTCTTTTTGCATTGGGAATCTCTGGTGCAGTTTTGGGTTTGGTATTTAACGATTTAGCAATGAAAATGAGCCCCGATATTCCTGTGGTCGGATTTTTAGTTTCTGCAATTATATTGTTATTTGGTCACGGGATGAACATTTTTATGGCAGGCCTTGGATCCTTTGTGCATCCACTCCGTTTAACGTTTGTAGAATTTTACAAGAATGCTGGATTTGAAGGAGGAGGAAAGAAATATAACCCTTTCAGAAAGGGGTAATAGAGGAATGTAAATTAGTAAAAAATAAATAATAATTAAACGATTAAAATTATGCAACCAATTGTTTTAGCTTACATCGGCGTAGGATTGATGCTCGGGCTCTCCGGAATAGGTAGTGCTTATGGAGTAACAATCACTGGAAATGCCACGGTTGGGGCTTTAAAGAAAAACCCGGATAAATTCGGTAATTTCATGGTCCTTTCGGCATTGCCCGGAACACAAGGCCTCTACGGTTTTCTTGGTTACTTTTTGTTAAAAGGAGCGTTATTGGCCGACATGGGATGGCTGGCTGCGTCCGGAGTTTTTGGCGCCGGGCTGGGCTTAGGCTTAGTATGTTTGTTTTCGGCCATTCGTCAAGGTCAGGTATGTGCTAATGGTATTGCAGGAATTGGCTCTGGTTACGATTTGTTTGGGAAAACGCTTATTCTTGCCGTTTTTCCCGAACTTTATGCAATTATTGCCGTTGCTGCGACTTTCCTTATTTCGGGTTCGCTCGTGTAATGAAAGTTTTTTTGATAAACAACCCGGGAAATGTCGATAACTTCATTTTCCCGGGTTGTTTGTTTCCATTTAATCTTATCGTACTTTTGCATCTTTCATCACTTATTTATTGATTTTATGAAGAACCTGAAAAAATATTACAAGCTGGGAGCTTCGCCTGCCGATATCTATAATGCTCTTACCAATCAGATTATGATTGAGATATGGACCGGAGATAAAGCTGATTTTAAAGCAGAACCGGGCTACGAATTTTCTTTGTGGGACGGGGCAATTACTGGCCGAAATGTGGCCTTCGAAATGGATCGGAGAATTAAACAGATATGGTTCTTTGATGAGATAGAGTCGGAAGTGATTATAACCCTTCATCCAGATAAAAAAGGGACAAGCGTTGAACTTGTTCATAATAACATTCCCGACGAAGCCTTTGAAAACATCTCGGAAGGGTGGGACCTTGATTATTTTAGTTCGTTGGCCGAACTTTTTAACGATTAATTACCGGTTAACGCGCAATTGTCGAGGACAACTTCCATAAGCATGCCAGAGCATTTGCCTTTTATGCTTACGGTTTGTCCGGTTTTTAGCTCGCTGATAACTTGTTGTTGTGCGGTTTCAAATACACAACGAACACCGCCCATGGGGTTTTCTACCATTAGCAATACTTCTAGTTGGCCATTTGCGGTTTGTTCTATTGAAAGTACTTCACCACTTACTTCTATTACTTTGCCAATATATTTTTCATTGGCAGCATTTTCATCGGTTTCGAACGATGAAAATAAGTCGTTAGCTCCAATCTCATAAGCTGCTTGTTCTTTTGCTACCGAATCTTCCGGGCTACGGAATACATAACTCATTGCTAACAAACCTACTGTAATGATTAATGCCATTGGCACGATGAATCTTCTTATTTTTTTCATTGGGTATGATTTATCTGCTGTTGTCTATTTTGAGTAAGGTACATATTCAACATCTACTTTTATATCGACAATTTTTGCTACACGGTCTTCAACCATTTTAGGAACTTTTATCGCGTAATCATCAATGTTTACTGTGAACGCCGAGTTGGCTGTAATTTTGCCGTTCTTCACTACAATATTGCCTTCTTGCTTTATGTTCTTGCTTACACCATGTATTGTTAAATCGCCTTTTACCTGAGCTTTGTATGTGCCGTCTTTTTTCAGGTCGATCGATTGCATGTTTTCAACAAACCCCTTGAATTGTGCTTTGGGATATTTGTCTGATTCCATGTATGTTTCGTTGAAATGTTCTTCGGCAGTGGCTAAGGTGAATTTGAATGATTTAACCAACATCTGAAATGCTATCTCGCCGGTTTCTATATTCAAGAAGCTGGTAACCTGATTGTTGTTGCCATCAATATCGATAGCTTCGGTATGCGACATGAAATAGGCGTGTCCGGTTTTTGTGTAAAGCAGGTTTTGAGCTTGAATTATTTGTGTGCTGAAAACCAATAATATTAGTGGTAGAATCCAATTTTTCATACTTTCAATTTTAAAATACGGTTGAAATATTAAAGCCCAAACGAATGTCACCTTTGGCCCAACTGTTTACAGTTCTCCCTATTACGCTATTTTCAGCAATGGCGTGTGAGTTGCTGACCACAACTTGAAAAACATGGTGGCTAACCTGATACGACAAAGCTAACGAAAGAGGGTTGTAGTAGGCTGTAGAGCTGTTTTTTGGTTGGTTCACCCAGAAATATTCGAGCGCAACATCGAAAACTGATGATATTTTATACCGACCGCTAAGCCCGAGTGCTGCCAAATCGTTTGCATCATCCTGCTTATCAACTAAATTGCGGTGGAGGTATGTTGGCGAAACCAATATTGATAAATTATTGAACTTTCGGGCAATCAGCAACTGTCCGGTATATTCCAGTCGGCTGTTGAAATCATCGTTTCTCTCTTTATTTGAAAATTTTTGTGTTGTTGCCGATATTCCACCCCAAAAAGAAAGAGTCACTGGTATAGTTTTTTTTCCGCTCGATTGGCGTAACAGCTTTGCTTTTATGTTAGCGGTGACCAATTTATTGTCGGTAGCGCGTCCTAATCCTATCATTATTCGGTTCGAGAGACCATAATCAATTGTAAAATAAGAGTTTGATTCGTCGAATCCGTAAAGTTCGTTTTTACCTTCTTTAAGCGAACCAAAGCGGTGTGCTATTCTGAAATCAAGTCCATTGCGTTGCAGTTGTTCGCTCGATTGTCCGTTAACAACCCGGTTGCCAAGAAATGTAGCTAGGGTATAATCGGTTGTTTCGCTTGTTTCTTCGTCGAGCAAGGCGCTGATATCTTGAGCTGAACATGGTTTTATTATGCCTACCGATGCTATGATAAGAGCTGATATAATTACTTTTTTCATTTGCTAATTAGTGCTGAGTGTCGTTATTGATTAAGGCTAATAGTTCTGATTTTGAAAGTGGGCGGTTATATACCCTTATGTTGTCGATACTTCCCGTGAAATAGGTTTCGGATGCAGTGTTTTGCCCTCCCGAACGACCAATATACAACATGTCGGCAACAGGAAGTAATACGCCAATCGATTCATTTTCAGTGTCTATTTCAATTACCTCGTTATTTTTCATTACCCCTTTGTAAACAACCTTAAATTTTCCCGATCCGCTTTCGGCATATAAATAGTTCCAGCCGTTGAAAGAATTGATCCAGTCATCCATGGTTGTTTTTTCATTATTATGGATTGTATTTAGGAGTGTTGATCCGGTTGATCCGTCAATTTGCATTGAAAAACTGTTTACACCGTAGTCGAATAGGGTGAATTTATCGTTTTTGGTTAATGCTTGTTCAGTTTTGAACCAAAGGAAAATAGATAAAGTATCGTTGTAGCCGATATTTGAAACGGCGATACATTGTGGGTAACCGCTGAGTTTGATTGCACTGCTGTCTTTCCCGTCGACACCTTTAACATACTCCGCATCTCCCTGAAGGGCAACAGCGCTCTTATTTTCACTTTTGTCGCTTATGTTTTTATCAAAGGTAATGTGAGCGAGAAGTCCGTTGTTATTTACAACAACAGGTCCTTTGGCGTCGTAATATTTCTCCTCGGCATTTTCGTATTCACAACCAGTTAATACGTAAAGAATTAATACCACGGTACAAATGTGTTTTTTTATCATGGTTAGGTTTTGTTAATTTCGGCTTCGAAGATGAGTATTTTTTGTTAGATAGAAATTCAATTTTGAATTATTTTATATCATTTTAAGATATTTTTACAGAAAAATTGTTCTTTGATTCTGGATTACATCTCTTTTCGCTTAATAAAGATCTGTATTAATTGTAGTTATGTTTTTTGAGATTTGTAATCATGTCATCATTGAGTTATGGAGCTCGACTAGAGTTTTGTTACATTATCCCCTCTTTTTTCAATATATTATTCTTCTGCGCGGGGTTTTTATTGTTCTCAAATGATGATGGTATTCATCTAATAATTAATTAGAGTATGCTTGATTAGCGTTGATTTGAAGTTAGCAATTGATTGTAGATGGTTAAGTTTTCTTCATCGAAAACGCAAAATATTATTTTCTTGAAATAAGTATTTTTTGTTAGTATGTTTTCAATGGTATTGATCGCAATAATTGCTGCTTCCTTTTTAGGAAACTGGTACACTCCGGTACTAATATTTGGAAACGCGATGGACTTAATTTCATATTCCATGGCGACTTCAAGGCTCCGTGAGTAGCATGATGATAATAGGTTTGCTTCTCCACATGTCCCGCCATGCCAGACCGGACCAACCGTATGGATTACATATTTGGCCGGAAGTTTATAGCCTTTGGTAATTTTTGCGTCGCCTGTTGAACAGCCGTTCAGTGTTTTGCACTCGGTAAGCAATTCAGGGCCTGCTGCGCAATGTATTGCCCCATCAACTCCACCGCCACCAAGTAGTGTTGTGTTGGCTGCATTTACAATCGCGTCAACCTGCAAACGGGTAATGTCCCCTTTTACGATTTCAATCCTTTTCATTAATCGCTGTTTTTGATTTACAAATGATTAGTTGATATGGTAACCCAGACTATTCATTTCGCTGGCAATGAAACAATTATATTTCTCTTTGTCGAGTGGATAATCCCAACATCCCATACTGTGGTATAAGTCTCCGCCGAAGCCAATCTTAAATTTGTAAAGCCCGTAAAGAGGATGGGTAGGGTCGGGGTTTGGTGAAACTCCGAACATATCATATTCTGTACAGCCCCGACTTTTTGATATTTTAATTGCTTCCCACTGTAAGGCATAGGGAGCCATGTAGTTGCGGTTGTCAGAGGACGATGCCCCATAAAGGTAAGAACCTCGGTTTCCGGTAATTATCAGGAACATTGCTGCCAACGGTTTATGATCGAGCTCGGCAAGCAACAAAATAACTTCTGCCGGAGATTGCGAATTGTGGGTTTTGGCCTCGAGTACTGCTCTGAAATTATTTATATCGTTGATTCTTATCTTATTTCGTTGTGCTGTTTCTTGGTAAAGTTTGTACCAGATTTCTAAACTTTCCATCCCTATTGGCCTAACGGTAACTCCTTTGCGACATGCAAGTCCAATGTTGTATCTTGTTTTGGGCTTCATCCGCTGAAGAATAGTCTCCGTGTTGTTAGAAAGGTTAAGATATATGGTATTGGAAGGTAAAATATTAAATTGTGTTTTTTTGAAATTCCAGTGTAACGTATTGAAATTGAACCTAAATTCCTGTGTTCTTATTTCAGGGATTCCAGTCCATGGGTTGTCTGTTTCTTGTTCATATTGGTCTTTTGCCCAATACGATTCCCAGCAAAGGTCATAACGTATCATAATACAATTCTTGGGTAAGAACGAGCGTAAGCATTCCGATAATTCTTCGAGAAATAAACCTTGAAATTCTTCATCGGGTTCTAATTCAGGGCCATAGGGAATGTAGGCTACAGAGTGAATTTTGTCTATTTTGCGAATAATAAGCAGCAAATCTGAGATTATTAGCTCTGAACTGTTTGTGTTTGCATACATCCCTGATTTTTGTGCCTTAAAATTAATTGCCAATGTGTTAGCACCCAGCTTCTTCTTAACAACTGACCAGAAAGCGGTTTGTTGTACAATTGGGGTCTTGAAGAGTTCTTCTATTTCTTTACTGTAAATATTAGTTAACATTTCTGAAAATAAATTGTTAGCCTGCAAAGTTAGCTAATACATTCTATTAAAAAAACTTAGCCTTTTAATTGTCGCAATTTAGTGTTTGAGAATTATGCCGATTTATTGAAGAGGAAGCACTTCTTGTTTGCTTCTTATTGTTGAAGATTATTTTGTTTAAATGATAAAAAAGTATAATTCATTCTATTTTCGTTGACCTATTTTTCAAATTATCAGTAGCCATGGTTATCTTCGTGAAAAAAAGAATCCATGTTGAATAGGTTTTTTATACCATTTTTTTTAGTAGCTTCAATATTTTGGTCGTGTGAGGACAATAGCGAAATTTTTACACCCAATTATCCTACAACAATTCAGACAGTTTCTTCTGATGAAATTGACATGATTTTTAGTGAACTATATGAAACTCCGCTTTATGAATGCACTTCGGTAGATGATTACGGGTTTTGTCATGTGACAACTTCTTCCACTGCTTGCGGTAAATTTGATTCGATTTATGTTAATTATTCGTATGAAGAATTGGAAAATATTTTTCACAATGCGCTTATTGAATATTCAGAATTGCTGAATATAAGCGACCTGTCTGATATCACTATATCTTCGATCAAAAATTTAAAAGGAATGACGTTTGAGGCTTTCAAAAAAGCTTATCCCGATTCTGCTACAACGGGTTGGCTTATAACTTCAAATGTTCAGCGGGTCAAGAATTATCCAATTTATGGAACCGAAATTAAGGTTTTGGTATTTTTCGATCGTGTACGAGCGATAGGGGGCAGGCGTTTTTCTAATTTGAATATTCCTGACAGTGATGTGTATTCTGAAGACGACGCAAAGAAAAAGTTTATTGGTCAAGAGATAAGTTCGAGTTCAACGGTACTTAAAATCACCGATGAATCGTTCTGGTACACTAGCGAGAAAGTGATTTTTCCATACCAATCCAATAATAAAATAGAACTGCGCCTTTGTTGGAAGCTCCGTCCTGAGAAATGGACTGTATTTGTAGATACTCAGACCGGCCGAACTTTTGGGGTGATCAAACCAACCTGATTGAATAATTATTTATCCTCAAGTAAATAAGGTAAAAGATACTCTGCAAATGGGGTAGGAGGGTTTTTCTTTGCCCATCGTGTGGTAACATTATATTGTTGTTTCATGGTTCCAAAATCAAACATTGGAAAATTATCATTAAAATCGGGAATCCAAACGTAAGTAAGAGGCACAAGCTCCGGAGCTTCAACGGCATACGCTTTTAGTCTTTTAATTAATCCCCTTCTTAAAAAGGTATCGAACGTGAGATCAAGTTCGTCGAATACCCCATCGTCGTCGATTCCTAATGCATCAAACTCTTCGCTAATTTTTGTGGCATCATCACCGTTTCTGCTGATAATGAACACTTTTTCTACACCAATACCTCGCTGTTTTTCAAATTGCAGAAGCGCTTTAAAAGGGATTTCATCGTCGCCGACCCCACCATCAATATATTCCACATCGGGAATGGTTTTCACATTTGGTATTCTAACAGGAGGAAACACGATGGGAAAGGCAGTAGATGCCATCAGTATATCGACTAAATTGAGAGTAGTATCACTTTCCTCATTTATTTTTCTGCTACTCATCCGGTAAGCAACTTTCTTTAATGGGAGTTTCTTAATGTATGCAACAGATATCGATGTCGTTACTGGTAGGTCGCCTATGGTTTTGTATCCCAGCTTTTTCTCTACAATTTTTGTGTAAAGGGCACGTGCCGGTGAAGTGTCGAAAGGAAATTGAACATGGTCATACACAACAATGTCTTTATTTTTAATGTTGTACAAGATATTTCTATATTCTTTCCAAGTTATTTTTTTATCGATTATTCCATTGAGTAACACTGCATTTAATGCTCCTGAACTAACTCCTGATATGAACACTATGTCATCAAGCATGCCGCGTTTATCGAGTTCTTCGAGCAAGGCTGCTTCTTGTGGAATTCGAGCCGCTGCCCCAGTCATAATTATGGCAACTCCTTGTCGTTTTTCGGGTACAGATACGGGCTTTTTGTTATAAAATCCGAAGTATAGCAAGATCGCTGAAGCGGCTACAAAGCCTGTAATTATCAATGTTATAGCCCATGATCTTTTCATCGTTCCCTTGTTTTGTGTTTTTTATTCAAAAGTAAAAAAAATCGCGATTTTCATTCTCTTTTTAATGGTTGATACACCTTTGTTTCAACAAAAAAGCAACACAATGGTTGCTCTTTTTGTTGTACAGAATGTGAAAATTCTCTGCAGTAAGCAAATTTATTTTTATATGCTAACCGTCATTTGATTTAATCTCAGTTTTTTACTGAATATTGCTCCCATTGTTTTAATTCCTCTTTCAATGGTTTCAAGGTTGGAGTTACTAAAATTCATTCGGATTGAATGTGCTCCGTCTCCGTTAGTATAGAATGAATTGCCTGGAACGAAAGCTACTCCCTGAGATAAACAATCTTTAATTAACTCATTTGAATCTAATTCTTTAGGAAGTGTAAGCCATAAAAACATTCCTCCTTGAGGATTCGTCATCTTAATTGAGTCGGGCAAGTATTTCACTATCATCTCTTTCATTGCATCGCATTGTGCTTTATATGCTTTGCGGGTTTTGTTTAAATGATCGTCGATATTGTGGTGTGTAAGAAAATCGAGTAAAGCATACTGTGAGAGATTGTTGGAGTGTAAATCTGTCGATTGTTTTGCTTTTATGAAATGAGCGGTCATTTCTGGTGGTAAAACTACCCATCCCATTCGTAAACCGGGAGCTACCATTTTTGAAAATGAACCAGACCAAAAAACATTTTCCGAGGCAAGGCTTGCAATGGGGGGAAGTTGTTCTCCTTCGAAACGGATCTCGCTATAAGGATCATCTTCAAGCAAAATTAACTGATAATCACTTAAGATGTTCGCAATCTTTTCCCGGTGTTTTCTGTCATAACATATTCCGGTTGGGTTTTGAAAATTAGGAATCGAGTACATAAATTTTGGCTTGTTTTGCCAGCAAATGTTTTCTATCTCATTCGTATCAAGACCGGTTTCGGTTAATGTAACCGGGTGAAATTCTGGCAAATATCCTGACATTGCTTGTAAAGCGCCCAAATAGGTTGGCTTTTCAACGATAACTGCATCGCCCTTTTCTATGAACATTTTGGTGGTAACATCAAGTGTTTGTTGCGAACCATTGGTTATTACAATGTTATTGGCATCGATTTTCATGTCGAACTTTTGGTTATACCTATTGGCAATCCATTGCCGTAATGGTAAAAGTCCTTGTGATCCTGCATATTGCAACACTTCTATTCCTTTTTCAGAAAGAACCCTTTGAGCAGATTCTGCGAGTTGCTGACAAGGAAAGCATTCTGGGTTGGGCAGCCCTCCTGCAAACGAAATGATGTTTTGCTGGTCGGCAACATTTAGAATTTCTCGGATAAATGAAGAGGGAATGTTTTTGTAATTTTCTGATAACTTGGCGATTAAACTTTCTTTTGTCCGTACAAAACTTTTAACTTGCTGTGTTCCTTTTGGATCGAAGCACTGTTCTTTTACATAGATTTCGGACTGATGGTCCCGATGTAATCGGGATTGTTCATGGGTGTTTAGCTTGCGCTGATCTTCGATTCCCGACAAATCGGGACAAGTCGTGTTTTTTTGCAAACATGTTTGTTTCATAGTTGTTGTTTTTGTGCAACCCAATTTTCTGTTGTTAATTAGTTTGCTTGTTAATATTCTGGTTTTCTTTATTTGTTTTGGTCTACTGATCAAAAAAAAACCCTTCTCGATTGTCACATCGAAAAGGGCTTTAAACTGGCAATACGCTCCTGTTTCTATGTGACTTGTTTCACACGGATAATGGCTGCGACTGCTGCAATAATGCTTATAAGTATGTTTGTGAAATTGATTTTCATTTTTTAATTTATTTTATTGTTGTTTAATGTTCAAGATAATTAATGACTTATGTCTTTTTTATTTTTCAGCTTTTAGGTGTTGAAAACAAAAAAGCCATTCCCCGGAAGAGAATGGCTCTGCATAAAAATATTTTTTCAGTTATTCCATATCTCTTCTGTTCCGGTTGCGAATAATCGCTGCGGCTGCAATAATGGCGATATGGACTTTGTGACTTGTCATAACTAACACTACAAATCAACTATTTTTTCTGTAAAAAGTAGATTCTTATCAGGCATATTTTCATATTGTTAATTCAAGATTAAATGATAACGATTCTTTTTTGGCTCCTACTTTAACGCGAAGATGTGCCGCAATATTCTAACAATAAACATAATCGGCTCGACTTGCCATCCAAATTTGTTAAAACAACCGATTATGTAGGTGTCGCTGGCTTCGTTATAATACATAATTGCACCTACCGAGCCTGAGTTTCCCCAGATACGGTATTTTGACCCCATTCCAAAGAATCTGAATTGCATGAGTCCATATCCATAATTCATGTTGGCCCCCAATTTTCCATAATCGCTTTTCATCGTTTCAAGGGTTTCATTTTTTATTAGTTTACGGCTATTAAGGGCTTTAAAAAAAATGAGCATATCTTCGGTGGTTGAAATTACGCCGCCGCCAGCCCAGCTCATACTTATACTTTTATATGTCGCAAGGTTTTTTCCTTTGTAAAACAAATCTGCCATTTTTTTTGTTGGCTGGTTTTTAGGCTCAGAATGAAAAATGAAATATGTATCGTTCATTTCCAAGGGGTTGAATATTAATTCATGGCAAACTTCGTGAAGTTGTTTTTTTGTAATTTGTTCAATTATCAATCCCAGTAGTTCATAATTTGTGTCTGAGTAATGACACCCTTTTCCCGGCTTGAATTTTGCTTTCAGGTTATTTTTGGTCCAGGCTATTGTTGTGTAAGGTGTCCAGAATGTGTTGGGTTCTGCTAGCATCCTATCCATTAAGCAAATTCCGTCCTTGTTCTTATCTGTATAATAGTCAGCTATTCCCGATGTGTGGTTAAGAAGTTGGGCAATGGTAATACTGTCTGAATAATCGTTTTTTTTATAAATATGAAGGCCATTTAATATTTCACGATCGAGGTATTTTGAAATGTGGTCGCTAAATTTAATTTTTCCTTGTTCGGCGAGTATAGCTACTGTGGTGGAAACGATTGTTTTTCCAATACTTGCATAATGGAACGGTTGGTTGGAGTCAGCTGTAATTTCATTGTTTGCAGAACTGCCCATTTTCCAATGAATATTTAGCGAATCGGAATGTATCAGCAAAAAGCTATTGTTCTGATTTTGATTACTTCTGGCCATTTTTGTGAAAATGCTGAATACTTTCTCTTTTGTTTTTTCTGTTGATGTTCCGAATACTGTTCCTGTTGCCATAACGAATGCGATGATTACTAGTGAATACTTTTTCATTCTTATTTTTTTTGATTATTTGATGAAACACATGTCACGAAGTTTTGTATCTCATTTTTTCGGCAAAGGAAGATTCTTAATGGCTTTCTATCAATCGGGTTTTGGGTTGATTCTGCTCGAATACCCATAAATCATACAAAAGTATTATGTCTGGTAATTATTTGTTGTGCAGTATTTTGGTGAGTTCGTGCCTGTTTTTCACATTCAATTTTTCGTAAACTCGGGTAACATGTGTTTTTACTGTTGGAAGAGAAATATATAACTCTTCAGCAATTTCGCGGTAGCTTTTTCCTTCGGCTAGCAACTTAGCCACATCAGATTCGCGGGGCGAAATCTGGTATTTTTTTAGTTGATTTTCTTCAATCGTGGGAGGAACTGTAAATTTTGAAAGTTTTTTAACATCGCTTGAAAGTTTCGATATTGAAAGAAAGATCGCAATACCGGCAAAAATGAATGCCCCGTGTTGGTTTACAATATCTATTGTAAGTTGTTGTGGGGTAAAGCATAACGTAAGCAATGTAATGAGCATGATAATAGCAATTACCAGAGCATTTCTTTTTTCTGTCGAATCGGTTTCCTTTAGTAAAAAAGCAGGTTTTGTACATAACACCAAAAGCATTGAGTATTCAACCGATATAAACAAGAAACCTGCACTAAGCCAAAGACTTGTTGTGTGAAAATTTGAAAATTGTAAAACGAGAGATAAAACAATTACAAGTAAACCAATCAGTACTGTTAGTATATTTCGGAGTCCAGAATTTTGTATAACCCTTTCTTTGTGTGAATTAAAAACAATGGACACAGAGAAACATGCCAGCAGAATTGGGGTCGCCACAGGTTTTATATTTAGCACTAGAGGGGTGTTTGGAAAAAGAAATTGAATGGTGGTTGAAATTATTAGCATTAAAAAGGAAATGGTAACAACAATGGTTTCTTTGTATTCAACCTTTTTTTTGTAGCAAATAAACTGTACAATCAGTGTCGAAATCCCTAAAGTGTAAGCAAAAACTAAAAGTATGTTACGTATAATATCCACGTTATTAGAATCTTGTTGTTTTTCTGTCAGTTTGTTTCAGATTGCTTATATCAATTACTAAGATACAATTTTATGAATTGAAGACTTCCTTTTGGTTTAGGAATACAATTGAGTTTCACAATTTACGATAGCTTCTGTGGCGGATAAACAATAATAAAACTCCAGTCGTTGGTAACCCGGTCAAAGCGTGCAGGTAGTTGTGCCATGTAATTATTATATAGCGAAGTTGTGTTTCTTGATGCCAAGAAAATAATCAAATCTGTTGGTTTCATCTCAAGGGTTTCAAGGGAAAGCATTTCGTGCTTCTCGCAAATATTTTTCTCGAATGATAGCTCGATATTTAATTTTTCAACTACTTCGCTGGCAATGGTCAATTCTTTGTTCCGTCCGAACAATGTTGTCTTGGCTTTTAAACCAGTATTTAGGTTTTCAATAATTTCGAGGCATTCATTAAAGCCGTGATTGTTTGTGAAATGCGAAGGAACGATCACCTTTAATTCCTTGATTTCTTTTATAGGGGTGAGGAACCTGGCAATCAGTATCATACCATTGTACCGCTCGATAAGCCATTCGTACATGTCGCCAAAAATGTTTTGAGCAAACTTTGTTTTTCCTTTCCATCCCAAAATCAATTTATTGGCAGTTATTTCCCTCGCCGAACGTAAAATGCCCGATGCAGCGTTCAAGTCAATGGTGGTGCGGATCGCAATTTTAGTTTCAAGTTTTTCGGCATATTCTATAACCGGTTGTAGTTTTATTCTGTTTTCGCTGATTTTTTTCTCCGCCTCTTCGGTATCTTTTACAACTGTAACAACGTCGATAGGAAGTTCGCTGCTTTTCTCTTTTATAATAACTGCCAGATCAATTAGTTTATCAATATTTTGTGGATTAACAGCTGGTACAAGTATTCTTTCGGGCTTGTTTGTCTTCAGAAAATCGGGGGTGCTTTTGCTGTTTACCATGGCTTGAGTTGCCCTTTCGGTTACAATTGTGGCAATGAAGCAAGTGATGAGTATTAATATGATTGTACCATTAAGTATTTGTTCGTCAATAAGTTTAATTTGATATCCAACAATAATGATAGCCAATGTTGCTGCAGCATGTGAACTGCTTAATCCGAAGATCAGATTTCTTTGGTTCACTGTGTACCGAAATAATTTTTGGGTTGCGAATGCGGCCAGCCATTTTCCAGTAAGCGCGACTACCGAGAGAATCAGCGCAACCTGTAGCGCCCATAACCCATTGAAAAGTACCGATAAGTCCACAATCATTCCCACACTGATCAGGAAAAACGGGATGAACAAGGTGTTACCAATGAAACTTACTTTTCCAAATAACGATGATGAATGAGGAATGAATCGGTTAAGGGCCAAGCCTGCAGCAAATGCTCCAATAATGGGTTCAACTCCTGCAATTTGTGCAAGAATAGCTAGCAGGAAAACAATGAAAAGGACAAAAAGATAATGCGCGCTCTGGTCTCCCATATATGATTTAAAAAACCATCGGGTAAGGCGGGGAACTACAAAAAACACTACCGAAAGAAATAAGACCATTCCGCCCAGTGTCCGCAAGAAGAAAAATAAATCAATGGTATTTATCTGTGAACCAGCTATAAAAGAGAATAGAACAAGTACCGCAGTGTCGGTAAAAATGGTTCCTCCAACCGTTACCGCCACCGCTTCGTTTGAAGCCAAGCGCTTTTTGCTCACAATAGGGTAGGCAATTAGTGTGTGAGTGGCAAACATGATTGAAGTAAGGAAACTGGCTTTAATATCGAAATCAAGAACATAAAAACATACTGGTAAGCCAATTAGTATTGGTAAAGCGAAGGTTAAAATTCCAAATATGAAGCTTTTATTCTTGGTTTTTTGAAATTTATTCAGGTCTAGTTCCAGACCTGCTAAAAACATAATGTACAGTAAGCCAATTGTTCCAAACAGGTCAATGGCAATATTTTTCTCGAGCAGGCCTAAGCCATGAGGTCCAATTAATATGCCAGATAAAATGAGCCCAATTATCCCGGGGATTCTCAATTTTTTCAAGATCAACGGGGCAACCAGCATGGTAAAAACCACGATGGCAAAAATTTCCACTGGATCTTTGAATGGAATCTCAAGCATAATACGATCTTGAATTAATTTTGATAAAAATGGTAATAAAAATTAGAAAAACAATGCTCCTGTTTTACTTTCTGACTTAACTTAATTTAAAATTTTTTTTATTTCGGTAGTATTTATTCCCAGCTAAGAATTATTTTTCCGCAATTCCCTTCTTCCATTATATTGAACGCTTCCTGAAAATGATCTGCATTCATCCGGTGTGTTATTACAGGCGAAATATTTAGCCCCCTAGTTAACATCATTTCCATTTGATACCAAGTTTCGAACATTTCACGTCCATAAATTCCTTTAAGGGTCAGGCCTTTAAATATAACTTTGTTCCAATTAATAGTTGTCGACGATGGTAAAATACCGAGCAGCGAAACCTTTCCTCCATTATACATGTGGTTAATCATATCGTTGAACGCAACCGGAGAGCCAGAACACTCCAGCCCAATATCGAAACCCGATGTTATTTTCATCTTGCTCATAGCTTCTTCAAATGATTCAGTGCGTGGATCGATTACTTGGTCGGCACCCATTTTTTTTGCCAGTTCACGTCGGTAGGGACTTAAGTCGGTACCCATAACATTTCGGGCGCCAACAAATTTGCAAATGGCTGTTGCCATAGCGCCAATTGGCCCTCCTATGCCAGTAATGAGCACATCTTCTCCAATGAGCGGAAATGAAAGGGCTGTATGGCATGCATTTCCCAGTGGATCCATTATTGAAACAATTTCGTCGGGAATCCGTTCGTCAATTTTGAGCACATTGCTCACGGGCACCGATACATATTCGGCAAAGCCCCCGTCGCGGTTAACGCCAATTCCAACGGTGTGGTCGCAAATGTGTTGCCTTCCACGACGGCAATTGCGGCAGTGGTTGCAGGCAATATGCCCTTCGGCAGTAACCCTGTCTCCAACTTTGTACTGTGTAACTTCACTTCCCAGCTCAACAATCTCACCTACATATTCGTGCCCTATAATTAGCGGGGTTTTGATGGTTTGTTGAGCCCATTCATCCCATTTATATATATGAAGATCGGTTCCGCAAATTGCCGATTTTCTAACTTTTAACAGAACTTCATTTGCGCCGGGCACTGGTATAGGAACTTCTTCCATCCATAAGCCGCGTTCTGGTTTTACTTTTATTATTGCCTTCATCTTTTTGTCCTTGTTTTATTCTAAAACTGCCATTATTCATCTTTTAATTTGTTGCCAATTTCGATAAAAACAGCATGCAAAACCATGATTTTTTATCGTCAACTTTAGATATTCTGAAAAAATAGAGTAGGGGATATTGCTTATGCCAAATTTTAATCGAAGTAGTTTATCAAACAAAAAAGGCTACCATTATGGTAACCTTTTAATATAAAGTACTAAACCCAAATATCATGAAATCGAAATTTCCTTTGGCGGTTGAGGTTTTACCTCTTCGCGTTTGGGTAATTCAATGGTTAGAATTCCGTCTACATATTTAGCTGAGATTTTGTCTTGCTTAATATGTCCTTCAGGAAGGGTAAACCTGCGTTGAAACGACTGATAACTAAATTCCTTTCGGCTGTAGTTTTCTTTCTTTTCTTCCTTTTCATCTTTTCGTTCAGAGCAGATTGTAAGAACGTTATTTTCTAGGTTGAGTCTGAAATCATCTTTCTTCATGCCTGGGGCAGCTACTTCAATTTGGAACTTATCGTTGTCTTCTTTCACATTCACTGCCGGAATAGTAGTGTTTGTGTCTGAAAAGTTCCAATTATCCCAATCCATTAATCCTCTGTTCAAAAAATTATCGAAGAACGACGGAAAAGTGGGGTAGTAATTCTGATTTCTTTTTACAAGTGTCATGGCTAAATCCTCCATTTATTTAAGTTAAACGTTTATTAATTTATACGCCAGTCAATTTTTCAAAGAGAATGCCAAGCGCGAAAAGTGGAAAAAATGACATGAAGTTTTCTGAAAAGGAGTAAAAAGTATGAAATTTTGTCGTTGTCAATCAGTTTTTTACGTCATTTTTTCCGATTTAAGCCCCATAAAAGATTCTTTTCTGAAAATTTAAAGGGAATAGCACCTTTTATATAATAAATTGAAAGTTTAAAGTTGATTTTAGTTTGAAATCTTAAATTATTTGCAATTTTTCTAAACTATTTCGTTCTGATGTTGTTCTGTCGTTAAATAATAAATTATATTTGCGCCAGTAAAAGCATATTTGCTACCTGAAATTGAAATTATTGTCAATGAAAAGAGTGATGTAGGCTTTACTAAAAATTGAAATAAATAGTTTTGTGATGAAGAATTATAACAACACATTTTTTTACTTTTATTATTATTTCGGTATTCATATCGGAATCGAGTAGATGTGTGTTTGTTAAACAAGAGATACAATTTATAAGGTTCCGAATTTCGGAGCCTTTTTTTTTAATTATACAGATATGATTGTAACAATAATAGGATTAGGGCTTATTGGGGGGTCGATTGCAGTAGATCTCAGAAAAACAGGGTTTGCCACTGAATTAATTGGTGTCGATAATTCGGAAAAACATTGTGAAAAGGCTCTTCAGCTTGGACTTGTTGACCAGATAAAGCCCTTGCAACAGGCGGTTAAAGGGGTTGATATTGTGTTGGTTGCTGTTCCTGTGGATAAAATTGCCGTGGTATTGCCAGAAGTTCTTGATCTCATCGATCCTTCAACCTCGGTAACCGATGTCGGTTCAACTAAACACGTAATATGTCAAGGTGTTGATAACCATCCGCGAAGAGGAAATTACGTGCCTGCTCACCCGATGTCGGGGACAGAAAATTCTGGTCCTGAAGCTGCAATGGAGGGGCTTTTCAAAGAAAAGATTTGTATTATTTGTGATCAGGAGCAAGCTAAACCACAACATTTGGCACTTATTGAAAAGATGTATCATACCATCGGCTTAGATTTGGCATATATGACCTCCGATGAGCAAGATCATAGTACTGCCCACGTTTCGCACCTTCCGCATGCTACCTCTTTTGCCCTAGCCAATGCAGTGCTCGATGTGAACGATCGGCACATTATTTTCGACCTGGCAAGCGGGGGCTTCCAGTCAACCGTTCGTTTGGCAAAAAGCTCACCTGAAATGTGGGGGCCAATTTTCATGCAAAACAAAAATTATGTGGTTGAGTCGCTCGAACTGTATATTAAACACCTCGAAGATTTCAAACATAGTCTTGAATCGGATGACGATGAAAAACTTATGGAACTTATGCGAAATGCTAATCGAATTCGTGAAGTTCTCGACGGCGAGTCACAGGAGTTGGTAAGGTTGCAGTCGACAACAACAAAACTGTACAGAAAATAGAAATATAAAAAACAAACAATATGAGTATTGAATTAGACATTTTACCAGTTAAAAGCTGGCTTCCATCAATCGATAATCCATTATTGATTGCTGGTCCTTGTAGTTTGGAAACTGAAGAGCAAACCCTGGCAACAGCCCGAGAATTAGCTAAAGATAAGCGTGTATTCGTTTTTCGTGGTGGTGTATGGAAACCCCGTACTCGACCGGGATCATTTGAAGGCATTGGCTCTATTGGGCTCGAATGGCTGAAAAGGGTGAAAGAAGAAACTGGGCTTCCGGTGGCTACCGAGGTGGCCAACGCACAGCACACCGAGGAATGCCTGAAAGCTGGGGTTGATGTGGTTTGGATTGGTGCCCGTTCAACAGGCAGCCCTTTTGCTGTGCAAGAAATTGCCGATGTATTGAAAGGCACTGATACCGTTGTGGCTGTAAAAAACCCGATGAACCCCGATCTATCGTTATGGATGGGGGCTCTTGAACGCCTGAACCGGGTGGGAATTAGAAAATTGGTAGGAATACACCGTGGATTTTCTCCTTTTCAGGAAACAAAATACCGCAACTATCCCGGTTGGAAAACCTATATTGAACTTAGACGTTCAATGCCCAACTTGCCAATAATTTGCGACCCAAGCCACATTGCTGGTCGTCGTGAATACCTTTACGAGATTTCTCAAAAAGCATTTGATATGGGTTTCGACGGCTTGATTATAGAATCTCATATCGATCCATCATGCGCATTAAGTGATAAGGAACAGCAACTTACTCCAGCTGATTTGTCCAAATTGCTCGACAAGCTCGTTATTCGTGCCGAACATTCAACAAATACAGAATACGAAACGCAACTTGATCTTTTGCGTAGCCGAATCGACTCGCTTGATACCGAGCTGATTGAATTGCTTGCTGCCCGTAACGAAATTGTGAAACAAATTGCGATGTACAAGAAAAACAATAACGTAATGGCATTGCAAATTGATCGTTGGACCAAGATGATGAACAACCGTGTAGCTGCTGCTTCCAAAATGGAACTTGATACTGTTTTTATAAAAATACTTTTTCAACTTATCCACGAAGATTCGGTACGTATGCAGACCGAGTTGATTGATAACGAATAAATAAGCAAAGTAGAATTTAGTTGTACTTTGAAGGGATCATAGATTTAAGTGATCCACAGTTGTTATGAAAGCCACAGGATTGAAATTCTCATTTCTGTGGCTTTTGTAATTTCTGATATTTTTAATTCGTTTTGTCGACTTTATACTGAAATTCAATGGGTTTTTATTGCCCGATTCTTCATATTTGTTTATGTTTGTGTTTGAGGTATTTTTAACGCAAAAGTTTGCTCCCAAACTTATTACAATATGGAAAATTATCTAACCATCTGTTTTTCGAAGCCAAAACAATCATTGTGTAAAATTCATAAAATCAACATGATGTACACTAGCAGATGTGAGTGTTTTATCTGAGCTTATGTTTGAAATAAAATCTAAACTTTTCTGAAGAATAATTAAACCAATAAATATGAAAAAATTTGTATTAGAAAAAGCAGATGCACGCCAATTTGTTGCATCAGATTTCAAACACCGCGTAGAATTTTTTTGCAGGCGAGCCATGTTGCTTACTGTAGTTTGTTTGTGCATTGTTGTATCGGCAAATGCAAATCAACAAGACGACGCATACAAGCTCTCCGACTTCTATGCCTTCTACCTTAATAGCAATGGGTATAACGTTGTCTTAAAGAGTAGTTTCAAAAATCAGTTAAACAAAGGCACCGGAGGTTCGTTCACTTCTGGTGATTACACATGGACTACCGGCACCCCCCTGCCAAACCCTGCCCCCGATGGTATGTACAATGGGAAACCAGTTACTGATATGAGCGAAATGTTTGACGGCTGTTCATCGCTAAAAAGCTTAGATCTTAGCAACTTCTATACCGGGAATGTTACCAATATGAGCGAAATGTTTTCAGGATGTTCAAATTTGACAAGCTTAGA
>JAAYAG010000101.1 GCA_012719495.1 Bacteroidales bacterium
AGACGAAATCATCAAGGGGTATATCAAGTGCCGTACGAAAGGTGGTATGATCGTTGACGTATTTGGCATTGAAGCTTTCTTGCCAGGTTCGCAAATTGACGTTAAACCTATTCGCGATTATGATATTTTCGTTGGAAAAACAATGGAATTCAAAGTTGTTAAAATCAATCACGAATTCCGTAACGTTGTTGTTTCACATAAAGCGCTTATCGAAGCTGAACTTGAACAGCAGAAGAAAGACATTATTGGAAAACTTGAAAAAGGACAGGTTCTTGAAGGAACTGTTAAAAATATTACTTCGTACGGAGTATTCATTGATCTTGGCGGCGTAGACGGTTTGATTCATATCACCGACTTGAGCTGGGGCCGTGTTACTCATCCGAACGAAATTGTTGAACTCGATCAAAAAATCAATGTTGTTATCCTCGATTTTGATGATGACAAAAAACGTATTGCTCTTGGGTTGAAACAATTGACTCCGCATCCATGGGATAACCTTGACGCTAACCTTAAAGTAGGTGATTCTGTTAAAGGTAAAGTTGTTGTTTTGGCTGATTATGGTGCATTTGTTGAAATTGCTACCGGAGTAGAAGGTCTTATTCACGTTTCGGAAATGAGCTGGAGCCAGCACCTTCGTAGCGCACAAGATTTCTTGCAAGTTGGCGACGATGTTGAAGCACAGATTCTTACACTTGACCGCGACGAACGCAAAATGTCGTTGGGTATCAAACAACTTCACACAGATCCATGGGGTAGAATTGAAGAACTCTATGCTATTGGCTCGAAACATACTGCTAAAGTTCGTAATTTCACCAACTTCGGTGTATTTGTAGAAATAGTTGAAGGGGTTGATGGGTTGATCCACATCAGCGATCTTAGCTGGACCAAGAAAATCAAACATCCATCAGAATTTACATCAATCGGTGCTGAAATTGAAGTGGTTGTTCTCGATATCGACAAAGAAAACCGTCGGTTGAGCTTAGGTCACAAACAGCTTGAAGAAAACCCATGGGATGTTTTCGAAACCATTTTTACCGTTGATTCAATTCACGAAGGAACCATTGTTGAACTTTTCGACAAAGGAGCTGTAATTGCTCTGCCTTATGGCGTTGAAGGTTTCGCAACTCCTCGCCATTTAACTAAAGAAGATAATTCTGCAGTGAATGTTGAAGACAAGTTGCCGTTTAAGGTTATTGAGTTCTCGAAGACAGCAAAACGAATAATTCTTTCGCATTCACGTGTATGGGAAGATGTTAAGCGTGCTGAAGAAAAGGAAACCAAAAAGACGGCTTCAAAGCAATCTGCAAAATCGGTGAAGAATGTAAACGACAATGTTGAAAAAACAACCTTGGGCGATATTTCTGAACTTGCAGCTCTCAAAGATCAGATGGAAAATGCTGAAAAGGATAAAAAATAAATCTTTAGTATAGTTTTTTTTACATCGAAATTTTGTACCTTGCTTTTGCTATGGATTATAAAGTTGACAAGAAAGAAAAATATGTTGTTGTTACAACAACTTCTGAGAAGCTAAACACAACAAATGCTCCAGATCTGAAATCAGAATTTGTGATGCTCACGAATCAAGGTGTTGGTAATATTATTCTCGACTTATCGAGTTGCGAATATTGCGATTCATCTGGGCTAAGTGCAATTCTGGTGGGAAACAGGCTGTGTGAGCAGGTCAATGGAAAATTTGTAATTACAGGGTTACAACAAGAAGTTGAAAGTTTGATCAGGATTTCGCTCCTAGATACAATTCTGAACATTAAAGATAGTTTAGACGCTGCTGAATCTGTTATGGAGTACGACCCCGAGTAAAAACTTACTTGGACTGTATGATTCCTTTCGAATTGACTATATTAGGTACAAGCTCAGCGCTTCCAACTTTGAAAAGATATCCTACCGCTCATGCACTTAATGTGCGTGAGCGGTTTTTTTTAATCGATTGCGGTGAAGGTACTCAAATTCAAATCAGAAAATATGGGGTGAAATTATCGCGCATCGACCATATTTTTATTTCGCATTTGCATGGAGACCATTACTTCGGCCTCATTGGTTTACTTTCAACCTTTGCTTTACTTGGCCGGAAAAATGACCTTCACATTTTTTCTCATTCCCAATTGCCAGAGATTCTTAAGCCTCAGCTCGATTTTTTTAATGATGATCTTTCTTATAAGATTATTTGGCATCCGTTGAATTTTAAAAAGAACGATATCATTCTCGATAACGAAGTAGTTACTGTTATGTCGTTCCCTGTAAAACACCGTGTGCCTTGTTGTGGCTTTATATTTTCAGAAAAACCTGGCTTGCTCAATTTGCAAAAGGATAAAATTGAAGAGTACAAAGTCCCTGTTAGTTGGTTACAATACATAAAGAAAGGTGAAGATTATGTCGATGAAAACGGACTTGTCGTTCCAAATTCAGCATTAACGTGCCAGAAGCATTTACCGCGCCGTTATGCGTTTTGTACAGATACTTCATATGTCCCCGAGCTTTCTGAAATATTCGAGAATGTCGATGTGTTGTATCACGAAGCAACCTACGATAGCCGTTATGAAAAACGAGCCAATGAAACCTTCCATTCAACAGCGGCACAGGCTGCCAATATGGCAAATAGTAGCAGGGTGGGGCAGCTCATAATTGGTCACTTTTCGGCGCGTTATAAAGATGTGACTGTCTTACATGACGAAGCAAAATCTATATTTCCCAATACTCTTATTGCAGAAGAAGGAATGGTAATCTCAATTGAGGGACGCAAAGAGATTCTCTGATATTTTGAGTTTTACCCTTTATCTTGATCAATCTTCGTTCCCGAAGAAACGTTTGTCGAAGTTTACCAGATACAGTTTTTCTTTTGGTCGTGTAAAAGCAGTATAAAACCATCGCAAATAGTCAATTGAAAGCATTTCGGGCGTTAAATATCCATGATCGATAAATACAGCTTTCCACTGACCACCTTGCGCTTTATGGCATGTTACAGCATACGAAAATTTTACCTGGAGCGCGTTGAAATACTCATTGTTTTTTATTTCTTCCCAACGTTTCTTTTTATTTTTTATATGAATGTAATCTTCCTGAATCGCATTAAAAAGTCGTTGGTTTTCTTCATTGCCGAACGATGGGGCCTCGATTGTTAACGTATCGAGAAATATCTTGCATTCAAGTTCCAGATCGTTATAGTCGATAAAACAGAGGCGGACAGTAGCATAGCGGAACCCATACATTTCTTCTGTCCTGACAACTTTTTCAACTCTGGCAATATCTCCGTTAGCAATAAAGTCGAAATTTTCATCGGGGCGAGAGTAGAAATAATTGTTTTTTACAATCATCAGCATGTCTCCGGTTTCAAGTTCCGATTCACGCCATAGGATCATTTGCCTGATTCCTTGGTTAAATTTATTTGCCCTTTTGTTTGATCTTGTTACAATGATGGTTTCGTCGATTCCATATTTGTCGTAACATTCTGATATTGTTTCGATAAGTTCTTCTCCACTAACTAGTTTGATGTCGTTGATGCCATCTTTTTTTATATTGAAGAATGAATTTGAAAGATTGTTTTTAATGCACATACGAATGGCAGTGGCGTTGTACAAAATCCCCGAGTTCTCTGCTTGCCTGACCACATCACTTAAAATTGCAGAATATACTTTAAGATTATAATTTTCAAGAACCTTGGAATCGAGGGCCGGGCTGATAGCTAAATTTACAGGGGGCAACTGGGCTGTATCGCCTACCAGCATGAGCCGGCAATTCTTCCCGTTGTATACATACTCAATCAGGTCGTCGAGCAAGCGCCCCGAGCCAAAGACCGATGAGTCGGAAAGAGAATTTGAAATCATCGAGGCTTCGTCGACAATAAAAAGAGTATTTGCGTTTTTGTTGTAATCAAGCGAGAAACGGCTAAACCCATCATTGGTGTTCTGTTGACGGTAAATTTTTTTGTGAATTGTAAATGCTTGTTGCGAAGTGTAGGCTGATAGAACTTTTGCTGCTCTCCCAGTTGGAGCCAAAAGCTCTGTTTTCACTCTAAATTGCTTTATAGACTTAACTATTGTACTAATAAGAAGTGTTTTGCCTGTTCCGGCATAGCCTTTCAATAGGAAAACAGATTCCTGATTGTCGTCGAATAAAAATGAAGAAATGGCCTCAATTGCGGAGTTCTGACTTACAGTTGGTTCCACCTCCATTTCTTTTAAAATCAGTTGGGCTAATCTCTTTTCAAACATAATGGCTAAATTAATCGATAAGTCTAAATATTAATTTGATTTTTTTTTTAATTTTGCCTTCATCTCAAAAGAAATCATTTGAAAAAAAAATAATATGAAACGAATTATTATTCAGATTGCTTTATTAATAGGTGCAATTATCTTGGCATATAAAATTTGGGATTCAATTAGGACCCCTCTTGATTTTGGTAAAGAAAAGGACGTTAGGTACAGTCAGGTGATTGAAAATCTTAAAGATATTCGTAAGGCAGAAATTGCTTATAAGGATGTTTATGGCAGGTTTTGTGGAGACTGGGATTCACTGGTTAATTTCGTGAAGTATGACTCTATTCCGAAAATCCGCAAAATTGGTATGCTCACCGATAGTATGATTGCTGAAGGGCTCGACGAAAAAGCCGCGTTGAAAAAAGGCCTCATCATTAGGGATACCATCAAAGTAAGTGTAATTACCGAGATTTTCACTAAAGATTATCCTATCGAAAAAATTGGCATAATTCCTAATACAAACAATGATAAGTTTTGGTTGGGACAAGCTATTGTTACTACCGGTTCTGGTGTAAATGTGCCCGTTTTCGAAGCAAGGGCTCACAACAATCAGATTCTTTCGGAACTAATGAATGATTACAAACAGGAAATAATCAATCTTAACGAACAGAGCCGCAAGAATAACAAATATCCTGGGTTGAAAGTTGGTTCAATCACCGAACCGAATAACAATGCAGGAAACTGGGAATAATCCGGGATTTATGAAATCATGATAAATTGTAGGATTATTGATGATCTTTTTGAAACAGGAAACTGTAAGAACTATATATTATCCATTCAGTGTTCGCTGAATGGATTTTCTTTTTTGGTATATGACACCATTTCTGGTAAGTTTATTGCTCACATCGAAAACGAAGCTGTTTTTTCTTCTCCTTATGAATTAAAAAAGGAGCTTGAATTACGAATTAATTCTGAGGCAATTCTTAACCAAACCTACAAAAGGGTAGTGGTTTCCTACCAAAATATGCGTTTTATTTTAGTGCCTGCTTTTGTTGATACAGAAGATAATTTCGAAAAAATACTTCAAACGGTTTTCGATAAGGAAAGTGACGAGCATTTGGCCAGTTGCGATGTGTTTGATGGGGCTCGAATGCTGTTTGCGTTGCCTAATGTGCTTTTCAGCATGCTTTCAAAAAAATACACCGATTGTATTTTTATTGCTCCTCCAATGCCGCTTATTCGCAACGGACTTGCGAATTGTTTTCTTCAGCCAACATTGTTTGTTGCCCGTTTTTCCGATTTGTTGATTCTGATATTGTTTCATGAAAAAAAGGTTCATTTTATCAATCAATTTTATGTAAAAAACGATACGGATTGCCTGTATTATATACTTAACACGGCTTCGCAACTAAAGCTCGATATGAAAACCAATCTACGAATTTTTGGAAAAATAAGTCGCAAATCGGTATTGGTAAGTATGTTGCAAGGTTATTTTATGAATGTTGAATTTGCATCAACAGATAAGCGGTTTGCCAGCAGCTTGTCGACCAACGACGGGCATGAGCATTTCCTTATTCCACAAATTGAACTTACATTATGCGAATAGTTAGTGGAAAATATCGGGGGCGGTTATTCACCCCTGGAAAAAATTTCCAAGCTCGTCCAACTACTGATTTTGCAAAGGAAAGCCTGTTCAATATTTTGGTCAACAGTGTCGATTTCGAGGCGCTAAAATGTCTCGATCTTTTTGCCGGAACAGGCAGTATTAGTTATGAATTGTTGTCGCGAGGTTGTTCCGATGTTACGTTGGTTGAGCTAAATTTTAAACATCTCCAGTTTATTAAATCGGTGTTAAAAGAATTGGGGGAGTCGGCAAAAGTATATAGGGCCGATGTTTTTAAGTTCTTACAAAATCACAATGTTAAATACGATTTGATATTTGCTGATCCTCCATACGATCATCCACGTTTTGGAGAGATTCCCGGTCTTATACAAAAGGCCAACATCTTGCGTGAAGATGGCATTATGATTGTCGAGCATCCTAAAAACTTCAATTTTAGTGATTTACCTGGCTTTTATGATCTCAGGATATACGGAAGCGTTCATTTTAGTTTTTTTCATCCAGTAGTAGGGTGAAAACAAACAGCTTAGATTTTTATGTTGAACGATTGCTTGTTTTTTCTGATCTACTATTTGCAGAAAAGAAAAGAAGGTATATATTTGCAACGCCTTAGAAAAATCAATGTTCGGAGGCGACGTTCATTAATAGGTGTTACGAATTTTTCTTGGAGCTACAATAATTTGGTGCGGTAGTTCAGTTGGTTAGAATATCGGCCTGTCACGCCGAGGGTCGCGGGTTCGAGTCCCGTCCGCACCGCAACAACAAGAAAAAATCGAGCACTAATGGTGCGGTAGTTCAGTTGGTTAGAATATCGGCCTGTCACGCCGAGGGTCGCGGGTTCGAGTCCCGTCCGCACCGCCAAAAAAAGAGGTTGTCATAATTGGCAACCTCTTTTTTTGTATCGCTTAGTTGTGTGTTAAGCACCCATCTTTACACTCTGCAAGTATTTTCTTTACATCGCTGGGCGACACTCGTCCGTGAACACGATCACCAACCATCACCACAGGAGCCAGTCCACATGCTCCTACACATCGAAGTGCGTTTAACGAGAATTTTCCATCGGCACTGGTTTCGCCTACATCGATTTTTAATTGCCGGCGGAACTCATCCAAAACTTGTTCCGCACCTCTAACATAACAGGCTGTTCCCATGCAAACAGAGATCGGGTTCTCGCCCTGGGGCAACATGGTGAAAAACGAATAAAAAGTTACTACGCCATATACCTTTGCTACTGGGATATTTAGTTCTATGGCAACCAGTTCCTGTACCTCGGCAGGCAAATACCCTAGTTTATGCTGAACCTGATGGAGTACATTGATGAGCTCACCTTCATTATGGTTGAAACTTGCACAAACCTCCTTTATGGTGGTAGTAGCGTATTCCGAAAGTTTTATTTTTGGCATTTTCAAATTCTTTATTGTTAATCTTCTTCTACAAATGTTGTACTACGGTCGAAATATCCGGTATGGAGCAATTGATGAGCTTTGTGGCTCATGGGTTTGCCTAAAAATTCTTCATAGAGTTTAATTATGTATGGATTTTCGTGCGATTTACGCAGTGTTTTAGCTTCATCTTCAGAATAAAGTGCCTTTTGTCTGGCTTTAAGAATTTCTGAGTTGCTGTGGTGGTATGGCTGGCCACCGCCCCCGATACAACCTCCGGGGCATGACATAATTTCGATTGCATGATAGTGTGATTTTCCCGATTTGATGTCTTCAAGCAATTGTCGGGCATTTCCCAAGCCATGTGCAATGCCAATTCTTATAGGTAGCCCATCAAAGTCGATTGTTGCATCTCTAATACCTTCCATGCCACGCAGCTCTTCGAAGTTTATGCGTTGAAGTGTTTTGCCTGTTTGAAGTTCGTATGCAGTACGCACAGCCGCTTCAATTACTCCTCCAGTGGTTCCGAATATTACTCCAGCCCCGGTTGATTCACCGAGTGGGTGGTCGAAATCTTCATCGGGTAGTGCATGAAAATCGATATTTGCCAGTTTGATCAGTGCCGCCAGTTCTCGGGTTGATAGGGCAAAATCTACATCGGGATTACCGTCATGGCTGAATTCTTCGCGGCTACATTCGTATTTCTTTGCTAAGCAAGGCATAATTGAAACAACAACCAGGTCGTTTCGATTGATATTTTGTTTCTGCGCGAAATATGTTTTAGCGATAGCTCCGAACATTTGCTGCGGCGATTTTGCTGAAGAAGGGATGTCGATCATTGTCGGAAACTGGTGTTCGAAAAACTTTACCCAGGCAGGACAACATGATGTTAGTATCGGAAGTTTCACGGTTTGATCACCATTCAGATGGCGTTGAAGTCGATCGAGTAACTCGGTTCCTTCTTCCATAATTGTGAGGTCGGCTGCAAAATCAGTATCGAATACGAAATGGAAACCTAAACGGCGGAGTGCAGCCGCCATCTTCCCTGTAACGAGAGTGCCGGGTTCCAACCCAAATTCTTCACCTAATGCTGCCCTAACAGCCGGGGCTGTTTGCACGATTACCGTTTTTGTTGGGTCAGAAAGTGCCCTGATTACTGCCGGAGTGTGGTCAACTTCGGTTAGCGCGCCAGTAGGGCATACGGCAACACATTGACCACAGTAAGTACATACTGAATGGTCGAGGTTTTCTTCAAATGGAGGAGATACAACGGCCATGAAACCCCTGTTTATAGCCGAAAGTACACCAACCGTTTGGATTTTGTTGCACATCATTTCGCAACGACGGCACATAATACACTTATCCGGGTCACGAATTATGGCTGGCGAGGTATCTTTTCTATAGGTCGATTTATCTCCTTCAAAATGTATTTCGCGGATACCCATGTCGTGTGCCAATTGCTGGAGTTCACAATTTCCTGATTTAGCACAAGTGAGGCATTCGAACGGGTGATCTGAAATGATAAGCTCTGTAAGGGTACGTCGGGCATTGATTACCCGCATAGAGTGGGTGTCGATTTCCATTCCGTTTTCAGCTTCAGTAACACATGCAGGTGCCAGGTTTCGGCGGCCTTTTACGTCGACTACACAAACCCTGCAACCTCCGGGTTTGTTTTCGATGTTCATATCGTGAAGCTTCATGTGGCATAGGGTAGGGATATGTATCCCATTTCTTTTTGCCGCATCAAGAATAGTAGTTCCTTTGGGAACCTCCAATTCTTTATTATCTATTTTGAGTTGTATAGTGTTCATCATCTTTTCTGGAAATTTACACAATGCTGATGGCTTTAAACTTACATTTATCGTAACAGACACCACATTTTATACAGAGACTTTGATTAATATAATGTGGCATTTTTTTCTCGCCGGTAATAGCTCCAACCGGGCAGTTTCGGAAGCAGAGTGTGCAGCCAGTACACATTTCCGCATCGACTTCATATTTGAGCAGAGCTTTACATTGACCAGCAGGACAAGTTTTACTGTTGACGTGGGCGACATATTCGTGGTAGAAATTATCGAGCGTTGAAAGTACCGGATTTGGTGAAGTTTGTCCCAGTCCGCACAGCGAAGTGTCTTTGATTACGTTGCTGAGCATGCGTAATCGGTCGAGGTCTTGCATGGTGCCCTTGCCTTGGGTTATTTTTTCAAGCAACTCGAATAAACGCTTATTTCCGATGCGGCAGGGTGTGCATTTTCCGCATGATTCATCGAGCGTAAATTCGAGATAAAATTTAGCAATCGAAACCATACAGTCGTCTTCATCCATAACGATCATACCTCCAGAGCCCATCATTGAACCGGCTAATATGAGGTTATCGTAATCGATAGGGGTGTCAAGGTGTTTCTCGGTAAGGCATCCTCCCGATGGTCCGCCAGTTTGAACTGCTTTGAAGCGTTTTCCGCCGCGGATACCACCACCAATGTCGAAAATAACTTCGCGCAGGGTTGTGCCCATAGGAACTTCAATCAGTCCCACGTTGTTAACTTTTCCGGCAAGGGCAAAAACTTTTGTTCCCCTCGATTTTTCGGTGCCGATTTTGTTGAACCACTCGGCTCCTTTGTTGAAAATAACCGGGATGTTTGCAAATGTTTCTACATTGTTTACATTGGTTGGTTTGCCCTGATATCCTGATACCGAGGGAAATGGTGGTTTGAATGTGGGTTCGCCCCTTGATCCTTCCATTGAGTGAATCAAGGCTGTTTCCTCACCACATACAAAAGCGCCGGCTCCGTAACGAATTTCTATGTCGAAATTGAAGCCAGTTCCCATTATGTCTTTGCCCAAGAGCCCATATTCTTTGGCTTGGTTAAGCGCGATTTTTAAACGATGGATAGCCAGTGGGTATTCTGCACGTATATATACAAGCCCGTTCGATGCCCCAATGCAATAGCCACAAATTGCCATGGCTTCGATTATGCTGTGGGGGTCGCCTTCGAGGATTGATCGATCCATAAATGCTCCCGGGTCGCCTTCATCGGCATTGCAAACAACGTATTTTTGTGAATTTTGTACTTTTCGTGTTATTTCCCATTTTAGTCCGGTAGGGAAACCACCGCCGCCCCTTCCTCTGAGCCCCGAATCTTTAACCAGTTGAATGGCTTGTTCGGGAGTCATTTCAGTTAGAGCCATTCCAAGAGCTGCATATCCGTCACGGGCAATGTATTCCTCAATGTTCTCGGGGTTGATAAAGCCGCAATTACGTAAGGCAATTCGTACTTGTTTTTTGTAGAAATCGATGTTTTTTGCACTGGTTACACTGAATTCGTTTTTCGGGTTGTGGTAAAGCAATCTCTTTAATGGTCGCCCTTTGATGAAGTGTTCTTCTACAATATCGGTTACATCCTGAGGTGTAACCTGGGTGTAGAAGGTATTGTCGGGAATGATTTTAACTACAGGACCTTTTTCACAAAATCCGAAGCACCCGGTAGTAACCACTTTTATTTCTTTGTCGAGTGACTTTTGCGCGAGTTCTTGTTTGAAATTCTTCACAATTTGCTCGGCTTGTGAGGCTCTGCATCCGGTACCTCCGCATACCAAAATGTGCATTTTATAATCAGCCATTTGATTTGTGTTTGAGGGTTATTGTTCTTCGATTGTTTTGTAATTAACCGGAATTACCCCGTCGATAAGTTCTCCTTTGATAATGTATTCGTCAATTATTTCTTTTGCTTTTTCACGAGTGACGAAGCCAAATATCACCGGTTCTTTGCCTGGTTTTATTACTTCAATGGTAGGTTCAGCATAACAAAAACCCATGCATCCGGTTTGAGTCACAATGGCATCGATTCCTCGGCTGTCGAGCTCGGCAATAAGATAGTTCATGGAGTCTTTAGCTCCGGCTGCAATTCCACAAGTTGCCATGGCTACTTTTATCTGAACATGGTTTTCAGCATTTTCACCTAATTCGCGAAGTTTAATTTTTTCCTGCACTTCGTCCTTGATTTTTCGTAAATCGGCTAACGATTTAATTTTCATGATATTTACGATTCGTTGATCGGTATTTAATTTTATGTTTTGATCTTATTTTGCTGCTTCAATCATATCAAGATTTTCTTCAATCATTTCTTTCAGCGCTTTTAATATATCTGGGTGGTTTATTGGAACTTTACCGAGTTCTTCAAGTACTTCGTTTGTGTCGAATTCGAAATCGCTAAGTTGTGTAATGTGGTTGTAAATAAAACGAATTTTAGGGTTAGCTCCTATGAGTAAAGTCATTGTCCCTGCCATGTCGCCTAATGGTAAGCGGTCGATGTGGGAAAAACCGAATAGTGCACTTACTTTGGTTCCCTGGCCAAGTTTTGATTCCACGGTCATAGTTCCGCCCGATAGTTCTGCATTCTGTTTAAAAAGAGAAAGACCTATGCCCACTTTTCGGGTAGTACGTGTAGTAAAGAACGGGTCGATGGCGTTTTTGAGGGTTTCTTCATCCATCCCGCTACCGTTATCGGTAATAATAATTGTATATCTATCCTCGGAAATTTGTTCGTTTATAGTGATTTCTATTGTATTAGCTTCGGCTCTTATGGAGTTTTGGACAATGTCGAGAATATGTAACGATAATTCGGTCATAGCGTATTGGTTTTACTAGTTACCAATTGGTTAATGTATGTGTAAAGAATTTGATACTAGTGCTTTTCGTATCGATTGAAAAGAGATGTCTTCCATCTCAAATATCGTAAATTGCCGGGCAATATCGCGTGGCGTATGTGCATCAGAGTTCCTTATAAAAATGTTGTTGTTGCTTTTTCTCTTGTCATCTTTCCAATACTCTGTTTTTGCGTTGGGCGATAATTCAAGAGCATCGCATTTCAGTTCATCGGGAATAAAGCCAAGTTGACTGATAATTCCATTGAACTGGCGGTCGATATGTGCGGGGATAAATAATCCGTCGAGCGAATGTACCAATTTTTCAATTTCGAGAATACCTACGTCAAGCGCGTTTATCAAAAGCCATGGCTCTTCGTGTGTTATATTTTCATTTTCATCGACAACAACTTGATAACCAAAATAATCGGGTTTATTTTGAATTTTTAGGATGTGCTTGTCGATGAACGTTTGAAATATGCTGAGCTGTTCGTCGGTCTCGAAGAGGGCTAGGCAATGCACTTCTTCTGCACTGTTAACCTCGGCACCACCAATGGCAAAAAGACCTTTTTTTTGTGCAACATGCTTAACAATTGTAACTTGTCGGGTGGAATTATGATCGGTTATTGCAATGATGTCGAGTTTTGCATCAAGGGCTGATTGCACTATATTTAACGGGCTCATCTCCAAACTTCCGCAAGGGGATAAGACTGTATGTATATGCATATCGGCCTTGAAGCTTGCCATTTTAATTCAACAATGCATAAATTTTCCCGTTCAGGTTGAACGTATTTTCGTTACTTCCAAGGACCGGAATTTCTTCAGCGATTGCTTTTTCAATGATTTCGGGAGCTGGTGTAATTCCTTTTACCAGAATAATGCAGGCCAACTCTTTTAGTGAGGCAATGGCTATAACGTTCATGTGGTTTTGTAAGGTGATCCACACATTACCTTCTTTGGCGTTTCCCATAACATCGCTCAACAGGTCGGAAGTGTATCCGCCTGCAATTTCGCGTTCAACGCCTACGGCTCCAGTGAAAGCCGTTAATCCTAATTTTTCAATTAATTCAGAAACCTTCATTCTTTGCTCCTTTTTTACTACAATCGGGGTCGAATCGTCCAACGCCCCATTTTTTTTCCATTCGTTCAAAAGCTTTTTGGGGAAGAATCTTTCCGTCATTCTCCCAAAGCTGTTCTATAAAAATACAATCCGACATTCGGGCCTGGCCGTTGACCATGTCTTCAGCCAGGGCTTGGCACGAAGGTGCCCCACAAGCAGCGCAATCGATGCCCGGGAGATGGCACATAATGCTTCGGGCCCTTTCCATACGGTTTATTGCCTTGGCCATATCGCTGCCAAAACGCAGCATTGGGCGTGGTAAAATTTCGTCGGTTATCATTTTTCTCTCCAATTCATCGAAGTTGTAATTCTCGAATTGAATCATTTTCTCTGATGATGGGTATTTCTTTGCCCTGTTTTTTAATCGTTCAACAGTAAGAAAACGGTTTTGTGTCAGTAAAATGCCTCCGGCACAACTTCGGTCGCAGGCTCTGATTTCTAAAAAGTCGACATTAGGTACATTCCCGTTTTCCAATCTTTCAAGAAATTTTATGGCATTGTGTATGCCGTCAACAGCAATGCACTTTGCATTTTGCCACCAGGTTTCGCCATGGGTAAGGCTCCATTGAATTCCTTCTTTGGTGAGCATTTTACGCATGTTCGAACTGTCGTGAGGCGTTACCTTTTCGGCAATGGCCATCACTTTGTTGTAAATTTGTTTGGGGTTTATGATTCCGGTAATAATCGACTCTTTTTCACCGAGAGGGCTTTTTACTGCTGTAATTTTTGCAGCACAGGGTGTAATGTAAAAAATTCCTACCTCAGCGGGGTCAATGCCACGGTTAAACACTTTCTGCAGAACCCAATGAGCGGCCAGATCGTGTGGCGCTTTGACTCGTGAAATGTTTTCGGTAAGCGAAGGGTATTTGATTCGGATAAGCCGGATAATAGCTGGGCAGAACGACGAAATAACAGGGTACTCCGTTTTATTGTTTTTGATTTGCTCACGAAGTTTATTTTTCAATACTTCGATGGGCTGTTCTACTTCGTAAGCGTGGGTAAACCCAATCTCGAGCAGTGAAGCATAGATTTGGTCTTCGGTTATTTTCTCAGGGAATTGGCCAAGGAATACCGAAGGGAAGAGAAGTACTCTGTATTTATATTTCCATATTTGCCCCAAGTCATCGTGTTCTATGTTAATGGCTTTGTGCGGGCATGCCCTCATGCATTCACCGCAGTCGACACAACGGTCTTCACGGATTACGACCTGTGCATTCACTATGCGTATGGCTTCTGTTGGGCAAACCTTAACGCAATGTGTACAACGTATACATTTTTCGTTGTCGACATACAGGGCATGATGAAATGTTTCACTCGACATTGTTCAGATATTTAGTCATGCGGAGTGTTGTACCAACGCCTACCGATGTTTCTATTTCCATTAAATCAGTATTCTTTTTAATGTTTGGCAATCCCATACCTGCACCGAACCCCATTTCACGTACTTTTTGCGATGCAGTTGAAAATCCTTCCTGCATGGCTTGTTCTACGTTTGAAATACCAGGACCTTTGTCTTGCAGTATCATATCTATTTTTTCGGGAGAAATGTTTATTTCCATTGTCCCTTCATACGCGTGGGCAACAATGTTTACTTCAGCTTCATATAATGCAACAACTATTTTTTTAATCAAGCGCTGGTCGATATTTAGTTGCTTGAGCACTCTCTTTACCTGGCTCGATGCATTTCCGGCACGGTTGAAATTGCCACCTTCTATGTCATACTTCAATTTGACCATCAATATACAGGTTTTAATCCGAAACTGTACAATATTCCACAAGTTCTAAATGAAGAGAATGCGGTTTGCAGAATCGTAATATTTGTTTCTTCGGCCAATTTAATCATTTCGGGTGAGGCTTCCTTTTTTCGCACCAACAATATAATTTTTACATCTGCCATCTCGGCGGTCCTGATTGTTTGAATATTCGCTGTGCCAGTGATTAATAGCATTTTATCTGTGTCGAGTGTGAGAACATCGCTCATCAGATCGGAACAAAAGCCAGTTTCAACTTCTTCATGGCACATATTGCCGGTTACAACTTTCGCTTCCAATAACTCAATTATCGATGTCAACGTCATGCACTTGAATTTTTTTGAATTAGTTCCCGAATTTTGAGGCAAAAATAATCTTGATTCTTACAAGTACAAATATGCAAAATACTCTCGACTCAAATTAGTCGAAAATTATGCAATCGGGACTGGAAATTTATTTCTATTTGTTGATAATAATGTTGTGATTGATTATCTTACCGGTTGTCAGTAAATACGTTGTGTATGACCGCGAATAATAATTCATCTGAAATTAAGAACATGTTATCAATTGATTTTAAGATCGTCGACCAATTACCATTTCCTGTGTTTTATCGTACAACTGAGGGAATCGTAGAATTTTGTAATCAAGCTTTTTGTCGAATAATTGGACTATCATCTAGTTTGATTGCGGGAAGGCAACTTTCTGATATAATGCCTCATGGCCAAGCTGATTTTTTTTCTATAAAGGACAAGGAATTATTGTCTGCAGGAGTCGATCAGCATTACGAAGTTTCGTTAAAGTATAGCGATGGTGAAGAACATTATGTTTTGGTTACCAAAACATTGCTTCGCGATGAGCATGGCGAAAACATTGGGATTATTGGGTCGATTGCCGATATTTCTGAACGTAAGAATCTGCAGAACCTGCTCGCGGAGTCTGAAAATGAAAAGTTAGTCTCATCAACAATGCTCCAGAAAATTAGGGCAGGTATTGTTATAGTAGACAGCAATTTGAAGATTATCGACAGTAATTTGGGTTTTGCCAAGCTTGTCGGCGGTGACAATGAAGAACTTTTTGAAACAATTCCCGGGCTAAAAGGTGCTGATCTTGAAATGCTTGTGCCGGGTGTTATTGTTGACATGTTTCGCTCTGTATTTGAATCAGGGGAAAGCCGCATTGAGCGAGACATAACTTATCAGAACAAGTTGCTTTCAGTGGGGATTGTGACTATTCATAAAAATCAGGTAGCCGGTGCGCTAATTCGCGATTTATCGGCACCAATGCTTGAAAGGGCTGAAATTATAGAAAGAGCGAAACAAGTGAACCGTAAAAACATGAAGACTGTTCAGCAAATAGCCTATTTGTTAGGCGAAAATGCTGCTCAAACCGAAGAGTTACTGAACTCGATTATCGAATCGCAGAAGTATAATGTTGAAGAAACTCAGTAAACGATGAACCAAAACTATCACACAGAAATAGAGTTTCAACAACTTACCCCAAAAGGACAGGAGGTTTGCGGCGATATTTTTTTATCGCGAAGGGTAAAAGAAGAGGGGCGCACGGTATTGGTTTTGTCTGACGGTGTAGGACACGGGATTAAAGCCAGTGTTTTGGCAACACTTACAGCTACTATGGCATTGAATTATTCAAGTTTCCATACAAAACCCGAAATTGCCGCGCAAATTATCATGGACGCTTTGCCATCTTCAGGCGAAACTCCCAATTATGCTACGTTCACTATGATAGAAATTGAAAGCAATGGACTCATCAGAACGATAAACTATGATAACCCGCCAGTTATTATTTTGCGCGGAAATCAGCGTTTCATTCCTCAGAAAATTTATGAAACCCCAGTTCGAGGAGAAGAAAACCAAGGGAAAATGTTGCGTTGTATGGAATTTTATGCGCTAAAAGAGGATCGGATTATTTTTCTTTCCGACGGAGTAACCCAGTCGGGGATTGGTAGCTCTGATCTTAAGATGGGGTGGGGGCATCAACAAGTTGTAGATTTTATTTTAAAGCAAATTAAGAATCAGCCAAAATTGTCGGCCACCAAGTTGGCACAGAAAATTGTAAACCGTGCTCTTGCTAACGATAAATATTCGCTACGCGATGATACCAGTTGCGGTGTAGTGTATTTTAGAGAACCTCGGGAAGTTATGCTTATTACGGGTCCTCCGTTTTATAAGATTAAAGACCAGGGTTTTATCCAGCGAATAAAGGAATTCTCCGGCATGAAAATGATTTGCGGAGGAACTACTGCAGAGATCATAGCCCGTGAACTTGGGCTTAAACTCGATATGGTTCAGTACTTTGCAGACATGTCATTGCCACCTGCTTCGATTCTCGAAGGATTCGATTTGGTTACTGAAGGCATTCTTACGATATCGAAGGTGGAAGAAATATTGGAAAATTATTCTGCTGAAACTAGGTTATATGATTCACCTGCCGAGGAAGTGGCAAAAAGACTTTTGCAGCACGACATTATTTATATTTTACTTGGCACACGCATAAATTGGGCTCATCTCGATCCCGATCAGCCTGTTGAAATTGAGATTCGTAAAACAGTTGTTAAAAGAATAATTAAACTGCTTGAAGAAAAATTTTTTAAAAAAGTGAATGTTGAATATGTTTAAGAATATACCTTTACATGAAAATCAGGCTGGTAAGTCTGTTTATTGCTTTTTTCTTTGTGAATAACCAAAAAATGAAGGATATGATTACCATAGCAGTAGCATTGGCAAATGGTTTTGAGGAAATGGAAGCGCTTGTCCCTGTTGATGTTTGGCGAAGAGCTGGGTACGAGGTTTTAACTATATCAGTCACTGAAGATATACAAGTGGCAGGTTCTCACGGGATTACGGTGATTGCTGATAAATTATTTCAAGAGGCAGATTTCTCCAAGGCTGATATGATCTTTCTTCCGGGAGGAATGCCAGGAACTAAAAACCTTGATATGCATGAAGGGCTAAGGAATAAAATCATTGAATTTTCAAAAAAAGGGAAATATCTTGCTGCAATTTGTGCTGCTCCTATTGTGTTAGGACACAACAATTTGCTAAGAGGAAAAAGGGCTACTTGTTTCCCTGGATATGAGAATGATTTATTAGGGGCCAATGTTACTTTCAACTCTGTTGAGATTGATGAAAAGGTGATCACTGCTCGTGGAGCGGGTGTTTCATTTGAGTTTGCGATGCGAATTGTCGAATTATTAAGTGGTCGAAACTTTGCCATGCAATTGGGAGCCAAGATGCAGGTCTCTCCTTCTATAATTCCTTAATTGTTAGTTATAAATATTTTTCCATGTCTTTTAGGTGAAGGTCAAGGGCTTTTACCGAAATCTGAATTTCCCACACTGAAATACCTAACGAAAAAATCATCAACAACAACCCGATGCCAAATATCCACGAGGCCGATACCATATAATTAATGTAAATTAAGAACATCGACGCCACGCAAAAGAAAAGGCTCATTACTCCTAAAATTTGCATGGCACGCGTTAGGTACAATCTTTTTCGGAGATTGTTGATCTGGTCTTTCAGTATTCTATCAGGGTTTTCCTTGAACTTGTCATACAGATTTCGAATTACCTGCGTATAAGCAATGAATCGGTTCGTGTATGCCAGCAAGATTAGTGAAACCGCCGAAAACAACAATGCTGGAGTAGTTAGTGTAAGTGCTTCCATTTGAATAAAATTATGAATTTAATAATGTTCTGTGTTTCTATTTTATACGGCAATCAATATATTTCATCATGCTACTTAGCGCTGATTTTCAAAAATTACCTATTTATTTAACAATTTTCCATCTTTGGGGTTTAATATGTGTGCAAATTGGTTAAGATAATTTAATATTCAATCATTTGGTGTTGTTTTAAATCGACTAATTTTGCACACTGATTCAACGGGTATTTACCGTTAACTATTTTATATTTCGATAGTTGTATTTCTAAATTAAATTTTATGTATAGGAAGAAAACAAAGATTGTAGCAACCATTTCTGATTGGATGAGTGACCCTGAATATATAAAAGCACTTTACGACGCAGGAATGAATGTTGTTCGCATGAACACTGCGCATATCACAACCGAAGGCGCTACAAAAATATTGAATAATGTTCGTTCAGTTTCCGATAAAATAGCCATGCTAATCGACACTAAAGGCCCTGAAGTGAGGACAATTGGTATTGAAGAGCCAATATCTGTTGTTTTAGGTGACAAAATTAGAGTTAGTGGAAACTTATCTAAAACCGATTGTCTTCATGTTAATTATCAGAGCTTTGTTGAAGATATTCCTGTAGGATCGATGCTCCTCATCGACGATGGTGACATAGAACTTGAAGTTAAATCTAAAGACACTGACTTTCTTTATTGCGAGGCAACCAACAGTGGTGCTATAAAGAACAGGAAGAGTGTTAATATCCCGGGTGTTAGCATAAAATTACCTTCTCTGACTGAAAAAGACAAGGAATTTATTCGATATGCCATCGAAAATAAAATAGAGTTTATCGCGCATTCATTTGTTCGAAATAAACAAGATATTATTGATATCCAGAATATTCTTGATGAGCATAAGAGCCCCATACGGATTATTGCTAAAATAGAAAATCAGGAAGGTGTTGATAATATAGATGAGATACTGGACCATGCTTATGGAGTAATGATTGCCCGTGGTGATTTGGGTATTGAAATTCCAGCTGAGAAAATTCCAACTCTTTCACGAAGGTTAATACGGAAATCCATTGAGCGCAAACGCCCAGTTATTATGGCAACACAGATGTTGCATACAATGATCGATCATCCGCGTCCTACGCGTGCCGAAGTGAGTGATATTGCCAATGCTGTATACAACCGCTGTGATGCCATTATGCTTAGCGGAGAAACTGCTTATGGAAAGTATGGTGTTGAAGCAGTAAAAGTTATGACTAAGGTTGCTGTAGAAGTAGAACATAATAAAGACCGGAGAAACGATGTTGAACCTCCTGTTAATTTCGATACATCATCCTTTTTGGCCAAAACTGCATTAAACGCTCAATTTGAGATGAACGCTTCGGCCATTGTTACTGATACTCTTTCGGGGCATAATGCTCGCCATATTTCGGCTTTCCGGAGTGAAATGCCTTTGTATGCAAAGTGCTACAGGCCAAGGGTTATGCGCGAACTTGCTCTTTCCTATGGGGTTTTCCCTTCGCTTATCGAGCCTAAAAAGCACCGTAGCGAGACCCTTTCTACGGCATTAAAAAGCTTGGTCGACGACAAATCTCTTTGTCTTGATGATCGGATTGTTTATGTTGGATCGAGTTATGGGATCAGGGGTAAAGCATCTTTTCTTGAAATTATTGATGTGAAAAATGGGATTGAACCACGAAAGGAAGAAGATTTTCAAGGCCTGATTGGACCACTCGATAAATGATGTTTTTGCATTGTGAAAAAGTAGAACCATGTTAACCTGCAATTATTATAACAGGTTAACATGGTTTTTTATATCCATGTTGCTTTGTGCCAAAGGGTTTCGAGAGGCCCTTGAGGGTGCCGCTTCATCCACCATGTACTGAACATGCCTTGTAATAGTGCTAATATAATGCCGATGATTAAGCTGTAGGTTGCCCCAGTATATTGGTATAACCCTAGTCCAAACCCATAATAAATGAATGAGCCGATAACCGATTGTATGATATAATTCGACAAACTCATCCGCCCAAAGGGAGAAAGGTAATTGAGCACCTTGTAAAAGCTTTTACTCCAAAACAGCAAGGTGAATACAGAGACAAGAGCAATCATGAAGGCCATATTCGACCATGAGGTAATTATCGTTTGAAGTGGCCGGCGAATAGCTTCGCTTTCAATATGGATGTTGCTCTTGAGAACAAAAAGAGGAATGAATAGTATGCTTGCAGTTATCAGTGCCTTTATCCAAAACTTGCGATTATTTTCCGACTGGCTAAAGAGCGCTTTTCGGCCTGCCAACATGCCTAACAGGAATAGTGAAAGGGTTTGAAATACCCGTCCTTGTTCCCATGTCCAAAGGAATACGGCTTTTTTCCCATTGGTCAGGTTCCCGATTATTGTATCTGAAATTGAACTTCCGGGAATATATTCGTTTGCCTTCCCAAAATACGACCATGATAGCGGATCGTTTATTGGCAGTGGAGGAGATTGCAATCCCGAAAATACATTATACCATTCAAATGGTTGGGCCATTAAAACCACGGCAGACCAAAAAACCAGTTTATTGCTAAGTCTGGCAAAAGGAAGTATAAAAAAGCCAATGAGGGCATATATTAATAAAATGTCGCCTTGGTAAAAAGCTGAGTTTAAAATACCAAAGCCGATCAAGAGAAGCATTCTCCATGCAAACCGGGGGCGAAAATCGCGGCCTTTTCTTTCTTGGTTATCGTATTGAATAAAAAAAGTAAGCCCGAATAGAAGAGCAAAAATTGCATACGACTTTCCACCAAATAGGAAGAAAAGAGTGTCCCATATTCCTTTGTCGATAGGTATCATCCAATCGGGGCGGTTTGCAGGGGTAAAATAAAAATCGAAATGCTCGATATTGTGAAGCAACATGATTGATACAATGGCAAAGCCCCTTAATGCATCGACCACTTGCAAGCGAGTTTGCTTAGTCTCCATACATATACTGTTATTGTTTCAATACTACTAAATTATTTAATACCATCACATTGTTTCCTTGTTCAATTTTATTAAATGTGCAGCTTTTGTTTGAGTGCTGATTAGTTATTGTGCGGAAAAAATGAGAATATTCAGAGCAAATTACTGCCATTTCAATATTTTCTATTTATCATATTGCTAACAAAAGCTTATTTCAAACGCATTCATGTTAAATTTTAATATAAGCATTTTTAACGTTCGTCAACGCGAAATGGACGTTCATCAAAAACGGGCTGATTGATAGGGAAGTTCTTAGGATTTTTTGTTCTCTTTGTATTGCATTTAAGACAAAAACAGAACAAAAACAAAAAATGAAAACGATTCAACTCATAGTATTTTTTAGCTTGGTTTTTTGCTTGAATGGTTTTTCCCAAACCAAATTACCACTTGAATTCCGCGTTGAAAAACAGGCCATGTCAACCCCAATGAGCCCTATCGACGAAGCTTTTTTCATGAATTATTACTACTCAAAACCAGTTAACATCAAATTCGATGGTACCGTATTAAATATGACTTTCGACAATGGCGCTACTTTTTTGAAGAAAGAAGTTGTTGAAGTTAGCCGTGACAAAGAAGTTGAAAATGGACGGGTAGTTCTTGAAACTATAATGTTTGTTGACAAAACCAACTCAGAAGAAACCCTTTGTTTGGTTATCGACCGCGCAGTAGGTTACGTTCAGCTTATTCTTCCTACAACCAACCAAAAAGGTGAATATGTTGGGTACACTTCATACCGCCAATTTGTGAAAGAAGAACAATTGGCTTACAACTAG
>JAAYAG010000102.1 GCA_012719495.1 Bacteroidales bacterium
CTCATAAAACACAAATGGGAATCCTTCGTGTGAAAGATTCCCATTTCGCTTTGGGTATTTTTCTCAAAGTGTCAGGCTACTGTTATAAGCTGGCATATTTTTCCACTTTCATGGATGCTATGCCTTATTCTTTCCGCAAAGCTTTTTATGGCTCTGTTTCCAGAAAGTTCGTTCGCCGAAATAGTTTACTCTTCTTAGCGAAAAGTACTTGCTTCAACTTACCGAACGAAGTGTCGTTTGCTAATCCCACTTTTCACCATGGTGAATTGTTGGTAGGCATTTTCTTTTTCAAGAATTATGCCTGCGGTTTCATATTGTCTTCCGATTTTTTGAAACTGCTGCTTCCGACTCAACCTCTTTATCAGCGTTGCTTCTATGTTGCTCTTGTTACGTGTCACCTTTGTCTGTGGCTTGCTTTGCAGCATAGGTTTCAACGAGAGATGAATTTTACAATGAGTATCATTTTCTGCTGTCGGTTCAATTTTTTACAATCGAACGTGATTTTCAACAAACACGCGTAGGGTTGGGTTACCCCGCTTCCCTTTTTGTGCACCATCGAACGGTTGTTCTTTTTCACATTGCCCTAAAGCGATGCGGATGGCCGGTTCCGGGTAACTACTATTATCAAACTTTTGCGGTTACGATAACAGCTGTTTCGCCAACGAATTGGCGTTGTCCATTTGTCACTGTTGCAAGTGTCATCGTGGTTTCAGTTCCGGTTGTTGTGCTGAATGATTGGTTGACAGAATTTGAAAGAACGGGTCTTTCAGGTTCTAACTTCTGCTCCTCTGCGAGCGGATTGTTCATCCGGTTGATCGGGATTTGGTCCCACCTAAGTTACCTCGTCCGTTTCCTCGTTTTGGGGCGGCTTTTATCGCTCACCTGATATATCAAATGTATATCGCTTTCTGCATAAATCAAATAAAAATCAACCTTTTATATTATTTCTGTTTCAACGTGTTATGAACAGTTTGAGTAAATTTGGTTTGCCCATGCAACCTAAATTATGAAAAAGTCAATACTGAGTTATCAACAGGTGTTAATAACTTTAATCAACAGAAAACCAAAAAATAAGGGTTTTTGTTAACAATCTTTTGAGTAATAATTGGCGAATTTTTCAGAGAAAGGCAAATTTCTGCAACGAAACATCGGGTTTATATTTCGATTTCGCCACGCTGCCGGTTTCTGAAGCGGGTAATTTTGGTGTAACCAACTTCTTTGAGCAGGGATATGGCTTTTTCGAAGTGCCTTGCTACTTGGATGGGCTGATGGGCATCGGAACTGAGAGTTATTGGTATTCCAATTTTACATGCCATTTGAAGTATTTCGCGTTGTGGAAAAAAATCATTACAAGGATGATCTAACCCGCTTGTATTAAGTTCTATAACGACATTAGCTTCTTTGATAATTTTCAGGGTTTCTTCATACAGTGGTGTTTGGTCGGTTTCGGGCCAACACTGCATTTTTTTTATGAGGTCGAAATGCCCGATGATATCAAAAAGCCCAGACTTTGCAGCTTCCTGTATTAACTTGAAGTATTTGTGATACAGTTCATTATTTGTCCATTTGCCATAGAGTGAGGTGTCGGAATCGAAATTCCAGCCATCGATGAAATGCACCGAGCCTATAACATAATCAGCAGGAAAATAGGAAATTACTTGCTTTATCTCTTCTTCACGCCCGCTAAAGAAATCAACTTCAAGGCCGAAGCGTACTTGTACATCTTCCGAAAAATTGTCGCAAAGGTTTTTCAGGTTTTCGCGCAGCACCGGATAGTCTATTTCTTTCACGCACCAATCTACAGGTTCGAGGGTAATGTGATCAGAAAATCCAATTTCAGCCAAATCTTTCTTTCGGGCCACTTCGAGATAGTGCATATAAGAATCTTTCCCGTCGGAAAAATTGGTGTGGATGTGATAATCTACCATGTAACTCATAGCAACTGAAGCATGTGTTGTTTGTCTGAAAAAACCTTTCTAAAAATACATTTTTTCATGGCTGCTTTGCTGAAAAACTACATAATTTTATTCACAGTCCGTTTCATAACATTCAATATTGCTCTTTTGATTTGAATTTTACGTATTTAAATGCTTTTGGGGAATTTTTGAACTGATTGTTTCATGGGGCCACAAAAAATGGCTTTTCCGTTATTGAGGGCGAGTTCGTGGTCGAAAAAATCTGGGATTTCTTCCGGGAAATGGGTTGTCATCACCATGGCACAGTTTGTTTTTTGTGCCACAACTAGCAGCAGTGTTTTCATTCGCAATATAGTAGATCGATCCAAGCCTTGGAAGGGTTCATCGAGTAGAAGGAGAGGGGGGTTCTTAATTAATGTTCGCATTAGCAGCACTACTCGTTGTGCTGAAGTTGATAACTCCCCATAGGTTTTTTCGGCCCAGTCTGTGTCTCCCAACAACGTTAACCATTGTTTGGCCAGCGAAAGTTCATAGCTTGTTGGTTTGGTGAAAAGTCCTTCTGAATCGTACAATCCAGAACAAATTACCTGCAAAGCAGATTGTTTGTCTGGTAAATACTGCTGCAATTCGGGAGATATAAATCCAATTTTTTGTTTAATATTCCAAATCGATTCCCCGCTTCCCCGCTGTTTTCCAAAGAGCATAATGTTGCAGGCATAGGCTTTGGGGTTGTCGGCAAAAATGAGATTGAGTAAACTTGTTTTCCCGGAGCCGTTTCCACCTGAAAGTACCCAGTGTTCACCCGGGCTAACTTTCCAGCTAATATCTTTGAGTATTTCTTTTTCGCCGTACTTCATTGAGACGTTTTTGATCTCAAAAATGTGTTGATATTGAGAATTTTTCCATCGCGGCAATTCGATAATCCCCAGAGGTATGCCTTGTTGTTCTGCCGGTATTTTATCCCGGGTTATTTCTCTTGGATTTTCTTGTTTCTGAAGAAGAATAAAATGTTTTACTGATGGTGGAAAATCTTCTTTCTTTGAGCCGGTCAGTATAATTGTTTGTTCTGTTGCGGCCATTTTGTCGAGCATCTCGGTGAGTAATTCACGAGAAGCATGGTCGAGGCCATTAAACGCATTATCGAGTACCAGTACATCAGGCTTCTGTGATAAGGCACGAATAAGTTCCAGTTTCCGCTGCTCCCCATTCGAAAGGCTAATTACATACTTGTCAATGTGTTGTCCGAAATTGAACATTTCAAGCAAAGGGTCGAGTGACGATTTGTTTTTTTCATACTCCAGCTCTTGTTTTACTGTGGGTACCGAGTCGGGGTCGATGTTGTTCCAGCGTTGTTGCCTGAAAGCTGCAAAACCATTGCGCATTCGAAATGATGACAGGAATGAAACGAATACTTTCTTCAGACCTTCTTTTTCAATAATCTCCCTGCCATGTACTTGTATTTGTCCGGCAATGGCTTTTGCCAGCATTGTTTTGCCTGTCCCGTTAGATCCAATAATACCCAAGGTTTTTCCTTTGGAAATTTTCAGGTTTAGGTCCTTAATAATCTCGTTCGTACGTATCTTTATTGTAGCTTTTTCCCAGACAATCATTGTTTTCAGAGGTTATTGATATACTCAGCAGTTTTTCTCCGGTCGATTTTCATCGAAGCATTTCGTGGAATTTTCTCTACAAAGAGAATTTCTTTTGGGGCTTTGTTTTTCCCGGTAATCTCCGCTATTTGGGATAATAATTTATTGGTATCGATCATTTTTTTTTGTCCTTCAATCAGTAAGATTATTTTATTACCCAATAAACGATCATTTTTTGCTACAATTACAAAATCAGTATCGATAAGTGGGGCTATGACTGCTTCTATTTCTTCAGGGCTGACCTTAATTCCTCCCGAGTTAATGATGTTGTCAATCCGACCAATCCACTTAAAGTGATTAGGTGAAATAACTTCAGATAAATCATTTGTATCTAATGGAATATTGAATATATTTGGAGCTATTATTCGCAAACATCCATTGCTGTTATTTTCAACTTTTATTCCGGGGAGAGTAGTAAAGCAGGAGTCCGGATTATCTCCATTGATTCGTTGAATGGCTATATGTGAGCAGGTTTCTGTCATGCCATAGGTGGCATATATTTCTGTTTCAATGTTCTTTAGGTCTTTTGCCAATGAATGCTCAATGGCAGCCCCGCCCACAATGATTTTTTTTATTCTTTTGATATTTATGCCATTATCAAGCATTTTTCTTAACTGTAAGGGAACTAATGAGCCAAAATCTATATCCGACTGATCTGGAGGTGATGGTAAACTGTTTGGTTCTGAAAGGATTAAATTTAATTTTCCAACTATAGCTCTGACAATCATCATTTTGCCGGCAATGTAACCGACGGGTAAACATAGCCATACTGAATTTTCTGATTGTAGTCCAAAGTATTCGAGCGTTGCATGAGCCGAAGCGGTCATTGCTTTTTTTGTGAGCTGTATTTCTTTTGGAGTGCCTGTACTGCCTGAAGTTTTCTGTCTAATAAATTCCTTATCATTAAACCATTCTATAATGAAACTATAAACAGCATATAAATAGCTTTTTGAATCAATATATCTTAATCTTTCATTTAATTCTTCAAGTGAAATGTTTTCACTGTCAATAGTTATTTTTTTCGCAGGGATAGCATTCATAATCCTTTAATTTTACCCCACTTTTTTGATGTATCATAATATAATTTCTCCCCAACCATAGTTAATGGTGAAGGAATATTGTTGACGAAAAGAAGCCCTGTTCCTAATCCCTGAGGCAAAGTATTTTGTTTTGTAAATGTCCATTGTGCTATCGCGTTGAGGCCAACGTTCGATTCGAGTGCAGAAGTTGCCCACCATCCTATATTGAGTTTTTCTGCAATGGTAATCCATTCTTCGGAAGCAGAAAAACCGCCCAGTAAACTTGGTTTCAGTATAATATACTTAGGATGAATAATTTCCAGTAATTTCTGTTTTTCAATCTTTTCTGCAATGCCAATTAATTCTTCGTCGAGGGCAATTGGAATAGGTGTTGATGCGCACAGGCTGGCCAATGCTTGCCATTGACCTGCTTTTATGGGTTGCTCAATGGAATGAACGTTGAGTTCGGCCAATTCATTGAGAATTTTTGGAGCTGTTTCGGGTGAGAACGCTCCGTTTGCGTCCACCCTTATTGTCAATTCGTTGGCTGGAAATTGCTTGCGTATTTCAGAAATAATCGATCGCTCTGTTTCCCAGCCGATTGAACCGATTTTTAATTTAAGGCAAGTAAATCCGGAATCGATTTTTTCCCCTATTTGTTTGCGAAGATATTCTTCTTTGCCCATCCAAATAAGGCCATTGGTAACAATGCCTGCTTTCCCTTGGGTGAACTCTGATGGGAATAGAATGTGTTCGTTGTTGTTTTTTAATTCAATAAGTGCAGATTCGAGCCCAAATCCAATAGCAGGAAAGCTTCTGCTTATTGATTCTAAAGAAAATTCACCTTCATTTATTTGTCGGCAAATGTTGAGTAATTTTTCTTCAAATCCAGGGCTATCGTCAGCACTTAACCCTTTTAGCAAAGGGCATTCTCCAATGCCTGTACTCTGCCCATCGGTTAGAACAATGAACCAACTATCTTTTTCGGTGTATGCGCCACGCGAAGTAAGAGCTGGTTCATTGAATATTAATTTGTGTTTATTAATTTTAGCTTTCAGCCGCATTAACTAAAGGATTATTCAAACTTAATCCAGTCAATCTCCACTGGATTTTCACTTTTTGAAATTACAAAAAGGTCTTGAATTCCTGCTTTATATTTTTCGAGTTTAGCTGAAATATCTTTCCAGTCGGAAGTTTTGTTTATGTTGAGCTTTGCTAATACGGGTCCGTTTAATGAATTAGCTCTAATTTCCAGCATTCCGTTTTGTTCTGACTTTGCTTTAGCAATTAATGATTTGTAATTATTTTTCAATTCTACTTTGTTAAACCTAACCCAAGCATCTTTTTTTGAGAGTTCTGTTTTCCAACCTAATTTAGTGTTTGTTGAATCAATGAATTCGATTTTTGCTCCCACTTCTGACAATGCTGAATATCGGTCAATTTGGATTTCTTTTTCTGCTTTAGCAATGCCTACAGCTCTCAACGTTGGAATTACTTTTTGGATAGTTCCATCGGCATTGAAGAATAAGCTATCTACTCTGATTGAACGATTTTTGTCGAATTTAGGAGACAAATCGTTATGGTGATAAAAGAGATACCATTGCTTGTTGTACTCAACAATTGAATGGTGGTTAGTCCAGCAGCTAGTTGGTGATTCGTCCATAATAACCCCTGTCATTGTAAAAGGTCCAAGCGGACTTTTCCCGGTTGCATATTCAAGGCGTTCAATTGTGTTTTCAACATGAGGGAAAGTCATATAGTATGTTCCATTACGCTCGAATACCCATGGGCCTTCTTTCATGCCTTTTTGAGGTAAATTTTGAATGACTATTGGCTCAGAATCTAATTCGAGCATGTTTTCTTTCAATTTGGCAACATAGATATTCCCCATTGACCAATAGATATATGCTTGTCCATCTTTGTCAATCAACACATTAGGGTCAATGCCAAAAATTCCTTTTATAGGTTCTTTTTCTGGGCGATAAGGGCCCTCCGGGCGATCGGCAATTGCGACTCCAACCGCGAAGCCTCCTCTGCCGTTAGAGCCGGTTGCTTTTTTATTGGCCGGGAAATAGAAGTAATATTTCCCATTTCTTTCGATGCAGTCGGGTGCCCACATACTATACGTTGTAGAATCAACCCAAGGGGCACTGTACTGGCTGACAATCATCCCATGATCAGTCCATTCGGTAAGGTTTTCCGATGAATAAACGTGGTAGTCTTCCATGCAGAACCAATCCTTTCTACCCGGTTTTTCGGGAGGTGTTGGAATGTCGTGCGAAGGAAATACGTAAACCTTTCCATTAAATACTCTTGCCGATGGGTCGGCAGAAAATTGATCGGTTACGATCGGATTCTGGGCGCTAATTACTTGAGAAAGCGCTACAAGAATTAACATGGTAACAAAAGTTCTCATACGTTGAATTTTAGTGATTTCAATTTTCGTGATATTAAACCTTAAAAATAGAAGAATACTTAAGATTCCATGTCTAAAAATAGATTTATTGAGAATTCAAAATTATAACTTATCCGAAATGTTTGAAAATAACTTCGTTAAGTTATTAGTATTAAGCACTATGGTTTGTTTTTCAATGAAGGTGATTTTCTATTTGATTATGAGACCAATTCCAAACAACAACGAGAACAGGAAGGTGGTTAGTGCCAAATTCTTCAATTCGTTGTTCATGGTTTGCGCATTTTCGTTTTTGTAAACTTTTATGCAATTCCTCAAAAAAAGTGGAATCGTGAGCAGAAAGAGCCACTGGGTTGGAGCAAAATAATAATTCAGTGTGAATGCCACTGAAAGCACAATAGCCGAACCGATAAGAAGCAAATGATACCGCTGGGCAAAAAGCCGGCCCCGCTTTACAGCAAGGGTTTGTTTCCCGGTTTCCCTGTCGTTGTCAATATCTCTCAGGTTGTTGATGTTGAGCACGGCGGTGCTTAAAATGCCAATTACTGCTGCGGGCACCAGCGCCATGTTGTCGAAATACAAAGTATGCAAATAGAACGTTCCGATTACACCAACAGGGCCAAAGAAAACGAAGACAAAAATATCGCCCAAACCTTTGTAACCGTAGGGATTTTTGCCCACCGTGTATTTTAAAGCGGCCCAAATGGCTGCAATTCCCAGGGCAAAGAATAGGGCGATGATCTTCCAGCCAAGAGCGCTGAGCGAAACAATAATAAGCGCAGAGCCAGTTACGAATGAAAAGATTACAAATGCAATGATCATTCGTTTCATAGCCTGCATCGAGACCATTCCGGTGTGTGTAACCCGTTGTGGCCCTACCCGTTTTTCGGTGTCCTTCCCCGAAACGGCATCGCCATAATCGTTGGCTAAATTGGATAGGATTTGAAGAAATACGATGGTTAAGATGGCCAAAATGAACACCTCCCAACGGAAAATGCCTGAACTTTTGGCTAAAAAACTTCCCATTATCGCATTGGCCAACGCCAGAGGAAGCGTGCGCAAACGAAATGCCTGCAACCAGATTTTTATTTGACTCATTTTTATAATGTTCGAATTTTGAAAAAATCAACTAACAAAATTGTAACATACAATTTTGTTAGTTGGTCAATTGGTTGATATCAAGGAAACTTCGGATACTTTTTAAAGTCGGGTTTCCGTTTTTCGAGGAACGCGTGTTTGCCTTCCTGAGCTTCTTCGGTTAAATAATAAAGAAGTGTTGCATTTCCGGCAAACTCTTGTATTCCAATTTGACCATCAAGGTCGGCGTTCATACCTAATTTTAGCATACGCAAAGCCAATGGGCTGTGTTCCTGCATTTTTTGTGCCCAAGCAACCACTTCGTCTTCCAATTGGTCGAGTGGAACCACTTTGTTGACCAAGCCCATTTCCAAGGCTTCGGCGGCTGAGTACTGGCGGCACATGAACCAAATTTCGCGCGCTTTTTTCTGTCCAACCACGCTGGCCAAGTACGATGAACCCAATCCGGCATCGAAGCTACCCACTTTGGGGCCAGTTTGTCCGAAGATGGCGTTCTCGCTGGCAATGCTGATGTCGCAAACCACGTGCAGCACGTGTCCGCCACCAATGGCGTATCCGTTCACCATAGCAATTACAGGCTTTGGCATACTGCGAATTTGCTTTTGCACTTCAAGAATGTTGAGGCGTGGAATGCCGTTTTCGTCGATGTAACCCCCTGTGCCTTTAACGTTTTGGTCGCCGCCCGAGCAAAAAGCTTTGTCGCCCTTACCGGTTATCACAATTACGTTGATGTTGTTGTCTTCGCGGCAAATGCGTAGCGCATCACTCATGTTGTTTACCGTTGTAGGTCTGAACGCATTGCGGACATGCTCGCGGTTGATGGTGATTTTGCCAATCCCGTCGTAATATTCGAAGAAAATATCTTCGTACTCTTTAATTGTTTCCCAATTTCGTGTTGCCATTATTTTTCTTTTAAACTTTTTATACTATTGCTACGAACAAGTGAGGTCATTTGAAGTATCGCTATTTCGTTAAGTTGTTGAATTCTTTCGGTTTGACTTAGACCCTGCCGAATAAGAACGGCATTTATACTTTCAAGGTTCGACAAAATAACTAATTGCTCCAGGGTTGCATAATCTCGAATATTCCCATTCAGATTTTGATTGTTGATTCGCCAATTTGCAGCTGTGGTTCCAAACAACGCAACATTCAATAAATCAGCCTCCGATGCATAAACTAAAGAGATTTGTTGTGCAGAGAGTTTTTCTGGTATTAATTTTTCTTTAATCGCATCTGTATGAATAGAATAATTCACTTTTGCTAATGTTCGTTGTAAGTTCCAATCAAGTTTCTGCCGATCGTTTTCTTCATTTTTAAGTCGTTGGAATTCCTTAATCAAGTAAAGTTTGAATTCGGCACTTATTGCCGAACCAAATTCAAACGCAATGTCTTTATGTGCGTAAGTTCCCCCGTATCTTCCTTGTTTTGAATATATTCCTATTGCACTTGTTTTTTCAACCCATTGTGTTGGGCTCAATACAAAAGAAGGTAAACCTGCCTGTGTTTTAAAGTGGTCAAATTCGACCACTTTAAAATTTGGGTTGTATATTTTTTCCCAAGTTCCTAAAAATTCGAGGGTTGTTCTTGTTCTAATCCAGTTTTTTATAATGTCGGCAGCCCTACTTTCATCCGATTTAGCTTTTGCCATATCGGTTATGCATATATAGTCTTCTCCTGAAATTGTTGAAATCGATATTTCAGTATCCAGAACTTCTATTTTATTCGTTTTTGTCATGCCTTTTTTTGGTTATCCAGTTAAATATATCCTTTTATTTTCTGAATATGCGCTTTAAATTGAACTGGGTTTTCGGTATTTGGTGTCTTAATTTCCAATAACGAAGGTCCTTTCTGTTCGATAAATCTTGAATATTGAAGTTGCAGTTCTTGTTGATTTTCAGCTTTTAAATAGTTTACGCCGAAGGCTTGTGCCAATTTCTCTATTTGAACCGGGTGATTAGCTTCCATAAAATCCTCGAAACATTCCTGCTCCGATGGGCCGGGCAGGAGCCTGAAAATGCCGCCACCGCCATTGTTGATCACCACAACGCGCAGGTTTTCCGATAAATTACGGTTCCATAAGGCGTTGGAGTCGTACACAAAACTTAGGTCGCCAAGCAGAACCAAATGCAAATCTTCGGAAACGGTGGCTATTCCACTGGCGGTTGACAAACTGCCATCGATGCCCGAAACGCCGCGGTTGGAATAAACGGCTTTGGCAGTGTGGCAGCTGTACATTTGTGCGTATCGCACAGGCGAGCTGTTGCCCAAATGCAGGGTAGCTTGCTTTGGTAAGTTATTCAAAATGAAGTTAAAAACTGAAGCATCGCAAAATGGAGCTGCACTGAAAAAGGGCGAATCGGCGGCAATACTTTGGTGCATGGCTCGTTGCCAATTTTCGATGAATTGGCTTTCTGATGATTTTCCTACGTGTGCAAATTCACCCAAAATAACAGTCGGATTTACTGTAATGTGGGCTTTTCGGTTTTGATAGGTGTCAATTTCATCTTCTTGCTCGGCAATTCGCCAGTGAATTAAGTTGGATTGCTTTTGTAACCATTGTTTCAACCGTTTCGAAACAACAGGGCCACCAAAAGAAACCAGCAAATCGGGCTGAAATTCTTCCAAGTTGGCTTGCTCCACGCGCATCAACACCCGGTCGAGCGGAGAAATTACGTTTTCTCCTTTCAGGTTCGAAATGGGTTCGGCCAGTATAACGGCTTGATTTTCTTCTGAAAGAAGATTAATCAATTGTTGCAATTCTTCGTTGGGCGTGTTTTGGCCGCAAAGCACCATGCGCCGGTTGGCGTTTTGCCAAGTTTCAACAAAACTGCTTTCAATTTTTTCAGAATGAATGCTTGTGTTTTTTGAAATTGCAAGAAAAGGAGATGGTTGCGGAAGTGCCTCGTATAGCGGCTCCGAAATGGGCACGTTGATTTGCACCGGCCCATGAATACCACTTATGGCCAAGTCAATGATGTTCGAAATTTCTGCATGTTGCTGTTTCAGAACATTTTCACTTTCCAGTGGCCACTTCAGATTGATACTTCCTTTTATGTAGTTGTGGTACACATTTACCTGATGAATCGTCTGATTATCTTGCTGGTCAATTAAATGAGCAGGCCTGTCGGCTGTAATTGCAATCAATGGAACGCGTTGGTAAAAAGCTTCGGCAAGCGCAGGTGCATAATTGAGCACGGCCGTTCCCGAGGTGCAAACTATAGCAACTGGTTTTTGAATTGCCAACGAAATGCCCAGTGCATAAAAAGCTGCAGCACGTTCATCTACAATGCTAAGGCAAGTAAATGCATTGTTGGACGCGAAAAGCCTCGTTAGCGGTGCATTGCGCGAACCCGGCGAAATTACCACGTGCGAAATGCCTTTTTGTTGGCACACCGCAACCAGATCGACAATATGTTGAAGGTGGTGAATCATAAGCATGCAAAGTAACGAAATGTCTTCGATTGGCAATAATGGCAAGAAACCATTTTGCAGGTGTTTTTGTTTCTCAAGATTTATACTTGGAGAAATGTGGTAAAAAAATGGAGATTTCTCCAAGTATAGTATTCCATAAGTGGAGAAATGTGGTTTTTGTTCACTTAAATTTCCACATTTAAAATTTATATTTGGAGAAATGTGGTAAAAAAATGGAGATTTCTCCAAGTATAAAAATATATTCATATCTTTGAGTGTTGAAAATCAGAATAATCATGGAGAGCAAAATTGTTGGTCGTGGGAAAGAGCTGAGAATTATCGACAAGCTTTTATTGTCGGAGAAGGCCGAGTTTCTGGCTGTGTACGGACGAAGGCGAGTGGGCAAGACATTTATGGTGCGCGAATATTTGAAAACTCACATACAATTCGCATTTTCAGGTTCGTACGAAGAAAAAGTTTCGGTTCAGATCGATAATTTTTTTCATGAATACATCCGGCGCACTGGCGGCAAAAAGGAAACGGTTGCTCCACCAAATTGGAATACCGCTTTTCAGTATTTAGCTGATATGTTGTACGAAATGAAGGACAGCTCCACAAAAGTGGTGGTGTTTATCGACGAACTGCCGTGGCTGGATACGCCAAAGTCGGGTTTTGTGCAGGCACTAGAATATTTCTGGAACCAACATGTTTCAACTATGCACCACGTACTTTTGGTGGTTTGTGGTTCGGCCGCTTCGTGGATGCAACTAAAACTTTTCAAGAACAAAGGCGGCCTTTACAACCGCATTACCCGACGAATAAAATTGGAGCCATTTACCTTGTTCGAAACCGAACAGTATTGCAAGAATAGAAAGCTTAAACTCACACGTTATCAGATTATTCAGCTTTATATGGTAATGGGCGGAGTTCCGTTTTATTGGAACGATCTGAGCCAAGGAAAAAGTGCCGAGCAACTGATCGACGAAATTTGTTTCGAATCGACAGGTTTGCTGGCCACCGAATACGATCAACTTTATTATTCACTTTTTAAGAATGCCATAAACCATATTGCTGTTATTGAGGCTTTGGCTAGTCATCCGTATGGGCTTGTTCGAGAGGAACTTCTCAAGAAGTCGGGGTTGCCCGATGGGGGAACTTTTACTCGCACCATCGAAGATTTGTACGAAAGCGGTTTTATTGCCAAGCACCGTCCGTTCGAGAAAAAGGTAAAAGAAACGCAATTTCGTCTGGTTGATATGTATTCGCTTTTCTACCTGAATTTTATAAAAGACAATGTGAAGAACAGGGCGAATACTTGGCAAAAAATAGCCAATCAGCCAAGGTTTGTTTCGTGGAGCGGATATGCGTTCGAGAATATTTGCATTCAGCATAGTGGCCAGATATTGACCAAGTTGGGCATTGCCGGCACGTTTACCGAAATCTCGTCGTGGAGGCACAAGGGCAACGACGAATTACCGGGGGCACAAATCGACATGCTCATCGACCGAAAAGATGGGATGATTAACCTTTGCGAGGCCAAATTCTCGAACAAGGAATTCATTATAGATAAAGAATACATCGCTAAGTTAAGGCAGAAACGAGCTGTTTTTTCGCACGTTACAGGAACGAAAAAGTCGGTAGTTACTACGCTGATAACCACCTATCCGGCAATGCGGAACAATTATTATTTGGAAGAAATCCATTCGGAAGTTACGATGGATGATTTGTTTGTGGAATAAGGCCTTCTGCTAAACTTTGTGAATTACCGAAAGCAGCGTGTCGGCTTTGATTTCGGTTTCGTTCCATTCTTCTTCGGCGTCCGATTCGGAAGTTATGCCGGCACCAATGTACAGGATGAGCCGTTCGTCCATAACCTGCATACAGCGAAGATTGACAAATAGTTGGAGTTTGTCGTCGATGTTTACTGGGCCTAAAAAGCCGGAGTAGTACCCACGTTGGTGCTTTTCAATGTTTTGAATGAAGTCCATGGCCGCTTGCTTTGGAAGGCCACAAACTGCTGGAGTGGGGTGTAGTTCGGAAACAAGTTCGCCCAATTGTTTGCCAACATCGGCCAAATTATAGGTGAAATCGGTGCGGAGGTGCACCAGGTTACCGGCCTTTTTGGTATAGGGTCCGTTTTTTTGAGTGAATTGAATCCCCCTGTTTTCAAAGGTTTCTTCAATATACTGAGTAACTAATTCTTGTTCAATCTGGTCCTTGTGGCTCCAATTTGTAATGTTCAGGTTCTCGTCGTTATATGGTTTTGTGCCTGCCAGCGACACTGCTTCCAATTCGTTTTTGTGCGCACAAAGCAGCGGTTCGGGCGTGGCACCCATCCAAAACTGGCCGCCCACGTTTACCATATACACAAAAGCATTGGTGTAACTGGTGCTTAGTAACTGAAAGATTTCCTTTAGCTTACAGTGATAATTTCGTTCCAAGACCTTGGTGCGCGATAGCACTGTTTTTTTGAATTTATTCTGACGAATGGCTTCAATAATACTTTCGACCTGAATTTTGAATTCTTTCTTCCCAATAACTCCATTTTCGTATATATTTTCCTCTTGCACAGGATGTTGAACCTGTAGTAGCTCGTCGAAATTGAGATAGTTGGTGCTGCTGTACACCAAGTCGGGCTGAATGAAATAGCTTGGAAATTTCTCAGATTTCAGGAATGGAGAAAGGATAAAACCCTTCTGATCAAATAATTCAGAATTGATGGCTGTAGCATTTGACGTAGGGCTTTTTTGCACAACCAATTTAATGGCATCGGAGTGCGGTAATCTGTATGCCGCAAAAATCAAGCGATTGTCGATACAATATTGAAGTGCCTGTAAGAAATTCATTTTTCTGTTTTCTTTTCCACAATGGCATTAGTAACACGGGCCACCGAAATAAGTTTACCGTCTGTGTCGCGAATTTCAACATCCCAAACATGGCTGGTGCGCCCTTGGTGAATGATGGTTGCGCGGGCAATGACCCAACCCTCGCGAATAGACGAAATGTGGTTTCCGGTTACTTGCATCCCAAATACGTTGAACTTTGTGGGATCGACCAAAAACAGCGAGCCGGCACTCCCAACGGTTTCGGCCAAAGCCAGCGAGGCCCCGCCGTGCAAATATCCCATGGGCTGGTGTGTTGGCGAGTGAACGGGCATGCGCGCTTCAACGGTTGTGCCGGTGTAGCCTGTAAACTCGATCCCCAAATGCGAAATGAGCGAGTTTTCGCAGATTTTATTGATTTCTTGTAAGGTCATTTCTGCTTTTATTGATATTGAAAATGTGCATAAGGCCGAAGAAATAACTTTTTGCAACAGTTGTTTCAGCTAAAGCAACAGTTGTCTATGTTTTTTGTTTTTTCTTTTTTGCCGCAGGGAAGAGAACGTTGTTAAGTATCAATCGATATCCCGGAGAATTTGGATAAAGCTTTAATTCTGTTGGAGGGGAGCCAACCTCGTGACTATAATCTTCGGGGTCATGACCTCCGTAAAAGGTCCATGTTCCGTTACCCATTTCACCATGAATGTAACGGGCTTCGTTAGCCGCTTTGTTTTCACCCATTACGAGTACTTCGGGTTTAAGGAATTCTTTGTGGTAAGCGGTTGTTTGCCCCAAGAACCCTTTTACAATTTTGGTGTGGTTTTGGCAAAGCATTGTAGGTACAGGGTCCCATTTAGCCGAAAAATCGAATAAGGTAAAGTAGTCTGACTGCATGCTTATCTTTCGAGTTCTGGCATCAACATCGATGTTTGAAAATTCGTACTCGTAAGGGTCCTTTTCAACGGTGAAATTCTGGAAAGCAAAGCAACGTGTAAAATCAAGGTGCTCGTTGAAGTTGGCAGCTGCAGGATCACCGTCGTACATTGATTCGCAAACGTCGGTGTTTTCTGCTGAGAGGGCAATATCGTATGTGTCGGTAGCAGCACACATGGCAAATAGGAAGCCTCCGTTAAGAACGTAATTTTTGATTGTTTTTGAAACTACCAGTTTCATTTCAGAAACTTTCAGAAAGCCAAGTTTTTGTGCTAATTGTTGATTGGTACGGACTTCTTCCTGATACCAGGGCATGTGTTGGTAGTTGCGGAAAAACTTTCCAAATTGTCCGGTAAAATCTTCGTGGTGAAGGTGTAACCAATCATATTCGCTTAGTTTTCCGTCGAGAATTTCTTCATCGTAAATAATGTCGTATGGAATTTCGGCATACGTGAGCACCAGCGTTACGGCATCGTCCCAGGGCTGTTTGTTAGGCGGTGAATACACGGCAATTTTTGGTGCTTTTTGCATCAGTATTACATCCATATTAACCGAAGGGCTTGAAATTTCTTCGACTATCAGGTTTGCCTGCCCATCGGCAATTACTTCATAATTTACACCACGTATAAGGCATTCGTTTTCAATCTCCTGTATTTGTGGCAACATAAAACTTCCGCCGCGGTAGTTCAGCAGCCATTTCACTTCGACAGCGCGTTGTAACGACCAGAAGGCAATTCCGTATGCTTTGAGGTGATTTTTCTGGGCGTTATCCATTGGGATGAGCAAGGATGCGCTTCGCGTGTTCAGGCTTAGTAATATGCCTATGATTATCAGGGTAATTGTTCTTATCATTCTAAAATGGTATATCATCTGTTGAACTCTCAAACGGGTTTCCAACGGGTATCGAAAAAGCAGGAGGGTTGAAATTACCTCCTCTGTCTTCGTTCATCTTTGAGCTGAAAGTCTGCATCGCCATTGGGTCGAAGTCGGATGGGTATTCTTCAAGGTCGACAAACCGCGCCAGTTCTTTTCTGAATGAAAGCCTTACGTCGCCAACAGCCCCGTTACGGTGTTTTGCTATAATGATCTCGGCAACATTCCGCAGGGAGTTTCCTTCATCATCTTCGGTAATTCCATAATATTCAGGGCGGTGAATAAATATTACCATGTCGGCATCTTGCTCAATAGCACCTGACTCACGAAGGTCTGAAAGCTGGGGTCTTTTTCCTTCGCGCGATTCAACAGAACGGTTTAACTGAGATAGTGCAATTATCGGTATATCAAGTTCCTTTGCAATTGCTTTCAATGAACGGGAGATCATACTAACTTCCTGTTCGCGGCTGCCCCGGTTATCGCCTCCGGCGGTCATCAGCTGGAGGTAGTCGACCAGTACAATACCAATATCTTGTTGCATTTTCAGTCGGCGGCATTTGGCCCTGAGTTCAAAGATGGAAAGGGCAGGAGTGTCGTCGATAAAAACTGGGGCTTCGTCGAGCCTGCGTATGGCTTTGTTGAGCCGGTCCCAATCGTCGCCTTCGAGGTTCCCCTTTTTAATTTTGTCAGAACCAAGTTCCGATTCTGAGGCAATCATACGGTTTACCAACTGAATGGAAGACATTTCGAGTGAGAATATGGCTACTGGTTTGTTGAATTCAACGGCCATATTTCGTGCCATTGACAGCACAAAAGCTGTTTTACCCATTGCAGGTCGTGCCGCAATAATTATTAAGTCGGTTTTTTGCCAGCCTGAGGTAATACGGTCAACTTTCGAAAACCCAGACGGAATGCCCGACAAACCATCTTTTCGCTTGCTGGCTTCTTCAATCAGCTGTACGGCTTCTTTCAGGATGGGCTTAATGGGTTGGGTTTCTTTTTTGATGTTCCCTTCCGATATTTTGAAAATAGCCGATTCTGCTTCGTTAATCAGCTCGTCTACGTCTTTGGTGTCGTCGTATGCATTGACTTGTATTTCGGAACACGAACGGATTAACTCACGCTGAATATGCTTTTGGGCAATAATTCTTGCATGAAATTCGAGGTGTGCTGCCGAAGCTACTTTGCTGGTTAGTTGGGTTATATATAATGGGCCTCCTACTTTTTCGAGCAGTCCGCGGTTTTTAAGTTCTTGGGTAACAATAAGCAGGTCGACTGGCTGATCTCTCATCGAAAGGTCTTTTATCACCTTGAATATTTCGCGGTGCTCTTCTTTATAAAAGCTTTCTTCGGTAAGTAAATCTGCTATTCCAATGAATGCTTCGCGTTCGAGCATCAATGCTCCGAGCACTGCTTCTTCAACATCGACTGCCTGGGGTGGGATTTTCCCGTATTGGGCATTTATTTCTTCGATTGTAGCCTTTGTATTTCGTTTTGATGTGGTAGCCATACAATTAAAATTTATCCCTCCTTATTTAGGTGGACATCAAATTTATGAATTTTACCCTTTAAGCGAGGGCTTTGTTGAATATTAATTTATGCCTGTTTTTGCAAATCGTATTCAATTACCTGACTTACAATGTCGCCAAGGTTTAATCCCATAGCGTTTAATTGTTGTGGTATGAAGCTGGTTTCGGTCATGCCTGGTATGGTGTTTACCTCCAGAAAATAGAACTCGTTGTTTTTCAATATATAATCGATTCTGACGATTCCGTGGCACCCGATAAGTTTGTAAAGCTTAACGGTCAAATCCTGGCATTCTTTAATTTTTTCTGCAGGAATCCTTGCCGGTGTAATTTCTGTGGCTCCCCCAATATTATATTTCGAATTGTAATCGAAAAAGTCTCCTCCAGGTATTACTTCGGTAGGAAGGAACGGTGTTATTTTACCATTAAGGTCACAAACACCAACGGCAAGTTCCATCCCATCAACAAATTCTTCAACAAGGCAATCGTTGCTTTCGGCAAATGCAGCTTCAATGGCTGGCAAAATTTGTTCTTCGGATTTTACTTTCGTAACACCAAAGCTCGACCCCCCAGCACTGGGTTTCACAAAGAGGGGGAAGCCAAATTTATTGGACAATTGTTTGGTATCTATTTTGTCGCCGCGTTTGAAATATTCCGCTTTGGCCATTTTTATACCAAAAGCCCGGAGAAAATTGTCGCAATAAAACTTGTGAAATGTAAGAGCCGATGCGTAAACACCTGTGGCTGAGTAAGGTATTTTAAGCAAATCGAAATATCCTTGCAGAACTCCATCTTCGCCAGGTGTACCATGAATCATGATAAAGGCATAGTCGATCTTGATTTTTTCCCCATTGATTTCGAAACTGAAATCGCTCTTGTTAATGGGAGAAACAAGTTCTTCACCGTTCATTACGTGCCACTCATCGTGCCTCATACGTATCAGCCAAGGGGTAAATTTGGCAGTGTCGATATGGTTGAAAATGTTACGTCCGCTTTTTATACTTACTACGTATTCCGAAGAATCGCCACCCCAAATTACAGCTATATTTTTTTTCATTGTGTGTACTTTTTTACGCACCAAAAATAGAAAAGTTATTGCCTTATACCGATGAAAAAATCAAAATATTCAAACCATGGATAATGCATTTCTACCGTATTCACTTTTGTTCAATTTCGATGATCTGCGGGTTTACATTCCATCCCGAAACCGAAATCTTTGCTTTCCGTTCTGAAATGATAGCTGTAGGAACTGAAATTTCTACCTTTTTCTGATCGGCGGCAATCAGGGTAACATAGTTGTCGGAAAACAGTGACGGGACTATCCATTCGTTGTTTTCATCCAAGAGTTTAAGCTCAACAAAAAAGGCAATCGTTTCCGAAGTATTCCGAATATTTAACGAGATAATCGTTTCTTCGGCTTCTTTACGGGTAGTATATTCCGTAGGTAAGTCGATGTTTTTAAGCAAATTGAAATGCGTGTAATCGGGATATTCTTTCATTGGGGTTGTATACCAATTACTGTTTTCCCAGTCAAATATTTCTTTTTTGTTGCTCAGCCAGTAAACATTGTCAGCTATTAATATGCCTTTTGCATTGAAAAGCTCAAGTTTTAACAGCGAAGTAGATTTGTTTGCCGGTAACTTGCCAATAACTATTGGTTTGCCAGGTTCGGCATCAACCATAACTGATTTGGAAAATTGTGGGGTAGAGTTTAAATCGTACAACGTAATATTTGCCTTTAACCCTTTTGCCGGGACAAGGGTTTCGTTCGATAGTACAATTGAACTGTCTCCATAATTATAAATCAATTGAATAGGTTCCAGTGCCTTTTTAACCCCATAATATGCGGGTGTGGGAACCAGATAAAAATCAATTAGTTGCCAGTAAAGCGAAGGCCATGCAGAGTTTAACATCCACTGAATTATTCCGGTTGTATTGGGGCGGTTTACCCTAAATGCTTCAAACATGGCCCGGATAGCCTCATAGTTTACCATGTGACTTTTTAGCAAGAAATCGTCGAAGTTTTTTGGTTTACCCCAGAGGGCACTAACAACCTCGTTGTTAAGGCTCATACTGTTCATCGCCGCATCTGACGTTGTGCAATGGGCATCCCAGGCTGATGATAAAGGCCATTTGTTTTCAGGCGAAATAAACCTGTTTACCGATTCTTTGACTGGAATCTGGCATCCGGGGCCGGTTTCGGTATTAAACCCGTATGCTCCGCCGTTCAGGGTGTCGAGGTACCAATACGAGGGGAAGACGTATTCGTAAGGCCCGTTCATTTTCATTCCGGTGGGGCCAGAGAGCTCGCTTTTCCGGTTCGATGCGGCACCTAACCAGGGGCGGTTATCGATTTCTTCAAAAAGAGCGATGTATTTTTTTTCGAGTGAGGGACGGGGTAACATGTCGCTTCCGGTAAGCCAAACGAAAATTGAAGGGTGGTTGCGAAGCCAAAGTATTTGGTCGCGCATATACCTGATTATTAAATCAATTTCTGCTTCAGTTTTAATTCCTCCAAATTCATCACAAGGTTTGCCCAGATAATTTTCCCATTCCCATTGGCAGCTCCAGCCTACCATGGCCAGAATTCCGTAACGGTCGCATAAGTCGTAAATGTTTTGCGAAGTCCCCCAAATGTTCTCGAAGCGAATGGTGTTCATTCCCATGTCTTTAACATACTTCACTTGTGCTTCGTTGCTTTCGTTCGTGTTTCGAAGAAAGATATCATCGGTCCAGCCTGCTCCCTTAATCAGAACTTCTTTTCCGTTCAGTTTAAAGCCTCGATGTCCTTTTTCAGTAAAGTAGGTTTCAATTTCCCGTATTCCAAAGGTTACTTTCTCGCTTGCTTTTATCGTGCCGTTTTGAATGAATTCAACGTTCATTGTATAAAGGTTGGCATTTCCTAACCCATTGCACCACCATAGTTTAGGGTTTTTTAGGTGGAGGGCTTCCTGTGTTTCAGGGCTTAGGGTTATTGTTCGTTTCTCGCCTGCCGACAAAGAAACCGGGTAAACCAGTGACATTCCTTCGGTAGATATCTTTAAGTTACCTGTTATTGGTTTTCGGCTGATGTTTTTTAATTCAGTTCCTACGGTGAGCCACGCTTCTTCGAGCGTTTCGGTATTTACTTTGCTGCGGACAACACTGTTTTTCATTTGAACAGCATCAATTTTTTTCACTGTCACTTCACGCCATATTCCCATGCTTTCGTCAAGCGGACGGGGATTCCAGTCAACAAAGCCTAGTCCGAAATTTCCCGGCTGTTGCCTGAATACTTCAAGGGCTAAGGTGTTTGTTCCATCAATAATGTGCTGACTAATATCGAATTCAAAACGGCAGAA
>JAAYAG010000010.1 GCA_012719495.1 Bacteroidales bacterium
GCTTTCAAATTGTATTTTTATATCGGTCTTTGACAACCGATGTGTTGAACACCATTGGTGTCAATATGTTGTGAATTGCTTTCAAATTGTATTTTTATATCGGTCTTTGACAACTCGAGCTTGTTAGTGTCGAGTTCATTCATGGTTGTGAATTGCTTTCAAATTGTATTTTTATATCGGTCTTTGACAACCCCTATATACTTTTTTAAGTCTATAAATAGGTTGTGAATTGCTTTCAAATTGTATTTTTATATCGGTCTTTGACAACCTATTGCTTGCAAAAAACAACAAATCAAATTGTTATCGAAGACTTTTGAATGTAAAAAACGGGGCTTATACCCCGTTTTTTGTTTTTATACTCTCCTGTTTACTTATCCTATTTTCTGTCGGTTTTTCGAACATTTTCTAAAACAATTCGAGCTGCTGCACCGTTTGGGGTTTCTCTATCGCTTTTTTACTGAAGAATAGTTCCATCATCCCAAACTGTTTGTCGGTGATGGTGAGCATGCCCACGTGCCCATATTCGGGCAACATGTTCTTAACACGCTTAACATGTACTTCGGCATTCTCGCGGCTGGGACAGTTGCGCAGATAAATCGAGAATTGGAACATCGAGAAACCGTCTTCCAGCAAGTTTTTGCGGAAACGGGCCGCAGCCTTTTGCTGCACTTTGGTTTCGGTCGGCAGATCGAAAAACACAAGTACCCACATAATGCGATATTGATTTAGTGCATCGAACGACATTTTTTAATTGAAAATTGACGATTGAAAATTGACAATTTGATTATAAACAACTATCCACTACTGCCTTCAATTGCTTTCTATTGCCTTCTATTGCTTCCAACCGCTTTCTATTGTTTCGAATTGTCTTCAACTGTTTACGTTGTGTTCTTTGTGACAAACCTTCGTGTACGTTGTGGTTCACTCACAAAAACTCAGGATAAATAATCTTACGGCGGCTTCCGTCGAAACATTCAACCAGCGAGTTGGTTGTACGCGGCAAACCCACCATCAACGGACTTTTCTTTCCATCAATCTGAACATCAACGGTTGCAATACCGAGCAGCTTTGCTTTATGCTCTTTCGAAATATCGTCGCCGGTAATCTCTTCGTTTTGCAGCATGTTATACACCATCCAATCAACAAACGGACGGTAAGGTTCCATCACATCGTCGGCCAAACAATAGGCGTTGTATTTGTTGCTATGGTGTATACCCAAGGTAGGCAACAAACCACTGCCTACCAACGCCCGCGCAACAATGGCGCGCAATATGGCATAGCCGTAGTTCAGGTGTGCATTGGGCATCAACCCAAACCGATCGCGCACAAAAGGAAGGTCTTCGAACAACAATTTCCAGTAAACCGATGCTGCACGCCCTTCAACATTGTCGGGATCGCCACTTTGAATCAAGGGCACCAGGGCAAGCAAGCGTTTATTGTCGATACCCGCACGACGCAACACTTCGGCCTGGTTTTCAATCTTTGCCTTTACGGTTTGCGCCCACAGGTTTTTTTTCAATGGTTCCGAGGCATCTATTTGCGAACGGAAACGTTCGGTTTGAATCGTATTGCCATCGAGCGGGAGCATTAAGCCAACGGGAAGGTGTTTCTCGTCGCAACTAATCAGGGCAACATTCCTTTCAAGCAAAGCAGCCATCAACGCGTGTGTTAGGGTTATTTGCGGATGATCGAGCAGTACCACGCCAATATCTTCCAACGGAACAGAACCTAACTCACTATTATCGTCGGGGTTAATCACCTTTAACTGCATCAGGTTTTTGTGCAGATAGGCGGGGTTTCCAAAGTAGAGGGTACGTTTAATCATGTTTTCCTTATTTAGAGGTTTCACCCGCGGGTGAAACCTCTGGTTATTCGATCATTATTTCTTTTATTTTATCCAGATCGATTGACCGGGAATGATAGTTTACATAGTTGGTTTTGTCGTTAAACCATTGCAAGACCTCCTCTTTTTTCAGTTTCGATGGTCTGTCACGCAGCACCCGTTCGTAACTGCTCCAAGGATAATGCCTGAAATCGTCGATAATTCCATGTTTTTGCGGATTGGTATGGATATAATGCACCAGATTGGCCAGTTGACGGGCCGAGGTAACTTCCAAGCGTTTAAATGGTTTTTGAAATAAACTACCCGTGCGACGTTCCTGAATATTGATAGCCTGAGAATAGGCTGTAAAGAAACGTTGAAAAGCAAGGCTTACCGGATTTGATTTCTTATTGGTTTCACCCGTGGGTGAAACCAATACCGTGGGTGAAACCAATACGGGCTTCGTACGAATCAGCAAATGAAAATGGTTTGGCAACAAGCAAAACGCATACGTTTCGGCAACCGGGTCGAGGAACTGATCGTATAACCGAAGGAAATACTCGTAATTAGCCGCTGTATAAAACAGGTTTTCGCGATTGTTTCCCCGGTTCCAAATATGATAGAACTTTTCGGGTTCAATTTTTATTCGATAATTAACGGCTGTCATTTTCTCTTCATTTTATTTTATTTCAGAGGTTTCACCCGCGGGTGAAACCTCCATGGTTAAAGATATGATAGCTGGTATCGGGCTGAAGGGGGTGCATGGTTTAATATTCTCCAACAGTTACAATTTGTCCAATATGATTGACCCGAACTTTTACAATTTCATCACAAAAAGCTAAAGTTTTATATTGCTTGAATGCTAGGTCTCTCAATTCTTTAACATCTTTAACTGTGGTTTCAAGATGATTCCTGAACTTGTAATCTCTAATTACACTATTCCCATACATCACCTTGGAAATTGTCTGAACTTTGAAAAGATTGGGACTAATCAATTTGTAATTATCAGGATCAAGTAGATCAATCTCTTTAGGATTAAAAACTGTTTCCTCTATTTGATATATTTCACCCGTTTCTTCATGTACCTTGTCCTTTTTTTCTGTTCTAGGAAAAACAAAATACTCGTTCTGTTTCATGCTGAATAGGAATTCCCAACCTTCTTTCTTTTTATACTCTTTGTCGATAACCGATAATCCTTGATTGACCCGTTCGGTTGCCTCAAAGAAGGAAACTACATTTTCCTGCAAATTCCCTTTCTCATCGCGATATACTGCCACATGGTGATTATTGCCCGTGTTGACAAAATCGACTGGTTGTGGCTTCCCTTCGTTGTCTAATATCAGCTTGCCATCTTTATCTTTTTTGTCGTGCAACGCCTGGGCATTGCTGATGCCGGTTATGGTTACTCGTTTAATTGAAATCCCTTTTTCTTTGTTCAGCCAAATTGGATTTGTCTCCAAATCTGAAAATGCTTTCATAAAATCACCGCCATATTCATCTAGTCGATTATTTAATATTTCTCTGATTTTTATATCTAAAACACTTTTTAAGTTCTTAATTTTTGAAGAAACTGTTCTTTGTGAATCTGTAAAAAACTTTATAATATCGATTCTTTGTGTATAGCACGGAATATTTATTTCTACTTCTCGTAAAGGTTTGTTGTTATATCTCAATTTCAGCAATTCTTCTTCCGTAAATGCTTTTGCAATGCTACCCCTTTGCTTAATATGCTCTTTTATATAAACTTTTAAATTATCTGAACAAATATTATCTATTTCATTTTTTGAGATTTTACTTGAAAGTTCAATTCTACTCCAAGGGTTAGAGCCATACACAGTTTGGTCATGGAGCTGCCCCCTTGGCGTAAGTTGTTTCTTTTTGTTCGTTCCTCCCTTTTTCTTGGTCGTATTAATGTTGATTGTGGTCACTTTATTCTTTGCCTTAATCGAAATTAAGGTGTTTTCAAGATGTCTTTTGGCTTCTGAACGAAAATCAGCCATTGGTGCTTTAAACCTTAGCTTCCCTTTGCTATCTCGCTCAAGTTCTTTCTGTTCAATTCCATAAATACTTCCAGCCTTGTCGCTTCGGGCATTCAGGTTGTTCAAATATTGAATATGACTACGTTTGGTAAAAGCTATGGTTAAGGCATCCATAGCATGGTGACGATGATCGTTTCGTTTTGTCCAATCTTTTATTCTCGGAATTTCTTGTCCATCCCTGCCAATAATGGTTTCCGTTAAGCCTAGTTTATCGTATTTGTACCAGTTTAATTCCTGCATCACATTAATTAACTGCCAATCTTCACGTAGTCGGTCTGTAATAGAACCAGATGTAGAGACTACATCGCGGACAAATTCTTCCAATATTGATTTGGCTTTCTTGGCAATGTATTGGGTATCTCTTAAATCACGACTAATAAAGTCATCAGGAATTTCATCACCCTTCATCTTAAGCTTTTTCAGTTTTCCTTGTTTCGTAGGATTGTTTTTAAACAACCCCTCAATATGTGCAATGTAATTAGCCAATTCTTCTTTCCCATACTTCTTTTCAATAAACTCAATTGCCGTATCATTTCCCTTTTCCAAATTGATGCTTCTTGTTTCCAATGTTTTATTTGAAAAAGAATCATCGAACAATCGCGATTGTGGAATAATGTGTTCAATATCAAAGTCACCACTAAATAATTTGTCTGGCGAAATATAGGTTTGAGAATAAAGTGTTTTAAATCCGAAAGGTTCCAGCTCAAGATAAAGCTTGTAGCGTATAATGTCGTTTCGGCTCACATGCGACAATCCAAAATTCTTCTGAAGTTCCAGACGGTATTTATCGTGCTCAGCGGTGGTTTGATTAATCGCAGTAGTCAATTCTTCACGTTCTTTAGCACTCTTTTTTAATTCACGCGCCAATTCAATTCTGATTTCATCGGGTTTGCCATACGACTCATTAACAGCATTTACCACATTGATCATCTGGTTCAATATCTTTTCAACCACTGGGTTTCGCAGACTGTTCTTGGGTAAAATATCCAGTTTATCTTTCAGCACCTTTTTATCCAATTCCTCTTTGGTCAACGAGCTTTTAGAATGGTTATAACCAGCATGAACGCAAGCCACACTATATTCATTTCCCTCTCTCATATAAGGAAGTATTTTCCGGATTGCTTTGGTACTTAAACTGCCATAATCGGGCTGAAATGTAATGCTGGCAATTCGCTTTGCAAACTCCTTTTCAAATCCATAGCGAGATGATAATGTTTCAATCAGCTTATCTTGTCCACTATTTGAATTGTCGCCTTCGAATGAATAAAGCAAATGCCACAATTGATAAATTGGTTGTTTATCGAATTTATCGCCTTCGATAAGCGAATTGAAAAAGAGAATTTCAGAATTAATCCCAAGAGCAGTGAAAACTTCTTTAACCGAATTAACAATTTCATTGGCCGAGCATTTCGAAAAATCAATCTTATCGTGTCCACTTAATTCAAAAATGTCGTTGTAAGCATTAAATAACGCAGCTTGGGTTCTATTCCCTTCAATGTCTTTGTAATTTAAGTCTAATTCTTTGTGGTTTTTGAAAAGAATCTTAAGTGCATCGGCTTTGGTAAGTTTCTCTCTAATCGAAAGTTCTAAAAAAAGCATTTCTTTTTCTTCTTGCTCCAAAAAACGTTTGGCATGTGATTCTTTGTCATTCACTTGAATATTATTCAATATTTGCCAAATCTTAAACTCTTGAAAAAGTGGTGATGACTTGGGACAAACCTTCATTCCAATGGTTTTCAATTTCTTTTTGCCTTCAACCTCAACCTCTATTTGCTTTCTTTCGAATTCACAAAAACTTATTAATCCTTTTTGGCTTTTCAGGCGACGTTGAAAGAAAATAATCACATCGCGGATTTCACCTTTCAATTCTGGCGTTAGTTCGTTATGGAATTTTGCTTGCGTTTCCCAAAGGGCATTAAACTCATCGAGATAATCCTGACGGTAAAACACCTGACTCTTTAAACGAGCATGTGGGTTTTGTGCAAGCTGTTCCATTAGGTATTGCCCAACTGTCTGTTTGTTAAAATAGAGCTCTTTGCTCCGGTCGCTGATTGCTCCAAGATAACCGCTTGAATTGTTTACATTCCCATTTAAATCGCTGATGACAAAAGCCAATTCTTCTTTCGAAAGTTGTTTCGATAAAGCATCAACTCGCCACTGGGTTGCTTCGAGTTTCTTATTAGCACCCTTGTTTGCGGCTGTATAAATTCCATATTTTGCAAGGAATATCTTAGTAGTGTTTTGCTTTCCTTTTCCAGCAAGTTGTTTCTTAAATTCATCGGTCAATACCTCGGGATAAAATTGCTTCTGAAAATCCCAAATCCGATCAAATTCAGACTGTAGGTCAGAACGGTAAAAGTCAGGGGAATATTTCTTTCCTGCTTTAACCAATTCAAGAACTAGTTGCCCGGGTGTTAAGTTCTCGTGATAGAGCTTCTTGGCGATCTCCATTCCGTCAATTAGTTGACCTTCGTCGGTCGATTTGGCCTTTCGGCTACTTTTGTAACCACGTTTTCTATTAATCATTAAAAGAATACGGGAAAATTCTTCCAAAGTAACTTCCTCTATCGCAGCTTTCGCTCTCAACCGATAAGTTTCAAATGTTGTTTTATTGCCATGTTCAGAGAGAATAGTTTGATCACTGATCCATCCATTCTGCTTCAGAATATTTATAAGGTTTTCCTTTCGAAGTTTATACCGCTGAAGGTTTCGGCGCATACTGCGCTTAAGCGTACGATCAGCATTAGTAGTAATACTTTTCCCTTTCTCAAAATTGGTCAATTCATCAACCGTCAGAGGATTTACGCGTACACCAAGTTTAATTATTGACGATTTTTCGTTATCGTTTTCAGCTTCATTTACCAGTGCCCAACCTATACTGTTGGTTCCTAAATCAAGTCCTAAAATTTTTTTCATGGTATGTTGTCTTTATTAGTTATTATTTATAAGTTTGATGCACAATTGAAAGCAATTCACAATAAGGATTATTCCGTTGTGAAAACATTCAAGGTGGCCTTTGCGGGTCGCCTTTTTTGTTTCATTTTTCCTTTTTGCCCAATAGTTGTCTATTTGTGCGTTACCATCCCAACTTTCCTTAGTCAACGTATTTCTTATCAATATTATAGAGATTAGCACCCCTTCCGTTATGGTGCACAGGTGCCTATAAGGAATTTCGTACAGCGAAATACCATTACATCTCTTCTTAAACACATCAACAGGATTGGTGAGGAAAACGGGCAATGAATCACAACGCATTGGGGGGCGAATCACGGCTCCGTCGTAACTGTATGTAGCGACTGTAAATGGCATGTTGGGCAAATACAATAATACAGCGGGGTTTTGCTATTGATTATCAAAACCATTGACCCTTAAAAATAATAAAAACATTGATTGAAAAAAATTATTTCCCTTTTTAATTATCAAAAAAATAATTTCTTCAGCTGTATTGATTGTCAATACGCTACATTATTCAACATATAGCAAGTTAATAGCGGTTGCGGCTACTCATCTTTTCGGTGGGTTTGCGTACTTTTGCGCGCGTTGAAGCCTCGGAATGGCCTAACGAAATTAACAACGGAAGGCGAAGTGAACGGGGTACGCCAAGCAGCTTTTTTAGTTTCTTCTCGTCGAACCAACCTATAATGCAGGTGCCAAGCCCCAAATCGGCTGCCTGAAGACAAAACTGGTTAACGGCTATTCCAACATCGATTAACGAGTAATCTTTTTGCTGAACAAGGCTCCCCGCCGTGGAAAGCAGGTTCTGGCGCTCAATTACTACAGCCACCATAACCGGAGCCTGATGGGTAAACTTGTTCATTCCCAAACTGTCGGCACACTGCGCAACCTGCTCAATCAGCACGGGCTCATCAATCACAATAAACTTCCATGGCTGCGAATTGTTCGACGAAGGTGATAACCTTGCAGACTCTATGCATTGCGCTATTTTGGTAGCATCAACTGGAGTGGCTGCATATTTTCTATCGCTCTGACGTTTCTTTACCAGTTCTGCAAAATCCATACGTTTTTATTTTATTGTGTTAAAAATACTCGTTTTTTTGTTGCTGCAAACATATAAGCTACCAAGGGATTGAAATCTAAAACAAATTACAGGATTGGGTCGCTGCAGTATGCCTTACGTTGACATGTTTTGCAGAATTTACCCATCCAAACCTCGTCGAACTGAGCCATAATTTGCTCTACAACAAGCCCGTCATTCACAACAAAACCAGCTTCAAAGTTTCGTGTATTCACCCCTTTCATTCCCAAACCTGCACCGGTAAGATTGGCTGAACCAGTGTATGCTATTTTCCCATCAACAATTATGTGTTTGAAATGCACCCTCGGACAAAGCTGCCGCTCCATACTTTTCCACAGCAAGGGATAACTGTCGAAACTGCGCCTGAAATTCGGCCCGGGGTCTTTGGCGTGCAACAATCGAATTGATACTTTCTTTTGAGCCAGGGTGTCGAGAACCGCCAAAAAAGACTTTACCCCACCATGGTGCCTGACATGAAGATCTTTAATGTCGGCAGTACCAATCCACACAAATGACGCTGCATTAGCAAGAGGTTCAATTACCTGATTATACAGTTCTTCGTTTGTTACAAACCTGATACTCATTATTCTTTCTTGTCAAAAAAATTTCAGTAACTACAGCACCACTTTGAAGGCGGCATTTTCTTTGCGTGCCAAACTTTGAATAGTTTCTTCGCTCACCAGTTTGTTGATGGCATCGCGAATAGGGCCATACTGATCGTGTAACGGGCACGGATTATCGGAGTTGCAATGCTTCATTCCAAACCCGCAACCATTTAATATAGTGCCGCCCTCGGTAGCCAAAATCAGTTCCTTTAAGGTCAGTTCAGATACTGATTCATCGAAAAGAAAGCCCCCACCTTTGCCTTTTATTGAATTGACAAAGCCCAAACGAACCATACGTTGCAAAATTTTGGCCACATAGGCTTGCGGCGCTTCAATCTCTTTCGAAATCTCTTCGATGCCCGGTTTTAGTTGTCTGTCATTCTGATATTGAATGTAAACCAAGCTTCGTAATGCGTATTCTGTCTCTTTGTTGAACATGTTGTTTTCAATTTTGAACACTTAGGCACAAAGTAATCGTTTTTGAATTTTATGACAATTGTAAATGGTTGAAAGCGATTGAAGGCAATGGAAAGCGATTGAAAACAATTGCCTTCTATTGTTTTCCCTTTTCCCGTTCTCCGTTCTCCTTTTTTCCTTGTGCTTGCAAAGTTAAAACATTTCTTTAAAAAATAACAAGAAGACCTTTTTGTCTTTTAATAAATAATTCATACCTTTGTATCCGTAATTAATGTAAAAAAAGAGGATGACAACAGAAGCATTGATAAACAAGACGATAGGGCAAATTGTTGCCGATGATTACCGCGCTGCGGCTATCTTTAAAAGTGCAGGCATCGATTTCTGCTGCGGTGGAAACAAGTCGCTTGAGTTGGCCTGCAATGAAAAAAATGTAGATACAGAGAAATTATCAGTTGAAATTAAGGAGCTTGAGCTAAGCACTCCCACTTTTCAACACGACTTCAAAAACTGGGACATTGCCTTTTTGGCCGATTACATTGTAAATACGCACCATAAATATGTGTTGAAAACCTTGCCCGAATTGGTATTCTACACCCAGAAAATTGCCGATGTGCATGGCGACAATCATCCTGAATTAAAAGAAGTTGCTTCGTTGTTCTTCGAAATTAACCGCGAATTGCTCCAGCATTTGAAACAGGAAGAAGAAGTGCTTTTCCCAGCCATTAAAGAGGTGATGAAAAACAACACTCCGGGAGCAAAAACAACCATCAACGTTGAAATTTCGCGTATGAACGGCGAGCATGAATTTGCCGGAGGTGCCATGGACAAAATAAACGAAATAACAAAAGGGTACGCCGTGCCTGCCGACGGGTGCAACACATACAAGGTAGCCTTCAAATTGCTCGAAGAGTTTGAAGATGACTTGCATACGCATGTTCACCTCGAAAACAATATTCTTTTTCCAAAAGCTTTACAACTTGCCAATTAATAATAAAATGAATACAGCGACACAAAACCTTGAACACGACCACGTGTTCATTCTCAAGCTAACCGATGTGATGTTGGCCATGGTTGAAAAAATGAGTACCAATACCGATCACTTTGAATTGGTGGTGAACCTGATACGCAAATTTGCCGACGGCCTGCACCATGCCAAAGAAGAAGATTTGCTATTCCCGCTCATGGGCGAAAAAGGGTTCTCTCCCGAGCAGGGTCCTGTGGCCGTGATGTTGCACGAACATGTGCAAGGACGTGCCTTCGTGAAAGGCATTAGCGAAGGAATTACAACCTTACGTGCTGGAACTGATGGAGCGTTGCAAACCATTTATGAAAACATGACCGGCTATGCAAAATTGCTACAGAACCATATTGCTAAAGAGAATAACATTTTGTTCCGTATGGCCGATCAAGTGTTTAGCACCGATGAGCAACATGAACTCTTAACCCAATTTGCCGAAGTGGAAACCCATGCCGAAACCGAATTCGATTCGATAAATTCCATTCAGAAGATCAATGATTTGGCGGCAATTTATCTGCAATAACCTCAAAATATTTAATCATAAATCGTTAATCCAAAATCAATTATCATGATTATCAAGTCAGCAAAAACAGTAGAAGCACACCAAAACCCACATCAAGTGGATGTGCGAAGGCTTTACGATCACGACAATGCACAAGTCATGCACATGACCTTACAGCCCGGTCAGGCATTGAAACCACACATTACTCCTGTCGATGTGTTTTTCTACATTCTCGAAGGTGAAGCAGATGTGTTGATTGGCGAAGAAACGGTACGAGTTGCAACCGACAACTTGGTGGAAAGTCCCAAAAACATTGTACATTGCTTGTCTAATAACACAGATGCCGTAGCGCGCATTTTGGTGGTGAAATCGCCCAAGCCTGTTGCGAAACCTAAGTTACTGTAGCAATGCTTGTTGCCCAAACCCTCTCGAAAATGATTGAATACTTTGGAGCGGACGTCCGAAGAATCAACCACGCGCTGAAGGTGCACAGTTTTGCATCATTGATTGCTAAGAATGAAAATCTGAATGCAGAAATACAGGAAATTACCGAAGTTGCAGCCATTTTGCACGACATTGGAATTCCGGTTTCGGAACTAAAGTATGGTTCGTGCATTGGGAAGTACCAAGAAATTGAAGGTCCACCCATTGCCCGCGAAATGTTGCAACAACTTGGCGCTTCACCCGAATTGATTGAGCGCGTGTGCTTTTTGGTTGGGAATCATCATACCTACACCAAAATTGACGGCATCGACTTTCAAATATTGGTTGAAGCCGATTTCCTGGTCAACATTTTTGAAGATGAAATGAGCACTTCGGCCATCGAAAGCGCCCGAGATAAATACTTCAAAACGAAAACCAGCAGTTGGCTATTAAAAACAATGTACAATTAAAACAACACTTATCCTGACAAATATTAATTCACTTGTGCCCGGCAACACGGTCATAACACACAGAATATGAAAGCATAATATATTGCAAGCGAAAGCCTCCACAGATCAAAAGGGAACAAACCAAAAAAAATCTCTTTTCACCGTTAAAAAATGATGTTTGTACTTGTGGAAAGTTGCTTAAAAATCCTTAGTTTGTTGAATATTCCAACGGAAAGATTCAGTATTATGATTCAGGATAAAAAGCTTTCATACGAGCATATTCAAAAAATACGGGAAAACCTTATAAATATAGCCCTTGTTGTTGGTGCTGTAGCAGCATTTCCAGTGTTGGTTTCATCGTTTATCAGACTTAGCGCCCAAAACCTATTATATCTCTGGCTTTCACATGCTGGAATATATGTCATGTTTTTAACCGTAGTTTTATTACGCAAAAGAGTAAGTTACAACATCAGAACAGGGGTGATGATACTTGGAATGTTTTCCTTGGCAATGATAGACCTTTTTGAAAGTGGTTTTTCTGGTCCTGGATTCATTTGGCTTATGTCATCGTCAATAATTACTTCCATTTTTCTGGATTTCAAGCGAACGATAATCGCGCTTGTACTCACAGTGATAGCTATATTCACAAGTTTCTTTCTCTATTCAAATGGCATTATCGAAAATGGCACAGGCATAAATGTTGATTCCAATTTGCTTAATTTGATTATCACCAAAACACTGATCATCATTTTAATCGTATCAATCACTTCATTCTCATTACGATATATGTATAAGAATCTAATCCACACCATTGAGACATTAAATATTCAAAAAGAGCATCTAAACCAAGTTGCATCAACGCTTAGTAAAGAAGTAGAATCGAGAAAAAACTATGAGGAACAACTAGTTAACAGCGAGAGGAATTTCAGGAACATTTTTGAACAAAGTACCGAAGCCATTGTGATAGCAAATACTCAGGGAGAAATTATCGATTATAATGAAGCATTTACAAAGCTGGCTGGAATAGATAATACCTACGCTTCTGAAAAAGACAAAACAGCAATACTACCCTCAGAATTAATGAATAATTTCAAAAAAAACTGGAAAAAAAATTGAATCGGAAGGATGCAGTAACAACATAAGCTACAAACAAGATAACGGCATTTTGCGTTATTTCGACTGCACAAGAAGTATAATTACTTACAATAATGAAAGGGCGATTATGTTTTTGATTCGGGACAATACCGAAAAACTAAACTTAGAAAAAGCCAGTTATCTAATGGCGATAAATGCAGAAGAGAAGGAACATTCACTCTTTTCTAAAGAACTGCATGACGGTCTTGGACCTCTGCTTTCGACCTTAAAAATACATCTCGAGATGTACTATTCCAGCCCCGACGACCCTGAAATAAAAAAGCGAATAAACGACACATTAGCGGAATCGATTACATCGGTTAAGGAAATTTCGAACAACTTAAGCCCCTATATTCTTGAAAATCTTGGACTGACTAAGGCCGTTGAATCATTTGTTGATAAACTAAAATATTCTAAAAAGATCGACATTAACTTCAGTTCGAATATTACCGAACGATGTAAACCAGAAATTGAGATTGCCTTTTTTCGAATCATCACAGAACTAATAAACAACACATTAAAACACTCTCATGCAACAACAATCGACATTACATTAACTCAGGAAACTGAAAAAATATATCTAAAGTATACTGATAATGGCGAAGGCTTTGATTACCATGAAGTACAAAAACACAAAAATGGGATTGGCCTATTCAATTTAAAAAGCCGGATCGAAAAACTTGGAGGCTACACAGAAATTATCACCTCGCCGGGAAGCGGTTTTAAAATGAATGTGTATCTTGTTACATATTAGTCATTGTAAAAAACATGAAGCCTATTACAGTTTTTATTGTCGACGATCACAAGCTTTTCCGTGAGGGGATCAAATTTGCGTTGAGCAAAAAAGAAGGTTTTGAAGTAATAGAAGAATCGTCGAATGGTTCAGAATTCATCGAAAAAATAAAAGCTGTAACGCCTGACGTAGTGTTAATGGATATTGACATGCCCAAAGTCAATGGGTTCGAAGCGACCCAATTTGCCCTTAAGCTTAAGCCAAACCTCAATATTCTTGTACTATCTATGCATGCCGATCAAGGCCATTATCTAAAAATGATAGAATTAGGAGTAAAAGGGTTCATCCTCAAAGATTCAGGAACAGAAGACTTGCTACAAGCCATAACTGAAGTATCGAAAGGAAACAATTTTTTCTCTCAGGAACTTTTAATGAACATTATTCTAAAAAAGAACGATAACCCCACAGGTAAAGCATTAGCCGAGAAGCTTGACATATCGCCACGAGAATACCAAGTACTTGAGCTGCTTTGCCAAGCCTGCTCAAACCAGGAAATTGCCGACAAACTATTCATCAGCCCCAAAACAGTAGAAGGACATAAAGCACATCTGATGCAAAAAACAGGAACACAAAATTCGGTCGCCCTTGTCCTTTACTCGATAAAGAATCATCTTATAAACCTATAATTTTCTATCAAGTTCAACCGGAAAGGCACACAAGGGTTTTCCCTTGGTAAGAAACAGTGAATTTCCCTGAAATAAAACACTCAAATACCCTTACAACATACCAATCAGCCATACATACATTTGTATTGGTTTAGTTAGGTATGGAAAACAGGAAATACAAAATCATTATTATCGACGACAATCAGGCATTCATCAATGCCATGAAATTTTTGTTCTCAAAACGAAATGATGTTGAGGTCATCGGCGAAGCCAACGATGGGGTTCAGTTTCTGAAACTCATTGAGACAGTAAAACCCGATTTGGTTTTGATGGATAGAATTTTACCCGGAATTGATGGAATTAAACTTGTAAAAACGGCACAAGAATTTGGGTACAACCTCAAGATCCTAGGTGTTACCATGAGCGACGATCCTACAATACACGCACAAATGAACCAAAGCGGGTTTATCGGCGGGATCTTAAAAAGCCAGTTTTTTGAAGATTTCGATCAGGCGCTGAAAAAAATCGAAAATAATGAAACGTATTTCCCTATTTTAATTTGAAACAATAATAAAGAGAAAAGAGATGAATCCAGTTGTAAAAGATCTCCTAATAGTCTTAGGAGTTGGCGTACCGTTTGCCATTACTATTTTAAAAATACTGTTCAAAAAAAGTATTTTGTTCTCAATCGGAACTCTGTGGGCTATAAACATTTTTATAGTGGTTATAAGTACCCGAATATCCAACGCATATCCTGATGCCTATCCGAGTTTCGTATCGTTAACTTTTGGACTGACAGTCTCAGGAAGTTTAATCTATATCGTTTCCAGAATGATACACAAACCATTACAACAATCATTGAAAAATATTGAGAACTTATCGAATGGGCAATTAAACATACAAATCGACGTTAATGCCATCCAACGCAAAGACGAGTTGGGTATATTAGCCCAATCTCTCGAAAAATTATCAGGCAGTCTTTCTGAAGTAATTGGGAACATAACGAACACATCAAATCAGGTAAGTATTGCCAGCACGCTGCTTCGTTCAACTTCAGAGAACTTATCATCAGGAACCAATCAGGAAGCTGTTTCTATTGAAGAAATTTCATCATCGATGGAAGAGATGACAGAAACCATCAACCACAACAGCAATAATGCTGAACAAACCCGAGAGATTGCTTACAAAGCCAACCAATCGGTTATTGAAGGTAACGAAGCAGCGCAAAAAGCTATCGGAATGCTGAAAATCATTACCCAGAAAATAAAAATTATCGATGACATATCTTTTCAGACCAATATTTTAGCATTGAATGCGGCAGTTGAAGCGGCACGTGCCGGAGAACAGGGAAGAGGTTTTGCAGTAGTTGCCAACGAAGTAAGAAACCTGGCAGAACGCAGTAAAGTAGCAGCTGGAGAAATCGGATCGATTTCACAAACCGCAGCAGTAATTGCAGAACAAGCAAGCCAAAAAATGAACGACAGTATTCCGTTGATGGAAAAAACTACTGAATTGATTTCATCAATCAGCGTTGCGAGCAACGAACAAGGGTTAAGTGCCAAACAAATTACTCAAGCAGTGTTTGAAATAAACAACAATATACAATCGAACGCCTCAACTGCCGAAGAAATGTCGGCAAGTGCAGAAGAGTTAGAACAATACGCAATTGATCTTACAAGTAGCATTAAGTTCTTCTATATCGACACCGATACGAAAAACGAGGAAAAAAGCTACGAAAAACAAACAAAATTCAGTGCATTGAAAAATGAGATGAGACAAACGAATAGCTAAAGGAAACAAACATTCTGAAAAAAGTACCCCGACAGTTTAATTACAGCCGGGGTACTTTTTATATCATGATTCGGATGTTTAGTCAAGTTTAAGTACTGCGAGGAAAGCTTTTTGCGGCACTTCAACGTTCCCTACTTGCTTCATACGTTTTTTTCCGGCCTTTTGCTTTTCGAGCAACTTGCGTTTTCGGGTAATATCGCCCCCATAACACTTGGCTGTAACATCTTTGCGTACAGCCTTAACTGTTTCGCGGGCAATAATTTTTGCCCCAATAGCCGCCTGAATCGCCACATCGAATTGCTGGCGCGGGATAAGTTCTTTTAGCTTTTCACACATACGACGGCCAAAACGTTCGGCATTATCGAAATGAATAAGAGATGAAAGCGCATCGACTGGTTCACTATTCAGCAATATATCAAGCTTAACAAGCCGGGCTGGCTTATGCCCAATAAGGTGATAATCGAAAGAAGCATACCCTTTTGAAATGCTCTTCAATTTATCGTAAAAGTCGAAAACAATTTCTGCCAGCGGCAAATCGAACGAAAGTTCAGCCCGATCAGCACTAATATATGTTTGTTTTATAAGAATTCCGCGTTTGTCGAGGCAAAGGGTCATAATTGGGCCAATGTACTCTGTGCGAGTAATAATTTGCGCCCTGATATATGGTTCATCAATTTCCTCAACGGTCATTGCATTTGGCATACCCGACGGGTTGTAAATGGTAAACTCCTCGCCCTTTTTTGTCCGGATAATATACTCAACATTGGGAACCGTGGTAATTACATTCATATCGAACTCACGGTCGAGACGTTCCTGAATAATTTCCATGTGCAACAGCCCGAGGAAACCACAACGAAAGCCAAACCCAAGGGCGAGCGACGATTCCGGCTCGAAGGTAAGCGATGCATCGTTGAGTTGAAGTTTCTCAATAGCTGCCCGCAGATCTTCGTAATCATCACTTTCAATTGGATAAACCCCTGCAAAAACCATTGGCTTAACCTCCTGAAAACCATCTATTCGTTGGGTACAACCATTTTTCACGTGCGTGATGGTATCGCCAACCTTCACTTCTTTGGCTGTCTTTATATTGCAAATTACGTAACCTACATTCCCAGTTGAAAGTTCAGTTCGCGGATCCATTCCCATGCAGAGAACGCCAATTTCGTCGGCAACATACTCTTTGTCGGTAGCAAAAAACTTTACCCTGTCGCCTTTGCGCAATACTCCATTTTCAATTTTGAAATAGGCAATTACCCCACGGAATGGATTAAAAACCGAGTCGAAGATAAGCGCTTGAAGCGGAGCATCGGCATCACCTTCCGGATGCGGGATATCGCTGACAATCCTGCGCATTATTTCTTCAACACCTTCGCCGGTTTTCCCGCTTGCACGAATTATTTCGCTACGTTTACAGCCAATAAGCTCTATAATTTGGTCTTCAACAATTTCGGGCATTGCATTGGGCAAGTCCATCTTGTTAAGGATTGGAATGATCTCGAGATCGTGTTCTATAGCCAGATAGAGGTTGGATATAGTCTGAGCCTGAATACCTTGTGTAGAATCTATGATAAGTAACGCCCCTTCACAAGCTGCAATTGAGCGCGACACTTCATACGAAAAATCGACATGCCCCGGGGTATCAATCAAATTGAGAATATATTTTTCTCCATCTTGCTCATACTTCATTTGAATAGCATGACTCTTAATGGTAATTCCCCTTTCTTTTTCAAGATCCATGTTATCGAGCACCTGGTCGGTCATATCGCGATCGCTGATTGTTCCGGTATATTGTAACAAGCGATCGGCTAGTGTGCTTTTCCCGTGATCGATATGAGCAATGATGCAAAAATTTCGTATGTTCTTCACTGTGTATTTTTTTATTTCTTTTTCAACCCTCGACAATGCCGGTACCAAAGAGTAATTTTAGCAAAAAACCTTTGGCTAATTAACTGATATACCGAACTGTCTATTTTTCAAACTTCGCAAAGATAACGCATTTTTTGAATCGGGAAACAGGGTAAAACCAAGCAACAGGCTAAACCTACTATCAAAATGAAAAATGATTAACAAAACTATATTCACGGGGATCAATTTGCTTCTCACCCGGGAAAAAATACAGGAAAAGTAACAGTCTCTATCCCATTGAGATAAAAAAGTTCATTTTTCATCATTAAAGAAGTGATTTTATTGTTCTCTTATTGGGTGAAGTAGAATAGATTTTTTTATTTTCGTAGCCTGAAAAAATTAGAATACTTCACAAAAAAATAAGTAACAAATCACTGGTTTTCAATTATTTTATACAGGTGTCAACATGTATAAAAATTGAAAACTGTAAATTGATAAAATATTATGGGAAGAGCATTTGAATATCGCCGTGCTGCGAAAGAAAAACGTTGGGGCATGATGTCGCGGGTTTTCCCCAAACTAGGGAAAGCAATTACTGTAGCCGCCAAAGCCGGGGTTCCCGACCCTGAAATGAACGCGGCACTAAGAACAGCCATCCAGAATGCGAAGGCTCAAAACATGCCCAAGGCAAATATCGATGCTGCCATTAAACGAGCTGCCGGTAAAGATACTGAAGCCTTTATGGAAGAATTGTACGAAGGTAAAGGCCCTTATGGGGTAATGATCCTTGCAGAATGCTTAACCGATAACCATGCCCGCACTGTTGCCAATATGAAATGGATTTTCAATAAATGGGGTGCCGGGTTAGCCCCTTCTGGCTCGATGTTGAACATGTTCTCGCGCAAAGCAGTGATTCAGTTTGAAATGCCAGCCGGTAAAGATCGCGAAGAACTTGAAATGGAGCTCATCGATGCCGGGCTGGAAGAACTCTCGGAAAACGAAGGTACCTGTTTCGCCTATGCCGACTACACCGATTTTGGTTCGCTTACCAAAGCATTCGAAGATCTGAAGATTGAAACCACGAAGGCTACGCTCCAGTACATTCCGGTTGCTCCTGTTGAACTGAGCGAAGAGCAGATGGAAGAAATCGAAAAACTGATCGACAAAATCGAAGAAGACGATGACGTACAACAGGTGTTTACTAATATTGCATAAGCAGACGTTTAACAAAAGACAGTAGACCTTGAAATAATAAGATTATGATATTCGAAAAAGGCAATGCAAATGTGTTGCCTTTTTTATTTCAATTACCTTCTGCCACAAACAAAAAAACTATTTTTGCGCACTATTTCAACATACCTATGCAGAAATTTTTAGCCGAACTTCCTATCTACATTCCGGGTTTTCTGGCACAAAGCCTATTTTTCACCCGTTCGTTTATTCAGTGGTTTTCTTCTGAAAAAGCAGGGAAAGTACTCTCTCCTATCATCTATTGGCAAATCAGCCTCATTGCTTCAATTATCATGATGGGCTACGGCCTCTTGCGAAAAGACCCGGCAATCATAACCGGACAGTTCATTACCTTTTATGTTTATATAAGAAACCTGCAAATAGAAAAAGCATGGAGACAAATCCCAGCCGCATTCAGGTACGTTGTGCCTTTTGTCCCTCTCATTATGCTGATTATCCTTCTTCTCCCCGGAAATTACAACATGAAACAACTTACGAGTAATCAAAACATTGATCATTGGCTCATGGTTTTTGGCATTGCCGCCCAGGTTGTTTTCACATTTCGCTTTGTATATCAATGGATTGTTGCCGAAAAAAATCAAAAATCAAGCCTGCCGCTTTTGTTTTGGTTCTTCAGTCTAACAGGAGGTGCCATGACTCTCTTTTATGCATTCATGCGCCTCGATCCGGTATTGCTCATAAGTAATGGAATGGGAGTATTTATGTACTCACGCAATATTATCGTTCATTATACAGGGCGCGGGCTCTTCAGCAAGCGATTAACCACAAAATAATCGGGCTGCGATAGTTATTATTAAGCCGCAGTTTGTATTTTAGCAATCAACAATTTTCTACCGATCATGAAACGAGCATAACTGACGGCCACAACAAGGATTGAATAATCGTAGCGAGTTCCATGAGTGGAAGCATAGATGTTCGAAGAAATGGATTTAGATCCAACAGATAAACAGCAACTTAAAATAGATATATACGAATGAAAAAAATACTTATCACCGGCTGTGCGGGTTTCATTGGCTCTCACCTTACAGAAAAACTTCTTTCACAAGGCGTTGCCATTGTAGGCATTGACAATTTCGATCCTTTCTACGACCGAGGTATGAAAGAGAGAAATATGCAAGGCTTTATCAATCATCCGAACTTTACGTTTACTGAAGCCGACCTGGCCGACAAACAAAAATTGGAAAAACTATTTCCTTCGGTAGATCTTATCGTGCATTTGGCTGGGAAAGCCGGGGTTAGGCCTTCGATCGATGATCCGGCCGGATATATAAGGGCAAACATTTTAGCCACACAAAACATTCTCGACCTGATGCAGGAACGGGGAATAAAGAAAATGGCATTTGCCTCATCCTCATCGGTATATGGCAACAATACTAAAACCCCGTTTTCAGAAGAAGCTGACGTTTCGAGGCCAATTTCACCCTACGCTTTCACTAAAAAAGCCTGTGAACTGATAAATTACACCTATCATCACCTATATCAATTCGACATTATCAATATGCGCTTCTTCACGGTGTTTGGTCCGCGCCAACGACCCGATCTTGCCATTCATAAATTCACAAAACTCATACGCAACCACAAACCAATCAGCATGTTTGGTGACGGGACAACTGCACGCGACTACACCTTTATCGAAGATACGTTGCAAGGAATATGTGCGTCGATTGATTATTTGCTTACTCACGAAAACGTATTCGAAACCCTCAACTTAGGGAATAACCAACCCGTTACACTCCGTGATATGATTGATGCTATTGCCAATGCCACTGGCGAGAAACCGGTAATCAACCAACTGCCGATGCAACCCGGCGACGTAGATATTACTTTTGCAGATATATCGAAGGCAAACAAATTACTTCATTATCAACCTGTATTCAACTTCAACGAAGGAGTTAAAAAGTTTGTTGAGTGGTATGATGAAGTGAACAGGTAAAGGAAATTTTAATGTACCTTGATAATCTTCAGAATTAATCCTCAACCCAATCGTTGTTTTCGCGGATAATCTTTTCGAGTTCGGCAACCGCTTCTTCGTGCGGAATATGGCGCTTAACCACTTTTTGACCTTTATATAGGTTAATTTTTCCGTTGCCAGCTCCAACAAAACCGTAATCGGCGTCACCCATTTCGCCCGGGCCATTCACAACACAACCCATTATACCTATTTTCAAGTGCTTAAGGTGCGAAAAATGTGATTTTATTTCGAGCGTTGTTGTGTGCAAATCAAATTGTGTGCGACCACAACCAGGACATGAAATAAATTCCGATTTGGTAATACGCATACGGGTAGCCTGCAAGATTGCAAAACTGGTATTCTTCAAATCTGAGTAAAAAATATCATGGCCTTCGTTTTCGAGCAAGATTCCGTCGCCGTAACCATCAATGAAAAGACCACCAAAGTCGGTAGCAGCTTTCAATTGCAAATCGAGCAGGTTCTTTTCCCGGTATTGCCCGCAAAGGATTACAGATAAGCGGCAAACTATCGACTCCATAATCATGAAGAAAGCCCTCATATCGGCATACCGGTTCGAGTTTTCAGATTCGAGAAGGATCACAGCTTTTCGCTCAGCTTTAAGCTTTTGCACGATCTCCGGGTTTTCGTTCCTGAACTCTACAAATTCTTTTCGCGACATTCGGATAAACCGGTGGCTGCTTTGATAAATATCGTTGTATAAATAATCTTCAAGCGAAAGGATCGGGAATCTTTTATTCAAACGATTGATGATATGTCGCCCATCGTAATAATAGTCAGGCTCAAGCTTCCCGTTAAGGTTCGAAACCTCGAGAATTTCATTTCCATTAAGGTCAGCAACTACAACCGGAGCCCGCCGGTTTCCGATTTTGCGAACTGGTCGTCCGTAACGGCGCTCAAATTCAAACGGATTGGTTTGAGCAAACCCCGGGGCACCAATCTTTTGGTGACCACGGCGGCTGGTAATGACATCGACAAGTTTTTTGGCAAAAGGAATTTCATTCTCTGGTTTTTCAGTCAACGAAACCCTTATCGTATCGCCAATTCCATCGATGAGCAAGGTGCCAATTCCAACGGCCGATCTGATACGTCCGTCTTCACCTTCGCCCGCCTCGGTAACGCCAATATGGAAAGGATAATTCATATCCTCGAGGCGCATCTTGTAATTCATCAACCTGACAGTATATACCAAAGTTCTTGTATTCCAAGACTTAATAGAAATAACTATTTTATGGAAATCGTTCTTTTTACAGATTCTCAGAAATTCCATCACCGATTCGACAATTCCGGCCGGGGTATCGCCATAGCGACTCATAATACGATCAGAAAGTGAGCCTTGATTAGCCCCAACGCGAATAGCAGTGTCGTTTTCTTTACAGATATTAATAAAAGGAGTAAGGGTTTCTTCCAGCTTAATCAACTCCTGACGATATTCTTCATCGGTATAAATAAATTGCTCAAATTGAGCTCTTTTATCGTAGAAATTACCAGGATTGATTCGTACTTTTGAGACATAGCGCGCAGCAATCTCAGCAATTTTTGGGTTGAAATGCACATCGGCAATAATAGGGGTTTGAAAACCCAGGGCGCGAATTTTTGCTTTAATTTCTTTGAGGTTTTCGGCATCTTTGGTTGTTTTTACTGCAATACGAACATAGTCGGCACCCGCTTTAACAATACGAATAAACTGATCGACAGTAGCATCGGCATCCATAGTGTCGGTGTCGGTCATCGACTGCAATCGGATCGGGTTGAAGCCGCCCAACGGAACGCCACCAATATTCACCTCCATCGTTTCTTCTCTGTGATATTCGGTAAGGGTTTTGCAGTAATTAAAATTGCGATCCATCATAGCCTGTTTCCTCTTTAATATGAAAAAGCAAATTTAAAACTTTACCATAATATAAAGACAGTAATCGTGACAGAAAAACAAAAAATGGAGCAAAAAATGGAACAAAAGCTTCAATTAAGATTTTTTCTGATGTTTTGTGAACAAAAAAAAGCCGGAGCATGCTTATGAGTCAAGCATGCCCCGATTTTCTAACTTTTTATTCTTCTCTTAATTATTAACCTTATTAAAACTAACGCAGAACAACCCGTTTAGTGTAATGAAATTGCTTATCATCAATCCGGATGAAGTAAACTCCATGTCTAAAACTTGACAAATCGAGAATTACGGTAGAATTATCGGCTTTTACTGAATAGACTAATCGGCCCGAAACATCGGTTACGTTAAGTTCAGCACCTTCCGAAATTCCGGAAACATGCACTATGCCTGTTGTCGGGTTCGGATAAACCAACATCGTAATTTCATTGATATCCTCTGACCCTGTTTCAACGATGAAATTGGCCATCAAACTACAGCTTTCGGTAATTGAGAAAGTATACCAAGGATCAACAGAGACTACAACGTCGCCTTTATTCCAGCTTACGAATTTATACCCGTCGTTTGCGTTTGCAGTAACAGTTACAGAACTTCCGGTTTCGAATGACCCCGAACCTATCACAATTCCTGCCCCAGCAGGTGTTGACGACACTTCAAGCGTACACATTGAAGGACCATTTTGCTCAAAATTGGCCACCAAAGAACGATTTGCTTCTGCAGTAAAAGTGAAAGACTTGCTCGTTGAAACAATAACGCCGTTTTCTGTCCAGTTAACAAATTTATAATTGCTGTTTTCATTTGCATTAATGGTAACGCTTTGTCCAAAAGCAAACTGATTGCTTGAAAAATTAGTAAAGCCTCCTGCCGATGGGTTTGCAGAGAGTGTGATCGTGAACATTTTTGGTTCAAAATTGGCCACCAAGTCGCGATCTCTTGCAATAGTGAACGTGTAGCTTTCTGCGGTTGAAACTTCGGCTCCATCTTCTGTCCAATCTATAAAGTCGTACCCGTCTTCGGCAGTTGCAGTTACGGTTA
>JAAYAG010000103.1 GCA_012719495.1 Bacteroidales bacterium
AACTTTAAAAATAAAATCGAACTCAGGTTATTAAGACGCATTGGAATATGAACTTCGTTTAGCGGGTATCCTATTTGAACGAGAAAAAGAATTTGTTGTAAATTACAAAGAGACAATATTATAATGAGCACGAAACGTTCCGATAACAATCGGAATAATATTCGTGCATTAGTGGCCATTCTATCAAAAAAGCTGTTGAATTTTCCCTTCCTTCGAGTTGAGGCTAAGTAAAGATTATAAAGTGTCAACCCCAATTATGAAGTGATACCGATTTTATTTATTCAAAAGAATCCGTTCACTTTCAGGCCCCATATTAAAGAGCAGGTCGATAATACTCAATCCGGGAACGAATCCGAACTTTGCAGAAAAGGTTTGCGTATATGTTTTATGAATGCATTGCCCTACCTCTTTGCTTTCCTTATTTTTGGGAGAAAACGACTCGCGCATATCAATGCCTTCAGCAAATGATTTTTCATAGCAAAATGAAAGTTTCATTTCTTTTTCTATCTGCATTAACTCTAATATCAATAGCGTAAGCTCTTGATTGAAATCGATGAGAAAATTCCACTTCTTAGAATAAAATGGGGAAAAAACATCAGCGAAGTATTCAAAAAAAGGAGAAGAGTTATAGGCCGAGAACAACGACCGCCAATGGATACTTTGCCAGCGGGTTGCATAGTCAATCCTGACATCTTTAACCAAGGTTTTTGTAATACTGGCTTTAACAACCGGTACAACCAAATCGAGCGGGCCATTAGCCCCAAGAATCCGGCAACGGTTCCGATAGGTTTGCTTATGGTAGCTATCGAACTGCTCAATAATAACTTTGTCGGCTCGTGAAATTGCCGAGAAATAACTTACCGGTCCAAGATAAGCCGTTGTTATAAGAATTGATTGCATAGTAAAAACAGTAAATGTTTATCGTTGCAAAAATAAAAAAGGGCACCGAAGTACCCTGATTTTATTTTACGGTTTTGAATATCCGGTTAACCCTTATTTTTGAAGGGAATTTTTTGTCCTTATCGAGCGACATCCAAATTAGCGATGCCTTTCCAACGACATGATCGATGGGGACAAAACCCCAATAGCGCGAGTCGGCCGATTTATGGCGATTATCTCCCATCATCCAATAATAATCGAGCTTAAATGTATAGCTGGTAGCGACCTGTCCGTTGATATAGATTTGTCCGTTACGAACTGTCAAATCGTTTTGCTCATACACATCGATAATTCGCTCGTAAATAGGTAAATTCGTTAAGCTCAACTCAACAGAGGTTCCCTTCTTTGGAATTTCAAGTGGCCCGAAATTATCGACATTCCAAGTAAAATTTGCACTATGCGGGAAAATTGATGGATCGTAAGTACCCTTAGGTGCAATATATTTCTCAACCGAGGTTACATTCTTAAGGGCCTTAATTTCTGCAAGTTGCTTTTGTGTTAATGGGAACATATATTTCCCGCCCGAGAACATTTCGCGGTCATCATTTGCAATTTTCAGTTTATCAAGCACCTTTTGGTTAAAGAGAGATCCATCGGTGGTAACAATATAGTTGTATTGTTTACCAGGGTGTTCTTTCTGCTTTTTGCCATTTATAAAAACATCGCCATCGATAATTTCAAGTTTATCGCCGGGTATACCAATGCAACGTTTAATATAGTTTTCCTTTTTGTCGACCGGGCGACTCACAATCTTTCCAAAATTCCTTTCGTCGCTTATAACCCTGTTTCGTCCGTACATACGGCAAAGTTCGTAATAGTTTTGGCTAGGAAAATTCAATGCCACAGTATCACCCTCTGGAAAATTAAACACGACAACATCGTCATTTTTTATTTTACTAAGACCTCCCAATCGATTATATGGCTTTTTTATCCATTCCACGTATGAATTTACTTTATAATTAGTAAGCGGCATCGATTGATGTACAAAAGGGAACGACAATGGTGTGTTTGGCATTTTAGGACCATAAGCTACTTTACTAACGAAAAGATAATCGCCGACCATCATCGATTTTTCCATAGAAGACGTAGGGATTACATATGCTTCGAAGAAAAACAACCTGATAAAAGAAGCTGCAATCACCGCAAAAATTATTGCATCGATCCATTCTACGGTCTTGGTTTGTTTCCCGTTAGGTGGATTCTTCTTTTTCCAGAAAGCCCAATGGACTTTTTTCGACACATAGATATCGAAAATTATTGCCAAGCCAAGCAGAAACCAATAGTTTCCGAGCCATATAACCCACAGAAGATATAAAAGCCCCCAAAAGGAGAATTTCACCCATTTATTGCTCAGTATTTTTTTCATCTCAATTAATATTAAATTCTTTTGAATATTTGATAGTGCCAAAAACAATCGGCATTGCCATATAATGAATGGTTTGTATATAGTTTAACTCTTGGCTCGTTTAGTTTTGGCCACTTACTCGTCAAATTTCAATAAATCATTCATCGAGTAAATACCGGTTTTTCCGGGAAGGAATTCAGCTGCCAACACTGCCCCCAATGCAAAACCTTTTCGGTTACGTGCACTGTGCACAATTTCAATATAGTCGTCATCTGAATCGTAACAAACATTATGGATGCCCGGCACATCGCCCTCACGAATAGACACTATGCCCAACAGTTTTTCATCGTCGGTTTGCTCGTTAATCCAGCCATCGTAAGCACCGCGTTGAGCTATAACATCTTCGGCCAACGTTATGGCTGTACCACTAGGAGAATCGACTTTTCGGGTGTGGTGCACTTCGGTAATTGTTGCTTTGTATTGAGTAAAATCTTTCATTAAGCGAGCAAGGGTTTTGTTCACCTGGAAGAAAAGGTTTACGCCCAAACTAAAATTTGATGCCCAAAAGAACGCGCCATTCAACTCTAAACATTTGTTTATCACACTATCCCAATTTTCAAGCCAACCGGTGTTACCAGAAACAACTGGAACTCCGCTTTCAAAACAAGTATTAAATATTTCTACCGATGATTCTGGATTAGTAAATACAATAACCACATCGGCTTTTTTAAGATTCTCGGTCGTAAAATCTTCAAAATTATCGATATCGATAATTAATACTATTTCATTTCCCCGGGTCACAGCAATTTCTTCAATCTGATGCCCCATTTGCCCGTATCCTACAAGTGCGATTTTCATTTGTTCAATTCTTTTAACTGTTTATGTCTAGCGCTATATTTCTATATATAAATTTGTTATCTATTGCATCTAATTTTTCGTCTTCTACGTTTGAAAAAGCTGATAACTGCAACAAAGATAACAGAATCATTTATTTAGTTCTAATTAGTTTTGCCATCTTACATTATTCCAACAAAACTTATTTTCATTTGAATTGTGGGTGTAATCTTGCCATTGAATTTCCTTTTGATGAATTGGTAGCAACAAAACAGAAGACATTACAGAATAAAAGTGTTAAAAAAAGCAAACAATAATAACATAATAGTAAAATTTGAAGCATTTTCAGTATACAGGCAAATAGGATAACGCAAAAAACCGTATCTTTTCATTTCTTTGAAAATTACGGTAAAGTAGATTAAGAACCTGAGATAATATAAAAAGTATAAATCATTTATATTAAAGTTTAGCCAATTATTCGGTAATAATTATGGACGATAAATCCCATATTTCTGATGACAGTACAAAAAAGCAGCTTTTAGAAGAAAACCTCCGTCTGAAGCATCTGCTACAACAATACAACATTGATTATAAGAAACAAGAAACAAGAGTTTCTCTCGATAGTGATATTTTTCAAAAAGCGCGGTCGGCATCCAAACTCGCTTATTGGTACTATCATTTAGAAAATGGCAAACTTGATTGCACAATTGAAGCATACAAAATACTTGAACTAAACCATCTGGAAAAAATTAACGGGGAAAAAGTCTTGCAAAGTATCCACCCCGAGAGCCTTGAAGGCTTTGTGACAGAAATGAAACAAAAGCTTGAAAAAGAAAACCAATTCGACATAAGCACCCGATTTGTTGTAACAGATGGCAGTGTTAAATTTCTCAGTTTTAAAGTAATAGTTGAACGGGATGAACAAAACAAACCAATTACAATTTCAGGCACAGTAGCCGATATAACCGAAGACTATTTTACTTTTAACAACCTAAAAAACAATGAAAAACTATTCAGAAGTTTGTTCATCAACCTTACCGATATTTTTATCATTCTGGAAGTTGTAAAAGACAGCGACGGCAACATTACCGATTATATTTACAAAGACGTTAATCCCTCCTACGAAATGAAAGTAGGGAAAACAAAAGCGGAAGTTATACAGAAAAAACTATCAAACCAGTCGGCTCTTTTTCAACAATTAAGCCCACTATTGCAACTCTCGGTTATTGCCGGACAGCCACAGCAAGATCGGCTTTATATTCAACAACTTGACAGTTTCTTCGACATTCTCATTTACTCTCCTTCGGAAAACAACCTAGCCACAATTTGGAGAGATGTTACCCTAATGGTCGAAGCAGAAAGCTCGCTACGGGAAAGCGAAGAAAAATACCGGCAAATTTTTTCTATCGGAAGCGATGCATTGTTTATGTTCGATTTTCTGTCGGGAAGGATTATTGATGTGAACCCGACAGGCTCTTCGCTCTTCGGCTATTCAAAATTTTCCTTACAGAAAATGCTCTTCACACAATTATCGGTAACACCCGAGAAACTTAAAGAAGAGATCATAAAAGAAAAAACCTTACTATACGATTTTAGTTTCATAAAAAATGATTTGTCGGTATTCCCTGTTGAAGTTTCATTGTCGTACTTTAACTGGAGTGGCCGAAAAGTGTCGATAGCATCGGTTCGCGACATCAGTGAAAGGATTTCGGCACAGGAAAACCTGGTGAAAAGCGAGCAAAAATTCAAGCAACTGTTTAATTTTTCAAACGATGCAATACTAATTATAAAGAATTACCATATCATAGAATTCAACCAAAAATCGGTTTCACTTTTTGGAATTTCAGCAGAGAATTTAAGCAATAATACCCTTTGGAACCTTTCACCATCAAAACAACAAGGCAACGAAGACTCAAGGGCGAAAGCTGTTGAATACATACAAAGCACACTACTAGGCAATCAGTTACAATTTGAATGGGTTTTTAAACTACCAAACCAGTCAACTTTTTTTGCTGATATAAAGCTATCGCCCATTATTGTAGGCAAAGATAAACTTGTGCAAGTTATTGTAAGGGACATTAGCCCTCAAAAAGCTTCACAAAAAGAACTGATTATGCGCGAAGAACTTTGGAAAAGCGCACTGCAAACAAGCAACACGGGTATCGTTGATTGGAATGTAATTAACAATGAAGTATTCTTCTCCCCTGTATTCGAAAAAATGCTTGGATACGAAGAAGGCGAACTATCTCCAAAAATTGAAGAATACCTCAACCGTGTTCACACCGATGATTTGGAGCCATTAAACAGAGCAATCAACGATTACCTTCTTGCGAAAAGTAACCAATTCCTTTTCGAGTATCGGGTGCGCTGCAAAAACGGAACCTACAAATGGCTGCATTCAAAAGGGAAAATATACAGTTATAACGACCATGGCAAAGTTGAAAGAGTAATTATCTCAAATATCGACATTACTAAGCAAAAAATACAAGCAGAAAAAACCAGTGAAGAGTTACACCGGTATTCTTTTGCCAATAGCATTTCACAACTAGGCTACTGGGAGTTAGACATTAAAACAATGATTGTCAGCGGAAATCAAAACACTTTTTCTATTTTAGGCTTCGACAACACGGAACAATTATCGCTAAGGCAGATCGAAAAAACGATTCATCCTGAAGACCAACAGAACTTTATCGGACAATTCCTTTCAAAAACAGAACTTTCTGCCCACGACTATATTTTCAGGATCGTGTGGGGAAATACTACCCAATATATTTTATCCAGATCGAGACCGGTACGGAATACAAAAAACATTCTAACTGGTTTTAAGGGTACTTTCCAAAACATCAGCACTCTTAAAGAAGACACTGTCTCAATAATCAATAGCAAGAAATTGCTCGACAATGTTTTAGATAACTTACACGGTGCAATCCAGGTGGTTCTCGACGGCAAGATAATTTTCACCAATGCAAAAGCTACCGACATTAGCGGGCACCAATCAAAAGATATTTATAACCAGAATATTACACCTCTTTCAATAACTGTAGCCGAAGATGTTTCAATGGTGAAAAAGATTGCGGAAACTGTTATTACCAACCCTTTACGACGCGAAAATGCCGAAGTTAGGATAGAAACAAAAAATGGTCGCTTTAAATGGATAAAACTCCATGTTTCTTCAATCGAAATAAAGAACAGTAAAGCATTGCTCTACGAATTTATCGATATTTCGTCGCGCAAAAAAGCAGAACAAGAATTACAATTCTCAGAAAAACAATACAAATCAATCGTTTACAATTCAAGAACGGCCATCGCTGTTGTAAATACGAAAAGAGAAATAATTTTTGCCAATAACGCATTTGAAACCATTTCAGGAATAGGCTTGGACGAAATAAAAAGTAAAAGCCTTGACCAAATTTTTAGCAAAAACGAAACAGAAGATATTACAAAAGCCATAACAGAAATTCTTCAGTCGGGAAGCAAACAGTTCGTTTCTGAATTTGATCAATTAGGCAATAACAAACTGATGATAAGGATGACTATTATTCCTGTTGAAACAAAAGAAAACGAAATTGACTATTTAATTTTTTATATCGAAGACATTGAAAAAGAAGCCAAGACAATACTTGCACTCAATGAAGAAAACAACATTTCACAAAGATTTTCACAACAGGCACCATACGGTTTTGCTATTGCAAACTCAAAAAATGAGGTATTAAGATATAATCCAACATTTGCCGAAGATGTTAACCTTCAGTCTAAAACGAAGGTAACACTTAATGAAATAGAAGCAATATTTCCCTATTTAAATCAATTGAACAGTTCATTAATAGACGATAACTTTCATATTGCTTACGAAACTGAGAGTTCAACAACTAAAAACCTTTCAATAGAAATTAAAGGACAAACCATTGATAATGAAAAATTATTCTTCATATACACATCGGATATAACGAAGAAAAAGCAACACACAGATAATCTCTTCTATCAGGCAGAACGTTTTAAAGGAATATTCGACAACTCCCCAATAGGAATAGTCTTAGTCGACAAGAACAGAAACATTATTATTTCGAACCATCTCTTTGGAAAACATTTGGGTTCAGAATCACATAAAATGAACTTCACAAAGATCGATAGTTACATTGACACTCAATATCTTAATGAATTCATTTCTCAATTTGCCCAACTTTTCACCGGGATAATCAGTTCTTTTCAGCAAACCATCAAACCAAACATTCCAAACAACGAAAACCAATGGATCGCAGCCAGTATCTCGATTGTAAAAGACAGTTTTGGCGACTCGAGATATGCCATTATGGTCGTTGATGATATTTCGAAAATCAAAAACGACGAAAAAGAACTTGTTGCCAACGAGAAAATTCTGACTCTTCGATACGTAGGGCAAAGTTTTGGACACCAGTTCAACAACCTGATGATGGGCATATACGGGAATGCATATTTATTGAATAAAAATCTGAGAAACACTCAATTATCAAGATATTCAGAAACACTTTTGACTTCGACCAGCCAGGCATCGGAACTCACTCACAAATTATTATTGTTCTCAGAGAAAAATAACAATCTGAACGTTTTACTTGGAAGTAACAATCTTATAAATGAAATAATCAGTTCAATTAAGATTCCACAATCAATCACACTACAAACTGTATTAAACCATAAAAATGAGGTTATTACAGGTGATATGTCCCAATTGAAACGAGCACTTAATTATATCCTGGAAAATGCAGTTGAATCGATGCCAAACAGCGGTCAGCTAACCATCGAAACCAGCATTGCATATTTTGAACAAGAAGCAAACGAGGCCAACAAAGAAATAATTAAAGGGAAATATTTGCGAATTGTTGTTTCAGACACCGGCGAAGGAATTGCGCCACAACTCATTTCTAAAATTTTCGATCCGTTCTTCTCGACAAAACCGTCGGGGCATAATATAGGATTAGGACTTCCAATGGCAAAAAAAATAGTTAACGAGCACAATGGGTTCATCAAAGTATACAGTACTCCTGCGCAAGGGAGTAGCTTCAATATTTATCTGCCAATCATCGACTCCAGCAAAAATATTACCAGCATACAACCCGATGAACAACGACTGGTGAAAGGATCTGCAAAAATATTGCTTATCGACGATGAAGAAATTGTAAGAATAATCACCGCTGAGTTGCTTAGCGAGCTTGGATACGATGTGTATAGTTTCGCCAGTGGAAAAAATGCACTGACTTTTTACAAAGACAATCATTCAACCATCAATCTTGTTTTACTCGACAAACACATGCCCGACATGGATGGATTTGAGGTATATAAGGAAATGAAAACGATTAACAATGAGGTAAAAGTTGTGTTGCTCACTGGCTTAGAAATTGATGACGAAATAAAAGGGCTTTTTTCTCAAAACCTCTGCGGATGCATACAGAAACCTGTAAGTATAGAGAAACTATCGAGCTCAATTGCCGAAGCCTTATATAAGAATGAATTATAAATTATTGAAAAAAATGAAATATTTTAGGCAACTCAAGTTATGGCATTAACAACTTTTGTACTGATTCTCTATCTATCGATTATTGCATTAATAACCTTATTCAGCTATCGGAAAGTCAAAAATTATCACGATTTTTTTAATGCCCGAAAACAAGGCAATACACTGACAATTACCGGCAGCTTAATTGCAACAATACTTGGAGGCTCTGCAATTATAGGAGCTGTAAATGAAGGCCCTAAATTAGGATGGGCAACATCATGGTACATGCTCAGTGCCGCTATAGGTCTTTTCGCCCTCCTTCCCATTGCCGGAAAAATAAACAAAACAGGCCAGTTTACGCTCTCAGGACTTCTTGGTGATTTATATACTCCGGGAGTAAGGCGTATTTCTTCGTGGATTATTGCCACAGCATGGCTTGGTGTTGTTGCCGCTCAAATGATTGCAGCAGCACGAATACTTGAAAGCTTTACAGGGATGAGTTACACGTATGGTGTTTTATGTTCAGGGGTAGTTTTCATTGTTTATACCCTTGCCGGCGGGCAACTTTCAGTACTAAAAACAGATTTTTTTCAATCTATCCTCATCATTCTTGGGTTGGCTGTAATAGTATTTTTCTCGGCAAAATTGAAACTACCTGAAACAGATACTGTAATCCCTCAGTTCCCTTTTAATGCAAACTTTTCACCCCTTGATCTTGTCGTTCTTCTTTTTACCTATGCTACTACATTTACCTTTGGCCCCGACATATATTCAAGAATTTTTTGTGCCAGCTCTGAAAGAGTGGCCCGTAGAGCTGTGAGCATTGCAGCAACCTTGCTCGTTCCGGTGGCAATATCAATTGGTTTTATCAGTATTGTAGGTAGTTTCTATTTGCCTTTTTCAGGCTCTGGTTCAATTTTCATCGATGTGAGTAAAGCTATACTGCCCGAATGGGCTGTTGCCCTGATTGTTGTTTCGCTTTTAAGTGCAGTACTTTCTTCGGCCGACACAACAATTCTTACCACGTCAATAATCCTCACCGAATTGTATGAAAGAAATTCATTCGGCAACAAAACTCTTTCGCATTCCCGCTTTTTCATTGCTTTAGCTGGAATAATTTCAACGATTATTGCATTGAATTTCACCTCAATTATAGGAATATTAATTACAGCTCTCACCGTGTATTCTGGGGCATTCATTATTCCCCTTATTGCCGGACTCTGGAATATAAATATCAACCGGAACAATCTTGTGATGGCCATGTTATGTGGAGGAATTTGTGCTTTGACAGGTAAAATTGTATTCTATACAGGAGCTCAAATTGCGGGAAACTTAATTATTATTGCTTCGTTTTTGCTGAATGCTTCATTGCTTTTTGCCAGGAAAAAAGATAATAAAATATAAGCCCCAAAAAACGACTAATCATTTTCGCTGACATTTGGCACCACAAACCCCATTACCACAGTTCCCGCAACCCCGGCTGTAACGATTATCAGCCTGATTGGTACAGACTTTATCAACAATCCAGCAGAAATGGCAATCATGATCCACATGAGCGAAATTGAATACACTTTTTGTTGCCTTGTCATTCCATTTCTCCGCCGATAATTCAGAACATATTTCCCTAAATGTTTATTCTGCATTAACCAATTATACAAACGGTCTGAACTTCTTAAGAATAAAGCAGCTGTTAACAGCAAAAACGGAGTTGTAGGTAAGCCCGGAATAAAAATCCCTATTACTCCCAAAATCAAGGAAAATGAACCACCTATTATCATTAA
>JAAYAG010000104.1 GCA_012719495.1 Bacteroidales bacterium
TGTCGGGTGGTAATAAGAGCTTGAGAAGCTCTATCTGTAGTTCGTTTTGATCTGGTTTCATTTGATAATTTATAAAAACACAAAACTCATCTTATTTTTTTAATCCCCCAACTTTTTAAATTGATCCGAAATTTTGACTAGAAGATGAGAATATGCTAATGTATTCACAACTTTATTGCCTCCAGAGGTTGCTTAGTCACCTGTAAAATACCAATCTCCGGTGTGATCTGGATAGGCTTTATGTAAGTTTTCGACAGTCTGGAAAATGAATTATACCTGAGCATTGCAATCTACAGGTTAAGTATTTTATTCTTCAGAAATGGTTTGTAAATTTCTTTAAAAAAGTTAGCCATTTCTTCTTTGTGCATATTTCTTTGTTCATAGCACTTCTGGCATACTTCTCTGATTATACGCTCTCTATTTGTTTCTTTTAGCAGTAAAATTGAGACACTAAATGCTGCAATTTTTCCTATTTCTGCCAAAAGTACTATATCGTTAATGGCTCAGATAAGCTTCTCCTAAGCTTCTCCGAAAAAAGGAAGATTCTTTTTTGCCCATTAGGTGTCGGGAAAAAGTTCTGTATTTTTCTCTTCAACCTTCTGATAGAGATTTCGAATATGGTCAAAAATGTCTTTAATCGGGTTTTCTTTCACCGACCAGTATCGATCGAGATATTCTTCTTCTGGAGTATGGCCAATTTTAAGTGATACTAATCCTACTTAATCTTGACTTTGATTTTGTTGTTTTTCCATGAGAAGGTAAAGCTTGTTAAGCCCGTACATTCATGTACCGTATTTTTCTTTGTAATATTCTAGAGGCTTGAGGATTCGAATTAGGGCAACTCAACATTCGTGCTTGATTAATTTACTCATTTAATACCCAACAAACTAGTGCTTTATAATTTCTTCTGAATACAAATCAGGAAAACTTATGAAATCATCGACGACATAGGCTGCCGGATATTCGTTTTTTACTTCCTGTTTTATCTTTATTGCTTCACTTCTTGTTCTGAAGTCTCCAACGCGAACCCTAAAATCGGGTGCATTGAACGAAACATATGCACGGGTATTTTCATGGGCAGAAATAAACCGGCCTTTAACTTGATAGGCTTCTTCTTTTGTGCCTTGGAAGATTTGCACGCGAAATCCATCAAGGCCAACTTTTCGAAGGTTTTCTTCTCTATGAATTTCCAATAAGGTATCAACCCTTGAATCTGAATTAATTATTAAATGACGGTTCCATTCTTGTTCAATCCGAATTTTTGCGGTGTCTGCAAAAGATTCATTTTCAGGGATAAATGCTTGTTCTGTATTCGTTTTGGTTGCAGGATATGTGTAGTATGGTTGTGCAATAGCGTCTATGTTTAGGAGCAGGATGCTTGCGATAAGTATTACAAAGGTTCTCATTACTAGTTAAAAATTATTAAGAGTTTGTTTGCATTTTGTGTACAAAGATAGTTGATTTTAGATAGATTTTTATTTTAATGTTTTTGGGAGATAATAGTTTGAAAAAAGAAAGAGGCGGTATCAAAATGACACTGCCTCTTTCTTTTTTTACGGATATTTTATCAGCCACATTTCGAATGGCCACAATCTTTACATGTCAAACAGCCTTCCTGGTAAATCAGGTTTGTCGAACCACAATTACCGCATTCTGTGCCTTCGGCGCGTGTGCCGTCAGGTATGTATTTTTTCAGCGCCCTGGCAACACCAGCTTTCCATGTGTTAATTGAATCGTCAAGGAATTGAAGGCTCGATACTAATTCAACAATCTTGTGAATAGGCATACCGTGTCGTAACGTTCCCGAAATAAGTTTTGCATAGTTCCAGAATATCGGGTCGAATTTATACGATAGTCCTTCCATGGTGGTTTTGTAACCGCGCTTGTTAACATACTGAAAGTCGTACCGGGTTTCTTCGCCTTCGCGTTGTTTAATAATATAGCCTTTGTTTACCGAACGGGGTATTAAGAGTCCTTCTTCATCGTCGGCTAGCCCGGTGAATATTTCGTATGGGCGTCCGTCGATAAGACCAATGAACGCGATCCATTTTTCACGGTTGTTCTGAAACCTTACCACATCGGCTTCGAGGCATTCTGGACGCTTGGTCGGGAATACCGACAGGGCTGGTTCTTCTTCTGTTTTTTTCTTTTTGTCGGAAATTAATACTCCGGAACGTGAGCCGTCTCTGTATACCGTTACTCCTTTGCAGCCTGATTTCCAAGCTTCAAAATAAACTTTATCCACTAAGTCTTCGGTAACATCTTCGGGCATATTGATGGTTACACTTATAGAATGGTCTACCCATTTCTGTATTCGGCCTTGCATGCGTACTTTATTAAGCCAATCAACATCGTTAGAAGTTGCTTGAAAATAGGGCGATTTTTTCACCATTTCATCAAGTTCTTCCTGAGAATAGCGTTTATTGGTTTCGTATCCGTTTACTTCCATCCATGTAAGGAATTTATGATGGAATACGCTATATTCTTCCCAGCTGTCGCCTAATTCATCGATGAAATCTACTTGAACATCTTTGTCGTTTGGGTTTACTTTTCTGCGTCGTTTGTATACAGGAAGGAATACCGGTTCGATTCCTGACGTGGTTTGGGTCATTAGACTGGTTGTCCCGGTAGGGGCAATGGTAAGCAGTGCAATGTTGCGACGGCCGTGACGAACCATTTCTTCATAAAGCTTAGGATCGGCTTCTTTTATCCTGTGTATGAATGGGTTGTTCTTTTCTCGATTCGCATCGTAGATTGAAAAATTTCCGCGTTCTTGTGCCATTTTTACTGATGACCGATATGCTTCGAGGGTAACGGTTTTGTGTATTTCTTCCGAAAAATCAATTGCATTTTCTGATCCATAGGTCAAACCTAATGCAGCAAGCATGTCCCCTTCAGCGGTAATGCCCACTCCGGTGCGTCGTCCTTCTTTTGCTTTTTTCCTAATATTTTTCCAGAGATTGTATTCTGTTGCTTTTATTTCTTCATTTTCAGGATCGCTTGCAATTTTCTTCAGAATACCATCAATTTTTTCTAATTCAAGATCAATAATGTCATCCATTATTCGTTGAGCCATTCCGATATGTTCCTTGAATAAATCGAAATTGAAGCGAGCAGCTTTTGTGAAAGGTTGTTCTACATAAGAATAGAGGTTGATGGCCAACAACCTGCAACTGTCGTATGGGCAAAGTGGTATTTCTCCGCAGGGATTTGTCGACACCGTGCGGTAGCCCAAATCGGCATAGCAGTCGGGCAATGATTCTCTTATAATTGTGTCCCAGAAAAGAATTCCAGGTTCTGCCGATTTCCATGCATTGTGCACAATTTTTTGCCATAGTTCGCGGGCATTAATCTCTTTTTCAAATAGTGGTTCTTTTGAGTATGTGGGGTAGTTTTGCTTGAATGTTCGGTTCTCGGCTACCGATCGCATGAAATCATCATCGATTTTTACCGAAATATTGGCCCCTGTTACTTTGCCTTGTTCGAGTTTTGCATCGATGAACTGCTCTGCATCAGGGTGTTTTATTAGTACGGAAAGCATCAGTGCTCCACGACGGCCATCTTGGGCTACTTCGCGGGTCGAATTTGAAAAGCGTTCCATGAATGGAACAAGCCCTGTTGAAGTTAGTGCTGAGTTAAGGACAGGCGAACCTTTGGGTCTGATGTGTGATAGGTCATGCCCAACGCCTCCACGGCGTTTCATGAGTTGAACCTGCTCCTGGTCAATTTTCATTATTCCACCATATGAATCGGAGTTGCCGTCGTTGCCAATAACAAAGCAATTAGACAGTGAAGCTACCTGGTATTCGTTTCCGATGCCAGTCATTGGGCCTCCCTGTGGAACAATGTATTTGAAGTCTTTCAAAACTTCATAAATCTCTTTTTCGGTGAGAGGATTTGAATAGGTGTTCTCGATTCGGGCTATTTCGCGAGCCAGCCTCCAATGCATGTCGTCGGGGGTGAGCTCATAGATATTACCATGCGAATCTTTCAGTGCGTATTTATTGACCCATACGCGAGCGGCCAATTCATCGCCTTTGAAATATTTGAGCGATGCCTGAAATGCTTCATCTGAGGAGTAGGTTTTTTTCTTGTCGGTTTGAATTTCAACGTCTGTAAGCTCCATAACTTTTTTCGATAAAGGGGTAAACATTCAATTAATAGGGTATTGCGATATTCTAATTTGCTTAATTTTTGTGTTACCGAAATTACGTCGACTTTCCTATTTTGGGTAACATTTTTACTGTAAGTTATTAAGAAGTTTTCAACTTTTTGAGTAAACTATACAGGATGTCAATGTTTTAATACTTTGAAAAAGTGAAAAAGTTTCCCCGAAAGAATGCGTATTGGTAGAGTGTAGTGTAGATACATAAGCAATTCAAAGGAAAAAGTCAAGCCCTTTGTGTATAAAAAATGAAATAGTAATTAACAATTACTTGTCGAAAACTGCGTCGAGGATTTTGTTGGTGGCCCCTACGTTTGCTTTTACGTACTCCGATGCTTTTTGCGAAAGTTCAACCAATAAGGCTGGGTTTTTTAGCAGATGGGTTAGGAGTGGGTTGAAATCTTCAATGTTATTGACAGTAAATGCGCAGTGAAGCTCGGTCATATCGATGGCTTCTTTGAATTTTTGGTGGTTTGGGCCAAAGATGACAGGCATTCCGAAAGTTGCTGCTTCGAGCACGTTGTGGATTCCTGCTCCGAAACCACCACCAATGAGGGCTAAAAAGCCATATTGATAAATTGATGTTAACAATCCATATTGATCAACAATCATCACTTTTTTGTCGGGCGAGTAGGTTGAATTAAACTTGCTGTATACTACAATATTATTATCGAAAAGCTGGCAAATGCGTTTGGTGTTTTCTTCGTTAACTTCGTGAGGAACAATTATTAATTTGTGCGAAGGGTTAATTCTGTAATATTGCATCAATAAGGCTTCTTCTGCTTTCCAGCTGCTCCCGGCAATAATTGCTTTTTGCCCGTTAAGAAACTTTTCTACCAATGGTACAGGTTTTACGTTTTCAAGTATGTGGGCTACTCGGTCGAAGCGTGTATCTCCGGTAATACTAAAGTTGGTGATTTTGAGCGAAAGTAATAAGTCTGCCGATTCCTGATTTTGCAGAAAGAAATGAGTGACAAGCTTGAGCATCTTCCGGTACCAACCGCCGCGTTTTTTGAAAAATAGTTGATCTTTTCTAAAAATGGTTGAGACAAAGTAGGTTGGTATTTTTTTCTTTTTCAGTATACTAAGGTAGTTGTACCAATATTCATATTTAATGAAAAACACGATTTCGGGGTTGCAAAACTTTATGAAACGGCGGGCATTTCTTCGGGTGTCGGCAGGGAGGTAGTATATGTATTCGACTCCTTGATAGTTTTTTTGAACTTCGTAACCTGATGGTGAAAAGAAGGTCAAAAGAATTTTCTTTTCAGGAAACCTTCGCCTTATTTCTTCAATGAGTGGCCGTCCTTGCTCAAACTCACCCAGCGATGCACAATGTACCCAAATAACTTTTTCTCCGGGGTTTTGCTCTTTTTTTATTTTTTTCAGAAGACCTTTTCTGCCTTCAACCCAGCGTTTGGCTTTATTATTTCGAATCGAGGCAATCTTTAATGCCAGGACAAAAAGTTTGATTCCAAAATTGTACAATAATCGCATAACAAATAGTTATAAATTGGCAATGTAGCCAGTGTCTTTCATTAATGCAGGTTTTTTTGAGGCTTCAACTGCAAGTTGGTCGCACCGTTCATTTTCGGGGTTATTGGCGTGTCCTTTAATCCATATAAAATTGATCTTGTGCTTTTTGTAGCTCTCAAGGAAGCGCGTCCACAAATCAGGGTTTTTTTTGTCTTTGAACCCTTTTTTCACCCACGAAAAGAGCCATCCTTTAGTTACAGCATCCGAAACATATTTTGAATCGGTAAAAATGGTTACTTCACAGTTCTCTGTTTTCAACGCTTCTAAGGCTACGATAACTGCAAGAAGTTCCATCCTGTTGTTTGTCGTAAGTTGGTATCCTTGTGATAGTTCTTTGCGGTGAATGCCCGACATCATGACAACGCCATAGCCGCCTGGGCCAGGATTTCCGCTTGCGGCTCCATCGGTATAAATAATGACTTTGTGCGACATTCGCGTTTCAAAAGGTTAATAAATTTGCCCGCATTTTGTGGCAGGCAAATTTATTAAAAAGTTGCATAGATTATTTCACAACTTTCATTTCGTTGATCAAATGTGTCGCTCCTGCAAATTTATCGATGGTCCAAAGAACAAAACGAATGTCGACATTGATACACTTCTGGTAGTCTGTTTCGAAAGCAATATCTCCGCTCATTGCTTCCCAGTTTCCATCGAATGCGATGCCAATTAGTTCGCCTTTGCCATTGATGACCGGACTGCCAGAGTTTCCTCCTGTAATGTCGTTATTCGTGATGAAACATGTGTGCAATGTTCCGTCGTTGTCTGCATATTGTCCGTAATCTTTAGCTTCGTACATTTCTTTTAGTTTTGGCCAAACATCGAATTCGCGGTCTCCGGGTATTTCCTTTTCAATATACCCATCAAGGGTGGTATAGTAATTATAGTGAACAGCATCGGCCGGGTTATAATCGCCAACCTTTCCGTAGGTAAGGCGCATGGTTGAATTGGCATTGGGATAAAATTGTTTGTCGGGCTCCATTTCCATGAGGCCTTCAAGGTAAAGCCGGTACCCTTTGTCTAGTTTTTTTGAATCCGATTCGTTTTCTTTTCTGATTTTCCTTAACACATCGTACAATTGTTGGGTTGCTACAAGTACTGGATCGTTGGCCAATACTTTCGATTTAGGATTTTCTAGAAAAGCATAAACACGGTCTTCATTGTCGAAGAGGCTTTTTTTGAAAAGATCTTCAGCCCATTTTTCAAAGTTGCCTTTGTATTTGTCTTCAATGGTTTTAAAAAATAGCGGATGGTATATGGCTGCAGTTTCTTTTGCGTATATCTTTGCTAACGATGCTGTTATTTTTTTGTCGGTTTCCTGATCGTAATCCTTAAAATAGTTACTGGCTATTTCTTTGAGAGAACTTATTTCTTCTTCGTTTTTTTGTTCTTTATTGTTGGCTTTTAGCATAGTATTGAGGGTCATGAATTTTTCGGTAAAAGCGAATATTTCAGGGCCGCGCAGCAAGGTTTCAATTAGATATTGGCGCGCTTCGTCGTCTTCAAGGTTTTGGTAGCCGTCTTTTAGCAACGCTGAGACCTCTCCGTAGCGGGCTTTTCTGCTTTCATCGGCATTAACCCATTGGTTGAACTTTTCTTCGGTCGCTCTCTTTTTCTCTACAACATCGAGTCTTTTTAATCCTCGGTTTTGCCCAATACTATATTTATAGTAATTGGAACTTCGTGCATATTTGCTGGCATATTTAATGTTGGCTTCATCGCTGGTGGCCATATAGTTGCCCATGATGTCGAGCTTCTCTTTTCGGGCAGTAATGCGGGAATTGTTTACAATGTTCATGGTGTAATTCACTCCGTCTGATGTGAGGTATCTGTTGGTCGATCCGGGGTAACCCATAACCATGGCAAAGTCACCATTTTTGTATCCTTTAATCGATACCGGCAAATAATGTCTGGGTTTCAGTGGAATATTATCTGCCGAGTAGTCGGCAGGCGACCCATCGGGGGCAGTATAAATGCGAAATATTGAGAAGTCGCCGGTGTGCCTTGGCCACATCCAGTTATCGGTGTCGCCTCCAAATTTGCCAATGAAATGTGGCGGTGTCGCAACGAGCCTTACATCGCGAAAAGTTTCCGTGACAAATAGATAAAAACGGTTCGATTCATAAAGATCTTTTACAACAGCTTCGTAATGGTTTCCTTCAATAGCTTTTGCCTCAAGTCTCGACGAAACGGCTTCGATGCTGTCGAGTCTTATGTCCTCGTCCATGTTAATATTTAATGAGGCATTTATTGTTTCTGTAACGTCTTCAACACGAATGAGGAATGAAACTGTTTTTCCTGGGTTTGCGAGCTCTTCTTTGTAGCTAGCTGCCCAAAATCCATTTTTTAAAATGTTATTTTCCGGGGTTGAATGACTTTGTATTTCACCATAGCCACAATGGTGGTTGGTCAGGAAAAGTCCTTCGGGCGAAACCAATTCTCCGGTGCATGAGCCCCCGTCGAGTACCACAACGGCGTCTTTGAGGCTGGCATTGTTGATGTTATAAATGTCTGTTGCCGTGAGCTCAAGCCCCATTTTCTGCATTTTTTCAATGTTAACCTGCGACAGGAAAGCGGGTAGCCACATTCCTTCGTCGGCTTTTGCCTGCGAGAGCGTAAATATGGCAGTCGTAGCAATAATGAATGTTTTGATTTTCATAAAATTGTCGTGTAATTGTATACTAAATTCTTTGTCGTTTTCTTCTTTGTATTGCAATGGTAAAAAAAATAGCGATTAGAAACTGATTCTAACCGGTAAAAAATGCACTGTTTTTATTAAATGTTTCTAAACAAATGTATTACTCATTTGGTTGATCGCGATTGATTATTTATTTGAATGAGATCTGTTAGAGGTTCAACGAAAGTTGCTTTGGTGCAGGCAATAGCTGAAAAGTTTTTCGATGGTGTGGGGTGTCGCCATGCTGGGCAATTGCAGCACGATGTTCGGTAGTGGGGTAGCCTTTGTTTTTTTTCCATTGATAATAAGGGTATTCAATGTCGATCCGTAGCATGTAATCGTCTCTGTACGTTTTGGCAAGCACCGAGGCTGCAGCTATCGATAAGTATTTGGCATCGCCTTTTACTATGCAAGTATGTGGTACCTTTTTGTAAGGGTTAAAGCGGTTACCGTCGATAATTAAATGTTCTGGAGTTGTATTTAGTTGATCTATTGCCCGGTGCATTGCAAGATACGACGCATTGAGTATGTTTATCTTGTCGATTTCTTCATTGGTAACAATGCCTATTGCCCAGGCAATTGCTTCTTTTTCTATAATAGGCCTAAGTTCATAACGTATTTTTTCGGTAAGCTGCTTCGAGTCGTTCAACATTGGCAGTTCATAGTGCGTTGGCAGAATTACTGCTGCTGCAAATACGGGTCCGGCAAGGCAACCTCGTCCGGCTTCATCGCATCCGGCTTCATATTGTTTGCCTGAAAAGTTCGATTTTAGCAGATTGTTCATAGTAAAATCGTCTTCTCTATTGATTGCCAGACCAAAGTAGCTGTATTGTCCCAACTAAATTTTTCGCGTTGTAGACGACCTTTGGCGATCAACTCTTCCCTGAGGCTGTTGCTATTGGCAATTTGGTGCATGGCCTTTTCTATTGTATCTGGTTTGTTCGGGTCGATAAATAGTGCAGCATCGCCTGCAACTTCTGGTAGAGATGTTACATTAGAACAAATTACTGGCGTTTCGCAATACATAGCTTCAACAACAGGAATTCCAAAGCCTTCGAAAAATGAAGGCATAACCAATGCTTCTGATGATGAGAGCAGGAGTTGCATCACTTCGTCGGAAACACGCCCGGTAAAAATTACATCCGAAGCGTAAGTCATACTGCTAATTTTGGCATTTATTGTTGAGTTTTCCCACATCGGTTTGCCTGCGAGTACCAATTTATATGGCATTAACGAATTCTTTCTGAAATTTTCATAGGCAGTGAGCAACCCCAATATATTTTTTCTTGGGTTTAATGAGCCAACGTATATAAAGTAAGGATGTTTATTGGTGAAACGTTTTTTGACCAGTTCTTTTACTTCTTCGGTGCTTTCCCTGAACCGCTGATTGCACCCGTTGTATGCTACGTCTATTTTTGACGGGGAGATTTTGTAAGTGTTTGCAATGTCGGCTTTGCTATATTCTGAAACGGTTACAATCCGCTTCGAAAAATGGGCAAACTTTGGGAAATAGTAATTGTAATATTTTTTCACCAGATAGGGCAAATCGCCCGGGCGGTGCACAAAGTTGATGTCGTGAATGGTAGTTACTGTGGGGATATTTGTGTTGAGCGAAATCCAACCATCGGGAGAAAAGAATAACTGGGGTTTATATTTTTTCAAGATTTTAGGAACATCAACCTGATAATGCCAATACCATAAAACAGGATGGCGCGAGGGAATGGCAGTAGATATCGGGATTACATTGGGGCCGTAAAGAAAACTTTCGTCCCATTTTCGATCGAATATGAAAAGGAATTCGTGGCCGGGGTTATTGTGTACAATTCTGCGCAAAGTTTCGTGCGCGAACCAACCAATCCCTTCCAAATTATCTTTAAGTAAATGTTGTGTGTTTACAGCAATTCTCATGAAACAAAAATAGTGAAATCGATTCTCTTTTCAATTTTTACCTGTATTTGTTCACATTCTTTTTGCTTTTCTTCGTTAAATTTATTGGCTGGTGCACGATTGCAGGTTTTGTTTTTCAATTTTCCCCGTTGTTTTTTCATTGCAAATAAGCGATAAAGATTGTTACTTTACGCGCATAAAAATTAGTAGTTTTGAAAAGGAAGTTTTTTTCTAACCTAATTCTTTTACTTACAATAAATGTTCTGGTTAAGCCATTCTGGTTGTTTGGAATCGACAGAACAGTTCAGGTAGTCACTGGCGATGCCTATGGGCTTTACTATTCCTTGCTTGCATTTTCTCAAACTCTCAATATTTTACTCGATTTAGGGATAACAAATTACAATAACCGGAATATTGCCCGGTACAATCAGTTGTTACCTAAACACTTGGGTAATATTATGGGTATTAAGTTCATGCTTGCGCTACTATATGCAGTGGTGTGTATTGTGCTTGGGCTTTTGTTCGGCTATAACAGTGTTCAGTTTCATTTGCTTTATTTCTTGATTATCAATCAGTTTTTATTGCAATTGATTCAGTATCTGAGATCGAATCTTACTGCGTTGCATCTATTTACGTTGGATAGCTTGGTGTCGGTTCTCGACCGTGTTTTTATGATAGCCTTTTGTGGAATATTACTCTTTACCAATATATCAGATCAGCCTTTCCGTATCGAATGGTTTGTGTACGTTCAAACATTTTCGTATGTGCTTGCAGCCCTGGTGATTTTCCTTATTGTTCTGAAAAAGGCAGGAAAAATTAAAATCGTTTTCAATCCTAAGTTTAGTATAGTTTTTCTGAAAAAGACCTTCCCTTATGCCATACTTATTTTGCTTATGGCTTTTTATAACCGCTTCGATTCTGTACTTATCGAGTTGCTGTTGCCTTATGAGGAAAGTCTGCACCAGATTTATCTATACGCACACGGTTTCAGACTCCTCGATGCTGTTTCAATGTTCGGGGTATTGTTTGCCGGAATGTTGTTGCCTATTTTCTCCCGGATGATCAAAATGAAACAGTCGTTGGGCGAGATGGTTTCTTTCTCTTTTTCCCTTATTATTTTTCTTTCTCTTTCCATTGCGGTTTCGTCTTTCTTCTATCAAGTTGAAATTATGGATTGGATGGGATATGAGTTTGTTGCCGAATCAGCACCACTTTTTGCAACTTTGATGTTTTGCTTCATCCCAATTTCTACTACCTATATTTTCGGCACCTTGCTTACGGCCAACGGAAGCTTAAAAGAACTTAATATTATGGCTTCGGTGGGAATGATCCTTAATATTTCTCTTAACCTTATAATGATCCCCATTTTTTTTGCCCAAGGTGCGGCATGGGTGAGTTTATTCACTCAGGGCTTTACTGCGGCGGCTCAGGTGTTTATTGCAGTAAAGGTATTTCGGTTTAAATTACGTTGGAATCTGGTCGGTAAGGTGTTGGCTTTTTCCGTGTTGCTAGTTTTACTGGGGTATCTTAGTACTTTTATTGGGAATGCACTTGTTGGATACCTGCTTTTGTTGGTGGTAGCAGCACTCCTGGCATTTTTTATCGGGCTGATCGATTTGAAAATGCTTTTTAGTTTGTTGATGAAGCGGGAATAAGTTTGATTTTGCCAGTTATTGTGACTTTTCGTTGAAGTTATTATGTGTAGAAAAAATAGAGTAACAGTTGCTGATTTGGAAAACAGCGATTATTTTAAGTTAATTGCAGCAATTGGTTACGACGATCTTAAAGCGTTTATTGTAAGTCATATCGAATTGAAAAACCCACTCATGTTGATTTATAGCGTGTTGCAGGTTTTAGGTTTTTGTGGTTTGGGTATCCTGGTTGGTTATTATTGTTTTGGTTTTATTTCTAATGGCAAATTTGGAGATGAATTAAAAATTATGGCGCTGTCATTTCTTTTTTCTTTTACTGTTCTCATTGTCATACACGAGCTTATTCATGCTGCGTTTTTCTATTTGTTTGGAAAACGGAATATCGGCTTTGGCGTTCTTTGGCGCAAATTTATGTTCTATACCGAAACGCATCGTGAGGTGCTTAGCCGCCGCGAAATGACCATTGTTGGACTTGCCCCTTTTTTCATCGTTTCATTGCTTGGAGCCCTTCTTTTCTTTTTTTCATCTTCTCTTTTATTCTCTTTGGGTGGATTAACAGTCGCTCTTTTGCATTTGCTCTTTTGTGTTGGAGATGTGGCTATTGTAGCTTTTCTTTTTAAGCAAAAACCTTTTCCGGTTTTTACCTTCGACGACCGTTACGAAAGAAAATCGTATTACTATGTTAAAATGAAGTGATTTAGCCTCTTAGGGTCTTCTATTTCTTTCGGATTTTGTCGTTGCTTTTATATAATGACACTTTTGTAGCTTTTTTAACTTCTTTTCTTTCATGTCTTGAATTGGTGCTTGCTAACCTTCCTTCCGTCTTTATACCGAAATGTTTGCTTTACGTTAATATTTAAAAAATAATTAAGCAGAAATTAAAAAATGAAGAAACACTTAACTATTATTGCATTGTTAATCGTTCAAAAGGAGGAAGAATAACTGAAAGAACGTTTAGCTTAACACAAAAAAAAGTAGTATGGAGAAATTAACTGACATTTGCCGCGCGAAGGGAATTCAGTTGCCGGCAGGGCTTATTGATCTAGCATCAAACAGCAAAAAAATAACGATTTTCAACACAACCGACGAACTTGCAGACGCTTCTACCGGGGGACGCGAGAACAACACATTCGAAGTTGCTTATCAGGTTGAAGGTAAGGGCTTGTACACCGAAGCTGTGGTCCACCGGGTAAAAAATGGAATTTCGGCTAACTACACCGAGGCCTACATGCGCCGTCGAGACCCAGACACAATGGTTATTGCCGATAATTTTCCTACCGACAAAGAACGGTTTTCCGATCGTTTTGGATATGATTTTAGCGCACTTCGCAGCGAAACGTTCGATTGGCTAAAAAAGCAAGAGCTAGCCCTGTTTTTTTTCTTTGCTGGGCGCGAAGGTATTGGTGCTGGTGGAGTTGCAGTTGCTCCTGCAAATGCCGGTTTTTTTGCACTGGGGCTTTCCATGTTGCAACAAATTGTTTCAGTTGACGAATTGCCTGAAGGGTTCGAAATTAAATCGGTAATTTATGTTGCACCGCCTTTCCGTCATACACATTTCAATGGTAAACAAATTGTTGTACACAATCGCACAACTAATGTTCATGAGTTGTTTTCATATAACCTTTATCCTGGCCCTAGTGCAAAGAAAGGGCTATATGGCGTTTTACTGAACCAAGGTGAGAAGGAAGATTGGATAACTGCTCACTGCAGTACAGTACAGGTGGTTAGTCCTTACGATAATACTACGACTTTTATGCACGAGGGAGCGAGTGGAGGTGGCAAAAGTGAAATGTTGCAACACGTGGTACGTGAACCAAATGGGCAAATTATGATTGGTGAAAACAGCATCACTGGCGAAAGGAGACTCATAAATATCCCACTGCTATGCTCTTTTAATCCTGTAACCGACGATATGGCTCTTTGTCACCCCTCTATTCAAAAAGACAATGGTAAACTAAGGGTTCTCGATGCTGAAAATGCATGGTTTATTAGGGTTGACTCAATAAACAAATATGGTGACGATCCATTTCTTGAACAGATTACGTTGAAGCCACCTCGTCCGCTGCTTTTTCTTAATATTGAAAGTACCCCAGGGGCAACTGCCCTTGTTTGGGACCACACCGAAGATACTCCTGGTAAAAAGTGTCCTAATCCTCGGGTTATTTTGCCCCGTGATATCGTTCCCGGCGTAATTGGTAAACCCGTAACCGTTGATGTTCGTAGCTTTGGGGTACGCACCCCACCTTGTTCGGCCGAAGCACCTTCCTATGGAATATTTGGGCTTTTTCATCTTTTGCCACCTGCATTGGCATGGTTGTGGCGCTTGGTTTCACCCAGAGGACACGCAAATCCAAGCATCGTAAGTTCTGGAGGCATGGAGTCGGAAGGGGTTGGTTCATACTGGCCATTTGCTACCGGGCTTATGGTGAAACATGCAAACTTACTGCTTGAACAAATTGTAACCACTCATCGCATGCGCTACGTTCTTACCCCTAATCAATATGTAGGCGTATGGAAAGTTGGATTTAAACCCCAATTGCTTATGCGTGAATATCTTGCGCGGAGGGGAAATGCCATGTTGCGTCCTGAACAATATCAGCCTGCCCGTGGAGCATTATTGGGCTACGAGTTGAATTTTCTTACCATAGAAGGAGCAAAAATTCCTTCTCGCTTCTTACAGGTTTATAAACAACCCGAAGTAGGCATCGAGGGATACGATGAAGGCTATCGGATTCTTTCCGATTTTTTCAAGCGTGAAGTAAGCAAGTTTAATGTGGAGGGAATTTCGCCGCTCGGAAAGAAAATCATTGAGGCATGCCTAAATGATGCTTCGGTTGAAGAGTACGAAAACCTGATTGTGAAGTAATATGTAAATTGACTGATTGTGAAGCGATTGGGTGAAAGAATTAAGAAGAAGCGTGAGCTTCAGCATATACAGCTTAACGATTTGGCAAGGCGTGTGGGGATAAGCCCCAGCGCTTTGTCGCAAATCGAAAAGGCAAAGGCGACACCGTCGATTGTGACATTAAAACACATTGCAATTAGCCTGAATACTACTGTGGGGGAATTAATCGGAGAGTTTGAGAACCTCTCGCAGAATCCTCTGATCGCTAAGGCTGACATGAAGTTTGTCGAAAAAAGTACCGACGGAACTGAAATGTATCTGTTGTCGAATCTCGACCAGCAGAAAAACATGGAAACATATCTGTTGCGTTTTGTATCTGGTTCTTCAATTGACGGGCTTTTTGCAAACCTTAAAGGTCAGGTTTTTTGCTATGTGTTAAACGGTGAATTTCAGTTCTTTCTCGATGAAGTTGAATATCAGCTTTTGCCCGGTGATAGCTTTTATTTCGATACATTACTTTCTCTTCGGGTGAGCTTGCAAAATGCTGACGACGGAGAATTACTCTGGGTTAATGCGTAAATAAGTGATCTGTTTTATTGAGATATTGAAGAGTCCGCTAAACGAACTTGTTTAGCGGACTCTTTCTTTTTCATTATTTATTATTCCACATAGACAATGCTTTAATATTCATTTTGTTGTGGATATTTTTTGCTTCGGGCGAATACAGGAATTTTAGTTCGTCGGCAAAATAGTCTACAATTTTACCCCGCACTATTTTCATGGTCGAGTTCATCAGGTGGTTTTGTTCATTGAACGATTCGGGGACCAGCACCCAGGTGGCAGGCAACCAACGTTCGGGAAACATGCCCGCATATTTACCACCAGTTTTATAGGCATCTATCTCTTGCTGAATAATTTCGAGGGTAGCTTTGTCGCTGCCATTTATCCCGGGTTGAATGCCTTTTTTCTCAAGTTCTCGGTTTATGGCTGCTATGTTGGGTACAATCATCCCAGAGGTGTAAGGGTTTTGGTTATTGTAGAGCATGCATTGTTCGATAAACGGCGATTGGTCAACCAGCGATTCTTCAATTCCTTCGGGACTGAATTTTTCACCGTCGCTCGATATTAGCAAACTCTTGAAACGCCCCAATACAACAAGGAAATCATCCTTGTCCAAGTATCCCATGTCACCGGTATACAGCCACCCGTCTTTTATTGTTTCGGCGGTGGCTTTTTCATTGCGCCAGTATCCTTTCATTACATTTCCGCCCTTAATCACTATTTCACCTTTTTGCCCGCGAGGCAATTCGTTGCCGTTATAGTCGCAAATCTTTAATTCCATGTATTTTACTAAACGCCCCGACGAGCCAAATTTGTAGGCGTGAAGCGCGTTCGACGAAATAACAGGTGAAGCTTCAGAAAGTCCGTAGCCTTGCATTACCGGAATTCCGATAGCCGCAAAAAATCGTTGAAGTTCAATGTCGAGCAACGCTCCGCCGCCGATAAAAAACTTGAGGTTACCGCCAAAATTTGCTCTTACTTTACTGAATAATATCTTGTCGAACATGGTGTAAAGTGGTTTTAGCAGCATTCTAAATCCTTTTCCTCTGTTGAATCCCAGTGCGTTATAGCTGTACGAAATTTTTAGCCCCATGTTGAAAAGTTTCTCGGTGGTTGGTCCTTTGGCTCTAATGCCCGATTCTATGTTTTTCCTGAAAGCCTTTGATAGCGCAGGAACACTCATCATAAGGTCGGGTTTTATTTCATTAATGTTTTTTGGAATATTTTTCAACGTTTCAAGGGCTGTTTTCCCAATTTCCTGACACGCAATGCTGGCTCCGTTATACATGAAGCAGTATAGGCATGCCGTGTGGGCAAACGAGTGGTCCCAAGGCAATATAGTCAAGGTTTTAAACTCAGGAGTGATGGTCATCAGCGTGTTTGACTGACGGGTGTTTTCAGCATAGTTCTGCTGTGTGAGCATAATTCCTTTTGGGTCGGCAGTGGTGCCCGAAGTGTACGAAATGTTCGCTAAGTCGTCTGCTTCAACCGATTTCCATCGTTCCTCGAAGCGTTTTTTGTTTTCGGGTTGTGCCAAAAATGCACTTCCCAACTCTTTTATTTCATTAAAACTGATTCGATGCGCTGCCTGTTCTTGCATCGAGTCAAGGTAGATTATCTTTTCAATTTCGGGTGTTGTATCTTTTATTTCTTCCAGTTTTTTCACTTGGGTCCATGACGCAATGACCATACGTGCTCCCGAATGGTTCAGCCGGAACGCGATTTCAAAACCAGCATCGAGTTTTACCGATAATGGCACATTTACTGCACCTGCATAAAACATACCCAACTCCGAAACCAGCCAGTCAACCCGGCCTTCGGCAAGTAAACCAATCCGGTCTCCTTTTTCAATTCCCAAGGCCATTAGTCCTGCACCAAAGCGGTACACTTCATCCTGAATTTGCCGATAGGTGAACCCTGTATACTTACCATTCACTTTTTCCCATAGGAGTACATTGCCAGAGAATTTCTCTACACTGGCTTCGAATAATTCCAATAACGTTTTCATAATCAATTATATTTATCCCAATAAAATTTCCGTAGAATTGAATTTGGTAATCATTCTGCGGAAAAATCCCCGTTTTTGTGCGTTGAAATTATAAAAAATTCCGGTAACCCGTTTTTTCTTTTCCGACACTCATTTTTTATCCAGAGAATATCTTCTAATTTTGGCTGGAAAATAAAAAGTAAAA
>JAAYAG010000105.1 GCA_012719495.1 Bacteroidales bacterium
ACATAAGCCTGCACAACATCAACGGGCAGCGTTTGGCGCTCAAAGAAAACCAGATCCTCGAGAACGGGAGTATGGTTGAGCTTGAAATTGGCTTAACAGGAGTATACTTTCTCACCATATCGACGCCCCAGGAAACCCGTAGCTTTAAAGCCACCGGAGCAAAAGCCATGGGAAGCTTGAACATAGCCACACAAACCGGCGCACCCGTGCCGTTAAAAAGCGGACCGGTTTATACCCTCACTGGTTCAGGCACCGAAAAAGGCGACAATGTAAAAGTCTCGGTTTTCAAAGAAGGGTATATTGCACAGCCTGTTGAAATGATTGCTAACGAAAACAAAACCCTTGTTTTCCCGCTCAAAGCACAAACAGCACCCGAGGTTGAAACCCTCGAAGCAACAAACATACAGTACAACTCGGCCACCCTTAACGGCAATGTTATAACAGATGGCAATAGCCCCATTACCGAACGAGGCTTTTACTGGAGTTCTACTAACAATAACCCAGGCATTGGTGATAACAAAATTGTAGTTGAAGGAACAATCGGCAGTTATAGTGCGGAACTAAGCGGGCTTGAACATGCTACCTATTATGTGCGTGCTTATGCTACCAATATTCAGGGTACAGCGTATGGCAATGTAGTACAGTTTATAACAAGTCAGTCACAAACAGTTCCCGCGGTAACAACTACAAGCATTTCCAGCATTACCCAAACTACAGCAACAAGTGGTGGCAACGTTACTATTGATGGTGGATCTGCCATTACCGCCCGAGGGGTATGCTGGAACACCACCAGCAATCCAACAATTGCAGATAATAAATCCGCTACAGGTACTGGTACTGGAACATTTACTTCGGACATTACTGGGCTTACAGCTAATACAACCTATTATGTTAGAGCCTATGCTACTAATAGCAAGGGAACAGGTTATGGGAATGTGGTACAGTTTAAAACAAGGCAGGAGTTAACTCTTCCCACAATAACTACAGATAACGCTTCAAATATTACACAAACCAATGCTACTGGTGGAGGTAACGTTACTTCCGATGGCGGTGCTTTTGTTATCGCTCGTGGCATTTGTTGGAATACTACTGGCAGCCCAACAATTTTTAATAACAAAACAACAGAAGGTTTAGGTACTGGAACATTTACATCAAACATTACAGGGCTTATAGCCAATACCACCTACTGTGTACGTGCTTATGCAACCAATAGCCAGGGTACAGCCTATGGTGAACAAAAAAGCTTTACAACATCAGGATTCATTTCACTTTGCAACGCCCTCGATAATTGCAATCTTTCTTTCACACATAGTGGTAATGCCGAATGGTTTCCACAAACAGCAGTAAGTTATTTTGGCGGTTCTTCAGCACAAAGCGGACAAATAAGCCACAACCAGGAAAGCACACTGAATACAATTGTAACAGGACCAGGTGCTATAAGTTTTTATTGGAAAGTTTCATCTGAAAGCGACTACGACAAACTGAAGTTTTACATTGGAAATACCTTAAAAGATAGTATTTCGGGTAATGTTGATTGGCAATTAAAAGAATTCATAATCCCTGAGGGAAATCACACAATAACATGGAATTATGTAAAGGATCAGTATGCGAGTAATGGAGAAGATTGTGGTAGAATAGATAAAATAGTTTTAACCATAGGGGATTCAACAAAGCCAACCTTGCCAACAGTTACAACTGCAACTAATAAAAAAAATACAAATATTGGTTCAACTAGTGCAAGCTTTGGTGGCGAAGTAACATTCTCGGGATTTGCAAGTGTTACTGCCCGTGGCGTTTGCTGGAACACAGCTGGAAATCCTACAATAGCTGACAACATAATAAGCAACGGTTCTGGAATCGGAGCATTTACATCGATCATAACGGGGCTTACTGTAAATACCACCTACTATGTACGGGCTTACGCCACCAACCGCAAGGGCATAGCTTACGGGCAGCAAGTAGAGTTCATAACAAATAACAACAACGATGGCAAAGATATTCAAACCGCAATAGTCGATGTTACCAACCCCGCCACCGGCAAAACATGGATGGACCGCAACCTTGGTGCCAGCCGTCCCGCCACCAGCCGTCCCGATAGTTTAGCCCATGGCGACCTATACCAGTGGGGCCGTGCTGCAGACGGTCACCAAAAAAGAAATTCCCTACGTACCTCAATGATTAGTTATACTGATGTCCCAGAGCATGGCTATTATATATCAAGCAATGAATATTCAGATGGTAATTGGGTTATCCCGAGGAACAACAATTTTTGGCAAGGAGTTAATGGAGTAAACAACCCTTGCCCAAGAGGATATCGATTACCTACGCAAGCCGAATGGGATGCCGAACGCCTTAGCTGGGTCAGCAACAATGAGGACGGGGCTTTTAATTCACCCTTGAAGTTAACTCCAGCTAATGACCGCCAATCTGGGGGCACTGGCTCTTTTGGCTCATATTGGTCTAGCACTGCTGAATCAACTACCTCCAAACACCTGTTCTTCAATAATAGCAGTGCAAACACGGCTAACAAGTATCGGTACTACGGATTATCTGTTCGTTGCATTAAGGATTCTGAAACTTCAGTTTCAACACCATCACTTAGCACTACATACATAACCAACATTACTCAAACTACTGCTACAAGTGGAGGAGATATTGTATCCGATGGAGGAGCAACCGTTAATTTACGAGGTGTTTGTTGGAATACTACCGGAAATCCATCCATATTAGATAACAAGACATCAGATGGTCCCAAATCCGGTAGATGGGTGAGTGCTATTGTAGGTCTTCAGCCCAATACTACCTACTATGTACGTGCATATGCCACTAACAATGTGGGTACTGCCTATGGAGAGCAAATATCTTTTACAACCTTAGATAAAGGTGAGGAATGGGGGCAACGTGACACCCAAACCGCAGTGGTTGATGTTATTAACCCCGCTTCTGGAATCACATGGATGGACCGCAACCTGGGTGCAAGCCGTGCAGCCACCAGCAGTACTGATGCCGAAGCTTATGGTGATCTATATCAGTGGGGTAGAGCCGCCGATGGCCACCAAAAACGCAATTCACCCACCACCCCAACAGTCAGTAGTACCGATACACCCGGACATGGAAATTTCATATATAGTTCTGGTTGGGATTGGCGTAGCCCGAAAAACACCAACCTATGGCAAGGTGTAAATGGCTTTAACAACCCCTGTCCAGTCGGATATCGTTTACCTACAGCAGAAGAATGGGAATTTGAGCGACTCAGTTGGGACAGCCAAAATGTGGCTGGTGCCTTTGCTTCGCCCTTGAAGTTGCCCCTTGCTGGTGGCCGTTACTTCAATGGGTCGCTGCTAACCGAGGTTGGCAGAACAGGCTATTATTGGTCGGATGCTTCACAAGGGTCTGAACGGAATCTTGAGATCTCCAGTGGCTATGCTACCATTGGCTCTTTCGATCGGAAGGACGGGCTCTCTGTTCGCTGCCTTAAGCATACTGAAACTATACCAACAGTTATCACAACTAACACAACCCACATAACCAAAGCCACAGCCATTAGTGGTGGTAATGTTACCGCCTATGGAGGGTTTATCGTTACAGCCCGAGGTGTATGCTGGAACACAACCGGCAACCCAACCATTGCCGACAGCAAAACAATAAATGGTACAGGAGCAGGTACATTTACATCGAGCATAACAGGGCTTAAGGATAACACTACCTACTACGTACGAGCTTACGCAACAAATAGTAAGGGAACTGCATATGGAGACGAAAAAAGCTTTATTGCATCAGAACCGATGCCACTTTGCGAAGCGCTAGAAAATTGCAATCTGACTTTTACCCATAGTGGCAATGCCGATTGGTTTTCACTAACGACAGAAAGTTATTATGGTGAATCTGCAGCACAAAGCGGACAAATAAGCAATAATCAGCAAAGCACGCTGGAGACAACTGTAACAGGCCCGGGTAATCTAAGCTTTTATTGGAAAGTTTCATCTGTAAGTGGTAGCGACAAACTGAATTTTTACATTGGAACTACCCAAAAAGATAAAATCTCAGGCATTATTGACTGGCAATTAGTAGAATATGTAATACCCGAGGGTAACCACACTTTAAAATGGTGTTATGAGAAAGATTATTATGGTAGTTACGGAGAAGATTGTGGCTGGCTTGATAAAATAGTATTTAAAACTATTGAACAAACCTTACCTACGATGACAACAACAAATATCACTAACATTAATCCAACCACTGCCACTGGTGGCGGAAATATTACTTCCGATGGCTTTGCTGCCATTACCACTCGAGGCATTTGCTGGAATACCTCAGGTAACCCAACCATTGCCAACAACAAAACAACTAACGGCTCAGGTGCCGGATCATTTACTTCGGGCATATCAGGGCTTTCTGAAAATACAACTTACTTCGTACGAGCTTACGCTACAAACAGCAAAGGCACAGCATACGGTCCACAAGTAAGTTTCAAAACACGTTCACGGCAAGAAGCTTCTTTTACCGATCCACGAGATGGCAATACTTATCTTACAGTAAGCATAGGTAACCAAATTTGGATGGCAGAAAATTTAAAGTATTTACCAAATGTTGTAGGACCAACTGTTTGGTCTGATGAAGTACCTTATTTTTATGTCTATGATTACTATGGGAATAATGTAGCCGAAGCTAAAGCTACTGACAATTATGCTACTTATGGCGTTTTATACAATTGGCCGGCAGCAATGGCCGGTTCTTCAAGCAGCAAAACTAACCCCAGCAATATTCAAGGAGCATGCCCCTCTGGTTGGCATATGCCAAGCGATGCTGAATGGGTTCAATTAATAACATATCTTGGTGGCGATAGTATCGCCGGAGACAAATTAAAAGAATCAGCATCAAAGCTATGGTATGGTCAAAATGAAGGAGCTACTAATGAAACCGGTTTCTCTGCTCTCCCAGGAGGTGAGCGCAGATTAGATGAAACTTTCATACATATTGGGTCATATGGAAAATGGTGGAGCACAACAACATCACAAGCTGCTCCTTCAGTTGTATGGAATAGGTTCATGGTCACAGGTAGTAGCAATGTTGAAAGATTAGACATGAATAAATACTATGGCTACTCTGTTCGATGTATTAAAAATGATGAAACAAAGGCATCGCTACCTAGAATTACAACAATAAGCACCACCAATATTAGTCAAACCTCCGTAACAAGTGGCGGCAATGTAACTTCCGACGGAGGTTCTTCGGTTACCGAACGTGGCATTTGCTGGAACACCACAGGAACCCCAACTATTACAGATAACAAATCCTCTACAGGTACAGGCACCGGAACATTTACATCAAACATTACGGGGCTTACTGCTAATACAGCCTATTATGTCCGAGCCTATGCTACTAATACCAAGGGAACAGGTTATGGGAATTTGGTTCAGCTTAAAACAAGCCAGGGACTAACTGTTCCCTCAGTAACTACAACTAAAACTTCAAATATTACTCAAACCACTGCTACTAGTGGAGGGAATGTTACTTCCGATGGGGGGTCTTCTGTTACTGCTCGTGGCGTTTGCTGGAACACCACTGGCAACCCGACCATTGACGATAGCAAAACTACTAATGGTTCAGGTGCCGGAACATTTACATCAAACATTACTGGGCTTACAGCCAATACTACTTACTATATACGAGCCTACGCTATCAACAGCAAGGGTACAAGCTATGGAGATGTGGTTCAGTTTAAAACAAGTCAGGAACTAACTGTTCCCTCAATAACTACCACAAACGCATCAAATATTACTCAAACCACTGCTACTAGTGGAGGTAACGTTACTTCCGATGGCGGTGCAAACGTTGCCGCACGTGGCGTTTGCTGGAATACCACTGGCGATCCAACTGTATTCGATAAAATAACAAGCAACGGCACAGGTGTCGGAACCTATACAACGAAGATGACAGGACTAACGGCGAATACAACTTATTATGTACGAGCCTACGCTGCAAATAGTCAAGGAACGTCCTATGGAGAACAAGTCATATTCAAAACCCTCAATGAAGATGAGGAGTGGTGGCAAAGAGACACCCTAACAGTCGTAGTTGATGTGTATAATCCAGCTACCGGTAAGACCTGGATGGACCGCAACCTGGGGGCAAACAGTGCCTCTGCCAGTAGCACCGATACCGAAGCCTACGGTGACCTTTACCAATGGGGTCGTGCTGCCGATGGCCACCAAAAACGCAACTCAACAACTACCTCAACGCTTAGCAGTACAGACACCCCCGGGCATCGTAAGTTTATTTTAGCACCTAATGACCCTTATGATTGGCGCAGCACGCAAAACGACAATCTCTGGCAAAGTATAAACGATGGTAACAACCCCTGCCCAAGCGGCTACCGCCTGCCCACTGAAGCAGAATGGATTACCGAACGCAAAAGCTGGAGCAGCAGCAATGCTGCCGGAGCCTTTGCTTCGTCTCTTAAATTACCAATGGGAGGCTATCGCTACTATGGCAATGGCTTATTCTATTACCTTGGCTCAACCGGCTACTATTGGTCAAGCACTGTTGATGGTGTCAGCTCTCGATATCTGTTCTTTAATAGTAGCTTTTCCGTTACCATCAAAGACTATCGGACAGACGGTTGCTCTGTTCGTTGCATTAAGGATTAGCCCAAAGCGAAGACGAAGGGTTGACACTTTGAGTGTGGCGAGTAGAAAATCAAAAAAATGTAGCAGATTTAATTTCAGCTCGCCGAAAAAGCTCTGTATTTTAAATCATAAGTATTCGGAAGAGCTACCCCGCTACCGCGCCGATTGCATCGCGTGGTCAATTAAATAAATTCTTTATTTTGGCAATGTGCCGTCAGGCTGTAAATGCAGGTAGAAAACAACGACTCAAACTTGTGACGGGGCCAAGTGAGGAACGCGATAAAATCGCGAACCAGCGGGGGCAGTCGAAGTATGGCGGGGTCGATTTTTTTATGCAGGTTAAACTATTTACCATACCTATATTGAATTATAGCACAGTGCTGGTTGAGCTGAACAGGTTTCTGTGGATAATGTTGCTATATTTTGAAACTTTATCTATATTTACACATAAAATCAGAATTTGCATATGCAGTTTTTTGAAACCATATTTTTAGAAGAAGCTGACATGTTTGTACAAACATTGGACAAGAAATCCCAACAGAAAATAATGTTCAACGTACGTATAGCAGAGCAAACTAATGACCCTGAACTTTTCAAAAAGTTAAATGAGAACATATGGGAATTTAGGACAAAGTTTTTAGGAAAACAGATTAGGGTTTTTGCATTTTGGGATAAAACCAATAAAATTGAAACATTGGTACTGGCAACAAACGGTTTTATTAAAAAGACTTCCAAAACACCTAAAAGCGAAATTGAAAGAGCAGAAAGGATACGTAGGGAATATTTTAGCAACAAAAAAACAAACGATTAGTGATGAAAAAATACACTTTATCAGAAATGGAAGACAAATACATAGGCAAAAAAGGGACACCTGAACGAGATGCTTATGAATATGATTTAAAAATGGAACTTCTGGGGCGCATGATAAAAGCAACCAGAAAAGAACGAAATTTGACCCAAGAAGAATTGGGAAAAGTTATTGGTGTAAACAAATCTCAGATATCCAAACTTGAAAATCACGCTAATAGTGCCACAATTGAAACCATAATAAAAGTATTTACTGCTTTGAAAGCTGACATTCAATTCAATGTGAGGGTTAACGACAAACAAATGCAAATAGTTTAATAAGCCAACACGAAAAACAACCGGGCGAACGGGCGCTCGGTTCGTTGCATTAAGGATTAACACTTTGAAAAGCGAAGCGATTTGATAATTTGCCACTTTACCATGCCATTTCGCTTTTTCAGCGGATGGTATGGTTCAAACACCCCGCTTGGTTACTGAGCGTAGTCGAAGTCTAGCGGGGTTAAATTTTTTTCAAACAGATTATGTGGTTAGATGTTCGTGCGAAAGGATTTCTCCCTACGGTCGAAATGACATGTTGTCGTATAGAGAGGGAGGTGAAAATGATGGCGTCAGAGCCGCCATCATTTTCACCCGATTTTCATTAAGGGGCAGTCATTTCGAGCACAGCGAGAAATCTCATGTAATATGATCCGAAGTAGCTTATTTATTTGAGCGTTTGAGCGGCTCCGTTCATTAGTCTGCTCCGAAGGAGCTATATCTAAATAACCGTGGGCGTTTGCTGAGCTTATCGAAGCATAAGCCCACGGAATAAGCGCACGCCAGCCCCACAGCCCTGCAAGGGCTGTATCTCCCCTAACCACCTTTGCAACGAGGGAAAAAAACTCGTCTTTGACTAGAAGATTGAAGCATGGTCGTAGTTTTTCTAATAATTGTGGGGACACTACGAATTACAAGCTAATTTTGTATTTTTGTTAAAAAATAACGTGATTATGACAACATATACAATAACCATCAACGAGAACAATCCGAAAGGAAAAAGTTTGATAAACCTTATAAAGGCTATGGATGAGGTTGTCACTATCGTTTCCGAAGATAAGGCATGTGAACCTGAAAGCCCATATAATAAAGAGTTTGTTGACGAAATTCTAAAATCCAGAAAAAGTACCGGGAAAGTTATTAAGACCGAGGATTTATGGAAGTAGTTTACAAAGAAAAGGCGCTGAAAGACTTATTGTATTGGAAAAAAAGTGGAGATTTAAATGCTCAACATAAAATCTCAAAACTGGTATATGATATTCAATTGCACCCGAAAACTGGCTTAGGCAAGCCTGAGGAGCTTAAATATGAACTAAGTGGTTTATGGTCAAGAAAAATTGATAAGAAAAACAGGCTTATTTACGAAATACATAAGGACTGTATTCATATACTATCAATGCTTGGTCATTATTCAGATAAATAATTAAGGGTTTCATCATATAATCATTTCACTAAAACAGATATGTTAGTGAGTCATTATTGAATAACCAATTTTTAAAAACCAAACCTATGAACTTCAAATCTTTCAACCTATATATCATCTTTTTGTGCCTGTTCGTTCAACTGGCAGGTGCTCAAAGCACCATAACAGGGACATTTTCCCAACTTGCAAACCAACCTGTCCGGCTCGAAGGCTTTAACGGATTAGGCACCTATACAATTGCCAGCACAACGTGCGACAACAATGGCAACTTCAGCCTGAAATATTCACCATCAGATATTGGCATGGGCTTAATTGTGTCTAAAGATGAAAAGCCTTTCATTCTTGTGCTTAGTGGCGAAAACATCAAACTGCAAGGCGAAGCCTTGGCTTTCGCAGAAAGCATAAAAGTGCTCGAAGGAAAAGAAAATCTGCTTTTCGGACAATATGCCTCGGAGCAGCCCCGTCGCGAACAGGCGCTGAGTGCATGGAACTACCTCGAAAAGATTTACTCGCTCGATTCGCTGTTTGCCATACAACAAACCCCTAAAAAGGCCATTGAACAAGAGATGCAACGAATACATAACGAAGACCAGGCTTTCCTGGCTGGCATCGACCCAAAAAGTTATGTAAGCTGGTTTTTGCCGGTGCGCAAAATGGTAAGCAATGTGCAGGCCATTGCCCAGTACCGTACCAGCGAAATACCTGCAACCATTGAGGCTTTCCGTGCCATGGATTACACCGACACCAAACTGTACAAAAGCGGTTTGTTACGCGATGCCATAGAAAGTCATTTCTGGCTCATCGAAAACAGCGGACGTTCGCTCGATTCGGTATATGTTGAAATGAACATTTCGATCGATCGCATGATTGAAAACCTTGCAACCGACGAACAAAAGCTGAACGAGATAACCGATTACCTGTTCCGTCTCCTCGAGCAACGCAGCCTCTTTGGTGCAAGCGAACACTTGGCACTTAAACTGTTGAATGAAACGGCCTGCACCATAAACAACAACCTTGCATCGCAACTCGAAAGCTACCGTGCCATGAAAAAGGGAAATATTGCGCCTGATATCAATTTTGTTAAAGATTGTTTTGCCCCTGCTTATGCCGCAAATAAACCACAAAAACTGTCTGATATAAAAGCAAAGCACACGGTGTTGATATTCGGAGCCAGTTGGTGCCCGAAATGTGGCGAAGAGTTGTCCAAAATAGCTAAGCTTTACCCAAATTGGAAGGCACAGGGCGTTGAAGTGGTTTTTGTTTCGCTGGACGATGACCCTCAAACTTTCAAAAACTTTGTCGGCAACTTTCCCTTTATCAGCCAATGCGATTACCTAAAATGGGAAAGTCCGGCAATAAAAGCCTACTACGTATTTGCTACGCCTACAATTTATCTGCTCGACGAAAAGCGGGAGATACTGCTGCGCCCCAACTCGGTAGCCCAAATGGATTCGTGGGTCGATTGGTTTTTGGTGCAGGGGAATAAATAACGGCGATACGTGCTATGTCTCATTTGTTGAAATGAATAGTCTAAACCTTAATGCTCGTGGAATAGTTTATATCAGATGGGCACAAAACCTTTATACTGTATTCATACTGGTCAGCTAAACAAACCTTATAATTCAAAAAAAATGGCAGCACACCTACTCCGCGAGCCGGTGACTGCCAATTCAATATTGAAACGTATATATCTATTTAATAACTATGTCGTTGGCTGAGGTTGCATACAAGCCTATTAAACAGCCGGTAAAGCCGCCCGCCACATTGGTCGAAAGAATATCGCCAGAAACAATTCCGCCAACATTTATGAAATCGGTTCCGTTAACAGAGTAACTAAACTCATAATCAGCACCTTTCGCTTTCACCTGTAGTGTAATCGGAGTTTTAACATCGATTTTTGCTGTTGCCACTTGTTCGCTTTCAATAGCACGGCCAAACCTACCCTTCCGTTGATTTTTCTCGAGTACCAAATAATATTCGTCGGCTTTTTTTGTAATCCCAAACACATAGTTGAAACTTTCGCTTTGCAAACAGGTTATACCAGCCAAATCTTTCTCACTGAGCGGAGTATACTCCATAGTTGCCATAAACGAAAAATTGCTATGTTGCTGGCGGTGAAACAATGTCGACGTTGGTTTAACTTCTTTCACTGTTGTTGGGAACGGATTAATTTGCAATCCATTAGCTGTAAGAGTAATAAAATCTTCGCGCGGCCCGCGTAAGCCAATCCAACGGTAATCCAATTTTTCAGAAGTGAAGTTTTCCGTAATAGTGAAATTTCCGTTAGGGAAAAATCCATCTTGCCCGCTTTTATATTGCACCTCATTGGGCGTTTTCAATTTGGGCTCCATGGGTACCATTCCGTTTTCGAAAACGGGAAATGTACCGCTCCAGTCAACCGGTAAAATAAATGTTTCACGACCAATGTTTACCTGATCTTTTTCATTCGGGCGAATGGCAAGAAACACACCATAGTATTTACCGTCGGGACCTTCAACGAGATCGGCATGACCAGCCCAGTCTACTTTATTTACCCTGTCCTTTGGAAAATGACGCTGGGTTAAAATCGGATTGTTGGGTGCTGGTTTGTATGGACCTTTGGCGTTATCGCTTATGAAAATAACTTCGCTATGCCAATCGCCAGTACCCCCTTCGGCACACATCAAATAATACTTGTTGTTGCGTTTATAAATGTGCGGTGCTTCAATCCAGATAGGTTTTTTCGAAAGGTCTACTCCCCCATCCACAATAATTTGATCGGTTCCGGCAATTACCTGGTCTTTTTCTACGTCGTATTCCCAAATTTTTATTACCCTGTGACCTTCATAAAGTTCTTTCCCTTGGTCGGGAGCATCGTTGTGTACTACGTAAGCTTTGCCATTGTCATCGAAAAACAACGAAGGGTCAATTCCATTGAATTGCAGTTTATACGGATCGCTCCAGCCTTTCATCGGATCTTTGGTCTTTACTACAATGTTGCCAAATCCACCCGAGAACTCCGTGGTAATCATATAGAACGTATCGTTATTCGGATTGTATTTGATGGCTGGTGCATACACCCCGGCACTAATACCACAATCATGAACTTTCAACTGAGAAACACGGTCGAGTACATGCCCAATTTGTGTCCAGTTTACCAAATCTTTTGAGTGGAAAATAGGCACTCCCGGAAACATGGCAAAGGTTGAACAGACAAGATAATAATCATCACCTTTTCTTGTTATCGAAGGATCGGGATAACACCCCTGTAAGATGGGATTATAAAACTCACCTTCTTTCAACGGATTATCGATATACACTTGGTCATTGCCGGTGTACACAGCACGAGTGAAAGTTGGCACATTGGTTGGTTTTTTAGCTTTCTGCTTTTTACTTTGGCTAAAACCAGTCATACTCGCAAGCGAAAACAGGACTAACAAAAACATTGCTTTTTTTGCATTCGCTGAAAAACTTCTTACATCTTTCTTCATCATCAATCTATATATTCTGTTGTTATCAATTATTTTATTTTTAATGTATAGACTTTCCCAGCTTCTGTTGGCAAATCGTAGAGTTGAGTTTCGACCAATTGAAGAGCGTTCAATTTAGCGGCCTCCGAAATGATGGGCTTTTTCACCCCGGGCACTTCGTAGAATGGGTTTGGATTGTCAGCTTGTGCCACTTCCAACGCAGCACCTTTGGCTGTTAGCAACGCGTTAGGTACCCTAATGCGACAATTTCCACCCAAATTCGACTTAATTTCAACACGCTGAATCTTGCCATCGCTCCACGAAAAACTCACTTCGAAACCGCCAGGAGCACGCAAGCCTGTGATTTCGCCTGTCTTCCATTCATCGGGCAAAGCGGGCAACAAATGAATGGCACCGTCGTGGCTTTGCATCAGCATTTCGGCAATACCGGCCGTACAGCCAAAGTTTCCGTCAATTTGGAATGGTGGGTGCGCATCGAAAAAATTGGGATAAGTGCCGCCATTGCGTCCCGAGCGAACGGGATCGACCAGGGTCAACTGGTCCTTGATCAACTTCATGGCGTGGTTTCCGTCGAGCAGGCGTGCCCAAAAATTCACCTTCCAACCCATTGACCATCCGGTAGACACGTCGCCCCGGTGTTTCAACGTTGTACGCGCAGCATCGAACAGCTCGGGTGTTGCATACGGTGTAATTTGGTTGCTTGGATAAAGTCCGTACAAATGAGACACATGACGATGCTGATCGTTCGGATTGTCCAAATCTTCCATCCATTCTTGCAATTGACCGTGTTGGCCAATTTGCATAGGCGGTAAGCGGTCGAGTATCTTTTTGAATTCGGCAATCTGCTCAGCATCTTGGTTCAGTAAACTAGCGGCTTTAATGGTTCTCGAAAAAAGATCGAACAAGATTTGGTTGTCCATCGTAGCTCCCGCACAAATAGATGGCCTGCCTGCAGGGGTATTTTCAGGCGAAATAGAAGGACTTACAACCAACCATTTGTTTGTGGGCTCTTCAACCAAAAAATCTTGATAGAATTCGCAAGCCGATTTCATAATTGGATAAACCGATTCAAGATATTTCAGATCGCCGTTGTATATGTATTTTTCCCACAAATGCTGCGAAAGCCAAGCGCTTCCCATGGGCCACATGCCCCAAAAAGCACCGTCGACCACGCCGCTGATACGCCATATATCGGTATTGTGATGAGCCACCCAGCCATCGCAAGCGTACATGTCGCGCGCGGTTTGCCGGCCAGTTTCCGACAATTCCCTCACCATTTGGATGAGCGGTTCGTGCAACTCGGGCATGTTACATTTTTCGGCTGGCCAATAATTCATTTCAGCGTTGATGTTGATAGTGTATTTGCTGTCCCACATCGGGTTGGTACTTTCGTTCCAAATCCCTTGCAGGTTGGCTGGTTGTCCGCCAGGCTGCGAGCTCGAAATGAGCAAATAACGTCCAAACTGGTAATACATCGAAACCAACTCAGGATCGTAGCTTTTCGAAAAATTCTTAATACGAACGTCGGTGGGTTGCTGTGCGGCTGGTGACGTTCCCAAATCGAAGCTAGAACGCTTGAAATAAGACTGATAGGCCGCAATGTGCCGCTCGAGCATTTTGTTGAACGGAACTTTTTCGGCGTTGGCTAAATAGTTCGAGCATTTTTCAATTTCATTGGCCGTTAATGTCTTATAATCGATAAAGTTGGTTGCCATCGAAATGAGAATGGTTACCTCCGAAGCATCTTTCACGTTTATTATTGTAGTATCGGCTGAAACAGAACCATCTTTAGCCGAAATTTTGGCTCTGGTACAAAACCTTACTCGTCCCTCAACGCCTTCATGCGTACTGGAAAGTCCTGTCATTTCAAGGGTTTTAGCGTCTAATGCACGGGTTTCTTTTTTAAGCGGCCCTTGCAAGTGTGCCGAGAAATTTAGTTTCTTCTTTTGGTTGGCCGAAAGTTTCACCACAATCACCTGATCGGGCTGAGATGCAAACACTTCACGGGTGTAAGTTACTCCATCAACTTGGTAAGTTGTTTTAAAAACAGCCCGTTCCAAATCGAGTTCACGATAGTAATTTGTAAAGTTTTCATGTCCTGTAAAATTCAGGATCAAATCGCCAACAACTTGATATTTGGAACCATGCAACTGCGACAACATGTTTTCGTTGATCATGGTTTCAGCTTCTTTGAACTTTCCTGTGAAAATCAGCTCCCGAATTTTGGGCAAAGCTTCCAACGCTTTGGGGTTGTCGTTTCGCGACGGACCACCCGACCAAAACGTTTCCTCGTTCAGCTGGATTTTTTCGGTAGCCGGATCACCATAAATCATAGCTCCCAATCGGCCGTTTCCAACAGGAAGAGCTTCGTTCCAAACCTTAGCAGGCTTGTCGTACCACATCTTCAGCTTGCCTCCCTGGGGTTCGCTGCTTTGGCAGGCTGCAAAGCAGAAAACGCCCAGCAGCACCAACATTAATTTCACTTTTCTCATTTGTTTATCAATCTTTTATTTCAGAAATCAATTTTATTCTCTTTTGAGGTCTACAAAAAGGAAACCTTCGTTTTTTCGCCTTGATAATCAACAGATTTTCTCTGCATATTTTCAACCTCTTTAACAAGCACAACGTTGAAAATCCTTTTTTTCAACATTCCCTGAAACGAACCGCTGCGATCGGCAATGGTCAACGTTTTTGTGGCATCGTCCCAAGTGAATAGGATGATCGAAAACTGCCCTTTTTCGTAGTTATAATTATCGCCTTCGTCTTCATAAAGGCTGAATTCGCCATTGCCCCCTTCGTAAATGCGGATTTCTAATTCCTGGTTCGAATCCTGAGCAGAATGCTGCACTACAGGACCAACAGGAACAATTGAACCGGCTTTTACAAATAGCGGAATCTGGTCTAACGGTGCTTCGGCTTTTACGGTTTGCCCGCCTTCATTACGTTTTCCTGTCCAGAAGTCATACCAAATAGCTGATTTTGGAAGGTAAACATCGCGCTGAGCTACACCCGCTTCGGTAATGGGCGCAACCAAGAAAGCCTTGCCAAACATGTATTCAAAAGGTTGTTTCACCGCTTCAGCATCGTCGCTGAAGTCCATTACCAGCGGGCGCATCATGGTTGAGCCATTGGTTACTTTCCATGCTTCGGAGTAAATGTAAGGCAGTAATTGATAACGAAGGTTCAGCATGTTGCGCATGTTGTCCTCAACTTTTTCACCATATTTCCAAGGCTCTGTTTCGGTCATGTAACCATGCATGCGGAAGATGGGATTGAACACGCTCCATTGAAACCAACGGGTTAGCAATTCGTGGAATTTCTCGTCGGTGTATTGCGAATGACCCGGGCGGAAAAAGCCGCCGATGTCGGTAGTCCAATATGGCAACCCACTGATGGTGAAGTTCAACCCAGCCACAATTTGGCGCCGGTAGGTATCCCAGTCGCCACCAATATCGCCCGACCAGTTGATAACGCCGTAACGTTGCTGACCCGAAAAAGCAGAACGGGTCAAGATACACACACGCTTCTCGTTTGATGTTTCGCGCTGGCCTTCGTACACGGCTTTGCTCACCATGAGTGGATAGGTTAAGCGGTAGAAATCGCCAGGTCCTGCATGCGTACGCGTTCCTGTTAAAGCATCGTTTTCGGGTTCAACGGCATCCATCCACCACGAATCAACTCCATAATCGAACATGTTCTCCTTCAAGGTAGTCCAGTATTCCTTACGGGTTTCAGGATTGAAGTAATCGAGCCATTTGGTATCGCCTACAAAGCGGTTTTTGGCTACGTATTGCTTGCCAATTTCCGAATTCTTGTCGGGATTGCTCCAAATGGAGATGTTGAAATGTGCATTCAAATCGTGTAGTTCTTTGATGAACCCAGCTGGATTGGGGTAATTCTTTTCGTCGAATTGCGGAACGCCCCAGCCACGACTGCCCCAGTATTGCCAGTCCTGAACAATCACATCGACAGGCAATTGTCGTTTGCGGAATTCCTTCACTGTTTCAACCAAATGTTTTCCTGAGGTATAGCGTTCGCGACATTGCCAAAACCCGTAGGCCCATTTCGGGAACATGGGGGCATTCCCGCTTAAATTGCGGTACGAGGCAATCACTTTTTCGGCAGAACCTGAAAACACCACATAATCGAGCATTTGGGTGTGAGGCGACCGGAAGGTGGTGATATTCTCTTTCAATTTCCACGACAGCTTTGGTTGGTTGTCGGACTTGCAGACCAATTGAACTTCGTGTTCACCTGCTTTTAAGTGAACTAATGTTCCTGCCGTTGGCGGCAACCACATGTTGCTTTGATCCAAAACGGGCTTTCCATCGATAACCACATAATGACGATTGCCCATGGCTCCTAAATCAAGGAAAATAGAATAGTCACCATCTTTATAAACCTTGAATTTGCCTGTGTACAACGACTGGTTTTGCGAAACTTTTTGCGTTCCGGCAGTGGTGGTTACCTCTACCAATTTTTCACTTTCGGCAGGTTTTGCCTGCTTTACAAGCGACACAAAATTGTCGGTTGGGTTAAAATCGGTCAAGCCGTACTGATGCCACAACAAACCGTACCCTTTGCTTGAATAGATAAATGGAATGGCTATTTGGCTGTTGACTTGTGTTAAACGACGGGCAATTCCTTTTAGGTTGAAATTTCCATCTTGAAACTGACCCAACCCAAAAATAGATTCATCTTCAGGCGAATCGAACGTTTGTTCTACAAAGAAACAAGGTTCATTCAAAACCGTTGCAGGTTTCAAAACACGCGAATCGGCCTTTTCGCCTAAAAGAAGTTTTCCTTCCGCATTGAAATAGTTTAACCGCCCCGTATTTTTATCTACCTCAACAACAAGGTCTTTCAATGTAACTTTGATCGACTTTTTCGATTCATTCACCTTGAACTCGGGCATTGAAGTTTTTCCTTCAAACACCAATTCGGGAAGGGATTTGTCTTCAACAAGATAGAATTGCACCCGAACAGAGTTGTCGGAAAGCGGATAAATGGCTAAGGTTCCCTTTTTTGTTTTATAAAGTACCCGATTGCTCTCTTTTACAAAGTTATCAGCAGCCTGTAGCTGCAAGCTCAGTATAAGAGCAACGAAGACCATTTTCAGTATTTTCATTGTATTTCTATTAGTTAGAGTTTCATCTCAGTTATTTCTTCACGCTGTCTCGATAAACCAAAAGGAACAATGGTGAAGCTGTAATCCAATCCTTCGGCACTCAGCCTTAGCCCCATTCAATGAAGCAAACCTCCCTGAAGCTTCAGGACTACCTTTCATTGCCAGTTCTTTACTTTCGTAACTCATGAATGAAGCTCGCGGCCATTCCTTGTTTATTCCCTGATTGGAAGGGTCTTCCAACCCGGGGTAAAGAGGGTTGTCCTGAGCCTGAATAGTCAGGCCCAGGAATTCTCCCCAAATTGCAAATTGTAATCTATGAATCAATATTTTATCAAAATTCATAGTTGTCAGTTATTGTATTTCAGTTATTGAGTTTCTTATCAATTTCTACTTGAGTCCACTATTTTGAATCCTGAAATAATCAAACGATACATCGAATGGAGTTGCAGGTTTTGTAGTGTCGGAATTAAACCAATACGTGCTGGTCATGCTCTGGGTAATAATACCATCGCAAGCAATCAACCCGGCTTTGATGTCCTTCAGCGCAATGTCAGAAGCACCCAGTTTTTCGAAGTTTTGGCCATCGGTTGAGTAAAATGCGGTATAAGTACTACCGGCTTTTACCAAGCGCAACAGCAAGTTTTTGTTGCCAATCACTTCTTCTTTAAGGTTGACTGACGCGATTGATTTTGCAATGCCGTTTTCTTCAAGCAAAAGGTCAACAGTACCCGGCTGAACACCACGCTGTCTCGAAGTTTTGATCACCGCACGGAACATCAGTTTCACGAAATTATTATCGTCCTGATAAGCAACGATTCCCGCATTTTCCGGCTGCGAAGGAGCTCTTGAGCAAACCAATTTCACATCAACTGTCCAATCGTTGTTTGCGCTTTGTAACAGCAAGTTACTAGCATTATTGCTTCCTTCGGAGATGTCGCCTTTTTCAGTAGTTATAGTAAGGGCACCTTGTGGCGAAGTGAGTTTGTAGTTGGCTTTGTTCTCGCGAACCCATTCCCACTGTTTTCCTAACTGTCCGTTGTCGAACTCGTCGCTTACCGAAGCCACATCAAAATTGATATAGTAAGTATTCTTCTCAAAGGTATTGTTATCGATGTAAGTTACGATAGCCGTTCCAGGAATTTTCTTCGCTTGTTCGATGTTAACAGCAATATCGCTGCTCAATGCTTTGGCCTCAACCACAGGTAATTTTGAGCCAGTTTTCAACAAAAAGCTGTATGCCTTTGCACTTGGGTTAAACCCATTGATAGGCTTTCCGTTCACTTTAATGCTGGCCGGTGTAAGATCGGGCATTACTTTTATAGAATAGCTATCGGAAGCCGTTGTTCCATTGTAGCTTACCTCTGCAAAAATGGTAGCCACACCCGGACGGAGCGCAGTAACTTTTCCAGCAGCATCCACACTAGCTACTAGTGGGTTATTGCTTTTGTAAGTAACTTTTCCTTTAGCTAAATCGATGAAGCTATCGTCGGTAAGACTTGCAGTTACCTGAGTTAATGTAATATTGCCCGTACGAAGTACAATTTGATCAGATTGGGCTACAACAGTTTTCAACCCAAGATTAATCTGTCCACTCATTACGGCTTCAACCTGTCCTTTAATGTCGCGTGATGAAGCACCGATTTCAAAGATGTATTTTCCTTGATCGAAAGTAATCCGGTCATTTTTGTCGTCCCAGAACCAAAGGTCGGTACAATCCACTTCAATATTAACTGTTTTGGTTTGTCCTGCAGGAATGGTCACCCGTTGGAAACCTTTCAACCGTTTGATAGGACGTTGCAGTGAAGCCGCACTTTCGGGCGTTTTCACATAAATCTGAACTACTTCATCGCCATCTACATCGCCTGTATTTTTCACGTCAACGCTAACAGTTACTTTGTCGTTGGGCGAAATTTTGCTTTTGCTGATACTGAAATTGCTGTATTCGAAAGTGGTATATGACAAACCGAAACCGAATTCATACGAAACATCTTTGTTGAAATACCAATATGTGCGACCGTTTTTGCCATCGGCAGCACGCAAGGTGTAGTCATTGAAATCGGGAAGGTCTTTCACGGATTTGTACCAGGTTACGCTGGTTTTTCCACCAGGATTCACTTCTCCAAAAAGCACTTTAGCCATTGCAGCACCCTGTGCCTGACCATTGTAGCCGGTGTAGATAATACCAGGAATATTTACATTATTCTTTATGTCTTCGACTTCGACCATACCCATGGCTTGAATAACCACAATGGTATTGGGGTTTACAGCAGCAATTGATTTAATCAAACTCATTTGATTACCAGGCAGACTCAGTGTAAAACGGTCAGACTCTTCCCTACCGGTTGATTGATCAGTTCCTACAAAAATCAAAGCTACATCGGCCGAAGCAGCCATGTCCAATGTTGCCTGATCTGTCGATTCGGGCTGCGGCTCACGGAACACAAAGTACAGATTTTGCGGACCAGCAATTCCAAGGGTATTTACTTTGGCAGGAATGGTTACCCTGTTGCCCATGAAACCGCCTTGTCCCTTGCTTTCAACTTTTTGCGATGCAATAATATTCCCGGTTGATGAACCCACGCGTACTTCAATGGAACCGCCACTCAACGATACGTTAATGTTGAAGATGATAGAATCGAGATTCGAAATATCGATATTGTGATAAGCAGTCCAGTCGCCATCTTTAATCCCGCGTAACGAGACATTGCCATACCGTTCGGTTGCAATCAAACCACTTGCAGATTCGTCGAACTTAGCCGCATTATACTGTTTTGTTTCTCCCTTATTATCTTTGGTTGTAAAGCCGGTCAATGCATAGAAATCGCTATTGCGTGCAGTATTTCCAGCTTCGGCAAACAACACCTCAATATTCATATTTTTGTTCTGGACATAGTCTTTAATTGCCTGTAAAGGAGTGCTTCTGTAGCGATCTTCAATCGGCCCAGAGTAGTCGCCCAATTCAACTTTATTGGCTTGAGTTCCTAAAACTGCAATTTTTTTAATAGAGTTTGCCTGCAGCGGTAAGGCTTTCACGCCTGATGCAAGTTTTTCGTTTTTCAGCAATACCGGTGTTTTGGTGGCAATTTCCAGTGCCAAATCATTATGCGAGGGATCATTGATAATTGCAGGTTTTGTGCCTGCAAAAGGCACCATTGGATCAGGATCGAACTCGCCTAAACGCATACGAATTGAAAACATATTGATCAACGCACGGTCGATGTCAGTTTCAGTAATTAATCCCTGTTGAAGGGCTTTAATTGTGTTTGCCTGATATTCTCCACCACAATCAGAATCGACACCCGTCTTCAATCCCAGTGCTGTTGCCACTGCTCCATCTTTTGCATATTTATGTCCCTGAATCATGTCTGAAATAGCACCACAGTCGCCAGTAACATAACCTTTCATCCCGTATGTACGGCGCGCAATAGTATCGACCAAGTATTTGCTTGCCGAAATCGGAGTTCCGTTCACAGCGTTATAAGCTGTCATAATCGAAGGCAGATTGTCACGTTCAATAAGCGCTTTGTATGGACGGAGATAAAATTCGCGCATATCGCGGTTGTCCATGTTAGAGCTGCCCGTGTGACGGTTGAATTCGGTATTGTTGGCAATAAAGTGTTTTCCACAAGGAACACTTTTGAGGTATTTGGGATCGTCGCCCATCATACCACGTACAAAGCCACTTGAAATCTTCGATACCAGAAATGGATCTTCAGCAAAAGTTTCAGCTGTACGTCCCCAACGTGGATCCCTGGTTGGTTCAACTACCGGAGACCAGTACGTTAAGGTAAAAATAAGATCATGATTAAATCCACGAGCTTCGTCGGAAATGATCGTTGCTTCCCTTTTAATTAAATCAGGTTCCCAAGTGCAACCAACGGCATTACTGTTTGAGAACGAAGTAGCGGTCATCCCGCTGTTGTTGTTGCGTCCCATAACCCCATGCAGAGCCTCGCCCCACACATCATATTTGTTGATACCCAAACGGGGAACTGGCGACATGGTGTTTCCCAGTAAACTCTGTTTTTCTTCTAACGTCATACGCGAAACCAAGTCGGTTGCACGTTCTTCAAACGAATACGAGGTATTCAGGTAAATAGGTTGCTTTGCATTTCGGGGGTTTGGCAAAAATGCCATCAAGCCTATTGCAAAAAGAATCGACAAAACGACTCCCAAAAATTTGATTTTCATAATGTTACTTTAATAGTTAGTTTATACACAATAATTATTTTCATAGATTTCGAATACTTAATAAACTCCTGACTATTGCTTAGAAACCTGTATTTTCATAGTCAGAGATTTGCTTTCGTTCTTAATTTTCACCAAATATATTCCGTCAGGTAAATTGACAGGCAATTGATGTTCATTCGTTAGTGGAACAGCTTTTTCTAAAACCGATCTTCCCATAACATCCCGTAATTCAATGTGATTAAAGTCAAAATCAGTCGATCGTATTATTATCTCATCGGAAGCCGGGTTGGGATAAATCCGAAGCTCTCCTGACGAAAAGTTGTTAATACCCACCGATTCCTTATAAATATCAAAATAGTTAATATTAAAGCCTCCGATCGTGGCTACAAATTTTAAATAATGTTTTCCTTTAGGGATAACAATATCTTTTTCAACCGACCTCCAATTCTGCCAGCCAGATGTAGACGGTACATTTACAAAACCTGCCCTTACATTGTCGATGAAATAATCAAGACGCTTACCGGCAGATTCAGCAGCCAGACGGAATGATATTTTGAAAGCTGTTTCTTCGGATGAGTTGTCTATTGCATACTCAAGCCAATCTGCATCTTCGATCCAGCCAACATTTTGGCCGCCCCCAGTATCATAGGCTGTTTCTAAATCGGTTCCGAATTGAAGGGCATAATTTTCAGCTTCTACTTTTCCCGGAACTTCATGCCACACCGGCATAGTCAATGGGTTAGAAATTAAAAAATCAGAGAAACCCACCAATTCACCCCTGTCAGCAGAGACTATCGTTCCGGGCGAATAGGAAACGGTTATTGTATCCCCAAAATGAGCATTATTTTTCAGAACAAGCCGAACCTGATTATTCGACGCGAAAGCTTCTTTGACAGGGACAGGTACCCCGTTGGCAAGAATTGAAAGCTGGCTAATCTGATCCTCTTTATATTTTATTGCTTTTGAAAATTCCAAAACTATGGCAACAGAACTTGTTTCCAATGTACCTGAAACGATTTGCATTGGCAACCCTTTTGAAGTATTATTAATCTGAACATCAGTAAAATTGCGAACAAGACCGCTATCGGCAGCCATCAAATTAGCTCCCGTATAAGACAAAAAGAGCTCATAATCGGCATAAACCTTTTGCCCAAGCGAAAAAACCAGCATCGAGGAATCGTTGTTAAGGTATGTGCATTGCTCAAGCGAAACGTGAAATACACTGTCATACTCAACGCTCATCCTGAAAGAATCCAGTACATTGGGAAGCAACATTTTCTTATTAAACCCGGCTATAAGAGAGTCCCCATTTTCGGAAACCGACCATTTAATTATGCGAGGAGGTGCCCCATAAAGCAAATTATCGACAAATTTGTCGTTGAATTCTTCCAACTGTTTTTCATAAACCGATAAAACGTTGCCTGATTGGTAAGATATTGAAATCTCGCTATCTGCAGAAATACTGTCAGTTAAATTTATTGCAAGATGCAACGAATCAGTCAAAACAACATCCTCAATTTCAACCAGTTCATTATTAACTTTAATACTAAAGCCGCTAAAAGAATCGGCATCTATAATCGGCAGTGAAAAATTTGCTACAATTTGTTTTGGATTTTCGTTATACAAGGCTACTGTTTTCAGCTTAGGTACCCCAAAGCCTAACGAGTAATTTTTACAGAAATTCCATATTTCCTGACTTGTATTTACCCCATTAGCATCGATAGAATGCCAATGTCCTACCCCTTTCAAACTCAACAAAACAATGCTAACAGAATCGGTTCCGGGGCCCCAGGTATATAACGTAGCATTTGAGGAAGCCTTCCCTGCCGGATAAGGTTTAATAATCTCAGCCGTTTGGGGGCATTTGTTCCGTTTAATCCAGGCATCCATACAACGTTGAACACCACTGTATGCCACAACATCGTCGCTAGTTCCATGGGTATGAATAATTGGGATAGGACGCGAGCTGTTGGTATTGGGTCCCCCCATGAGATAACCACTAACCGGGGCAAAAGCTGCAATTTTATCAGCAATTTTAGTTGCCGCATGATATGTCATCATCCCCCCCATCGAAAATCCGGAAAGGTAAACCCGGTTCCGGTCAATATCGTACCGTTTACTCATTTCGTCAATAATGGCCAGAATGAAATCGATATCACGATTCCCTGAAATATCCCACGAGTTATTGATTCCTGCCGGATAAACAACAACAAAATTATTTGCTTTAGCCACTTCTTCCCATTTTGCCTGATTCTTCTGATAGTTAATATCCTGATTCATGCCGTGCATTGAAATAAGCAGTGGTCTTCCTTGCTCAATGGCAGGAGGAGCATATACAAGCATCTGCCGGGTAGTGGTACCAACCTGTATCGGTTCAATTTGAGCATTTGCCTTTGTATTGAAAATCAATGCACTTAAAAAAAACAGTAGAAATTTTAAAACAACTTTTTTATTCATCATAACTTTTGGTTTGGTATTAGGTAATAAATTGTTCTTTTATTGATTTTTATAAATTTTTTCAGCGCGAATCGTTCCGTCAGAAAAAACTATCCTACGGATGAACAAGCCCCTCATTCCATCTACATTTTTCAAATGCTGTCCAGAAAGAGTAAAATAATTTACATTCAGCACCTTAGACTCCGCTAATTGAAGAATATCGGCTGCAGTAGGCGGTACCACTTTGCCTGAAAGTGCAATAGTTTTGCTTTTTGCTCCCGACGACATCAAGGTCAGGTTTCCAGCATACGAGTTAGATGCCAATCCCGATTTCAGGCGAACGAAAAGCATCGTTTCATTAACTACCCCTGTGATGGGTTCAATGGTTAGGCCAGATGAAAAACCACTGAGCGTATCAATAGAAACTTCAAACGACGAAGGGGAAGTTACTTTTATCGGACCGGTAAGAAAACCACCAGAGAGCACAAATGACTGACTCGGAGACGGACCTGCATCTTTTTTTGCAGTAAAATTGGTCAGCGTTGTAACCCTTTCACCAGAGGCATTTTCAGCATAAATGATTGGCAAAGCATATTCGTCTGAATTAGAAAGAAATACAGTATCGATCACAAAGGGGTTACTGCCACTTGACCAGAAACCAGCGATATAAATATGTTCAGGGTTGAGGTATGTTCCATCATTTTTTAAGGCATCATTTAATACCACCACCAACTGCCGATTATTTCCGAAAGAAAACGATGCGGGAGATCCCCAATAGTTAGGCGCATCAAAAATTCTGAAATCGGCACCGGCTGTATTAGCACCTCCCAAACGCACAACTATATATTTGTAATCTGACAAATTCATCCCGCTATACTCCCAGCCCCCAAAGCCCCATGGGCCAGTTTTGAGCGTTTTTGTACTTTCATCGAACGTCCCGTCTTCCCAAATGCTGGGGTTAAATAATTCGCTGGTTAAAGGAAAAGTAGATGAACTAACATGCAAGGTAAGCTGTCTTGTGTTTTGATTTCTATCGGTATAAGACACATTAGCTGTTGCCGTTCCATCCGAAAGTGCGAATATTCTTCCCCTAACCACCTGAATAACATCTGAATTATCTACAGTAATATTGGCAATTGAACTAATATTTTCGATATGGCCATCAGCGAACCGGGCATTAATTTTAAGCCCTTTTGAGCTTTGCGTAAGCACAGAAATATTCTCTCCTCCCTCTACAATTAATTCCTCAAGTGTGAGATAATCAGCCGATGCTCCATTCAATCCATACTCATTGGCATACTCATTAAACCACTGATAAACAGGCTTAGGACAAGCTTCTGGGTCATTAAGAAAATCTATCACATCGATGGTGGCATCAGGGTTTCCGTATTCGGCAAGTAATTCAGGGCCAGTAAAAATCATCCAGCTTACGTTTCCGCAATCGTCGGTAATTTTCTTGAAATTGGCACCAAAGCCATCCCCTCCGGCAGTTCCGGTAATGTCATTTCCCCAAGATTTATCATGTCTCTTGGGTGCCCAGTCCATTTCAGTAACCATAACTGGCGCAAAATCGGCCACGGGTTGAACCTGCGCATCCCATCCACGCTGAAAAGGTTCGTACCCTTTGCCACTGTTGAACCAGCCCGGATAAACGTGGACGGCATACCCAATATTTTCACCTTCAATAGGATTGGTAGCAAACCCAGCATATTGCGATTGGTACCCAAGCCCCGGAACCCAAAGAATATTGTCGGCAGTAGCTCTAATCGTGTTTACCACTGATTGAAAATATATCTTCAAATTGTCAAAATGGCCTTGGGTTCCAGAGCCGTATGTTCCGTCTGTACCAAGAATATTGATGGGTTCATTGGCCAATTCAAACATAATATTTGAATTATTCATTATATTAGGGTGCTTTGCCACGATTCCCCATACTTTATTTAAGTATTGATAATAATCGTCGCCCACCTTGATCGAATCGGGACTTACGCCCGGAGGACGCATCACCACATACAAGCCTTTCGATATGGCATAATCTGCCATGGGTACAAACACTTCGTCAAGGTACTTTCTAAATCTGGCTTCATTAAAACAATTGTGCGCTTCGTGATATTCGGGTGTGCAACCAGGAGTATTGCTCCAATAAGGATCCATATGTAGACGGATGAAGTTCATTTTCCAACCAGCATCAAGAATCCTGTCAATAAGTCCTTGATTATATGCCAAACAACCTTGAACATCGTAATTGTTCCATTTGGACCCCTTCTCATTGAACCAAGGCGAGTAGGTTTGTCCAAAACCATGTAAATTAACAATATGCCCGTGACTATCTTTTAAATAACGCCCTTCGACATGCAATTTAGGCATGGGCATTCCTTCCCATGCATAGACTTGCGCTGTCATTAAAAAAAGGAGAATAAATGTTGTTGCTTTTAAATATCTAGAAATCATAATAAATACCCATTAAATTATTAATTGTTTTCATTCCGAATCAACCGTACAACATATACCGCACCTGCTGTAGAGCCTGGTGCTGCCTGGAATTTCACCCTGATATGGGTTTTCCCTTTCACCATCGATTCGGGAATTTGATAGGTAATATTCTTGAACATCGACTGGTTCCAGCGGTTGGAGTTGTCTTCAGTAATCAGTTTTTGATCGTCGATGTAAATATCGAATTTTCGGCTTCCCCATTCGGCACCCCAGTACCGAACGAACAAGCTCACATTGGTTTCTGATTTTGTTGCCAAGTCGTAACTGAAAAAACCACCGTCGCGTGCTTCGCGGAAGAACTCGTTCATGTTGTTGCCTTTGTTCGACTTTTCCACTTGCATGGCATGGTCGGTTTCGGGCTGTTGCTCGCCAGGCATCACATAATCAATGGTGCGTTTTTCAAGAGCAAGTTTTTCGGTTTCGATTTTTGCCAATGAATCGGTATAAGCCTTGTAGCCCGAATTGGTAAGAGCCAGCCAGTACATCATGTACCTCGAATCGTGAATATTGGCAAACGGTTCCAGCGTAAGGTCAGCCTGGTTGATCATTTTTACATTCAACTTGAAATTTAACGGTTTGCCCTTAATCGGCTCCAGTTTATTCCCAATATTTTGGATATCATCTTCAATCAAAATTGGGGCTTTATCAACAGGCAGATATTCTCCGCCAGCATATTGTCCAAAACGACTATCGTCGGCAATGAGGCCTTTCAAATCTTCGGTACCGGTTTTAGCTCCAAGTAAAATTGGGCCGTGCATAATTGCAATGTATTCAGGGACATTGGGCAGGTGTTCAATGGTATTGCGCATCGGCAGTGTAATTTTCACTACGTCACCCTTTTGCCATTTCCGGTCGATGCTAACATATGATGACGGAGTTGCTGAATAGGCAACTTCTTTGTCGTTAACCGAAATTTTCAGTTCGCCCTTGGCCACCCATGAAGGGTAACGAACAAGCAATTTGAAGGTCGAAGAACCCTGTGTTACCGTCAACTTTGTTTGCTCTTCGTAAGGGAATGAAGTTTCTTGTTTGATCTTCACCCCTTTTTCTTTCCAATTCAGTTCCGAAGCAATAAATAGGTTGAGGAACAGCGAATCGTTAGAATGGGTATAAATGAACTGGTTGTACTTACCATGGTTTTCCATACCTGAACCAACACAACACCACATGGCTTCGTTTGGCGCCGAGTAATTCCGATAATGACGTGGACGAGCTGAAGTGAAATACACATAACCGCCATGTTCAGGGTGTTGCGAAGAAAGGATGTGGTTCAAAATTGTCCGTTCGTAGTAATCGGCATATTTGGCCGATGGGTTAACGCGGAACAAATCCTCGGTCAACTTGAGCATGTTGTACGAGTTGCACGATTCAGGGCCATCGTTAACGGTCACAAAGTCGATGCACGATTCTTTGCTGGGAAAATGCTCCCTGCGGCTGTTTCCCCCAAAAGCCAACGAACGGTTTTGGGTTACTGTTTCCCATGAAAACTGACTTGCTTTTGCATAGGTCTCATCCCCACTTAACTCAGCAATTCTTTCAAATCCAATGAATTTTGGGATCTGGGTGTTTGCATGTTTATTGTCAAGCATATCAATTCCTTTTGATAAAGGATCAAGGAACTGTTTGTGCGAAAACCGTTTTGCTGCAGCAAGGTATTTTTCGTTGCCCGAAATTTGATAAGCATCGGCAAACGATTCGTTCATGCCGCCATATTCGTTTCCAAGCATATCTTCAACCTGAGCATCGGTTAACCCCGAAGTAAGGTCGATACACCAATCGCAGAATTTTAGGAATATTTCTTTAGCCTCTTTGTTTCCTGTGTAAAGCCATGCATCGCGAAGTCCGGCGTACATTTTATGAATGTTATAAAAAGGAGCCCAGGCACTCCAAATTGCCCCAACGTTTCCATCTTTGATCTTTGCCCACAAATCGGCACTTTTTGGTACGCCACCTACATAACCAACACCCCAACTTGGGTTGTTTTTGGCATTGGCTTCCTGACAAGCTTTGAGTTCCGAAATCATATATTCCATGCGCTTTTTGCATTCGGCATTGCCGGTTGCAGCATAGTTCATGGCCAAAGCTGACAAATAGTGACCACCAACATGACCATCGAGGCCGTCCCAGTTAGGGTAGCACTTTGCCTTTTCGGGCAATCCTGCTTCCTTACGGTATGGAGCCAACATACGGTCGACATCGTATTTCAGAATCACTTCGATGTTTAAGTCGCGGGCGTGTTTAAACGGCCCATCGAGCAGCGTCACATCAGACAATGGAAACTCGTTGGGATACAATCGATCCTGCGCAGTGGCATTGTTTTTCAAAAGAAATGGAACGAGAAGTGCAAATGCAACTATTTTTATTTGTTTCATTTTTATCAATTTCAATTAGTTAACAGATGAAAATTTGTAAAGCAGCACACCATGTACAGGTACATCTATTGCAAGTTTTCCCGATTGGGTGTTAACATTTGCAATGTCTTTCTGCCTCCAAAGATCGCGTACAACAAACTGCCCATTCAAACCTAATTTGGAAAAATCGGCATAGGCCATATTTATTTTTTCGAGTCCAAAATTGCAGAAACCAACTGCCTTGCTTCCATCTTCCAAATCCTTCACATAAATACGCAAGTCACCAATGGCATGCAAGCAAGTAGCTTGTTTGCCCAACGGGTCTTGGTTTACTTCAATTACTTCGTCGTTGGTAAGTAAGTTTAGTGTGAAATCGTCAAGTTTTTCCATGTCACAACCAATCAAAAGCGGCGCGGCAAAAAGACTCCAAAGGCTAATGTGCATGTATTGCTCGTCGGGTTTTAACTTGCTTGGGTGAGGATTTCCCCAACCCACATGACCTACGATAAGCATATCGGGATCGTTCCAATTGCCGGGTTTTGCATAAGGTGCCGATCTATCCTGATCGAGAGCAATGTTTTTCATGCTCGTCCAGGTATCGGTTATATCGTTTGTAGTTCGCCAGCAGTTACCTCCAACTGAACCTCCCCATTTCCACACGTCGGACATGCCGTACTGACAAACGCTGAACACAATATCGCGTTTCTGTTCTCTCAGCAATTTTCCCATTTCAATGAAGGGTTTTTTGGCAGTTTCGAGCTCGCTACCACCGTTGTATGATAATGAAGAAACTTTGTACGGGTCGTTTTCGGGCAAACCGTTGATCACATTTCCATAGCTACACCAGTCGTATTTGAGATAGTCGAAGCCCCATTTTGCATAGCTTTCGGCATCTTGCTTTTCGTAGCCAAAGCTTCCGGCGCTACCGCCGCAAGTCCAGGGACCTGGAGATGAATACAAACCGATTTTTAAACCAAGGCCGTGTACATAGTCGGCAAGGAGTTTCATATCGACAAAACGCGAGTTGGGAATAATATAGCCAGCCTCGTCGCGCAGTTTGCCCCGCAAAGAAGGATCTTTCGAATCACGGTGATTTTCCCAGAAATCGTCGATATTGATGTAAGTCCATCCGTGGTTGATCAGTCCGCTGCTGACCATGGCGTTGGCAGCACGTTTCACCTTGTCGGCCGAAACTTCCTGAGCAAAACAGTTCCAACTGTTCCAGCCCATAGGCGGGGTAAGCGCAATCTGGTCACCACATTCAATGCGGAACTGCCTTTCAGCCTTGCCTTTTGCATTTTTAGCAAACAGTGTCACTTTGTATGAACCTTTTGTGGTAAGAACACCTGTGATCAAACCTGTTTTTTTATTAATTTTCAAGCCTTTAGGCAATCCTTTAGCCGAGAATGTCATTGGCCGATCACCAGTGGCTGTCACCAAATGTTGAAATGGCGAACCTGGACGAACGCCAAACACCTTGGCTCCGGTCAATTTAGGCTCGGCTGCTGGTTTTGGAGTAAGAATATATACCTCGCTCGAAACAGGATTAAATGTTTTGAAGGTTGTTGCTCCCGATGTTTCAAATTTGGCATCCACCCAATCGACATGGTCGTAATAGTTGCCGTTTCCGCCATCGGTTACAAGCAATTCAAGTTTCTTCACCCCATCGAGCTTAACAGTGCATGGTTTGGCGGCATCGCCCAAACGCATCACACCGCTAGCCCACAACTGTTTGCCATCGCCATTTACGATAAACTCGGCAGCCGGACGCTGTCCTTTCACTTCGTCGTCGATACCCACTTTGGCTGTAAACAATTTAGCATTGCCTTCCAATAGGATGGTTAACAAACTTTCGGAATGACTTCCAAAGCCACGATCAAAAGTTTCTCCGGCAATAGTAAGGGTTTTACCATCACACGATTTATTTTTCATAGGTACGCCGTACCCTTGCGTTGCAGTGCTAAGATCAAGCTCATCGAGCCAAACGGTTTGCGCCGAAAGGCTGTTTGATCCTACAAAATTCAAGACGGTTATTAAAATAGATACAAAGGTTAACTTATTTATATTCATCATGTTTATTGAATTTTAATTTTTATTTCACTGGGTTCCAAATCATATGCCTCAGCTTTAAACGAAATAGTTCCGGTGTTCCCATTTTTTAAAGGACGAAGAATCGCCAGTGCTTGTCCGCGAAAGGTTTTACAAACCTTATTGTTGAAACTCTCCATGTCGGTAGGGTTTGCATTACCTGAACCGGCAATTTCACCATCGCCCGAAACAGAAAAGGTTACAGGAATGGAGGCATCGGGAATTGTATTTCCCTGCTCGTCGGTTATTTCAACTTTGATGTATGACAAGTCGTTGCGGTTGGCTTTAATTACATTGCGATCGGCGGTAAGCCTGATTTTTGCCGGGGCTCCAGTTGTTTTCAATTCTTTTGTGGAAACCTCTATTCCATTTTCAATGGCAATTGCTTTTAGCACACCGGCTTCGTAGGGCACTTTGAAATTGGCCGTAATGCCTGTATTGGTATTAATGGCTTGTTCGCCAATTAGTTTTCCGTTCAATTCGAGGCGTACCAACGGGCTTTTCGAGAAGACCCGAACATCCATTAACTTTCCTTCGTTTCCTTCCCAGTTCCAGCTTGGATACTCGTCGGGCCAGCCCCAGTAACTGTAGGTTTCAACCATGCCTTCAGGAATTGGTGTATGCACCATCATTTCAATCTTGCTGTTATTCCAAACAACATCGCGGTAATACGATTGCGGTTTTTTATTTCCACACAGGTCGATGTCGCCACAATAGTTGCTAAACCAAGGCCATGGTTGAAGGCCAACGCGTGGTCCGGGTTTTTCGGCTATTTTAGCATTACCACATCCCGTTTCGCCCAAATGATCCATGCCAGTCCACACGAAATCGCCTATCACATACGAATGTTTCTCAACCCCTTGCCAAAAAGCATATGCTTCGGGGGCATACGATTCAGTACTTACAATGATTCGATCGGGATATTCAGCATGATCCGATTCGAAAGCCTTCTGCAGATAATTATAACCAGCCACATCCAAATCTTCAAAAACCGGGGCTGCAGTTTCCCATTTCCGGCCCCAGTGATCCCAAAATTCACAAACGCCCTCGGTTACTGGTCTTGATGAGTCGAGCCTGTGTACTTCAGCTGCCAGTTCTTTTCGGATTGCATAACCAATAGAATCGGCCCGCTCATTGAGCTCATTGCCGATACTCCAGAAAATTACAGATGGATGGTTCCTGTCACGATAAATCATGGATTTCAGGTCTTTTTTCCACCATTCTTTGAAATATAAACTGTAATCCTGAGGATTCTTCGGACGAACCCATTGGTCGAAAGCTTCGTCCATAACCAGCACGCCAAGTCGGTCGCAGGCATCGAGGAATTGTTTCGACGGTGGATTGTGACTGGCACGAATTGCATTGAAGCCGTTCGCTTTCATCAATTCAACGCGGCGCTCTTCAGCACGGTCGATAGTTGCTGAACCCAGAAAACCATTGTCGTGGTGAAGGTTTCCCCCTTTCAGCTCCATCGGTTTCCCGTTGAGTGTGAATCCCGTTTTTGCATCGAAATGAATGGTGCGAATCCCGAAAGTGGTTGTGGTTTGGTCGGTAACTTTTCCATTTGTTACAACCTGAATTTCTGCGGTATAAAGGATAGGCTCATCGGTTGACCACAATTGGGCTTGCGGTACTTTAATACGTTGCGTAATTTCTTCAGTTCCTGTTGGAATTTTTTTGACTGACGTTTCCGAAGTGGCCGCAACCTTGCCGTTACCATCGATAATGCGGATTTGCAATTTCACATCGATCCCAGTAGGTGTACTATTTTCAACCGTTGAAGAAACAGTTATTGCAGCTTCATTTCCAGAAATGCTTTCGGTGTTTACAAATACGCCATCGTGTGCAATGTGTACGGGTTGCTTTTGTATGAGCCATACATGACGGTAAATGCCCGAGCCACTGTACCAACGCGAGTTTTTCCCTTCGTTCTTCACCTTTACGGCAATCACATTGGGTTTTCCGGCTGGATTGAGAAATTCGGTAATATCATACTGAAAAGCCGTATAACCATAAGGATGATTTCCCACCAATTTTCCATTCACCCATACTTCGCTGTTCATATACACCCCATCAAAATTAATAAGGGTTTGGCTGAAGAGCTGGTCTTTATCCAAGGTAAATGTTTTCCGGTACCAGGCCGTTCCGCCAACGGTATAACCTGTGGCCGTAGTTCCAATGCTTTCGATGGAGAATGGCCCAACCACATTTCCGGCTTCCTGGTTGGGAAGGGTTTCGATGCTCCAATCGTGCGGTAAATCTAGGCTGCGCCACGCATCATCCTTTAACAAAGGATTCTCTGCGCCTTGCACATCGCCCAATTGAAATTTCCAATCGTCGTCGAAAAGGATTTCGATACGGGACAATTGCTTGTTCTCGCTACACGACAAAAACATAGAGGAAAGCAATATTAAGGTCAGTGTTGTTCTCATTAGTCAAGCGTTAATAAATCTATTTTAAAAACTGCCACCAGTCGAAATCGAACAGGTCCTTTTCGCCTTTGAAAATGAAATACAAATCGTGCACACCACTCACTTTAGAAACGGGTGCCGAAACGGTTTTCCACTTTCCTCCTTCGCCTTGTGGGCCAACGTTGACGGTCGCAATCACAGGGCCATCGATTTTATCGGTACGGATTTCGATTTTACCGCCATAAAGGGGCGAAACCATGGCTTCGACCGACTTGGCGCCCTGAGTAAAATCGACTCCTTGCACCAAAATATAATCGCCATTATGAATGGAAGTTACATATAAACGATCGGCAATTTTCTTTCCTCGGTTCCACTCAAACGGGCCTTCCCATTCGGTTTCGAAATTCGTTTTAAGTCCTTCGCTCCAGGCCATGGTTTCGGTCTCAACACGACGGAACGGATTGAGCGATCCCACTTGTGCGGGACCTTCAACCGACCAATATTTGCGGTTTTGGATGGTTCCATCAGCGTTGTAAACCATCTCGTCCATGTCAACCGAGCGACGTTCGTAGAATTTCGATGTGGTTTTTTTCAGTATATCGTAGCTGTGTCCGAAACAATACGATTTCCCTTTGTATTCGATAATACCCGGGTGGTTTCCGCGTGTGAGTTCCGAAGCATCTACGATCATTCCTTTGAATTCCCAAGGCCCGGTAATCGATTTGCTCATGGCGTACCCAATCCCTTCGGGGCAACAGGTTGAAGCATAGGCCAAATAGTAATGACCGTTACGTTTCCACACCCAAGGACCTTCCTGGTAATTTTTAGGTTTGGAGGGCTCTTTCACCACTTCGCCCTTCACCGAAATCATGTCGTCGTTGAGTTTGACGAAATACAAATCGGGATTTCCCCAAAAGAGGTAAGCTTGACCATCATCGTCGATAAAAGGCGATGGGTCAATATCTTGCCAAACATGGTCGGTATCAATCAAGCGTTTGCCCAGCGGATCTTTGAAAGGCCCGTAAGGCGAATCGGCCACCAAAACGCCAATACCGCCGCCGTGCATGGGGCAATAAAGGTAGAACTTACCATTGCGTTCCATGCACTGCACCGCCCACGCACCGTTGTCCTGCCGTGCCCATTTGAAATCTTTCAACGAAGCGACTGCTCCATGCTCGGTCCAGTTCACCATGTCGGTTGACGTGTAAAGCAACCAATCGAGCATTTTAAACCCCTGCGCATCGTCTTCATCGTGCGAAGTGTACAGATAAACCGTATCGTTGTAAACCATAGGTGCCGGGTCGGCAGTAAACTTGGTCTGAATAATCGGGTTTTGGGCTATACCATTAATGTATAAAGTAAACATTAACAACATAGCTATATTAACTATCCTTTTAGTATTGATCATAGATATCTCTCCTTTACATCAGGTTATACCTATTTATAATTTAACGGTTACTTTTTCCCCGGTATAGTTGACTGCCTTGACGATTTCTGTTTCAGAATCATTACCAACACCATTTTTAACCGAGACTTTCACAATGTTGAAGTTCCGTTCGGCCAACATGTCAGGGAAAGAGCCCTTACGATCACTGATGGTCAATGTTTTCTTAGCATTGTCCCAGCTAAATGTGATGGTTGAGAAGATGCCTTTTTCGTAGTTGTAGTTGTCGTTTTCGTCTTCATATAAGGTGAACTCGCCATTTGCTCCTTCGTAGATTCTGATTTCAAGGTTGTCCCATTTCTTTTCTGTTGCATATTGCACTTTGGGGCCAATTGGCAAAATTGAACCTGCTTTTATGTACAACGGCATAATATCCAGTGGAACTTCCTTGTTGACTTTTTGTCCGCCACTGTATTTTTCGCCAGTCCAGAAATCAAACCAATCGGCTCCTTTAGGAAGATACACTTCCATGGATTTAACTGTGCTGAAATCTTCCTTGCCATCTTTATTGTACATCGGTGTTGTAACAGGGCAAACTAAAATTGATTTCCCAAACATGTATTCGTTGTTGATGTCCAGTGCTTGTTTATCGCTGGCAAAATCCATCACCAACGCGCGCATCATGCTCGACTGTTTGTTGGTAACCTCCCAAGAAGAAGAGTAAATATATGGCAATAAGCTGTAACGCAGGTTGATATATTTCTCATCAGAATCATAGATTTTGTCGCCTTTTTGCCCAAATTGGTAAATCTCTCGCGGAGAGCCTTCGCCGTGCGAACGCATCATAGGGCAGAAAGTTCCAAATTGAATCCAGCGGGCATGAAGTTCGCGGTAATCGGGGTTTTGGAGTGGATTTTTAAAATTCCACAGGAAGAAACCACCAAGGTCGCTGTTCCAGTAAGGTATTCCGCAGAGAGAGAAATTTAAACCTGCAGTAATTTGGTTGTGCAACGTTTCCCACGATGCCACAACATCGCCCGACCAAGTATTCGCGCCATAGCGTTGTTGCCCGGCAAAAGCCGAACGGGTAAGTATGAAAATACGTTTGTCAGAACTTACTTCACGATTATGAGTGTAAACACCACCTACAGTCATTAATGGATAGGCATTGCGAACTTTTCGGAACGATCCAAGATAGGTTTTTGTATCGAAATCAGACTGTTTAGGATTAAAGTGGTCGGGTTCGGTCGAATCCATCCACCATCCATCAATTCCAGTTGACAATAACCCTTGGTTGAGGTATTTCCAGTAAACATCGCGGGCTGCGGGATTGTAGGCATCGTACACCCGAACGCCCGATGGATAATCGGGATTTGGCGGCCATTTTTCGGAACCAGACTGCGGCCATGTGTCGAAATTGTACAAAGCCCCCATTTTATCCAATTCCTTATAAGGTTTTGTCATTGGCCCAAACGATGACCAGATTGAAATGATCATGTGAGCATTCAGATTATGAACATCATCAACCATCTTTTTGGGATCAGGAAATTCAGGATTCAGAAACTCCATCGCATTCCACAGGTAATTGTTGCCCCAATATTGCCAATCCTGAATAATCCCATCGAGAGGAACACCCAGTTCGCGATACTTTTTCACTACACCAACTAACTCATTCTGACTTTTGTAACGTTCTTTGCTTTGCCAATAACCATAAGTCCAAAGCGGGAACATTGGAGCCTGTCCAGTAAGATCTCTCATTTGAGCCACTACCCCATCAGCATTCCCACCATACATAAAATAGTAATCAATGCAATCACCCACTTCAGAGCTAAAGGAAGTTACATTAAGCGTATCGATAAAAGTGGTTGGTGAATAATTGTCCCAAAACAGGCCATAGCCTTTCACAGACTGAAAGAAGGTGACAAAATCCCAGGTGTTATTCTGAACCATTTCTATTTTTTGATTGCGCTGCGACATTTTACCGTTCTGCAAAATCCCAAGCCCATAGATGGTTTCATCTTTGTCGAGCACATACGATTGGCTCACGCTAAATGTTTTAACACCTGCATCGTTGAAATCGACAAATGAACTACCCGATTCTTTTTCGGTTAAAAGTGGTTCTCCTTTAAGCGTTGAAAAGAACATTTTACCACTTTTAAGATTCAGCACAGCGACCATTTTTTCGCTTTTCAATGAAAGGTTATCTCCTTGCTGATTGACCGTAAATGCAGTTTTTTGTGGCGTTTTAACCACAGAAAGGCTTTCTTTTTTAAAACTTTTACCTTCAGGCAATTTCACGACCCTGACAATTGAAGGACTAAAGAAAGAAACTTCAATAGTTGTTTTATTGACGGTTGCTTCAATGCCTGATGCGTTTTTCTTGTATGCTTGTGCCAAACCTGAAATTACAAACAGGAAGCAAAGCATACTTGATATAACTATTTTTTTCATTTTATTCTTCTATTTAGTAAATTATGTAAAAAACAAACTACTAACTAATTTATTACACCTCTCTCAACGAAGAATGAGTGTATAACTAAATTGAGTATTCTCAGCAGCAACTTTGAACTGTTCGAGCGGTTGAGGACCACAACTATTAGAGCCAACACCCAGCGTTTTTGTTGAAACACTCAAAACAGTTGCCTTGCTTGCAGGCAAATCAATTTTATACTCAACCGGGTTCATTTGCTCATCGGTATGAGGCAGTGCAGCAACTTGCATCAGCTTTTCATCCGACTGAATCAACAGTGAAGGCATATCTTTACCACTCAGTTTAGCCCAACGGACATCTTCGTGGTTGCCACGTTCCATTGGTTTTTCGTATTCGTATTGTTCGTTAACACCTAGTTCGTATAGACCAACTTCGGCAGCGCTTTTACGATCAGAATAGTTTTCGAAAGGACCACGGCCAAAGAAAGTCATGCGGTCGAGCTTTTTGTCAAGCATCATACGTACACCAATTTTAGCCAGGTTAATTTTGAAACCTACAAATTGTATTTGGTTGTCGACCTTTATCGAACCATCGCCTTTCACCAAGTAAGTTGCTGTGTGGTAAACGCCAAACCCCTCTTTTCCATCGGCTTTTGTTGTCGATGTTATTTTAACCGTCGAATTGTCGACAGTTTCAACTTTAAAATCGACAGGGGTATATTGAAGCGTTGTTACACCATATTTTTCCCATTGACGGAAAGCCCAGTCATCGTCAGTGCGATGTGCAGCACGCCATAAATGCAATTTTGGAGCACCTTCGGCCACCAAAAGATTGGTTCCATTTTGTGTTAATTGGCTAATGAATCCTGATTTCTTATCGAACCTCACTGAAAAATTGCTACCAGAAACAGTAGCTGCTTGTTCATTTTGAACCAGTTTAACAGGCTCTGTAACTTTAGCCTCAACAACAGGAAGGGTGTTGATTGGCAGTTTAAATTGCTCAGAAGCTACTTCATATCCTTTGTCGGCCCAAAGCGTTTTTTCTTTTTGAGTGAACGAAACACGCAGAAAATATTCAGCGCCAGCTTTGGGTTGTTCAATTTTATATGGGACCCGAGCAATGATACGCCCCCACTGGTTACGAACATTTAACGACCCTTTATCAATTTCCTTCCCATTTTCGGTTACACTCCACCAAGCATCAAACTTATCTAACGAGGTGAACTGGTATTTGTTTCGAACCTGAACTTCACCAGCTGCGGGGTCAACTAAATCCATATCAATCCATTGAAATGCTTTTTTCATTTCAGGGAAATGCGGTTTAGTCCGGTTTCCTTCAGTTGTACGATCGTACGAAACCACCCCTTTGTGAATAAAATAGTGGTCGTTTGGAGCCTCGCCAAAACCACCGCCATAAGCCAAAATTGGCCGGTTAGGGTCGCGCTTGTTCCAAAGTGCCTGATCTTGATATTCCCAAATTGCGCCGCCCAAAATCTCGGGATTGTTATCGAAGACTTTAGAATATTCATCTAAAGATCCCATTGAGTTAAACATGGCGTGAAGAAACTCACAGATATAGAATGGCTTTGTAAGGTTTTTATCCTGAGCGACCCGTGCATAATCTTGTGCAGTTCCATACATACGTCCATCTAAGTCGGCGGGATTGCCTTTTCCTGTTCCGAAACGCTCGTAATGTATTGGCCTTGAAGGATCCATTGCTTTTACGGCATTCATTGCTGCCACAAAATTTGGAGTAGCACCCCAGCCACACTCGTTGCCCAACGACCAGATAATTACCGAAGGATGATTTTTAAAGTTTTCGATATTGGCCACGTTGCGATCAACAATTGCTGATTTGATGGTTGGTTCGTTGTCGAAACGTCCATCATAACCATGACATTCTACATTGGCTTCGGCTACCAGCCAAATTCCCCATTCGTCGCAAAGCTCATACCAGCGGGGATCGTCGCAATAGTGGCTGGTGCGTACATGGTTACAGTTGCCTTGTTTGATCACCTGAAGGTCATGGATCATCTGTTCTTCTGTTATAGCATGGCCAACATCTGACCAATGTTCGTGGCGGTTCACCCCTTTCAATTTAATCGGTACTCCATTCACCATAAAGACTCGTCCGACAATTTCTATTTTTCGGAAACCAATTTTCGACGATAGAATTTCACCTTCTGAATTGGTCAAAACAACGGTGTATAAATTAGGGGTTTCAGCAGTCCATTTCAGCGGATTGCGTACTAGGATTTTTACATTTAAAGTCTCTTCTTGATTGGGCTTAAGTGCCGAACTGAATGCGATTCCTCTGGCAATTTCTTTGCCCTCTTTGTCGTAAAGAGATGCTATTAATGTTTGTACTTTAGCTGTTTTGTCGCTGTAGTTTTTAATTTTTGCAGTAATATCAAGCGTCGCATCTTTGTATTCTTTGTCAAGATCGGTTTTCACAAAAAAGTCGCGAATGTGTACCTGAGGCGCACTCCACAGCGTTACATTTCTGAAAATACCATGCAAGCGGAACATGTCCTGATCTTCGAGCCAAGTTCCTGAGCTGTATTGATAAACTTCAACCGCTATTGTGTTTTTTCCCGTTTTCAAATAGTTGGTCAAGTCGAATTCTGCCGCATTACGGCTGTTTACGCTAAAACCAACTTTTTCGCCGTTTATCCAAAGAAAGAAAGCGCAGTCAACACCGTCGAAGGTAATAAAATTGCGGCGGCCTTTCCAGTCGGCAGGCACTTCGAAGTCTCTGCGGTAACTACCCACCGGGTTACGCTCCTTGTACGAAGTGTACCATTTTTCGGGTTCGCTCATTACATTTGGATAATCCTTTTTAATGGTATAGCCCAGATTGCGGTAAAATGGTGTTCCGTAACCATGCACTTCCCAGTTAGAAGGTACAGGTAGCTCTTTCCAATCCGAAACATCGAAGTCTGGTTTATAAAAATCGACTGGCCTTTGATCTGGCGTTGGCACCCAATTAAATTTCCATTGACCATTCAGGCTACGGCATAACGACGAAGCATGTCGCTTTGCCACCAAAGCTTCCTGCAGATTGGCATACGGCATCAACGTGGCATGGTAGGGTTCTTTATTTATGCCCAGTAATTCGGGATTTTCGATTTCAGCAGGATAATCGATCCCTGACTTTAAAACAACCTGTGCCGAAACACTAAAATTGTTGACTATTTGAAAGAAAACAAATAGTGCGAATATGATTTTTCCTCTTCTAAACATGATATAGGTTTTTAGATTCTATCAATTCTAATCGAATAAAAATTACATTAATGTTCTTTATTGATATTAGTTAAGAAATCTCCACCAGTCGAAATTAAACAACTCGCCATCGCCACCTTTAAATACAAAGCAGAGATCGTGAACGCCGGTTGTTTTTTTCACTTTACCCGTGATTGTTTTCCAGTTTTGCCAACCACCAGTTTTCTCAACAGTAAGAGAACCGAGTAATTCACCTTCGGGATTATCAAGACGGATTTCAATTATTCCACCTGTAGTAGCAGAAGCCACATTTGCCTCTAATGTTTTTGCACCTTTGCCGAAATCGACACTACGTACTTTAAGATAATCGCCCTTATTAATTTTGGTGACATACACGCCGGTTTGGTTGTCTTTTGCTGTTTTCAGCCCTTCAGACCAGGCGATTGTTTCTGCCTCAGTTCGTTTAAAAGGGTCTAAATTGGCTACAGGTTTTACTCCTGCTTTACTGTGTGCCAGTTCTGTAATTGATCCATCGGCATTAAAATCAAATGGGATCACATTAACCGCACGGCGTTTGTCGTGGCCGTTGGGCAAATCTTCGTTCATATAAAAAAAGTACCATTGGTCTTTGTATTTGGCAACTCCCGGGTGGTTACCCATTGAACCCTGGGCAAAAGCTTTCATAATTACACCGCCGTATTTCCATGGGCCAAGTGGAGAGGTGGCCATGGCATAATAAACCGCTTCGGGAACATGTGCCGCATACATAAGGTAGTAAATGCCGTTGCGCTTAAAAATCCAGGGTGCTTCTTCGTAATCAGGGCCAAATGCAGCCTTGTCTTTAATCTCGAAAGTGACAATATCGCCTGAATACGAAACCATGTCCTTGTTCAACTTAACGGCATACAAAGAATTGTTTCCCCAATACATATAAGCTTGTCCGTCATCGTCAATCAAAATGGTTGGGTCAATGTCTTCCCATGCATGGCGGCCATATTTGGTTTGGCTGGGTTCTATCATTGGTTTTCCAATGGCATCTTTGTAAGGTCCATAGGGTTTATCCGAAACGCCTACAGCAATGCAGTCCCCACCATCTTTCAACGCACTCCAAGGCGAAATATAGTAATAGAACTTCCCGTCGCGATAGGCAACTTGAGCAGCGTTGGCATTGTGCTTTGCCGCCCATCCCAATGAATCGACATGAAAAACCGGGCCATGATGTGTCCAGTTCACCATATCGGTGGTCGAAAAACAGAGGTAATCGTTCATGATAAAACCTTTTTGTGTGGCATTATCTTCGTCGTGCCCTGTAAATAGGAACAAGGTATCGTTATGCACCAACGGAGCTGGATCGGCAGTAAAAACCGTTTGGATGATTGGATTTTGGGCATGTATTGATTTATTCAGAGAAACAACCATGAATACCACCACTAACAATTCTATTAATTTTATCTTCATAATATCAATTCAAGTATTTAATAAGTCTAAATATTAAGGCAATACGATTTTGTATTTACAACTTG
>JAAYAG010000106.1 GCA_012719495.1 Bacteroidales bacterium
AGATTTTCTTAAACAGAAAAAAAATCTTTACAGATCAAAGTTTATGGAATAAATAATTGCTTTTCTATTGGCAATTTGATTTTTTTTATAAATTTGCAGCCGTCTTCGACAGAAGCATTGTCCTATGGTGTAATTGGCAACACGTCTGATTTTGGTTCAGAAGAGTCTAAGTTCGAGCCTTAGTAGGACAACAAATTTTTTACCCCGAATTAGTCAGCCAGCGTTCCTTATCGAACAGTTAACTAATTCAAGTGGTATCTGGTTTTCCTTATTGTCCTGTGGTGTAATTGGCAACACGCCTGACTCTGGATCAGGAAAGTGAAGGTTCGAGCCCTTCCAGGACAACCAAAGAGTGTTAATGCACTCTTTTTTTTTCTATCCCGATACAAATTCCTGACAAGCAATTCATAATCTACAACTCTTCTGCGAACAAGTTCTATATTGGATAAACGCCCGATATTGAGTGCTGTTATTACACATTTGTTGAAGACAGAGAATGAATTCGCATAAAAAAGACCGTAATTGCTTACGGCCTTCTTTTTATGTTTTAGAAGTAGAACATACTTCGTGACGTTCTTGATGTCTTGTATTTTCCCCGGCGTACAATTTTTATCATTGAACGGCGGTTAATTGCGTGTTCTTCTTCGGTACAGTCGACTTCATCGTCGCAATGGTTCAGCAACTGTGTTTCGCCAAAACCCGAGTACTCAATCTTCGTTGGCTCTATTCCTTTACTTACAAGATATTTATAAGCAGAACTAGCCCTCAGTTTCGAAAGTTTAAGGTTGTACTCATCTCCCCCTTTAGAATCGGTATGTGATTCAACACGAATTTCTAAATCGTTGAACTGGTTTACCATTTCCACCACTTTATCGAGGATAAATGCAGCATCGGGAGTAATCTTATCACTATTGTAGGCATAGTTGATATGCTCAATCTGAATGATCTGTAATTCGCTGCCATCAACCAATTCCATACTTAGCGGCTCTAACTGATCGGTTTGATCAAGCTTATCGAAATCCATTTCAATATAAAGCTCAACCTCGATTTTTTCGTTTGGAAGCTTGTTGTATGTCGATACATCCTTTTCGGCAGATACATAATCTTGTTTTGTTACTACAAGCCTGTAATTGCGTTGTTTGTATGCCGGGAACAAGAATTCACCGTCTTCTTTAGAAATGGCAGTTGCAACAGTGTCGAGGTTTTCGTCGAGCAGAGAGATCCGGGCACCAGCAATTTCGAACGAGTTAATCCGGTCACGAACTACCCCTTTAATTTGCACAGGAATATATAAGATTTCTACTTTATAGATATCGTCGAAACCTTTACCTCCCGGCCGGTTTGATGAGAAGTAACCGCTCATGCCCACTTCATCGAGAATCAGGCCAAAATCATCACGCGGACTATTAACCGGATACCCCATGTTTTCAACACTTTTATACACTCCACGATCGGGTAAAGCCATATAGATATCAAGCTCACCCATGCCCCCTCTACCATTTGATGAGTAATAAAGTACCCCGTCGGAGGCAATAAATGGGAATACTTCTTCCCCTTCGGTATTAAGTTCTTCAAGGTTAACAGGATGGCCCCATTCTCCACTTTCGTCTTTACGACAATAATAAATATCGTTTCCCCCTTTACCCCCGGCCATATCGGACGAGAAGAAAAGCAGGTTTCCGGTGTTATCTATTGAAGGATGGCGCATGTTATACCGCGGATCATTGTATTTGAATTCACCTTTGTATTGCCACTGCCCATTTTCCAAGTCGGCATAGAATATTTGCAAGTTATTATAGTCGTCTTTTCTGCTTCCACCCTTAGTGCTACGGTTACTATTGAAATACATCCGTTTGGCTTTCACATCAAAGGTTGCAGGACCTTCGTGATAAGAGGTCATCAAGTTCTTGGCAAAAATTTCTGATTTGGAATAGTTTCCGTATTCATCAATGTCAACTGAAAACAGATCGAGGAAAGGAAGGTTGTCCCAGTTATATTTTATGTCACGGCTATCTTCAGGGTCTCCGGTTGAAACAAAAACCAATTTGTTTCCATACAATGAAGGTCCCCAATCTGACCCTTTAGTATTGAAAGGAAGAGTTTCAATTTCATATCGTGAAGAATCCTTCAATAAAAAATCAATATAATCAAGTAACGATTGTTCTAAGCTAACACGACCGTCTTCAGGGCGCATGGTAGCATACTCTTTCAGGGCTGCTTCTGATTCGTCGTATTTTCCGTTAC
>JAAYAG010000107.1 GCA_012719495.1 Bacteroidales bacterium
ACATCGACGCCGGGGAAGAAAAACCATTTGAGTGCCTGATCAGAATTTCGGGAAACGTTGAGAGAAACATTCAACGCCAGTTTTGAAAAATAAAGTTTCTGCCCCAGAAATGCAGAAAAAGTAGACCTCGAGTGTGAATTTGTAAATAATACCGAATCGTTTTCAGGGTTTTTTAACGGCTTTTCCAATAGTTCTCCCAAGCGGTTGCTCCAAATGGTTTCTGTTCTTCCATCAAAACCAACCGATGTAACCGCATGTTTGTTCACATAATAATTTACCCCAACATTACTTCCCCAAACATCAGTCATATGATAGTTATTGTACAACGAAGGATTTTGACGAACAAGAAGGTAATGATCGTTATGGCGCCTGAAAAAAACGGTTGGCTCAATTTCAAGTTTTCCAACAGTAGTTCTGCCATGAAACGATGTAAAAATGGTTCGGGTTTCTTCAAACTGAGCAGCATACTTTGGAGAATAAAAGTTATTTGCACCAAAATTTTTATCAGAAAAACCCATTTGAAACGAAATTTCCGATTTGTCGGCACAAAATGCTGTTTGGTAGTATAGTGACTTTGAGCCAAAATCGGTGTTTTCAACATATCCCATAGAAGAAGAATAACTTGCTGAAATAAAGTGGTTCAAACTACCTGTATTGAAAGCCGCCGAAAGAAGCTCTTTATGTGAAGTGTAGCTCCCAATCTCGGTTGATGCCTGAAGAAAAGGTTTAGAATTCTTTTTAGTTATAAAGTTAATTGCACCGCCAAAAGCACCTGGACCAAATTTTGAGGAGCCAGGTCCTTTAATGATTTCTATTCGGTCAATTACTGAGAGATCGACAGGAAGGTTTAAGTTATGGTGGCCTGTTTGAGGGTCGGAAATGTTTACTCCGTTTAATAGAATTAAGACTTGATCGAAAGAGCTGCCCCTGATGGAGATATCAGCCTGAACACCTTGAGAACCGCGTTGCCTGATGTCGATGTTCGAAACAAACTCAAGCAATTCATTGAGAGAAGAAACAGGCGCCCGCTCAATTTCTCGTTGAGAAATGGTAACTATTGCCCTACTTAGGTTAGAAAACGCTTCGGGCAACGGCTCAGAATTGATATCGATCGATTCAAGCTCATAGTTGCGCGTAACCAACGTAGTGTCGGGAATAGCAGCAAAAGAAGCCATATTGACAAATTTCAGATAGGCAATCAATAGTGCACCAATCTTGATCGACCTTTTTAAGCTGTTGAAAACAGCATACCGATTGTTGTTCCATCGTCGGAAAACAACCATCGGTTTTTTCATTGCGAATGAATAATTCATAGTTAATGTTTAAAGTTATCGGTACAAAAATAAGGTAATTTGAATAGTTGGCCTGTTTTATGATTCTTTCCTTGCACATATTAACAGACATTTATTGAATGCACATTACCCAAATGTTAATAAGATTTTAAACTGTATTGTAAACCACACCCTGATTGCAACAAAATAATAAATAATTGATTATCAACAAATGATAAGACATCAAAAAGTTGCGTTGCATTAAAAAAAGTCTTAAATTATTGTCCGAAATGAATAATGACTAATTACAGTTAACACTAATTAATAAAAATTTAAGAATTAAAGATGCTTTTGTCTTATTTATTTCTTATCTTTGTAACATGTTTAACACCGAAAACCTATAAATTATGTCTACAGTTCATTTTAACCAGCAATTGTTAAGCCTTGAGCATAATCTGAAATATTATGCGTTAAGTCTTACTTCAGATAGAGACCGTGCAAGTGATCTACTTCAAGAAACAATGCTAAAGGCATTGACATATAAAGACAAGTTCTCGGCCGACACCAATTTTAAAGCTTGGGTTTATACCATTATGAAAAATACTTTCATTAATGATTATCGAAAGGCATCGAAGTCGAGAAATAGTTTGAATGGATCGAACAGTGAATTTCACCTGAAAATAGCCCAAGACAAAGTATATCCATCTCCGGAATCGTTTTATTCATCGAACGAAATAGAAAAAAGTATTTCGGCACTTGAAGACGAATACAGAATTCCGTTCCAGATGTTTTTAGACGGGTATAAATACAAAGAAATAGCTGATAGGCTTGAATTACCCTTGGGAACAGTTAAGAGCAGGATTTTCTTCACAAGAAAAAAACTCTCTTCAACACTGAAAGATTTTGTGAAATAAACAAGAATTACGATACGTTATAAAGGTCATTGAACAACAATGGCCTTTTTTTTTGCTTTAATACGAGGCACAATTTTTGTAATTTTACATTGAAACAGAAAACCATGAAGCACATTATCATATTAATAGTACTACTTTCCGCTTTCTATGGAGCATTTTCGCAAAGCCCAATAAACATTGGAATCAAAGCTGGAATCAACAGCTCTTCACTCATTCATAACATCGATGATTTTTTCGACCAGAGCCAGGTAAACAATTACCTTGTTGGCGTTTTTGCCCGTATTACATTTAGCAAAGTATACCTGCAACCTGAGGCTTACTTCAATGCAAAAGGTGGAATTTTATCATCTCCTGACCCATTCTACTCGTTAATAACTGAAGAAATAACCTACAACACTATCGACGTGCCCATATTATTGGGATACAAACTCATCGACAAACCAATGTTCAATTTCAGGGTCAATATAGGCCCCGTTCTTTCATGGGTCACGACTGAGCCAATGATTGAAGAACTATCTGATTTAAACATCAATGAACTAAAAGACAACTACTTGAGCATACAAGCAGGAATCGGCATGGATATTTGGATGATAAGCCTCGATGCTCGGGTAGAAACCAGTTCAAACATCTTCATCGATAAAAGTAATTATTCGGCTTCGAACCGTGTATACTTAATTACTGCAGGCATTAAACTCTTTTAATTATCTTCTTATCAAATAATTAATTAAGGAAATACTCCACTTTGTTAAAAAAACGTTTTTAAATGGGTTCATCTACCCCATTTAGACAGAATAGCTGACATTTTGAACCAAAAAAAAATACTTTTGCGCTGCTTAAAAAAAAGAGAATGCAGATTAGAAACATTGCCATTATAGCCCACGTAGACCACGGTAAAACAACATTGGTTGACAAGATGCTAATGGCTGGAAAGCTTTTTAAAGATCACGAGAAACCAGGTGAGCTTATTATGGACAACAACGACCTTGAGCGGGAAAGGGGTATAACCATTCTTGCCAAGAATGTTTCTGTTGTTTATAAAGACATAAAGATCAACATCATAGACACCCCTGGCCATGCCGACTTTGGTGGAGAAGTTGAACGAGTACTTAACATGGCCGACGGGGTGTTGCTATTGGTCGACGCCTTTGAGGGGCCAATGCCTCAAACCCGCTTTGTGTTACAAAAAGCCATTCAGCTTGGACTAAAACCCATCGTGGTCATCAACAAAGTTGATAAACCCAATTGCCGGCCTGAAGATGTGCATGAAATGGTTTTCGACTTGATGTTCAGCCTAAATGCTACCGAAGAACAGCTTAATTTCCATACCGTTTACGGTTCAGCCAAAGAAGGTTGGATGTCGGAAGACCTCAGCAAAAAAACAACCAACATTAATGCTCTGCTCGATGCTATTATTGAGCACATTCCTTCGCCAAACGTAGATAAAGGAACAACTCAAATGTTGATTACCTCAATTGTCTATTCACCCTATCTTGGACGAATTGCTGTTGGTCGTCTTCAACGTGGAGAAATTAAAGAAAACCAAATGGTTAGCCTTTGTCACCGAGACGGTTCTATTGTACGTACCCGCATAAAAGAACTTAACCTTTTCGTTGGGCTGGGCAGGGTGAAAGTTGAATCGGTTTCGGCTGGGGATATTTGTGCTTTAGTGGGAATCGAAAACTTTGATATTGGCGACACCGTTGCTGATATTGAAAACCCAGAGCCACTTCCACCAATCAAAATTGATGAGCCCACAATGAGTATGCTATTCACAATCAACAACTCACCGTTCTATGGGCAAGATGGAAAATATGTTACGTCTCGCCATATTTACGACAGGCTTCAAAAAGAACTTGAAAAAAATCTTGCTTTACGAATAAACGAAAGTCCTAACACCGATTCATGGAATGTATTTGGACGTGGTGTACTTCACCTTTCTGTGCTGATAGAAACCATGCGCCGCGAAGGATTTGAGCTTCAAGTCGGTCAGCCTCAGGTTATTTTCAAAAATATTGACGGAGTAAAAAGCGAACCGGTTGAAGAACTCACTGTTGACGTGCTTGATGAATACTCGGGCCGGGTTATCGAGATGGTGTCACGCCGAAAAGGCGAAATGCTGAGCATGGAACGCAACAACGACCGCACAGTTCTGGAATTCCACATCCCTTCGAGGGGCATCATTGGACTTCGAAACAACATTCTTACTGCCACCGCCGGAGAGGCAATTATGTCACACCGTTTCATTGAATATCAACCTTATAAAGGTGAAATAGAAAAAAGGACCAATGGCTCGCTCATTGCCTTAGAAACAGGAACTGCCATTGCTTATGCCCTTGACAAATTACAAGACAGAGGCCGGTATTTTGTTAATCCGGGCGATGAAGTATACGAAGGAATGGTTGTAGGCGAAAATAGCAGGGAAGATGACATTACCATAAATGTTACTAAAGGGAAAAAACTCACCAATATGAGGGCTTCAGGATCAGACGATAAAGTGAAGTTGGCCCCTCCTATCATCTTTACTCTCGAAGAAGCACTCGAGTATATTCAAGAAGATGAGTACGTAGAAGTAACCCCTAAGAATATAAGAATCAGAAAGATCCTTCTAAAAGAGGTTGATAGGAAACGAAATAAGAAATAGAAAATTTCGACAGACAAAAAAGGCTGCAGTGAATACCACTACAGCCTTTTTTTTATTCCCACTCGATGGTTGCGGGTGGTTTTGAACTTATATCGTACACAACTCGGTTAATCCCTCTTACCTTATTTATAATGTCGTTCGATACTTTAGCCAGAAAGTCATACGGAAGGTGAACCCAATCAGCGGTCATGCCATCGGTGGATGCAACAGCCCTCAGTGCTACAACATTTTCGTAGGTGCGTTCGTCGCCCATTACACCAACCGACTGTACTGGCAAGAGCATTACGCCTGCCTGCCAAACAGAATCATACAAACCCCATTCATGTAAGGCATTAATAAAAATGGCATCAGCTTCTTGTAGTATCCGTACTTTTTCAGGTGTAATGTCACTTAAAATCCGGATTCCCAATCCCGGGCCAGGGAATGGGTGACGCCCCAATAATTTGGAATTTATCCCCAATTCGCGCCCCACCCTTCTTACTTCATCTTTGAAAAGCGACTTGAGGGGCTCTACAACTTTGAGTTTCATTTTATCGGGCAGACCACCAACATTATGGTGCGATTTAATGGTTGCCGAAGGGCCATTAACCGAAACCGACTCTATAACATCGGGATAAATTGTGCCTTGCGCCAACCACTTAACATCTTGTATTTTGTGGGCTTCTTCATCGAAAACTTCAATGAAATCGCGACCAATAATTTTCCGTTTTGTCTCAGGATCAGTAACGCCTTTCAAGTCGTTCCAGAATTTTGCTTTAGCATCGGCACCAATCACATTCAGCCCCATCCCTTTATATTGATCCAGAACATTTGCAAACTCATCTTTTCGCAGTAGCCCATTATCGACAAAAATGCAGGTAAGGTTCTTTCCAATAGCCGAATTAAGTAATACGGCAGCTACAGTTGAATCAACACCGCCCGAAAGACCAAGAACAACTTTGTCGTTTCCCAACGTTTCTTTCAAATTGTTTACAGTAGTTTCGATAAACGAAGCCGGGGTCCACGATTGAGCGCAGCCACAAATGGATACCACAAAGTTGAATAGCAATTTTGACCCTTCTGTAGTATGATATACCTCGGGGTGAAACTGAATTGCATATGTTTTTTCGTTTTCTATCTTGTAAGCAGCATATTCTACATCGTTCGTGCTTGCGATAACGGTATAATTTGATGGAATTCTGTTAATCGTATCACCGTGAGACATCCACACTTGAGTACCTGTTGAAATGCCGTGAAAAAGTTCATTGTTAGTGTCGACATAATTGAGATTAGCGCGTCCATATTCACGAGAATTCGAAAGGGCTACTTCACCCCCAAAAAAATGGGCCATATATTGAGCGCCATAACAAACACCAAGTAAAGGAATTGACCCTTTGATTTCACTCAGATCGATCCGTGGACCTTGGGCATCGCGTACCGAAAATGGGCTTCCTGAAAGGATAACACCTTTTACCGTATCATCAATTTTTGGAAAATGGTTGAACGGATGAATCTCGCAATAAACATTTAACTCACGAACCCTACGCCCAATTAGCTGTGTGTATTGAGATCCAAAATCAAGGATCAGAATTTTTTCCTGCATATTGTTATTTTTCAAAGTTGGTGCAAATATAAACCCTAACGGGAAATTATTAATATATAAATCGGGCTTAATAGAAAAAAGGGCAGAATCTTTAAAGAACCACCCTTTTATATTGCTCAAAATAGAATATTCAAAGTCTGTAAAAATCTAATTAAAACAACTTAATTAGAACCATATACCTGTTCTTCTGTAAAGAATTTATCAGCAATAAGAACTTCTCGAATGTTATCTTTGGTAACAGCAACCGGCTTCAACATCATTGTTGGCACCTCTTTTCTTCCATTATCGATGGTTGCCGTAACTCCAGTTACTTTTTGGTTTTTAGCCAACTTGATAGCCAAATCGACCGAAGCTGCAGCAATTGTATTAATTGATTTATAAACAGTCATCGACATTTTCCCTTGGTTAATAGCCCTTACCGCTGCAATTTCAGCATCTTGCCCGGTTAAGATAACATCGTAATCGAGCCCTGCTTCGTCAATTGCTTTTCTTGCCCCCATAGCCAACCCATCGTAACTCGTAATGACTGCATCAATTTTTTCGCCACTGAAATCAAGGATATTCTTCATTGTATGATAGGCATTATCGCTTGACCAATCTTCAGTAAAAGATTTATAAACGATTTTTATCCTGCCATTATCTATACTGGGCTTAAGAGTTGCCTCTTGTGCTTCTTTAATCATTAGGGCATTCACATCACCGGCATCACCCCACAGAAGGACATAATTCCCTTCGGGCTTAACTTTTAATGCGTAATTGACCATAAGATTACCAATTTCGGCCCCTTCGAAGGTAACCAAGTAATCAAGGTCTGCATTTTTGATAAGCCGGTCGTATGCAATTACAGGAACATTATAATCGTGAGCTTCACGCACAATTGCTGCTGCGGTGTTTGCATTGGCGGCAACTACAATAAGCACATCAACTCCCATTTTAAGCAACTCTTCAGCCTGCTTTAACTGAAGGTTCTCATCGTTCTCTGCAGAGCGAGTAATTACTTCGATTTTACGATCAGCAGCAATCTTTTCAACATATTGCTGGTCGATAGGCCATCGGTACCCCACAGATGCCGGAATAAGAAATCCAACTTTTACCCCACCAGTCATTTGAGAACATGATGATGTTAAAAAGCCAACCAAAAAAACAATAAAAATAATTTGTATAAATCGTGGTCTCATGATAATGAATCTTAAAGTGTAAAAAATAAATAATCTAGAAATAAAACTCCTGTTGAATCAAATATAGAAACAATGTTTGAAAAACTAAAAGAAGTTTTTGAAAAATCATTTTTTTTTCCAATTTTTATATTTTAGTTCGTGAATAAAAAAATAATCAATAATAACCTTCGATATTTCCATATTTATTTTTTAATGACTGAACGGTAATTTAATGTAAAGAAAGAAATTATGACAGAGAAACAACGCAACCTTTCACTTGATGGAGGGTTAAAGAAATGGAACGATTTAAAAATCGGCACTAAAATCGGTATCGGCTTTGGGTTACTGATATTTTTGGCGGCCCTCATCGGAGGTATTTCTATTGTGAGTATGAGGCAAATACAAGGAGAAACAAACATCCTTGCGAATGAGTCGCTGCCTTCGGTAAACGAGTCGTTCCGCCTAGATAAAGACTGGAAAGAAATTATGTTCGACCTGCAAGCTTACGACTACATCAGAGACCCATATTATTTAAACCGAGCAAACCAGTATCTGGTAAAATATACTAATTCGCTCGAGGGACTTATAAAAATAGCCAGTAACTCGAAGCAATTGAATATTTCTGGAGAAAAACTCTCTTCATTAAAAAAATCGCTAGGTGAATATCAAGCCCTGATTTCGAACTACAAAGAACTAGAAACCAAAAACCAGAAACTCCTAGAAGAAGTGGAGTCTGAGATTGCCTACCTTCAAAATAACGGGGGTGCTGGTAATGCTGTTCTTTCGGCTGGATACGAAATCATGCTCTCCATCAGCAAACGTAAGCCACATGAGCTTGACCGTGCCCAAGATTACCTTGATAAGGCTCGAAACAGCGGAGGAAATGCTTCGGTAAGTAAAATTGTTAGTTCAGGAAGCCTTCTCGTTACAGGATACAAAAAAGCCCGTGAACTTGAATTGAAGCGTACTGAAATGGAAAATTTACTAAAAGTTGACATTATGGCACTTGCCGATGTTGGCTTGGATCAAATAACCGAAATGACAGAAACTACCAATTCTATTATTACGAGTTCTCGAATTGGTCTAACATTCATTATGATAGTAATTCTGGTGATTGGAATAATATTGGGAATTATAATTTCTCGCTCTATAACCAGCTCAATAAAAATGGGGCTTTCCATTGCCCAAAACATTTCAAACGGTGTATTGCACCGCCAGCGCGAAGTGTCGAGAAAAGATGAAATTGGAGAGTTAATGACCGCACTATACAGGATGAACAACCAACTTCGTTTCATTGTTGAAGACATTTCGATGGGAATACAAAATATTTCAGTAGCCAGCCAAAAAATGAACAAAAATGCTTCAGAACTTAGTGAAGCTGCAACAGACCAAGCTGCCACAACAGAAGAAATATCAAGCTCCATTGAAGAACTCCATGCCAACTTTATGCAAAATGCCGACAATGCCGAAGAAACAGCTAAAATAGCATTGGTAACTGTTGATGGAATCAGAGAAGGAAACAAAGCTACAGAACTTGCCAGCGAATCGCTCAACGACATTATCGAAAAAGTATCATTTATTGGCGACCTTGCTTTCCAAACCAATATTCTGGCCCTAAATGCAGCAGTTGAAGCCGCGCGTGCTGGTGATCATGGTCGTGGTTTTGCTGTTGTAGCTTCTGAAGTGAAGAAATTGGCCGACAGCAGCAAACAAGCAGCCGAGTTAATTAACAAAGTATCGAGAGAAACAGTAATAGCGTCCGATCAAGCGGGCTTAAAACTAAGGAAAATTGTTCCGGAAGTTGAGAAAACAGCGAATCTTATACAAGGGATAAAATTGGCAAGTGCTGAACAGGAAGTTGGTATCAATCAAATAAATAATGCGATTCAACAGCTGAACAACATTGCTCAACAGAATGCCTTCAGTTCAGAGAATATGGCCTCATCGGCACAAGATTTATCAAGCCTGTCTGAAAAACTGAAAAAAACCATTTCGTTCTTCAAAGTTGGTTCTGAAGCAAGTTAAAAAAGATATTAAATAAATGATACATATGAGGTTGCCCATAAATGGCAGCCTCTTTCTTTACCATTTATCCGTATCACAATGGAATTATTACACCGATGAAAGTATAATCAGCCACATAAATCAACCTACAAATGAAAGCCATTGTATTTGCAGCCGGATTAGGTACCCGCTTAAGACCTCTAACTGACAATTGCCCCAAAGCTTTGGTCGAACTTAATGGCAAACCACTGCTTTGGCATGCCATCAACACGTTGAAAAAAGCCGGAATAGATGATGTTGTTGTGAATGTGCACCATCACGCCAATCAGATAAAAGAGTACCTAGCTCACAACGACTTAGGGGCAATAATTGCTATTTCTGATGAAAGTGATCTACTGCTCGATACCGGCGGTGGCTTATTGTTTGCTAAAAAACTACTCGACGGAAATGAGCCGTTTCTAGCTATAAATGTTGATATTATCAGTTCAGTTGACTTAACGGAAGTAATTAAATATCATACAACTAACAACGCTCTAGCCACATTGGTTGTACGAAACCGGAAAACGAGCAGGCTGTTCCTTTTTGATAATAAAATGAAACTTAGTGGTTGGAAAAATTTCGATACAGGAGAAGAGAAAATAGCTACCGAAGATTTCCATAAATCGACACCATTGGCATTCAGTGGAATACAAATAATATCGCCTCGTATTTTTCCATTAATTACAGAAACCGGCAAATTTTCTATTGTTGAACTGTATTTACGTCTGGCAAAAACAGAAACAATTGTTGGGTTTGAAGATTTGTCAGATTTTTGGCTCGATTTGGGCAAGCCCGATCAATTGAGTATTGCCGAAGCTTACCTCGCTGGAAAATAAACTACAGAAAATCACAACTGAGCAGACATCAAAATTCAGTCAGAGATTATTCTGGCTTGTCGTTCAGCGAAAAGAAACGTCTTACTACATCAGTAAAACCATTGGTATTATTTGAAGACCCGACAGAACGGTAAATCTCTTTTAACTCATCCGGAGAATTGCCTAATACATACGGATTTTCAACAATATCGAGCATATCGATATCGTTAAAGTCGTTACCAACAGCTACCGTATGCTTTCTGTCGATTCCCAGAAAATCACATAGCCAAGAGATACCGTGCCCCTTAGAAACCGACTCAGGAAAAATCTCGAGCCAAATAAAACGATTATCGACCGGTGATGTAGTACGTATTATCTTAATATTATCAAATTCTCGTATCAACCTTTCTCTTATATCGCTGAAAATGGAATTATTATTAGGAATAAAAATCAGAAATTGGCCGGCAATATCACTGTAATCCAGCACATTGAGTTGTTCAAAATCACCAACATGCCTTACCAGATAATTTTCAAATTCGGGACAAAAGCTTATTCCCCGATGATAGAAAAAAAGGTTATTATGAGGTATAGGTTTAAATATCAAAAAATTGATTCCCAATTGATAAAGAAAAGAACATAACTGAAATGAACGCTGTCCATCGAATTGTTCGGCAAACAACAGCTGCTGTTTCTTCCAGTCGAAAATTCCTGCCCCGGTCGAAAAAACAATAAAATCGAAAGGAGTATCAACTGATAACACCTCGTATACCTTGTGCAAACTCCGCCCGGTAGCAGCAACACGCACAATTCCAAATTTCCCCAACCCGACAAGTGAATTATAATCAGCCACCGAGATCGTTTTATCGTCGCGCAACAATGTACCGTCAAGGTCGGTAGCAACAAGCCTGATTTCCTCTTTTCGAACCATAAAATAGTCTGTTTGACATCAAAAATACGATAGAAAACTGACACATCCGAAAAAAAATGCCAAATCGACAGCCAAAAACATGTGGCACACCCTTTGACAAAAGAGCCGTCGACAAATTCGAATTAATAACTAAAAAGATACTATCATGTCGAAAGGAAAAATAGGCGTAACCAGCGAAAATTTATTCCCCATTATCAAAAAGTTTCTTTATTCAGACCACGAAATATTCCTTCGTGAAATTGTTTCCAACGCCGTGGATGCCACTCAGAAATTAAAGACACTCAGCACCAAAGGCGAGTTTTCAGCCGACCTGGATGCCTTGAAAGTTGAAGTAAAAGTTGACAAAGAAGCCAAAACAATTACTGTGTCGGACCAAGGTATTGGCATGACTGCCGACGAAGTGAAAAAATACATTAACCAGATCGCTTTCTCGGGAGCTAACGATTTTCTGGAAAAATACAAAGACGATGCAGCATCGATTATTGGACATTTCGGGCTGGGTTTCTATTCATCATTTATGGTATCCGACAAGGTTGAGATCATATCCAAATCATACACAGAAGGAGCTGAAGCCATTCGATGGAGCTGTGAAGGATCTCCTGAATATCAATTGGAAAAAGCCGAGCGAGAACATCATGGAACAGATATTATCATGTACATTTCCGACGATTCATCTGAATTTTTGGAAGATAATCGGGTTAAAGAATTACTCGAAAAGTATTGCAAATTTTTACCTGTTCAAATAGTATTTGGAAAAGAAAAAAAATGGGAAGACGGAAAGTATGTCGACACCGATAAAGACAACATTATTAACGACACAAACCCAGCATGGACCCGTAAGCCCAGCGATCTTAACACCGATGACTATGAGGAATTTTACCGTAAGCTCTACCCATATGCCGACAAACCGTTGTTCAATATCCATCTCAATGTAGATTACCCGTTCAAACTAACCGGCATCCTCTATTTTCCAAAAATAAAAAATACCGTCGAGGTTCAAAAGAACAAGATTCAACTCTATTGCAATCAAGTATTTGTAACCGATCATGTTGAAGAAATTGTTCCAGATTTCCTCACCTTGCTCCACGGGGTAATCGACTCGCCCGACATACCGCTCAATGTATCGCGTTCGTACCTGCAGAGCGACCACAATGTGAAGAAAATATCGAACCATATTACCAAAAAAGTTGCCGACAGGTTGGAAGAGCTTTTCAAAAATGATCGTACCGACTTTGAATCGAAATGGGACGATTTGAAAATATTCATGGAATACGGAATCTTGTCGAATGAAAAATTTGCCGAAAAAGCGAAGAAATTTTTCCTTTATAAAAATACCGATGGAAAATATTTTACTATCGAAGAATATGAAAACATCATTAAAGAAAACCAAACCGACAAGAACGACAATCTTATTCACCTGTATGCCAATAACAAAGACGAACAATACACCTTTATTAATGCCGCTAAAGAAAAAGGCTATGATGTGTTGATTATGAACAGCGTACTGACAGCTCCTTTGCTTAATAAGTTCGAACAAGATAACCACAAAAACCATTTTGTTCGGGTAGATTCAAATGTTGTTGATAAACTCATTGAAAAAGAAGACAATACCAAGATTGAATTAAACGAAAAAGAGCGCGATGAACTGGAGCAACTGTTCAGTTCGGTCACACCCAAAGGAGAAACAAACTACTTTGTATCGTTCGAAGACTTGGGCGAAAATTCTCAACCAATGGTAATTACACAAAACGAATTCATGCGCCGAATGAAGGACATGGAATCGATACAAGGCAGTGGCGGAATGTATGGGAGCTTCCCGAGCAGCTATAATTTAGTGGTAAATATTTCGCATCCTTTGGTAAAAACTGTTATCGAAGAAAAGAACAATAGCCTTTCGGAAGAATTGAAAACACTCGACACCGAAATGGCAAAGATTGATTCCGATAAAGATTCTTTGCTAAAACTCAAAGAAGGCAAAAAAGACGAAGAAGTTCCACAGGAAGAAAAAGATAAACTCTCAGAACTCGACACCCGGAGAAACGAATTGGAACAACAAAAAAACAATCATCTGAAAGCTTTCGGTTCCGATAATAAGCTTGTAAAACAAATGGTTGACCTTGCCTTGCTTGCAAACAATATGCTAAAAGGTGAAGCCCTTGACCAATTTGTAAAACGAAGCATTGAACTCATAAAATAAGGAATTCGTACTACAATACCGAATGGCAGCATTAACCGTGCTGCCATTTTTTTTACCAAAACCCTCCATTATTCAAATCCAAACCTTTTGGAAAACAAAAATGAAGCCAATCAGGTTTGGCATTAAATGACAATTTTTTACGCTCAGAAAATCAAAAAAACAGAGGTAGTAAGTGCCAAAATCCAAGTCTAAAAAATACAAACATGTTTTAAAAAAGTACAAAAATCATGATAAAGTAAGTAAAATACGTATAGTTTTGCCTCCAATTTCAATTTAAATCCTTATGGATTCTAAGAGTGAAGTAACACATAACGGCATAGTAAATGAGATAAGCCCCAACGGAATAAAAGTTGGGATCATTGTAAAGTCGGCCTGTGGCAGCTGTGATATAAAAAGTGCATGTTCAATGTCAGAACAAAAAGAAAAAACTCTTGACATTGAATGTAACCCAAGGCAATTCTCATTGGGCCAGGAAGTTGAAGTTAGACTGAAAACAACACAAGGCTTTCACGCCCTTTTTTTAGGATACTTTCTTCCCTTTATTGTACTTTTAGCCTGCATATTACTTACCTCTGCCTTAACAAAAAACGAATTGATAATAGGCTTAACAACAATAGCATCAATAACAGTTTATTATTCACTGCTTTTTTTGTTTAAAAACAAAATCAAAAAGAAGTTTTCATATATAGTCAATCCACTCTAGAAGTAAAAAAAGATATGAGTGCCACATTAATTTATACAGTAATTACAATAAGTGCCATAGGTGCAGCATCAGCTGTCATTTTATATTTTGTGGCACGCAAGTTTTTTGTGTTTGAAGATCCAAGAATTGAAGAAGTTGAAAACGAGCTACCATCGGCCAATTGCGGAGGTTGTGGATTTGCCGGCTGCCATGCTTTTGCCGAAGCAATAGTTACTTCGGGGAACCTTGAGGGCAAGTATTGCCCGGTTGGAGGATCGAACGTTATGGCGAAAGTTGCCGGGGTAATGAAACTCGAAGCCCTCGAACAAACACCAAGAGTTGCTGTACTCAGGTGCAACGGAACTTGCGAATTCAGGCCCAAAACCACTAACTACGAAGGGGCCAAAACCTGCGCTATTGCTGCAATGAATTTCAGCGGGGAAACAGGATGCCAGTTTGGCTGTCTTGGCTTTGCTGATTGCGTGAACGTTTGTCAGTTCGACGCCCTTCACATGAACCCTAGTACAGGCCTGCCCGAAGTTGACGACGATAAATGTACCGCTTGTGGTGCCTGCGTTAAAGCCTGTCCAAAATTTCTCTTCGAGTTGCGGAAAAAAGCGCCTAAAAACAGAAAAATTTATGTAGCCTGCCGTAACACAGAAAAAGGAGCTGTTGCCAAAAAATCGTGCGAAGTAGCCTGCATTGGTTGTGGAAAATGTGAAAAAGAATGTGCTTACGAAGCAATTACGATTGAAAACAATCTGGCATTCATCGACTCCGACAAATGCAAATTGTGCCGCAAATGTGTTGCTGTATGCCCAACCAATTCCATTATTGAAACCAACTTTCCCCCGAGAAAAGAAAAGATAACTGAAAATGCCTCAACTGAAAAAGTTGATGCATAAAACAAAGTAAACAAACTCGTTACGAACGTAAAATTATATCCGTCGTGTTGAAAACATTTAAAATTGGAGGAGTCCATCCGGCAGAAAACAAAATTTCGGCTGGAAAACCCATCAAAGACCTGCCAATACCCAACGAGGTAAAAATCATGGTATCGCAACACATTGGTGCCCCATCCAAAGCCTTGGTAAAAAAGGGCGATGAGGTAAAAGTGGGACAGTTAATTGCTCAAAGCGCCGGTTTTGTCTCAACCAATATCCACTCACCCGTTTCAGGCAAAGTAGTTAAAATAGACCAAATTACCGATACATCAGGATTTAAGAAAGAAGCCATCATTATCGAAACCAATGGCGATGAATGGGATGAAAGTATTGACCGGTCTGATGCATTAATCCACGAAACAACGCTCGACGGTAAAGCCATTGTTGAAAAAATTTCCTCGGCTGGAATCGTTGGATTAGGGGGCGCCACCTTCCCTACTCATGTAAAACTGCTTCCGCCGCCAGGGGCCAAGGCTGATGTTCTTATCATCAATGGTGTTGAATGTGAGCCTTATCTCTCTGCTGACCATCGGCTTATGCTCGAAAAAGGAGACGAAATTCTTATAGGCACACGCCTGCTGATGAAAGCATTAAACGTAGACAAAGCCTATATTGGCATTGAAAATAACAAGCCCGATGCCATAGAAAACTTAACACAAAAAGCTTTAAGACACCAAGGAATATCTGTTGTACCACTAAAAGTAAAATACCCTCAGGGTGGTGAAAAACAGCTTATAAAAGCTATTACCGGCCGTGAAGTTCCATCTGGAGCTCTTCCCATCAACGTAGGTGCTGTAGTAAATAATGTAGGAACAGCATTTGCCGTATATGAAGCAGTAATGAAAAATAAGCCCCTTATTGAAAGAATTGTAAGCGTAACGGGCAAAACAATTAAAGAGCCCTCAAATTATCGCGTTCGCATAGGTACTCCTGTCAACAATTTACTTGAAGCAGCAGGCGGAATACCCGAAAACGCAGGTAAAATAATCAGTGGTGGTCCAATGATGGGCAAAGCAGTTACTTCCACCGACATTCCGGTAACTAAAGGTACATCCGGGATACTCATCATGGATGAAAAAGAAAGTCACCGCAAGGAAATTGAAAACTGTATCCGCTGTGGCAGATGTGTAAGTGCGTGCCCAATGGGTCTCGAACCGTTCCTTATGATGCCTTTGGTTGAAAATAACGACTGGGAACGTTGCGAAAAAGAAATGATAACCGATTGTATTGAATGTGGCTCGTGCAGTTTTACCTGCCCGGCAAACCGGCCATTGCTCGACTATATAAGGTTTGGGAAAGCTTCGGTTACCAAAATAATACGCACTAGAAAAGAAAAGTAAAACCTTGACACAAAAATTCTAGAATGAATAAACAATTAACCATAACCCCGTCGCCGCACATTCATCAAGGCGATTCGGTAAAAAAGATCATGTACAGCGTTGTATTTGCGCTGTTGCCAGCCTTGGGGTGGTCATTTTTTGTATTTGGAATCCCGGCACTGCTGGTCACCTTGGTGTCGGTTGTTATGTGCCTTTTGTCTGAATTTGTTATTCAGAAGTATCTTTTGAAAGAAAAGCCTTCGATTACCGACGGTTCTGCTTTGATCACAGGCATTTTGCTGGCAATGAACGTACCATCGTCGCTTCCTTTATGGATGATTGCCCTTGGTGCTTTATTCTCGATAGGCATAGCTAAAATGACCTTTGGTGGCTTGGGAAACAATCCATTTAACCCCGCATTGGTTGGTCGGGTTTTCCTTCTCATTTCTTTCCCCGTTCAGATGACAACCTGGCCAATAGCTGGAGCAGTAGACGGAACAACCGGAGCTACTCCGCTGGGTCTAATAAAAGAAGGGCTGAAAACTGGAAAACCAATTGCCGAATTAACCAGTCAATTGCCTTCATATTCCGATCTTTTCCTTGGAAACATGGGAGGTTCGCTTGGTGAAGTTTCGGCTTTGCTGCTATTGATCGGTTTGGCATTTATGCTTGTCAGAAAAGTAATAACCTGGCATATTCCAGTTGCAGTCATTGGTTCGATGTATATTTTTACAGGGATTTTAAACCTCATCAACCCGGCAGAATATATCAACCCGATGTACCATCTTTTAACCGGAGGTGCACTTTTAGGAGCAATTTTCATGGCTACCGATATGGTTACCTCTCCCGTAACTAAAACCGGGCAATTAATATTTGGCGCCGGAATTGGTATAATAACCGTTCTGATCCGTGTTTGGGGAGCTTATCCAGAAGGTATGTCATTTGCCATACTGATAATGAACGCATTCACCCCGCTTATCAACATCTATGTAAAACCTAAACGATTTGGGAGGAGTAAATAATGGCTAAACTACAATCATCGTTAAAAAATATGGTTTTATGCCTATTCCTAATATCTGCAATAATGTCGGCGGTGCTGGCATTGGTATATCAGGCAACGCTTGAACCAATTAAAATGGCAGAAAGCAAAAAGGTGAACGATGCTATTACTAAGGTTGTACCTGCTTTCGACAATGACCCGGCTACTGAAATGTACCTTCTCCCTGTTGAAGGAGAAACCGACAGTTTAGTTGTTTATCCGGCAAAAAAAGGCGAAGAATTGGTAGGCACAGCGGTTAGCAGTTATACAAACCGTGGTTTCAGCGGAAACTTTACCGTAATGGTAGGATTCCTTCCCGATGGCTCAATTTATAATACATCGGTAATGGTACACAAAGAAACTCCTGGTTTAGGTTCAAAAATGAGCGATGCAAAATTTCACGACCAGTTCAACGGAAAGAAACCTGAAGAGTTCACTCTTGCCGTGAAAAAAGACGGTGGAGAAGTTGACGCTATCGCTGCGGCAACCATCTCTTCAAGAGCTTATTGCGACGCTATTATTAGAGCTTACAAAGCATATACCAACAACGAAACGGATATTACGACCGGAGCAACTCAAACAACAACGCACGGAACTGATATTACAACCGGAGCAACTCAAACAACAACACGATGAGCAATATTAAACATTTAACGAACGGAATATGGAAAGAGAACCCTACAGTGGTTCTTGTTCTGGGCACCTGCCCAACTTTAGCCGTCACCACTCAAGCATTCAACGGGTTGGGAATGGGTGCAGCGACTACTTTTGTGCTTATTTTTTCAAACTTATTCATTTCACTTTTGAAAAATTACATTCCCGATAAAGTACGAATTGCTGCGTTTATTGTAATAATTGCTTCATTCGTAACCGTTGTCGATCTGGTAATGAAAGCTTATGTCCCTGATTTGTATGCCACACTGGGAATTTTCATCCCGCTGATTGTTGTAAACTGCATTATTCTGGGCCGGGCCGAAGCTTTTGCCCAGAAAAACAAACCATTTGCCTCACTTCTCGACGGACTAGGTATGGGAATCGGGTTTACCCTCGCACTTACCCTTATGGGAAGCTTTAGGGAGCTACTTGGCAACGGGTCAATTTTCAACATAAAACTAGTAAGCGAACAAGCACAAACAATTCTTTTATTCATATTGCCTCCGGGTGCATTTTTCACCTATGGATACATGATTGCCATTGTGAATCGGATTAAAAGCAAACAAAAATCGAATTAACTATGGAATACGTACAAATAATAATATTAGCCCTGTTCGTCAATAATGTAGTATTGTCACAATTTTTGGGCATTTGTCCTTTCTTGGGGGTTTCGAATAAAATATCGACTGCGGTTGGTATGGGTGCAGCCGTTATTTTTGTTATGGCACTTGCCAATCTGGTTACCTACATGATCTATAATTTTCTGCTGGTACCAATGCACATTGAGTTTATGCAAACGATCTCATTCATCCTTGTTATTGCGGCATTGGTTCAAATGGTTGAAATTATTCTTAAAAAAGTTAGCCCACCACTTTATCAAGCATTGGGAATTTTTCTACCGTTAATAACCACCAATTGTGCAGTATTGGGTATTGCCTTACTGGCTGTGACCAAAAACTATAACCTTGTACAGAGTGTTGTTTATGCCAGTGCCACCGCCGTTGGTTTTACCTTAGCGTTGGTTTTAATGGCCGGAATTCGCGAACAAATGCAATTGGTAAAAGTTCCTAAAGGTATGCAAGGAACTCAACTTTCGCTCATCATAGCCGGGTTACTGGCTATGGCATTTATGGGTTTCTCCGGAATGGTTAAGTAATCAAATACAAAAGAATAGAAAAACAAGCGGGCATCGAAAATGGTGTCCGCTTGTTTTTTTTTTATCTGAAATATGAAAGGCTGCGTTGTTGTGTTTCCGGACTTGTCCCCTCCCAAATTAGTGCGGTTGTAAGTGTTTAATATTCAATGTTTGTGTATTAAAAAAGACTAAATTTACCGCACTAAGGGTAGGTTTAGGATGAGAATCAGGGTTGTCAAAACTGCCTCAAAGGCACAGGCAGTGCAGATTGTCCGTTACCAGAACAACAAACGGATCGTTTTGCGGCATATCGGTTCGGCACATACCGAGGCCGCACTAATCGATTTAATGATTTTGGCAGAAGAATGGATAAAGGACAATACCAACCAACTCTCTATTTTCCCCGATGAAGACCCCAACAAGTTGTTGCACCTGAACCACAGCACCTTTATCGGTGTAAAATACCGTTTTTTTCACGCGCAGGTGCGTGCCATACAGGAGATTATCCGGCTGGACGACCTGCCTTCCTTGTTGAACGATTTGGTAGCGATAAGGATATTTGAACCCGCCTCCAAGCTCCGTTCCCTTGAGCTGCTGGCACAGTTCTTCGGCATCAGCCATAGCCGCAAGACTTACTATAAGATTGCCCCCGATTGCGTCGAACTGAAGAAAACGGTGGAGCAAAAGGTTGCCTGCTTTGCGGGCCTTCATTACTCGTTCAATTTCGACATCCTGTTTTACGATGTAACAACGCTTTACTTTGAAACTTTTGAAGAAGACGGGTTACGCAAGAACGGTTTTTCGAAAGACAACAAATCCCAACAGCCACAAATACTGATCGCCCTGATGGTGAGCAAAGAAGGCTTCCCCGTTGCCTACGAGGTGTTTTCTGGCAATACCTTCGAAGGGCACACCATCATCCCTGTTATTAAAGATTTTATTGAAAGAAACCGGGTGAAGGAATTTACTGTGGTGGCTGATGCTGCGATGATCAGCTCAGAAAACATACAGCAATTGACCCAAAACAACATCAACTACATCGTAGGGGCACGGCTTGGGAACATCCCCGCGGCACTACTGGAAACCATCGACAAAACCATTGTCCGGGAAGACGGGAAAAGCATACGGATAAAGACCGATAACGGTTATCTTATTTGCAGTTATTCATCGGTAAGGTACCGCAAGGACCGGTACGAAATGGAGAAGCAAATCGAAAAAGCAAAACAAGTAATTGCAGAACCGTCAAAAAGCAAAAAGATGAAGTTTACCCAAACAAAGGGGCAGAAAATAGAACTCAATGAAGCACTGATTGAGAAAACACAGAAACTGCTTGGGATCAAAGGATACTATACAAACCTGGAAGCATCGGTAGCCGACAATAAGATGATAATAGAGCGGTACCACGAACTTTATAAGGTAGAACAAGCCTTCAGGATATCAAAAAACGACCTGCAAACAAGGCCAATCTTTCACTTTAAGGAGCAACCAATAAAACTGCATATACTGATTTGTTTTATGGCACTTGTCGTATCAAAGCATATCGAACTAAAAACAGGCATATCGATCAGAAAATTTATAGACGAATCCAAAAAAGTCGTCGATGGAGAAATCCTGAACCACATCACCAATAAAATAGTAACCGTCAAAGCCCAGCCAACCCACAAAATGATGGAGCTTATCGCAAAATTAGATGCACCGCACTAAAAGGGACAAGTCAGGAGGCTGCGTTGTTGTGTTTCTTATCTATGCCTTTCAATGCACAACTTTTACTGTTTCTTATGAAGTTTTATACTGCGCGGACTTCCTTTCTCGGGAGTCATCACTAGCAGATACATACCAGGGTTCAGCAACGAATTTTCTAAATCGAGTACCTGAGTACATTTACCAACCGAATGATAGCTAAATTCATCGACAAGAGCTCCGGATATCGTGTAAACTGAAAACCGAACCTGCTGATAACTATCTGCAAAGTATTCAACTACAATTTTATCAGTGAACGGATTCGGGTAGGTTTTCAGCGATTCTGAAATATTGTTTACAATGACTTCGTTTGTCCGTAAAGCATTTACCTGCACCATATCTTCACTGGTATAAACGCCGTCGGAAACCCTGAGCCTAAATACATACAGACCACTGACATCGGGAGTTATATAGGGCTGCGAAGTGTTTACGCCTGAAAGGTTGGCATTGCTTTTTTCAGGCTTCGACACAAGACTCCATTGAAAATAAATAGTTTTCCCTTCAGGATCGTACGATTCAGAACCATCGAGGGTCACTTTCAGCCCCGCATTTATTGTTATATCTTCACCTGCAATGGCTACCGGTGCATTATTATCAACAGCTGTAATAACGACAACATCGCTGGTTTGGTTGCCTGCAATATCGGTTACAGTAAGGGTTATAGTATAGGCACCTGCAACATCGGGCAACAAAACAGGTTTCGAAGTTGTTGAGCCTGAAAGTGCTGCTGTACTTCCTGATGGTTTTGTTGTCAGTATCCAGCTAAATACTAGTTTTTCTCCTTCCGGGTCAGAAGACTGTGAACCATCGAGCGTTACCTGACGACCTGTAATAACGTCAGTATCATTGCCAGCATTGGCAAGCGGAGCTTGGTTTTCGGCAACATTAATAATTACTTCGTCGGCAACACTGCTGATTTCACTATCAGAAACAACCAAGCTGAAGATGTACGTTCCTGCCTTGTCGGCAGTAAAACTAGGGCTAACCACTGAGGTTGACGAAAGCTGTACTAAACTGTTTTGCGGTTTCGATACAATATTCCATTGATAAGATAGAACATCTCCATCAGCATCGGCCGAACCGCTCCCGTTGAGCCGAACCAACGAGCCAATAGCCTGATGTTGATCGGTTCCTGCATTGGCAACTGGAACTTGATTTTGTATATTAAATGTAGAACTCACCACTTCGCTCTCCTTTATTCCATTGTCAACTTTCAGTGTAACGGTGTATGAACCATACAAATCGGGAGTAAAGGATGGGCGTACCGCTCTGTTGTTCGAAATTGAAGCATTACTTCCTGCGGGTTTCTCACTTAAAACCCAATAATAGTTTAGCATTCTCTTGTCAGAAGAATAACTCATTGAGGCATCGAGCACAACAGTTTCGCCCTTACGTGCCCCACCACTATATTGAATCACAGCTACAGGTGTAGCCACTTCGGAAGACGAGTTGCTATAAGTAACCACTAGTTTTGCTGCCCCGGCCGGATCTCGCTCGAAAGATTGAGCCGCATGCGAACCGGTTCCCGAAATAAGAATAGAAATTGCATTACCAGCATTCCAGTCTGGCTGATCGATAATTTCTTGAAGTATTGAAGAAATATCGGAAGTACGCTGTTTTTCTGCTTCTTCAGCCACAACATTCCATTCTTCGGGTTGCCAATTCACTAACGACGCTGTACGCTGCCTTGAAATAATGTCTGAAGATGTACTGAACGGCACCGAAGATACAGCCTTTTCCCCCTGTATGGTTAAATCAGCTGTGACAGTGCTCACTTTATCGGTTTTGAACTGAACATAGGCGCTTCTGATCGTTAGCCCGTGGGGAATATCAATCGAGGAAAACCGTAATCCAACAAGTTGGTCACGAGAGTAATCGATGTCGTAAGTTAGATCAACGTCAGAGCTTGTCAGCAATAATTCCAATGTCGAGAGATTTTGTTCGGCATCGTCTGAACCGGATTGAATACGTCGTTCAAATGTGGATACAATTTGATTGTCAGCAACATCAACAAAAACCCTAGCATAAGAAGACCCCTTAGGATCAGTTACCCGATATGAAAATTCATCGCTGCCAATAAAACTCGGCGTGGGAGTATAAGAAATGGTTTTATCGTCAGCAATCAGCACACTTCCATGATTAGGTTGTCCTGAAATTTCCACAGTCCAGATAGATTTATCTCCATCATTATCCATGTCGTTTTTCAGAATATCAACTACGATAGCAATTCCCTGCACCGTTGAAACAGTATCGTTGACAGCCAATGGCAACGAATTTTCTCGAACTTCCATACGATAGGTTAGCGTATCAAAGCTTCCTTCAACATCTTCTACCTTCACTGTAAAAGAATAACTTCCAACGCCAGTGGCTGTCCCTGAAAGTTCACCACTGGATGAATTGAGCTCCAATCCTGAAGGTAAGCTACCCGAAATTACATTCCATAAATAAGGAGCAGTTCCTCCCGAAACATCCAAATCTACCTGATAAGGAACATACTGAACAATAGCAGGAAGGATGAAAGATTTGATTTTTATCGACGGAGGAGAAGCCACCCAATTTATCGGGTCATTTCCGTAGGCTGTTTTTGTAATACGCATCAGCACATACCCGTTTCCATCAGCATCGGGCCAATTTTCATTATCATTATAATCCACCTTATCTATTCTGATATAAGGTGTTACGGGAATATTATCTTCAACATACTGACTGGCAGGTTTGAAAAGCGTAATTTCTTCTCCTTCATTTTTAAGTGATCCATCGAAATTGTACACTTTGGTTTCGGCATCGAGATTGAAGAAATAACGAAAATCGTTCGGAGCAATCCTCGATTCTACAAGGTAAACCGATTGTCCGGGCTTCAACGTAACGTTAGTTGGAAACGAGAAATTAATTCCTTCAACTTTCCATGGGGTTAATTCCTGTTCATGAAATAGTTTCACATCCTGCCCTGAAATATTAACCAACTCAAGATACTCATATTGATCAGATTGTGGGTTATACATAATCTGGTTAAACACGATTGGCCCAACACGCGGATTACTGTTTCTTGCGCCTAAAGTACTGGAAGTTTGTGCAACAAAATGTTCTTTCCCAAGTGAGTTGATGTACCGTCCAAAAGTAACGCCTTCTTCAATGGCACCATAATCGAACCCATGTTCATAGCCCGTAAGTGCTTCTGTCGCATTGGCTGAAAAGATATAAATATCGTCACCATTGGAGCTTAGTCCGAAAGCCTGACCAAATTCGTTGGTATTATATGCTAAAGTGCTCCCTTGGTAATGCCCCTCATTGAATACAAGATAGCTATTTGCAGGAATGCGGGTTCCGGCAGGAATTTTCCATTTTTTAGGAGTTTTCCTGCTGTCAGACAAATACCAGCCTCCAATTTCGGCCGCAGTTGAATTTGGGTTATATAGCTCAATTGCATCAACTGAAGTACTTCCTGGGTTTGTAAGCACTTCGCTAATCAAAACAGGCTGAATGGCAATAAACGGATCATCGGCATTAGGAGAGCCTCCAATAGCTGAAGAAGCACGCCAGTTGGCCCCATCGCTCCAGTCTGCCCCTATATCATCTACTGCAGGAACCAACGAGAAACCTAAGCTATCGGGAGACGTTGGCCATGGTGCTTTATCGTTATATTTTAAGGTAATAATGGTGTCACCAACCAAATTGACCATGGTAATGCGTTCGCCTTTATTATCGAGTTGACCTTCGTATTCACCAAAGGGCTGAAATCCGTATAAACGATTAAAAGAAAATGCACTAGATGCAATGACAATAAATCCGCCAGGTTCAAGAATTGTTTCGTTGTTAAAAGAGAACTGTATTCCGTCGATAAATTTTGATGCAGTAAGGTTTACTGGCAACGGACTGTTGTTTTTTAATTCCAGAAATTCATACTCATTGCCTGAAATCCCCGAATATGAAAGTGGGTTATAATGAATCTCGGTGATTTGAATGCCAGCAGTTTGCTCATCAACAAAAATTTTAAGTTCGCGCAATGCGCTCCAATTTCCATTGTTTAAAACACGGGCTTTTACTATGCAGGTTTGCAAAACTGAAATATTAACCAATGAAGCACCATCAACAGCCGAAGGGGCAACCCCTCCACCGGTAAGCCGGGGATCTTTCCCGTCGAGAGTATATTTTATTGAACCACCACCTGAGGTGTTTGAAATAGAAAGAATTTCACTCGGACTGAACTCGGACTGCTCATCAACAACAGGTATGCTATTTTTAGTAAACACAGGAGCTGAAACAGAAGGAAGGAGCCCCTCTTCTTTCAATTGACTGATTACAATATCGGTACGGACAGGAAAATACCGGTTGACAATTTTATTAACAGCCAAAACCCATGCGTTGTCTTTTGTATAAGGCGACCAAGAATTGTTCACATCGCCCCATCGAGCAGATTCAGCTATTACTGCAGTATCTATCTCAGCTGCCCGACTAAGAAAAAGCTTGGTAACCTCGGCCGGGGTTAGCACACCATTATCAAAATAATATTTTGTGGCCCTATCGGCAAAACGCATCCGGTATTCAGCATTTTCCGACAACTTAAAATGGAGCCATTGCGGATGAAACTGATCAAAACCACTGACTTCCATTCGCATATTCGTTGTAATGGAACCAATATTTACACGGTTTTCAAGTACACCAAAACCCGGACCAATAGGATCGAACAATAGGGTATGTTCGTTGTCGTGTGCAAAGAATTGATACCCTTTTTCTCCTGTACGATCGTAAATCGCATAAAAATTATTCGGTCCTTTATTGTCACCAAACGAAGAAACCGGGGCGTCGAAATTACCGGTATAGAAGATAACATTTATATAATCAATAAGGTTATCAATGTCGACCAACACTTTAAGCGAAGGGTCACGCACTCCATTGGGATTCAAGCCCTGTAGTTTATAATAGTTCGAGTTAGTTGAAAACCCTCTTTCGCAAAGGTTCCAAACTTCACGCCACGAATCGATACTTCCATCTGTTGCCTCAATACGCCCTTCATTTCCAACTCGTTTAATAACATCGTAATTATCGGCATTACCGCCAAAATACGATTCGGCATACTTGGCCTCCGAACGTTCTTGTGATTGATACAACCCCCAATACAAACCATTGATATACAAATGATAATAACGGCTTCGAGTATATGGGTTTTGCATCTCACGTTGCAAATCGCGCGAAAAAACATCACGGGTAAAGGTATATTCCGGTGCTTCACCATTATCGGGTTTACTCCATGAATAATTCTGGGCACAGCGTAAATCTATTTTGTCAAAACTTTTCGTTCCTTCATCACCAAACAATGGGAAATTGAGTTTTCCTTCGCCATATTCCGACCTGAAGAACAGGCGGAAAGCATGCTTTGGAAAATAAGAATTCCGGCTCCAGCCTCCACGGATCCTGAGCCCTGCATCAATTTGAAATCCTTTCGAACCATCTGGGTTTATCAACTCCAGTGATGTAGGACGCTCCCACTCTTCTCCGCGGGCATTCATGGCATTTACATAAATACCCGAGCCTTCATCGAACAGATTCTCATAGTTGGTTGCCAATGAAACAGAAGGCACTTCAAGAAAAGCATCATCGATAAGGTTTTTGTAAAGATTATCGTTCAATATTCTCGAATCAATCTGCAAATCAATAGCCTGGCCGTTAACATTCCAAGTAGGCCAACGATGACCAGGAGCAGTAGTCTGCAAATTCATTTTATTGACGAACAAATAGGTACTTGTTACAGGAGCACTAAACTCATACCCATCTTTTTTAGCCCTTGCCCTTAATACAACAGCAGGTGTAATCCCGCGCTTATTATTACTTTCAGGGTCGATACGAACATTTACCGGCGCAGTTCCGGTAAAAACATCGACAGAAGTTGCCGGATCGGAACCATCGAGCGTATAATAAATTGTCATTCCCGGGATTTCGGAAGTAATTGTAACATTGAACGGGGCATCGAAAAATCCATGGTCAACTGACAAATAGGGCTTGTCAGCCGGATAAGTTACCGCCACATCACCCACTAGCCTTGCCGATGCAAATAACGATGGGTCTTGCCATGAATTGTCGTTGGTACCAAACCATGCGAATTTAGTATCACGGTTTCCCCCGTCATCATCATCGTGCACCTGCACATCGAACCCCAGATAAACACCAGAACGGGGCGAACTTAGCCCAAGGGTTGCCCAGGGAAATTTCACTTCGAGAAGGTAGCCTGTAGCTGTTCCTTTCATGTTAAAAACCACCCCAGCCGACGGAGCATTATATATATTTGGATCGTTCCACCGGAAAGTGTACCCATAATCATTTGCCCCATACGTGGGTAATTTGTTATTGTCGATATCGATATAAACCTCCACGGCATCATCGTTCCATATCTCCCCTGAATCGTTGATTTTCACGTCATCGGTAACCTCAACCAAAACATACAACGAAGTGGCATCCCAAGCTGTTTTGAAAGATCCCGAAAAATCGTTTTGAGGAACAGCATTGCCTGAAATAACATTCGCAATAGGTTTGGCCTGAATATCAGCCCAAAAAACATCTACATTCCCATCGATGGTTGGAACCGCATTGGTTGAAGGCAGTTGTAAATTGACTTGATCGGGAATGATTTCGCCTTGCAATTGGGCACTGGCAAATAGGTAAGGATATTGCCATGAATTATCAGTACTTGCAAACCATGATATTTTGTTATCGCGAACGTCACCATCGTCATCATCGTGCACCTGGACATCGAAACCAAGAGCAGTACCCTGAACTGCCTGAGATAAGCCCATTGTTGCCCACGGGAACATCACTTCAAGAACATATCCGCTGGCTATTCCGTTCATTGCGAATTGAATTCCTTCGGTTCCTCCATTGTTTGAATGAATGGTAGCATCGTTCCACCGGAAAGTATATTGAAAATCGTTGTTCCCGTAGCTTTCCCCTTTGTCGTTGTTGATGTCGATATAAATCTCTACGGCATCATCTTGCCAAACTTCACCCGAATCGTTGATCTTAGAATCGTCGTTCACATCTACCAAAACATACAGCCCGATCTCATCCCAAAAGGTTTTAAACGAAACTGAAAGATCTGACGCAATCACCGGACTTCCTGAAATAATTTTTTCAAGAGAAAACGAGTTCGAATTATTCCAAATATTATCTATCTGGCCATCGATAAGTGGAGGTTGGTTTGTATTTCCAATTTGAATATCGTACTGAGAATAAGCCGATCGAAAAGAGAAGCAACTTAAAAGTAGGATAAAAATCAGCGTAACTAGGTTTTTACCATTCATAAGCAAACAATTATAGATTAAAAAATTACTGGTTACTGGCTAAAAATAACGTCTGTTCCCCAAAAATAAACTTTAATCGGCAATTGCTTGCAATAGAACACAAAAATATTGAAAATCAATTCTTGACAATGAAAATGTAATTGGTTCGTATTATCCTATTTAAGTTGGATGTTTACTTTTTTCTGTGCCCAGGAATTGTAAATATTTGCAGCAGCTATACTCAGTTCATGTCTCCCGTGATTTTTGAACCAAATTACCGAAAGGTTTCCGTCTTGCTCGGCAACCTTAACCCCTCCAACCACAGCAACCCATTGGGTTTGGCCTTTTTCAACTTCATAATAAATTGGAACAAGGGTTGCATCGGCAGAAACGGCAAGTTGTTTTTCGGGAACTATAATTTCGGGAGAAATCTGGTTGTAATAAAATCGGGTTAATCGGGTTGAAATAGTATCCATTAAATAGTTCATATGATCGAATTTATCCGTTTGTGGTTCGTGTTTAAGTCCCTCTAAAGCAAGCAGTTCATTTTTAATTCCCAATTCATTAAGCCGATCAGTTACAGATTTCGACCCATACATCTTATCCATAAGTAACCTATTTATTAGCAAAGCACTTTGAAAAGGATAATCGTGAGCAAAAGGCACAATATCGTCGGCTGTTCCATGAATTGAAAGCACGGGAATGTTTTCATCCTTGTCGATTATCGACAAATCGGTAACAGCGCCCCACATATTAACAATGGCTTTAACGGTAAACCCTTCGGTGAATGCATTGCCCGACGATTCGATTTTACCCAAATCTTCGCTCTTTTTGCGGCTTTGAACACTCTCGGGGCGCTCGTCATTATCCATAAAAGCCAAATTGAGTGTAGCTATTGCCCCCGCACTTGTTCCTGCAACATAAACATTATTTGGGTCGATTTTATACAACGAAGCATTATGTGCCAAAAACCTCAACGCCGCGTGGGCATCCTGAACAGCCCGGTATCCGCTTCGTTCAATATCGCTTCCCCGCAGGCGAAATCCCATCCGGTAATCGATTGATGCCACAACATATCCCCTCTTTGCTAATGTATTAGCCAAAATTTTCATGGTAGGGCATTGCTTAGTTCCAATGTAAAATGCCCCTCCATGAATGAGAAGTACCAATGGCCGGTTTTGCATTGTATCTCCGTCGGGCTGGTAAATATCCATCTTCAAATCAAGCATTTCCGGGTCGCGCAAGGTTGTACTAATACCTCTCGAGATTACTTCAACATAAGGCTCATTGTCGTACGGATTATGAGTCCAATACCCAAGTGCCTGCCCATATTTAATATCGGTGCTCACGGCAACCTTGGAAAATATTTCTTGCTGATATCTCTCGTGAAAAGTAAATGTTTCATCAGGCCTTTTCTTTATTGTAATTTCTCCTTTTTGGTAAAAGAATAGAAACTTTTTCTTTTTGTTGAAATAAGAAATCTGCCCTGTAAACCCCTGACTATTTGATGCTCCCTTAATACGGCCTGAATATGTATCTGATTGGATTACCCACTTTTTCCCTGTTTTCTGCAAGATAAACGAATGAGTATTTTCAGCCGCCCTTCCTTGGTTTATCACAAAAATACCTTCTGCTTTATCGGGGCTAACCTTCTCGGTTATGAAAATAACGTCGTCGTTTCCAATTCTACAATCATATATGCCTATTGCATCAAATAACGACTCAGACATTGTTATAGCCCACGCTTTATCAGCAAAACAAAACGCTGATAAGAAAGCATATAAAACAATAAACTTCTTCATGGCAGGAAATTATAATGACACACAAAAATAGGAAGTTTTACAATAAATATAATGTATTTTATACAGGTTGTTTGATTCTCACACATTCTGATTACTAATCTTTCATTCATCTCCGGGTTCGCCCATGAGGCGTAGTTTTGCCTTTCTTCGTGGTGTTTTTATCTTCGCTTATAAGCCCAAGATCCCGAAGTTCTTTTTCAATAGATCTCTGATATTCGGGTTTATACCAGAAGAAAAATTTACGTTGTTCCAGTTTTTCTTCTTTCGTTTTGGCGGTATAAACTGGTTTCAATGTATAAGGGTTTACTCCTGAATAGTATATTTCCGTAGCCAGAGTCATAGGTGTTGGTGTAAAATCCTGTACTTGTTCGAGCTTAAAATCAAGACGTTTAGTTTCGAGCATCAGCTGGGCCATGTCACGCTTTTTGCTTCCCGGGTGGCTCGAAATAAAATATGGGATAAGTTGCTGTTTCAATCCGGCTTTTGTATTCTCTTCGGTAAAAAAAGCCAATAACTTTTTGAACAGGTTAAAAGAGGGCTTACGCATCACTTTAAGCACATCGTCGCTGGTATGTTCGGGGGCTACTTTCAACCTTCCCGAAACATGGTTCCTGATAACTTCCCGCATGTAATCGAGATTGCCGTTTGTATCCTGCCCTTCCGCAAAAATCAGGTCGTAGCGAATTCCGCTTCCGATAAATGCCTTTTTCACCAGTGGATGACTGTCGGCAAGTTGGTAAATATCAAGCAATGAGAGATGTGAAGTATCGAGGTTTTTACATATTGAAGGATCAATGCACGATGGGCGCCGGCACTGCTTACACTGATCGAGGTTCTTTCCTTTCATTCGGTACATATTGGCTGAAGGCCCCCCAACATCGCTAATATATCCCTTAAAATCGGGCATGCGGGTTATTGCATCAATTTCTTTCTTAACCGATTCGACCGAACGACTGGCGATAAATTTTCCCTGATGGGCCGAAATGGTACAGAACGCACAGCCACCAAAGCAACCCCTGTGAATATTTATGGAATGGCGGATCATCTCATATGCGGGGATTCTTTTGCCGTTATACCTTGGATGCGGGAGCCTTGTATAAGGTAAATCATAAAACCGATCGATAGCCCCCTCATCCATTGGCGGATATTGTGGATTTATTACCAACCACTTATCACCAATTTGCTGAACCAGTGTTGCCCCATGCCAACGATTCGACTGCTCTTCAACATGCCTGAAATTTGTTGCATATTTTATTTTGTCGGCAAGGCATACTTCATGACTGTTTAACGTGATAATAGTTCCTAACTGTTTCTGAAGTTCGATTGGTGGCTCATTCTGTAACCAGGCTGTTTGTAAAACGTTTCTTATTTTTTCGACAGGCATGCCTGATTTCATTTGCCTTGCAATTTCAATTATAGCCTGTTCACCCATACCATAAACCAGCAAATCGGCTTTTGAATCGAACAAAATCGAGGGTTTCAAGGTATCGCTCCAATAATCGTAATGGGTGACCCTCCTCAACGAAGCTTCAATACCGCCAATAATCACAGGAACATTGGGGTAAAGGTCTTTTAGCACGTTGCTATACACCGTTGTAGCATAATCGGGACGCATACCAGGCCGGGCATCGGGGGTGTAGGCATCGTCGGAACGTAGTCTTTTGTTTGCTGTATAATGGTTTACCATGCTGTCCATGCACCCGCCTGTAATGGCAAAAAATAAATTGGGAACGCCAAGTTTCTTGAAATCGCGCAAATCGTCGCGCCAATTGGGCTGAGGAATAATTGCAACACGAAGCCCTTCAGCCTCGAGTACACGGCCAATAACCGCAGCTCCAAACGAAGGATGATCGACATAAGCATCTCCGCTAAAGAGAATTACATCGACACTCTCCCACCCGAGGGCTTTTATTTCTTTTGCCGACGTGGGAAGCCAATCACCCATTTTATTTGCTGATATGGTCACAACTGTTTTCTTGAAATTCGGACAAAGATAACCGTTTCTTATGGCAATGGTTCACTAATAGAATATCATGATGCCATAATACAACCTATTTTTCACACGCAAAAAGAGCCTCTGAAAATAAAGGCTCTGAACAAAAATCCGACGATGACTTACAACGAATTGTGAGTTCCATCACAATACGGCGGGTTTTTCGTGTGTTTACACCCGCATAAATATGCCTTTCCTGTATTATTCGGTTTAAATAACAGAGGTTTAAATTCAGTTCCTTTATGCGATCCATCACAATAAGGCTGATTTTTACTTTGCCCGCAAGCACACCAATAATACGATTTATCAACTTCAAGGTCGACTGCATACGGCCCTTTTTTTGCAATTTTTGGTTCCATATCTTTCTTTTTTAGTTGCGTTTCCCTGAGTTCGATTTCCAGTAAAAATCAAAAAAGTCGAATACAGGTTTTAGTAAATATAAGGATTTTTCTCATCATTTATAGAAAAATGCCCTTTCACTCAATGTTAAAGGTTTTACCTGAACAACAATTAAATATTAAGATGTCGCAAACTTTTCTGCTTTTATCCTGAATAAAGGGTACGGTTTTGGTGGTAAAGGTCAAGGCTAGTATTTTTGTAAACAAAACAAGCGAAGTGTATACTAAAGAAGAAAAGAAAAATCTTACCGCACAATTTTGGGATAATTTCACATTGTATTGTGCAACAATTGAAGCAAGCCCCGAGAAATCAAAAAGATGGCTTCTCCGGAATACTAAAGTGAAAGATGTTCATCTGAAATTTGAACCAGACAGGGAAAGCACAAAAGTTATCCTTGAAATTGTGCACCGTGATGAAGACAAGCGACTCGAACAATATGAAAAAATTGAGCAATATAAATGTATCCTCGAAGAAGGTTTCCCCAACGGTCTTGTCTGGGATTTTGCCTATATTCGTGACACCGGACAGCATGTATGTCGAATTTATACTGAAAAGAAAGGGCACGACTGGTACCGGCAATCACAATGGAAAGAGATTTTCGAGTTTATGGCCGTAAATATGGCCCTTCTCGAAAATAATTTTATAGAAATCAGGGATTTGATACGATAAACCATGGCTAAAGAAATTGAAAGAAAATTTATTATCGACCCTGAAAAATGGGACAAAAAGGGCACACCAGTCGCCATAACTCAAGCCTATTTGGCCATCGATAACGATAAAATTGTCAGGATTCGAATTGCCGGCGAAAAGGCATACATCACCATAAAAGGGAAACAAACAGGCATTACCCGCGACGAATTTGAGTACCCAATCCCGGTAGCAGACGCCCGCCAAATGCTCGGTTTGTGCCTCTACAATCCGGTAGAAAAAACACGGTACATTACTGAAATCGATCATAAAACATGGGAAATCGATGTTTTTCATGGCCAAAACAAAGGTCTGTATATTGCAGAAATTGAGCTACATTCAGAAAATGAGCCTATCAATCTTCCAGATTGGATTGTTGCTGAAGTAAGTACCGACGAACGGTATTTCAATTTTAACTTGTCGATAAATCCATACTGTAGCTGGCAATAAAAAACATTCAATTCAGTTTTGAAAGAGCATGATCATATTTTTGGGGGGAGAAACATGATGATACGAATAGGAAAAATAAGCATACTTTTTACTTTTATGATGCTAGCAACACTGGCATCTGGAAGCAACACCACGTTGAGCGATAATCACGAAAATATAGAAAAGAACCTTCAGCGCATAAAAAGTCTTTTAAAATCGCGTGAATGGTCTCCGGCTGACACTACCTTTGAGCGACAACTCATTGCACTGGTCAACTACTTTGAACATCCTCAGGTCGATTCGGTTGTTTCAACTCTCGATTCAATTATCGAGGCAAAAGAAATTTTGTTTGTTCGTGACCGGCAACGAATTAAAAACCCTGAAAATGTAAAAGGATATGTTCAGCATCACGAAATATCGGAAAAGCTTGTAAAAATTGCTGATGAAGTAGAAGGACTTTACCCACCGGAAAGCATAATTGTTCCCGAGGACCGTTTTGCCGGTGGCTATGCCATGCTCAACATCATTGGTGAGAACGAAACCGAGCGAATGTTGCACGATTCTATTTTTATCATGCCCGACTCAATCCTAAGCCTATTGCACGACCCGCTAATCGAGCAGGACGAAGCCCGGCGCTGTTACCTCGACTCTCTCTCAAATCAATTAATAAATGAAGCCCGCCTTGCTCATAATAAAGCGGTGATTCAAGCCTATCGAGATTCTGTAACCGAAAATTACCGCGATAACTTCATTCAGAATATTATTAAAAAAGAACAAACAATATTTCTCGATTCAGTGTATACCATTAACAATCAAATATTAGCAAAGTATAACGACAACGAAACCCTTGAATTGAACCAGGAATTGAAAGGAATAATCAATGACCTGCTGTGGCAAATTAAAATACAACCCAACCAACTAACAATCTTAAACCTAAATAACGAACCTACAACCCTGAACCTTCAGAATTTTGCCGTTTGGCACCAGTGGGTCTGGTTGAAAAACACCCGTAACGATTCTATTGGCATTCGTGTTGAGAATATCGACAAGCATAGTTTGCGCATTCTTGTCGATGAGTCGATCAACCTTTCCCGGCTTACAGTGAAAAGCGGCGTTGAAATAGAACAAGTTAAGGCATTGGAAGAGAATGATATCAAACTAAGTAAAATAATTACCCGTAACCCTGAACTCAGCCCATGGAAGCTTAAAGGGAAAGCCTATGCGGGATTTACTCAAAACTATATCAACGAGTTTTGGTCACAGGGGGGGAAATCTTCGGCATCTGCATTAGCAACTTTCAATTATTCAGCAAATTACGAAAAGAAGAAACTAAAATGGGAAAATTTTGTTGACATGAAAGTTGGGGTAATTTATTACCTCCCTGAAGAAGGTTCTACCGTTAAACGCAACTGGCACAAAAACTCTGACAATATTGAATTAAACTCCCGATTGGGCTACTCGGCTGCAAAGAAGTGGTATTATAGTACCGAAGCAAACTTCAAAACCCAGTTGTTCTATGGATATTCAAATCAGAAAGATAGTATTGTAAGTTCTGCGCTTTTCTCACCAGCTTACCTTACTTTTTCAGCCGGTATGGAGTATAAGCCCAAGAAAAACTTCTCAATGTTCCTCTCTCCGGTTTCACTGCGGACGACATTTGTTAGCAACCCAATAGTTAATGAAAAAGGGTTTGGCCTTAATGAAGGGGAAACAAGAAAAAGTAGCATTGGGTTTTCTGCAAAAATCGATTATTCTCAGAACCTGATGGAAAACATAAGCTTCAAATCGAAAAACTCAATGTTTATTAACTACGGAAACAATGCATCAGGAGAACTGCAATTGTTCAAACTCCCCGATTTTGACAGTGAAAACTCAATCGAGTTCAAGGTCAACCAGTTTATTACCACTCAGGTAAACTTTCATTTCATATACGACAAAGACGTAGAATCGAGGTGGACGACCGCCGCGGGTGAAGAAAAAAAAGGAACAAGACTACAGATTAAAGAATTCTTCACCTTAGGTTTTTCCTACAAATTTTAAGTAACTAATCAGCAATAATTTGAACCATAGGTAAAATTTATTTTTTGGTAATTTCCGATTATTGTTTCACTTTTAGAGAAAATTTCAATGTTCAACAACGTATGATAAAACTAAAATCATCAGTAATAGTGGCTACAGTAATATTATTAGCCTGCTCTTGTGAATATTCAGCCGAAAACAGAGCAGGGATTTCAAAAGAAGCTTTTGGAAAGACAATGGACGGAAAACAGATTTCACTCTGGACCCTGAAAAACAAAAACGGTATGGAAATGAGCGTTACCAACCTGGGTGGTAAAGTAGTAACCCTTTATGTTCCCGATAAAGACGGCAACATGGTTGATGTGGTAACCGGTTTCAAGAGTATCGACAAATACATCGAGTCGAACGAGCTCTATTTTGGTGCAGCAATCGGTCGTGTAGGCAACCGTATTGCCCGCAGCGAATTTACCATCGATGGACAGGTATACAAAGTTGTGGCTAATAACGGGCCTAACCACCTTCACGGAGGCGAACGCGGTCTTCATGCCGTAGTTTGGGATGCAAAACAAACAGCCAAAAACAAACTCGAACTCACCTATCTGTCGAAAGATATGGAAGAAGGATATCCCGGAAACATGGAAATAATAATGACCTATGAACTTACCGACGATAACGCTTTTGCGATTGAATATTATGCCACAACCGACAAAAAAACCCTTTGCAACCTCACCCACCACTCATACTTCAACCTGAGTGGAGAAGGAAGCAGCTCAATTCTCGACCACGAGCTGTATATCAATGCAAATGGTTTCACAATTACCGATGGCGACTTAATACCAACCGGCACAATTGCCCAGGTAGATGGCACCCCACTCGATTTCAGGACACCTAAAACCATTGGTGAAAATATTCGCGACGATTTCCAGGCTTTGCGCGACGGTTTTGGCTACGACCATAATTTCGTTATCGCCAAAAAAGAAACTGGTGTTGAGCTCATTGCTGCTGCATCGTCGCCAAAAACAGGCATCAAAATGGAAGTGTATTCCGACCAACCCGGAGTACAACTTTATTCAGGCAATTTTATGGATGGAAGAGAAATTGGCAAATCAGACAAACCTTACAAATACCGTTCGGCATTCTGTCTCGAGACCCAGAAATTCCCCGATGCACCTCATCATCCCACTTTCCCATCTATTGAACTGAAGCCCGGCGACACATACCGCCACACTTGCATTTATAAGTTTTCGGTAAAATAGATTTAAAAACAAGATAAAATCGGACCACCTTAAGAAAATCTTAGGTGGTTCTTTTTTTTATGACCTGTGTAATTAATTTATTACCATTGGAAAACCTACAAAACGGGAATATTTCTTTATTCAGAGGTGTCATTTTTCTGAAAAAAATTTGGAGTAGAAAAAAATACTTGTACTTTTGCATCGCTTTTGAAAACCACAGGGCACTAGTGAACCGTGAGAAAGCAGAAATATTGACTCAGTAGCTCAGCAGATAGAGCATCCCGCTTTTGCGGGAGTGGTCCTGTTTAGTTTAGTCGTTCTTAAAATATTGACTCAGTAGCTCAGCAGGTAGAGCATCCCGCTTTTGCGGGAGTGGTCCTGTTTAGTTTAGTCGTTCTTAAAATATTGACTCAGTAGCTCAGCAGGTAGAGCACATCCCTTTTAAGGATGGGGTCCTGGGTTCGAATCCCAGCTGAGTCACAAAAAAGAGAGCAAAGCTCTCTTTTTTGTTTTATATCAAACCATCTCATCCATTATCACATGTATACGCTTTACATTCTCTTTTCTGAAAAAATTGACAAACAAGCATAAATGAGCCCAGATTTGAATTGCCTCGGGCTTCAGCCCAAGGTGTAGATTTTCAACATCAACAAACTGGGGCTTTAGCCCAACATTTCGCACATTCCGTCTGAACACACATTTTCGCATTTACCAACCAGTTCCCGCGGCCGGTTAAAATGCTCGTTCATCCAATCTCTCCGATTCAGTTAGCATCAACCTCTACAAAGGTTTGACAATGGTAAATAAGGTTTTTGAATTAGGCTTTTATCTAATACCTTCAGTTTTTGACTAACCCAGAGGGTTAGCATGTTTATAGAAAATGGACAAGAGGGGAACATGCGACCCCGATGGGGTCGAACCTTTAGCTATGACTATCAATCTATAAACATTCGATGCCTCTGGCATCTGACTTTATTTACTAAATGCCTAATTCAATAAGGTATATTCATGCATCATAATATTTAGTGCTCAGCAAAGCTTGAAGCATACATCCTGTTGCACTCATGCACTTAGGAACTAAAACCACCGCCCACTGCACCCGAAGAAATAATAAATCCCCTTGACCCCTGCTACTGAGCGATTGCATCGCGTAGTTGAAAACTGAACATTCTGCCCGTAACAGAATTGGAAATTGAATATTCAATATTGGATATTGGGTATTCCACTGCCGGCAAATTCCTCATTCCTTGTTCCTTATTTATTATTTCTTGTTTTTGTCGGAACGTTGCGTTCAAGCAGTAAAGAAAAATTAATCGTCAATAATAAATCACGTAACGACCTGCATTCTTCCTTCCCTGTCTCCCTGCCCCCTTATGCCTCCTGCCTAAAAAACTAAGGCACTCATATACTCATGCACTTATGAACTAATCAAATAAGGTTTCGGTTTGAGGGGATTTCTTTTTTTGCTACTTAGGTTTGGCCATAAAAAATAAGGTTTATTCCTGCATCAGACTGACGTCATCGTTGTACATAATACACTGTACTCATGAACTTAGGAACTTAGGAACTCATGAACTTATGAACTCAACCTTTGCTTTGCCATAAAATACCTATTGCATTATCAGAAAAAAAAATGTTAATTTGTTAATTAATGTAATCGTATACCAACAAATACATTCAATTGGTGAACATATTATACCGACATACAAGCAACCGTTCATCGGAAGTTAAGCGCTCAATTACTGTAACGCACTTATTGTCTGGTATATGTGCCTTATTCCTTTGGACTTCTTCCCTACCCGTTCTTGCCAACACCGATTCAGTTGCAGTGGTTCAGCTTAACGACGAGGCCAGGATAGTTGTTGCATCGTCCGACAGTTCAACCCTCTCGATTAGTGAAGGAACGATTACTGCAAGCCAAGGAAAAACCATACGCCTGCTGCCCGGCACACACATTAAAGCCAGCGAAGATCAGATAGTAAATATTTGCAGCAAGGCAGAACAAGAGCAACTGGCGAAAGAAGCAACCCAGCGAAAAGAAAAAGAAATGCTGACAAAGGCTGGAGAAAAGCGCAATGAAGCAAATACGCCGCTTACAGCAAGTGAAGCATTTCCATATTACCATTACGCACAATTACCACCAGAGCCTGCCAGCGTTGAAGAGCAAGCACTAAAGCTAGTGGCAGCGCTGAGCAACAGCAACACCCCGGTAAGTGCACCGGTAAGTTTTATCGATAAAAAAAGAACAAGCAACACCTGCACAAACTTCACCAGTTCGGCCATTGACAAGGGGTACACCCCTGTATACCAGTGGGGAGAACGGGCTGAAACAATAAAAATACTGCGCTGTTGATTTTCTAAACACGAAGACACGAAGGCACAAAGAAAATAATAAAAAGTGTTCCTTTGTGTTGCACTTTGTGTACTTTGTGGTTAAGCAAAAACACACAGGCGCAAGGACGCAAAGAAAAAAAATTGATGTTCTCTGTGTTAACCTCAGCGAACTCTGCAGTTAAAAAAATTAGAATATTTAATAATTAACCGACATTATTCAATAGTCCGTAACAAAAGTCTAACATCTATTGTGTAATGTCCAAAATCATAAAAAAAATGAAAACAATAAAATTAATAATAGCAGCCGTATTGGTTATGGCAGGAATGAGTGTGATGGGACAAACAACAGATTTCTTTCACAATGGAACAAACTTGTATTATACAGGGGGTAATGTTGGAGTAGGAACCACAACTCCAGTTTCAGCATTAGATGTCTCACGCTTTATGACGGAGCCATCTATTATAATTCATAATACAGGCAGCAATGGAGGAGCTACTTTTCAGATGATTGATGATTTAAATTCAGGTAACTGGAAATTTAAGTCTATTTTTGGTGGTGGTTTTAAAATTAGAGATCAAGCAAGTGGACTTGATGTATTTACAATTGAAAAAGCTACAATGGCTAATGCAATATTTGTTAAAGCGGGTGGTAATGTTGGTATTGGAACAAATAATCCTACATCTGCATTAACTGTTAATGGTGATGTTACAGCCGATAATATTGTAGCTGCAGACATATCGGCCAATGGTAAAATTACTACAAAAGAGGTTGAAGTTACTTTAACAGGATGGCCCGATTATGTATTTGATGAAGAATATCAACTTACACCTTTAAGTGAAGTTGAAAAATTTGTTAAAGAAAATGGTCATTTACCGGGAATTAAATCAGCCAAAGAAATTGAAGAAAATGGTTTATCTCTTGGAGAAATGAATAAAAATCTAATGGAAAAAGTTGAAGAATTGACACTTTACATTATTCAACTTCAAAAAGAAGTTGATGCTTTAAAATGATAGATCAAATAAGGCTACTTATTAAAAGTAGCCTTATTTTTTTTATAATAAAATCCAAAAATATCTAAAAATTCCATACTTTCCTCCTCCAACCAATCAATGTTTTCATTCTCAAATCGACCTGAAGTTATAGGTGTCGTTGGTAAACGATATAAGTTCTCCAGTATTTTATCACAAACTTTCAATTCAAGAAATACTAACAATTTAGCTATTTCATCTTTCGGCGACTCACATAAACTATCAAAATTTAATAGATAAAATCTATTTGTTCCCATTCGCCGTCCAAAATCAACAACACTTTTATTTGCTTTCATCCAATATTCAAAGGACTTTGCTGGTAGACATTCGCTATTCTTTGGTTGACTAATATTAAAAAGTGTTGCCCAATTATATAATTGCTGCTGATTAGAGCTGAATGCCATATCTAATCCATTCCTAATGGTATGAATATATTTCATATTTGGAAAATATTCATACAAATAAGGTAAAATTAAATGCGAATTAGGCTCTTTCCACCCCCATCCAATATATTTGTTCTCATCAAAATCACATCCTTCAATTATTTTTCTATATCGCTGAAGAGCCCATTTACCTTTGCCATCTTTCAGATGATTGTGTCCATTTATATACATCGAAAAAGTTGATTTCAATAAAAAACAGAATTCCGATAAAGTGAGTCGTGGGTTTTTATGAAGCATTGATTTTTCAAGAATCCTGATTCCCTTAAAAATTTCTTTTTGATTATTATGATTTTTATAAAACCATTTCCTTCGTTTAAAAAGTAAAGTATACGATAAGTTATCTAATGGTTCATTCAGATCTTCACCAATAAAAACATTGAATTCTTTAAGAATTTGTGCTACAACACGAGTACCACTCCCACCAATACCGCCTATAACAATTGGACCAGGCAATGCATTCATATTTAGATAATTAATTGTTTTAAAAAAAATTAAGTTGTTTTCCAAAACGAAGATATATAATATTGTTTATACGGAAATATAATTCTGGCCTGAATTAGATAATTTGATCAATATTTCAAACTTTCTTATAATTTTGTATCAATTGTGTTTTTTTAAGCTGATGTGATTCGTAATACATTCTACGAATAGTTTAGATTACATTTAAAAATACTTCATATTGTTAAATACAAAATACACCGAAGAACGGTATGGTACCCTACGATAGAAATAAACCTATAATTGTTATACATACTCCAAAAACAGCTGGAACGAGTGCATATCAAATATTTAAAAGTTGGTTTGGAAATAATTTGTTAGATCATTATTATGACCCTTACACCAAATCAAACCCACGCAAATATGATATTTGGAATTTACACGATTATCAAAAACCAGTTGCGATTTATGGTCATTTTAATAAAGCAAGGCAATTTGGAATAAAAGACTATTATCCAGATGTAACCCAATTTATTACTTTCTTAAGAGATCCATATGAGATAAATATCTCATATTATTTCTATCAAAAGAAAAGATCAAATCTCCGAAATGACATTTTTAGTCCACCTGAAGGAACGATTGAAGAATTTTTAAAAAAATCAAAATCAAATATTCTAAATTTCTTTCCAAGTGATATAACTTTTGATAATTTCAAAGATATAATTGAAGAAAACTACATAGAAATTGGATTAGTTGAGTTTTTTGAGGAATCATTTATTAAAATCTCTGAAAAACTTAATATGCCGTTTAACAAATCAATGCTGTGTCATTTAAATGAAACAACTCGAAATCATGAAATATCAAAAGAATTAAAAGATATATTTATTGCCAATAATCAACTTGAATATGCTATTTACAATTACATATTAAATAAATATTCATAGAAAGAAAACAGCAAATTTTCAAAACTAAATTAACAGAATCTAAGAACTGCTTTTTGTTATTGAAATCATACATGAAATTTCCATTTACCGTTTTATCTTTACTGAAATATTTCAATTTTAATCATTAACAATAATGGCTATTACTGTTAAAAGCAATCCTATAGTTTTCGTACTGGGCATGCACCGCTCTGGCACTTCACTTATTGCACAACTTATTTCAAAATGGGGAGCTTATATGGGCGACAACCTATATGGGGCAAATGAATATAATAAAGATGGATACTGGGAATATGTTCCCCTAGTTGAGTTAAATGAAAAAATTCTTAGGTTTTTGGGAAGAACTTGGTATTTCCCGCCTGAAAAAATAAACATCGATTTGCTAGTTGATGAGTTTGGCGACGAGGCTAAACAGATAGTTGACAAAATGGATTTATCAAACTCAACATGGTGCTGGAAAGATCCTAGAATGGTTTTTTTATTACCTTTTTGGAAAAAAATATTAGAAAATAGAAACATAGTTTATGTCGTAAGTGCTCGCAATCCACTTGCAATTATGCAATCGTTAAATAAAAGGGATAGCATGCCTTTTACTATTGCACTTTCGCTTTGGGAATGCACGGTAAATCGTATTGCTGTTGAATTACACGATGAGCCAAGTTGTTTTGTAATTGAATATGATAAGCTGCTCACAAAACCCAAAGAAAACTGCAATAGTCTTTTCTCCTTCTTAAATAGCAAATTAAAACAACAGAAAGGTAAAGTTGAGATTGAAGCCATGCTCAACACTGTAAAACCTTTTATGCAAACATCTGCTTATCAACACAGTGATTTAAGCTTAACGCATGCTAATTTGTTTGAATTTTATAAAAAAGGAGATTTTGTATCAATCAAAAAGACAAAAGATGGTCAGTTAAATAACTCCTTTGAAGTGCTAAAATATTTCTACGAAAGTTACCAAAATGTAGGATTTTCATATCAAATTTATTTCCAAACAAAAAATGAATCATTCAACGAAAGCAAATCTACTTTACAAAAATTACCCGATAATATTGAGAAAGTAGATATTGACTTGAAAAGTCTAGATGAATTAAAAGTAATACGCTTCGATCCGTTGAACGATTGGGTTGTATTAAAAATTGAAAACATTATTTTAGAAACTGTCGATAATATATTTGGCAATATAGGCTTTTCGTCAAATGCTTACGATGAATCATCTGAAATATTGATTTTTAATAATGATGATCCACAGATTTATATCGATTTAAATAAATTTCATTCTCATAACTTAAATAAATTAACTATTCAGTTGAAATATATTGCAATGGGAGCTAAGGCTAAAGTTTATTTCTCTGATTTCTTTAGCAAACAAATGAATGATGTTTTTGCAATACTGGATATTAATCAATTAAAAGATCTTAATAAGAAAACGCTTGTCGATGCCATTAAGCAAAAAATAAGTGAAGAAAAAAATAGATATGATGATTTACTGGCTTTAAGTGCAAGTAAAAATAATGCCTTGGAACAGCAAATCAATGATTATAAAAATCAAAACATAGAAAATACCAAAGAGCTATTAACCAAGAATGAAATAATATCGGAAATTAAGCTTAAAAATGAAATACTTATTTCTGAAATAGAAAAATACTCCAAGGAAATAATTGACCTAAACGAGGAAAAAAACAAAATAATTATTAAACTAAGAGAAAAAATAATTGAAAAAAATGAAGAAATAGTCAATAAACGTAAAGAAATAGTTAGCCTTACTAAAGAAAATACAAGCACTACAGATTTATTAATAAAAGAAAAACAAAAGTTAGAAAACTATCTGGTTGAACTAAAAGATAAAAACCAACAAATAGAATCTTTGCAAAACGAGATAGTATGCTTCAAAAAAAGCTATACTTATAAATTGGTTAAGTCTTTTTCGTTCATTTTTTTAATTTTTAGACCTAAGATTGTATTTCAAACCATTTCCCAAAAGAGATTCATTCAGAGGCAAATAAAAATGATTACTCGAAGTGAGTTTTTCGATAAGAAATACTATTTACAACACAACTCCGATGTAGCCTCATCTGGCATGAACCCGGCCAAGCATTACCTTTTGCACGGAGGTTTCGAAGGAAGAAATCCATCGGAAGCATTCGATTCAAAATTTTATTTGGAACAAAATACAGATGTAAAAGATTATGGCATGAACCCCTTGCTGCACTACATATTATATGGAGAGAAGGAAGGACGTAGAATCTTACCCGACTCAGCAGATGAGAATCATGAAAATGAACCATCTACAGATACAGAAACAGTCATTGAAGCACTTAGTGAGTTAAAAGAAGAAAGCAAGTTTGATTTAGAAATTAGGCTAATAAGAGAAAGTGGATTGGTTGATAAAGAGTATTATTACCGTAATTATCCCGATATTCGAAATGCACAGCTCGACCCTGTTGAACACTATTACTACCACGGCTGGAAAGAAGGGCGTAATCCATGTCAAACATTCGACACCATGTTTTACCTCGAAACGAATAACGATGTAAAAGAGACCGGGGAAAATCCGTTGTTGCATTACATTTTGTACGGAAAAAATGAAAAACGATCAACTTTTTATCCTATTCAAATCGATGAATCAAATGCTGATCAATACGAAGATAAGCAACCAATTAAAATAGCTGATGTTGATTCAATAGTAAAAACAATTGCATTTTATCTTCCTCAATTTCATCCTTTTAAAGAAAATAACGAGTGGTGGGGCGAAGGTTTTACTGAGTGGACCAATGTAAGTAAAGCACGTTCGCAATTCGAAGGGCATTATCAGCCACGCTTGCCGGGAGCAATGGGTTTTTACGATTTACGCTTGCCCGAAATAATGAAACAGCAAGCAGTACTTGCAAAAGAGTTTGGAATATATGGTTTTTGCTTTCACCATTATTATTTTGCCGGAAAACGCTTAATGGAAGCGCCTGTAAATAATTTAATTGATCACCCCGAAATTGATCTTCCTTTTTGCCTTTGTTGGGCTAACGAAAACTGGACTCGCCGCTGGGATGGAATGGAAAATGATATTTTAATTGCACAAGATCATTCTCCTAAAGATGATATTAATTTTTTGAATGATATTGAAAAGTATTTCCTCGATCCTCGCTACATTAGGGTTGATAATAAGCCTCTTTTCATTGTATATAAAGCCAATCAATTTCCCGATATGATGGCAACCATTAAACGATGGAGAAAACATTGGCGTGAAAAGTGGAAAGAAGAATTGCATATTGTAATGGCCATGACCTTTGGAGAACAAGATCCTCTTATCTATGGTTTCGATGCAGCAGTAGAGTTTCCACCTCATAATATTGGTGCTCTGGATATTACAAATACAAAAAAAACTATTGAGGGATTTGAAGGACGAATATTCAGCTATACCGATTTCATGACAAAATCCTTAATCCCGAAAAAGGTTAATTTTGATCTTTATAAAACAGTTTTTCCGGGTTGGGATAATACTGCTCGCCGTGATAATAACGCAAGCATATATGCCGATGGTACTGCAAACCATTATAAATACTGGCTTAAGGAATGCATTCGTTATGCTAAAAAGAACCTGAGTCCATCTTCTCGGTTTGTGTTTATTAACGCATGGAACGAATGGGCCGAGGGTGCTCACTTAGAACCTTGTCAGAAATACGGGTATTGTTATTTAAATGCAACGGCAAGGGCTCTTGAAGAGTCGACAGGAGTTAATGGACCAAAAGTATCGGTTATTGTTCCTAATTACAATCATGCAAAATATTTACAAAAAAGACTCGATTCAATTTATAATCAAACATATCGGAATTTCGAGGTTATTTTATTGGATGATTGCTCTACCGATAATAGCAAAGAGATACTGAAAAATTATGCAAGCGAACATAACAAAATCAGCAAGCTGGTTATTAATACCGAGAATTCAGGTGGTGTATTTCATCAATGGGCAAAAGGAATTGAACATGCAAGCGGTGATTTAATTTGGATTGCTGAGAGCGATGATTTTTGCGATGCTGATTTTTTGGAGACACTTGTCGCCGATTTTAATGATGAGGCGGTTATGTTGTCCTATTCAAATTGTGTGTTTGTTGATGAAAAGGGTGTTGCGTTAGATTATTATAACTTTCAAGACTACGTAAAAGATATTGATGAACACAAGTGGTTGAATAGTTATAATGAAACTGCTCATAACGAAGTGAGTTTTGCATTAGGTTTAAAAAATACCATCCCTAATGTTAGTGGTGTACTTTTCCGTAAGCCAGTTACCATGGAATTATTAAAAGACAAAAATTGGTTAAGAATGACGGTGGCTGGCGATTGGATGTTTTATTTGCACATTATTCAAGGAGGAAGAATTGCGTTCAATAAGCATACAAACAACTATTTTAGAAGGTACAAAGGGAGTACATCAGAATCGACTTACAAAAAACAGGTTTTTTACGAAGAGGTAGGTGCTGTTTGTGCTACAATAGCATCTCTTTATAAGGTAAGCGATGATTTGTTAAAGAAAAACAGAGATAGCTTTTGGGAGTTTTATAAAACACAAGTTGATCAGAATCACGAACAGTTTAAAGCTTGGTTTAATTTCGATAAAGTAAAGGAAGCTGCAAAAAACAGGTTGCCTTCTGTTATGATATCAATTTACGGGTTTTATGCAGGGGGTGCCGAAATTATGCCAATTCGATTGGCCAATGAGTTAAAGCGCAAAGGAATAACAGTATTATTGCATAGTTGTGGAGCTTCTGGCAGGAATGAAGAAGTACGAAAACTGCTTAGAAACGACATTCCTGTTGTAAAATCAAGTAATGTAAATGAAATAAAACAGGTTGTTGATTCTTTTGGAATTGATATAGTTAATTCCCATCACTGGCAATTCCAACAATTACATTCAAAATATGCCGATTTTCTTGGAGTGAATTGTAAACATGTTGGTACTTTACATGGTATTATTGAAGCAACAGATAGTGGATATGCTATTTCTAACGACGACTTGGTTAGGGTAAATCAGCACGTTCAATCATGGACCTATATTGCCGATAAAAACCTTGCGCCATTTATTAATGCAGGAATAAATGGAGATGATGAAAATCGGTTTGTTAAAATACCTAACGGTATCGAAATAAAAGAGTACAAGAAAATAGAACGCGGAGAGCTTGATATTCCTGGCGATGCTTTTGTTTTGTGCACTATTAGCCGGGCAATAAAAGAAAAAGGATGGTTTGAGGCGATCGAAACAGTAAAACTTGCACGAATTAAATCGAAACGCGATATTCGATTAATACTTATTGGCGATGGACCTGTTTATGAGAAAATGAAAACTGAAGGAGTCCCCGATTTTGTAACTTTTACAGGTTATGTGTCTGAGCCAATAGGATATTATGCTATTTCGGACATGGGCTTGTTGCTTTCAACTTTTCAATCGGAAAGTTTCCCATTAACTATATTAGAATGTCTTTCGGTTGGTAAGCCTTATATCGCTTCCAACATTGGTGAAATAAAAAATATTCTTTCCGACGATGATCAAATGGCAGGTCAAGTTTTTGAACTCGATGATTGGAAAATTCCAATCGAGGAGGTTTCGTCAATTATAACTGATTTTGCTACAAACTTAAGCAAGTATCAAGTGGCTCAAAAGTTATGTAATAAACTTTCTAAAAGATACGATTTGTCCAAAATTGCAGATAGATATATACAGCAATTCACAAATGTTTTAGATTTAAAAATCGAAAAAAAAAGTTGTTTTGAAAATTTATATAGTAAGGCGTTTGAAAATTGGCAGAGAATTAATGATGATGACTGGTACATAAAAATAAAGCAGTCATTGAGCTCAAATCGTATTGATGGTGTTTTTGCAGGTTTTACTGATGAAGCAACTCAAGTAAACCTTACAGGAAGGTCGGGGGAAAATGCAATTTTTCAAGCTTTTAACTTTTATAAAAAAGTAAAACAATATGCCGACAAGTATGGTAAGGGGTTGAATGTTGATACAAAAATCTGTGATTTTGCTTGTGGATGGGCGCGTATTACCCGTTTCTTTTTAAAAGAAACACATTGTTCAAATATTACAGGTTTAGATTGTGTTGACAGTTTTATTGAAATTTGTAAAGAATCTATACCAATTATCAATTTTAAAACTATCCCGAGTATTCCACCATACAACATTAACGATAAATATGATGTTATTTGTGCGTTTTCTTTGTTTTCACATTTAAGCGAAACAGTAGCTTATAATATTTTGAAAGAGTTGCATGGAATGTTAAATGAATCAGGAATAGTCGTTTTTACGTCTCGAGGTATAGAGTTTATTAATTATTGCGAAAAAAACAGAAAAACTATTTCGAACGAAAGCTCTCAATTACAGAAAGATTTAATTGATTGTTTTCGACCAGTATCCGATTCAATAGTTAAATATCAAAACGGAATATTTCAGTTTTTCAAGTACCCGGGAAATCATGCTTCCGATAATTATGGCGAAGCAGCAATGCCCAAAAAATGGATTGAAGAAAAGCTAAATGGTATTTTTGAGATAGTTGGTTTTGAGACAGAAGAGCCAACTAATGATATGGACCAAACATTAATTGTACTGAGGAAAATTTAAAATAATGGAAAAACCAATACTCTATTTGCATGGAGGCATGCATCGAACAGGTACTACGGCTTTACAGGAATTCTTAGGGATTAATTATAAATCTCTATTAGAAAAATCAATTCTATACCCAATAACAGGAAGGGATAGTATAAATCAGCACCATTATTTTTTTGCTTCATTCCGTATCCATAAAGATCAGTATTTTGGCCCACAAAAAAGTTTTGAGCAATATATTGCTGATTTAGAAAATGAAATTAAGAAGGAAAGACCTAAAAAAGTGATTTTGTCATCTGAAATATTTTGTACTTTAGATAAAGAACCTCTCTCGATTCTAAAAGACAAATTAGAGCAATTTTTCAGTCTCTTTAAAAAAAGTTTTATCATTTTATATGTAAGAAGACCGGATATATACGCAATATCGGAAAACAATATGGCTATTTGGTATTTAAATAGACATACACACAAGCTTGAATATCCAAATATAATTAGATGGATTGATATTGTTGGAAAAGAAAAGTTAATTTATCGACCATTTGAACAACAACAGCTAGAAGGTGGAACCATTTTTTCTGATTTTTTATCAATCATTGACGATATTAATGCAAGTGATTTAATATACCCAGAAAAAAAGATAAACGAATCTGTATGTGATGATGTTCTCGAACTTTGTAGAATTATTAACAATGCTCATCCCAATATTTATAAGTCAAATTACTTTAAAAGAGAGATTATAAGAGCATTTCCAAATCAAGAATCTCCACAAAACGCATTTTTCTCGCCTAAAGATCGTCTTGCTATTATTGAAAAGAATCGAATACAATGTGAATTGATAGCTAAAGAATTTTTAGGCCGTGAGGATGGACAGCTTTTTTATGAACCTTTGCCTGACCATGATGATGCATGGGAACCCTATCATGGACTACCGATCGAAACAGTAGTGCAAGCTTTTAGCTATTTGTTATTTCATCAAACAGAAAAAAACAAGGAGTTGGAAAAGCGGTTGCTGCAAATTGAACGAAAAATTAGAGTAGATCGTTAATTTTATATTTCTAAAATATTATAAAGATAAGAGTGTTTATTATGACACATAATAATGGAATAAAAAAGAAATTATACTTACACATAGGGCTGCATAAAACCGGCACAACAAGCATTCAGTTATTTATGCATAAAAATGCTACGCAAATACTTGATGATTACGGTGTTTGCTATTTGCCTATCCCAAGTGACGATATTGTGCCCTACCAACATCGTTTCCTAGATAAATTAATGATTTCTAACGATGAAGAGTTCATTAGTTTGTTTGAGAAATCTTTAAACAATGCAGATACAATTCTAATTAGTAGCGAGTGTTTTTTGGAGAAATCGGAATATGCTGAACAATTGGCAAAACTTAAACATTTGTTCGACGAAACACATGTAATCATTTATTTACGAAGGCAAGACGAGTGGATCGAATCGCTTTATAAACAAGCAATAATGTATAACCATAAAATAGGTTTTACTATTGATGAATGGCTTGATAAGATGTTATTTGAAGGTTTCTTATATTATAATGCTAACTTCCTGGAAACGCTCAATCGTTGGTCTTCAATTTTTGGTAAAGAAAACATCACACTTCGTTCATTTGACAAGGAAAATTTGAAGGATGGAAATATCGTATGCGACTTTTGTCAGATTTTATCTATCCCAAGCCAACATTTCAAAAATAATCAGATACATGCTAATGCCGGAATAAAAAATCGGGAAATAGTTGAAATGTATCGTTTGACAAATAAAATAATCACATTAGAACAGCAAAAGGAGTTGGCAACTAAATTGATTTGTGATGAACGAGAAAGCATATCTATTTTATCCCCGATGCAAAAAAAATCAATTATTAAACACTATAGTTCGATAAATGAAACGATTTCTATTGAATACAATGCATACGAGCCACTCTTTTCAGAGCATGTCGAGCTAAATAACTGGCATAGATTCAAGGGGCTTAGTCAGGAAAACGAAAAAATTATCAATGAATATATTTCGAGTATATCAAACAATAAATCGAACATTTGATATTGAATTACAATAAAAAGAATTATTATTACAAACCTATTCTTATATCAAATATTTAAAAATCAAAACTATGCCTACATACGATTGGAATATTAAAACCTGGGGTGAAACCTATAACTGGAGGCAAGAAGGAGAAGAATGGTCATCAGCTTGGGGTAATTCCGAAACACAGTGGTTTGGTACTTTATTGCCACGTTTACACCGTTTTCTTCCTTGTGAGAATGTATTGGAAATTGCTCCCGGCTTTGGTCGTTGGACTAAATTTCTTTTGCCTTTAACAATTGGACGTTATGTGGGTGTTGATATTTCGGAAAGTTGTATTGTTCATTGTAATGAGAAATACAAATCTGATAATTCTTCATTTTTCCAAAACGACGGCTTCTCTTTAAAACAAGTATGGGGTCAAAAATATGATCTTATTTTTTCATTCGATTCATTGGTTCATGCCGAAATAAATATATTGAATTAGGCACATTGCAAATACCATGAATATGCTTATCTTAGCGGAAATTAATATTAGAATCATGGAGGATAGATTTAGAAGCCTTACTATTTTTGAGTTTCAAAGCCGTTTTCCCGACGATG
>JAAYAG010000108.1 GCA_012719495.1 Bacteroidales bacterium
GCGGGCCAGTATGTCGAGGCGGCCGGCAAGCTTCCATGTATCTTCACCATCCACCACTGTCTTCACCACGGCCAGTATGGAGTATTCGCCCGCTGTGGGCGGCGGCATAAGGGTGAGCTCAATATCGTCGGGACTGTTTTCGGCATACGCCAGCTCGGTGTTGTTTTGGGTGATAATGAATTTCAGGTTATCTGTGTTACGTATAATCCCGTCGGGTATGTTTACTTTAACCCTATCGGTGGTGCCGCCTGCCTGCATAAATTTCCAGCGGAGTTTATATTCGTGCGAGTTTTCGAGCTTGTTGTAATGGGTGCTGTAAATGTTGTTGTTGTTGTAAGCAAAATCGGCCGGGTCGAAGGCAAAGTTTCCGTCTGCCGTTAAAAAATCAATTCTATGGGTATAGTCGACTGTGTTGCCAAAAAAAAGCAAGAGAGCCATCTCGACTCTCCTGCTGCATTATGCCTAAGTGGTTTTGGTCTGTTTTGAAATTGCACTTGGTATTATCTATTTCTATTTCCCAGAAACGACCATCTTCCGGCTTAACGAAATACCGCCTGCTTTCATGGTAAAAAAGTACATTCCTTTAGGTAGGTTGCCTGAGTTAAATTCAACTACATGTTTTCCCGTAACATAATCTCTACCTGCAAGTTCTGCAACTTCAGCCCCCTGCATATCAAATACCTTCAACGACACGTACGATACTGTTGGCACCTCAAAAGAAATCATGGTTGTACCATTGTACGGATTAGGGTAATTCTGGTCGAGTGAGAAGCCATTTTTTCGAATTATTTCAGAAGATACATACTGTGGTTCGCAAATATTAACGGCTATTTCACCGGCTTCGGCAGCAGGAGTACTTTTTAAGCTAGAGATGCAAAATTTATCTATCTTAGCCCCTCGCTGGCTGTAAGCCACTTTCAAAACATGATCGCCCGGAGTTAATTCTTTATGCAACAGCTTTTTCCACTGCAATCCAGATGTTGTAAGTCCGGTAACTTTTTGGTAATCGCCATCATCTACGTTAACCCAGAACTCACCTGCTTCGGCTTTTGCACAAATCAAGCGCATAAAAAAGTGATATGTAGTATCGCGGGTAGTAGTAAATGGAAATTCAAGTACACTCTCAGCATTTTCCGGAGCTGATGAAACAGGCTCTGCATCTTTAATAACCTCAACAACACTTGCATTAGAACCAATAGGATATTTTACCGGAGTCCATTTGTCACCAACTGTTCCACATTCAGCTTCAATCCAAACAGATTCAGTTCCCAACCAGTCACGCGACGGAAACATTGGTTCTCCATTTCCCCACCAATGAGTCCAGCGTTGGTAGTCAACGTCAGGATACGTGTGAATTTCGATGTCTGTATTAATCGCGGTATCGCCTAACAAGAATCGCTCGACAAACGTCTCCACACTTTGACGCTGATTATCAGACACAACACAATGTCCATGTCCTCCTTCAATAACATATCCGAAACGGTCTTCAATCCCGAAAGTTTTCCAAACACGTTGCGCTGCTTTTGTAGAAACATAACCCGATTCGTCGGCCAACCAAACCATATCGGGGTTTGCAAGAACCAATAATGCACGCGGCGCAACCATGGCCATTAGTTCATGATGATCGTGCGGAAGTCTTTCAACAGCCGAACCTTTAAACTGAGACAAGCTTTGCATAAACCATGTAAAGTTAGTATTTCCAAGGCTTTCAACACCGGTTAGGGTTTCGGAAACACGCCATGCAGCCGCACCTCCACCTCCCGATTCCTGTGCTATTACAAGCGCAAAACGTTCGTCAAGTGCGCCACCGATCAATGCCATTTTACCAGCATACGAACAGCCAGAAATAGCCAAATGAGACAGATCGATGGGCAGCGAATCCTGTACCAGTTCCAAGCCATCAATAAGGCGACTGATTCCCCAGGCCCATGAAGCATATTGTCCTACATAATACAAATCAGGGTACAACTTGTAAAATGCATCACTTCTCGATTTCCCCCCATAAGTAACCACCTGATTATGAAAGAATGGAATAGTGGCCACATTGCGTGACGTAAAGATATCAGATGGCAAACTACCTGAACCACCGTTCATACCAATAATAGCAGGGAACGGGCCTTCTCCTTCCGGTAAGGTAATATTCGATGTTAAGGTAAGAGTTTGCCCGTTTTCAGTAACATTAACAGTTAATAAACCAGCAGAATAAGTTGCAGTGATGGTATCGGGACGAACTGGTTTTACCCCTATTTCGTAGTTTTCAAATTCCGCTTTAATTTCAGAACGGCGTCGACTCCAACTTTCGAAAGTAGTGTCGCGACCACTTCCATCGGACCATGCAAAAGGATCGGTAAGAGGCTTAACAATTGGCAATTGATCGAAAGATGGCAGTGGCGGTGCAGGAAAATCAGCTCCGGTATTTTCAACATCGTACACGTAAGGTATTTCTTGTGCATACGAATTTGTTGTGGCACTAATACTAATACAAAGCACCAAAAAACTAATTATAAATAATGTCTTCATTGAATAATATTTAATCGTGTTAAAAATTGATTTAGCAAACTCAGCTCTGTTTTAATCCCTTAGGTATCAGGAGGGACATTTGCATCGTTAAAATCACTATTCTTTGGCGAAATGGGAGGTTGTTTCTTTTTGTACAGGTACAATTTTCTCATAAACACTAGTTAGTAAGTTTCTCTTATTAAAATTTCAACATTATGCAATCGGTTGCACAGATACCAAAGATAGAAATATATTACAGCCTCTCATACTAATTATTCAACATTGACATGAATTTATGAAGCAAAACAGGTACAGATTTTATAAATACAAGAATTGATACCTCCAAAAAAAACTAGCGGACAAATACAGTACTCTTCAGATTATTTGCCTGATAGAACAAAACGACAACTTCTCTTCATAACAAATTCATAAAAAAGTTACTTGGTTTAGTAATCTAATGTAATTTTGCTTTTCATTTTAATAAGAATAATATGTCAGCAGCTATAGATGATGATAAAAGAAAGGTTACCACGCATCGCCTTAAAGAAATGAAGAATCGTGGAGAAAAAATCTCGATGCTGACCGCTTACGATTTTTCCATGGCGTCGATAATCGATCAGGCAGGCATGGATGTAATCTTGGTGGGCGACTCTGCATCGAATGTTATGGCCGGAAACATTACTACACTTCCATTGACCCTCGACCAAATAATCTACCATGGAACATCGGTTATGAAAGCCGTGAAACGAGCCTTGGTTGTAATAGATATGCCTTTTGGAACTTGCTCGGGAAACCCGGAACGTTCGCTCGAAGCTGCTATTCGGATAATGAAAGAAACCGGCGCAGACACCTTGAAAATTGAGGGTGGAGCAGAGATTATTGCCGATATCCGTAAAATTATTGGGGCAGGGATACCCGTAATGGGGCACCTTGGACTTATGCCACAATCGATTAACAAGTATGGTACATATACCGTTCGAGCAAAGGAAAAAGCTGAAGCTGAAAAATTGATCAGCGATGCCCTTTTATTGGAAGAAGCTGGCTGTTACGCTATTACCCTTGAAAAAATACCAGCCAACCTCGCTGGAGAAGTAACCGCAAAACTATCCATTCCAACCATTGGCATTGGTGCCGGCCCAACTGTCGACGGGCAAGTTCTTGTAATGCACGATATGCTTGGTCTCAACAAAAATTTCTCGCCAAAATTCCTGAGGCGTTATGCCGACTTGCATTCAGTTATTACCAGTGCTGTTCAGAACTACATAAAAGACATTAAAGACCGGAGCTTTCCAAACGAAGCCGAATCGTATTAACCACCATACGATACAATAGAAGGGCTGCATCTCTGGTTGAAATGCAGCCCTTCTATTTTTTGGAACTTTAGTATCCTTACATTAATTTCAATTTCAAATGCCCTTAAAACATTTATCTAAATGATTTTCAGATAAAGTATTTTTTGTTGTAAGTGCACCAATAAATGTAACAATAGCCGAAGCGGGCAATGCAACAACAATTGGATCAACCAATGCTAATTTAGCCATTGCTGTATCTTTCACTATCGATGTTTTATTGAACAAAGCAATACAAAGTTGAAGGCTCGAAGCTTCTTTTTCATGAATAAAGAAAATCCAGATAACACCAATTACAAATCCGGTAATCATGCCGATAATAACCGCCTTTGTCGAGATTTTCTTCACATACAATGCGGCAATATATCCGGGCAAAAACGATGCTGCACAGAGGCCAAAGAAAAGAGCCGTTCCTGTTGCAATAATTTGCATACTCGAATCAAGCTTATTGGCCAAATAAGCAAGGATAACACTCAAAAGTATAGCTAATAAAATTCCGGTCCGTGTTATAAAAATTGAATTTCCTTTCTTGCCTAGTGCTTTTTCATAAACATCGCGACCAACAGCTGTCCCCATAGAATGAAACTGAGAACTCAAAGTACTCATAGCGGCAGCAATAAGAGCTAAAAAGAAAATAACCCCAAACCATGACGGCACAAATTGTTTAATAAACATTGGGATAATTTTGTCGTTCCCTCCTGCTGCCAAAATAGCCACTTTACCTGTCTCATTGAAGAACAATACATTAGAAAGAGAACCAACCACAAAAGCAACACCAGTCATCATTAAAATAAATACACCTCCCGATACCACAGCGCGGTTCAATTCCCGATTGCTCTTTACAGTCATAAAACGCACTACCAGAGGCGGTTGAGCCAACACACCAATACCTACGCCCATTACAATTGTTGTTACCAACGACCACCAGATCGGAGACCCGGAAGCTGGCATTGAAGTCCATCCCCTAAAACCGCCTTTGATTAAGCCAGCAGTCTGTTCTTGAATTTCGGGTTTATTATAAAGTTCGGCAAGTTGCTCATGCGCACTAGAAACACCCCCTAATTTATTGTAAACGAATATAATCAGGAAAGCCATGCCAATGAACATAATGGCACCTTGAAAAGCATCGGTGTACATAACCCCCTTCATGCCTCCCATCCAAACATAAACGGCCACTACGGCAGCAAAAAACAGCAACGACACTTCATATGAAATACCGAAATGGGTTTGAATGAAATCAGCACCGCCTTTCAATACTGCAGCAGTATAAATAGGCATAAACAAGAAAATGACAACTCCTGCAAATCCTTGAATAAACTTAGAATTGAATCGGTTACCCAGTAACTCAGGGAAGGTATGTGCATCGAGGTTGTGTCCCATGCGACGGGTACGTTTCCCAAAAACCACAAAAGCGATGAAAATTCCGAACAAAATATTCAGAACAGTTAACCATAACAATCCCATGCCAAGAGTTCCGGCTGCTCCACCAAAACCCACAATTGCCGAGGTACTGATAAAAGTAGCACCATAGGAAAGCGCCATAATCATTGGATGAATTTGCCGCCCTCCAACTAAATAATCAGCTGATGTTTTAGTATGCTTGAATCCAAGATATCCTAAAAACGTAACCACAAAAAGGTATACGATAATTGCAATAATACTTCCTAACATATAGCCGCCCTCCTATAATTTGTCTTCAATTTCAGATTCGTTTTTACTCCAATCCGATTCTTCGGCAAGTTCATTTGGCTCAAGGTCGGCCCCTTTATTCCAGTTTACAATTCCATAAACAACACACAGAATTGCACTTAAAATACACAGCACATAGGCTAGTATTATCCAGATGTCATGAATTCCAAACATACATTCAGTTTTAGATTTATTATACAGTTAATTAAGTAGTTCCATTTCCGTAAACTTTTTCGTCGGGCAAAAGCTTCAGACCTCCTGCGGCCAATTTTTCACACGCATTTTCAATGTCTTCAACATCGATAGCTAAATAAGCTTCTTTGCCAGGAGCAGTATTGCGTCCATAGGCATTAGTAAAGTTTAACCCTACTGCAGCAATTTTTTTCAAAAGATCATCGAGCCCGCCCGGTACATCGTCCATAGGAATAACAGCTATTTTTCGAAGAGAAACGGGAACATTCTGATTTGCCAGTATTTCTTTAGCTTTTTCGGGGTTGCTGACCAACAAGTTAAGAATTCCCCATCCCTGAGTGGTATGGGTCAAATTCATAGCCCTAATATTAATCGATGCTTCACGCAATATGCTGGTCACTTTTTCAAGCCTGCCAACCTTGTTTTCAAGGAAGATAGAAATTTGATATGCCATGATTTACAATTTTAAATTTTCACTCTTTTATCAATTACCCTCACAGCTTTGCCTTCCGACTGGGGAAGGGAGCCTGGCTCAACGAGCTTAATAATTGGGCTCACAAGCACTTCGTCGCGAATACGACGATTTATTTCGCGAGTCAAACGGTCAAGCTTATCAAGATCTCCTGAAAACCACTCGCGTTTTACTTCAACCTCAACAATTAATTCATCATTATCTTTAATTGTTTCAAGAGTAATGAGGTAGTCGGTTCCTACTTCTGGAATTTTCATCAGTACTCCCTCAATTTGCATCGGGAATACGTTGCAGCCTTTCACAATAAACATATCATCTGAACGCCCGGAAATTCGATCGAGGCGACGGTGAGTTCTTCCACAGGGGCAACTTTCGGGCAAGAAACGGGTCAAATCACGTGTGCGGTAACGGATAAGGGGCATTGCCTTGCGGTCGAGCGAGGTCATCACCAACTCTCCCACTTCACCGTCGGGCACTGGCTCAAGGCTTATAGGATCGATAATTTCAACAATGTATGCATCTTCCCAGATATGAAGACCATTTTGGTATGAACATTCAAAAGCCACGCCCGGACCATTCATTTCTGACAAACCAAATGAGTTATACGCTTTTACACCGAACATTTCCTCAATACGCCTACGATGTTCCTCTGAATGGGGTTCTGCCCCAATAACAAAAGTGTGCAGTTTGGTATCGCGGCGAGGATCAAGGCCTTCAGATACAAAAACATCGTAAAGACGGGTAAGGTAACTCGGAATAGCATGAGCTGCCGTAGTTCCATAATCCATCATAAGCTTAATTTGTCTAAGGCTGTTCCCAGCTCCTGCCGGAATGCTCAATGCTCCAAGTCTTTCAATTCCATACTGAAAACCAAGGCCCCCCGTAAAAAGGCCATAGCCACAGATATTCTGAAAAACATCAGTGTCACGAATTCCTGCGGTAAAAAGCGAACGGGCAACCAGGTTGGCCCAATTCGACAAGTCTTCTTTTGAATGGAAAATTACCGTCGGATTCCCAGTTGTACCCGAAGAACTGTGCAAACGCACAACATCCTTCTTATCGATGGACAAAAACCCCCAAGGAAAATTATTCCGTAAATCTTGTTTTGTAGTGAATGGAAGTTTTCGTACATCTTCAATTTTCTCAATGGCGCCAGGTTTAATTCCCATCCCGGCATACAAATTTCCATAATACGGTGATTGCATCGCAATCCCGATAATATGGTTTAGTTTTTCGACTTGAACCTTCTCTATTCCCTTTCTCGAGAGGGTTTCAATCTCTTTTTCCCAATATAACATTTTTAAAAAATTAATATTAAAAGAAATGAGTCATTACAAGAATAACCCGGTTATTTACAGCTTGATGTGTTGCTGAATACAGTCCGTTGGTAAAGTCAAAACTAGAACTGCCATCAGAGTTATTAGTTCCGTAATTAGCTGCTGTTCTTTCTATTTCAGCAACCAATTTGAATTTTGGAAGATTTAATGAAATGTGTGGTGCTACCCGATACATACTTTGCACTGTAGTAAATAGCCCATAAGCCTTTGCTTTCCCGCCAAAGTTATATAGTGCTTCGTTGGTGCCAAGGTTTCCTCCATAACCAGCGAATAATCCAACCTGCCATTTCTGACCGTATACAAGATTAAATGCTGCGGTGTAGGTTTTGTAGCTAGTATATGTTTCTTTTCCGGAAGTAGAATCGAAAGAGGCTACTCCATACCCACCAGGCAATGTAAGGTGTTGCATATTATCGCCAATATAACCTTTTAAAAGAAGGGTTAACTTATCTTTTTTGTAGCGTCCATAAGCCATGAACGCATTACTGCCAAGGAATTCGTCGGCAATTTTGCTTGCATCTTTGCCATCAACAAGGGTTTCGGTAATTAACATCCGAGGTTTAATCTGGTTATATAAAGCCCCTGCGCCAAGAGTAATTGCTTCTTTTGTCCATTCGGCACTTAAAACTAATTCAGGAATAACTCCATTGCGCTTTGCTTGATTTGCTGTAACACTGAATTCTGCCGCATCAATTCCAAAATTATTATATTGTAACTGGCTAACCGCAGAAGCTGAGAGTGTTAATCCTCCAAATTTCATATTATACCTGATCATTGGCGAACGATTGAAACATGTAAACGGTGCTCCTGTATTTAACCCCGCTACAGTAGGTAAACAACTCCCTCCAAAAAAAGGATGCCAGGTTTGTCCCACCAACAACGACGATTTTTCCCAAGTCAACAATGAATAGGCTTGCCGAATACGAAACAATGTAGGATCGTTTTTCAAATTTCCGGCAAAGTCAAATTCCAACAAACCTGTTGCCTTGGCTTTCAGCACTTCAGGAAAAGTAACCTTAACCCCCAAACGAGAAGCCATGGCACTAATATTTGAACTTAACTGTTTGTTATATTCGGCACCATTTTTTACTTGATACACTGGAAGAAGGTAAAAAATATCATGACCAGCATCAACACCCTTGTAAGTATCGACATAGCCATCGACTCTGACAAACCCATAAAAATCGAGAGTTAGATTGTCATCAGACTGCCCTTTAGCACAAAACATCGACAATAAAGTCATTATCAACAAAAAAGTTCTTTTCATAATAGATTCATAAAAAATGGATTATATAAGATTCAAGGTTGAAATTTGCGGATAAAATTAACAATTATCACAAAAATGACAACTTTTTTAATGATTTATAAATAAACACTGTTGCAAACTTCTGAATTGAAACAAAAGAAATTATATCAAACCGACGGCTAAATGGAAAGTGTTGTTTGTCAAATAAAAAAACCATCAACGCAACCGACTCTCAATTGCGTTGATGGTATAAGAAGAAATGCTTAATCGAACGTTGGACCATGCTGGCCGCAAGCAAAATCAATTAAAAACCATGGGCTAAGCGAACATGTCGTATGGCTTCTCCCGATTTGATAAATGCGCCATTAGAGCAACCTGTTACATTGCAAAAAGTAATCGCATCGTTATAATTCAGTTCTGGAGTTAAGCCAATAACAACCATTTCAGCATCATTTTTGCAGTTACAATTCACTAATTTCTTAAATTCTGCACCACAATGCGGGCAAAACAAATCGTCGCGAACCCCCTCGAATAACCTACCACATAGAACAATCTTTTCAAAATCGCCTTCAATTGCCGAAATAACAAATTCGCCCTCTTCGCCATCCCTCTTAAACTTCAGCCTTAAGCCGGGAAATCCATTAATTTCATGCTCTTTATCAATAATTGAACATCCTGAAGGGCAAAACGCTTCACTAATGATATAACGGACTTTATTCTCATTAGCACGAACTGCTCTTCGGTTTCTCTCCCTAAGCGGAATAATCATTCTCCCATCTCTATTAAAAATTGCCATACGATACAGGTTTTTAGCTTATTACAACACTTTCAAAGCACCAAATTAACCAATAATCTCGAGGAAATAACATCAAGGATAAATGTTCAGCAAATTACGTAAAATACAATGTCACACGTAATTTTAATGTTAAATTTCAAAAATCAGCTTTCAATAAAAAAGTTTCGCCCATTGCTGCGCATTAAATTATTACTATTATTGCATGAATAATTACAAAGTTTGATATGATAACATGTTTTGGACATCATCACGGCCACCATCACAACCTGCAAATGCGGTAGGCTGGCACGATTATGTCTGAACTCTATAAAGATATTTAGATAACGAACGAAGGCTTACCCAATTGGTAAGCCTTTTTTATTTGACCTACTCTAAGGAGGAATGTTAAAATTGAACACAAAAAATGATTATAATTGAATTTAGAAGATAAAAAAATGGAGACTATTTTACGGATTGCCATTCAAACCAAAGGCCGGTTAAACGAAGAATCAGAAGAACTGATCCGCGAATGCGGGATTAAACTTACAGTGGGAAAACGCCAGTTATTATCGCCTGCCAAAAATTTCCCTGTGGAAATTCTTTACTTGCGCGACGACGATATCCCTGAAACTGTAGCCGATGGGGTTGCCGACGTTGGAATTGTTGGCGAAAACGAGATGCTCGAGAAAGATAAGAATGTTGTTTTATCAAAACGCCTGGGCTTCAGCAAATGCCGTCTGTCTCTTGCCATTCCAAAGGGCGAAACATATAATGGCCCCGAGTGGTTCGAAGGAAAAACAGTAGCAACATCGTATCCTGTAATACTTCAGAATTTTTTTGACAAAAAGGGAATAAAGGCTTCAATCCATGTAATTACTGGTTCGGTGGAAATTGCCCCTGGGATTGGCCTGGCCGATGGAATTTTCGACATTGTAAGCTCTGGCGGAACACTGGTCTCCAACGGATTAAAAGAAGTTGAAGTAGTGACCCCTTCTGAGGCAGTATTAATATCAACTCCTGGTTTATCAGCCGAGAAACAAGCAATTCTCAACGAACTTATTTTCCGCATCGAATCGGTAGAACGATCAAAAGGGAAAAAATACATCATGCTGAATGCTCCCAACGGAAAACTTCCAGAAATTGTGGCAATGCTTCCCGGGATGAAAAGTCCGACGATAATGCCGTTGGCCGAAAGTGGATGGAGTTCTCTGCATTCGGTTATTGAAGAAAAGTTTTTCTGGGAAAATATCTCAAGATTGAAAGCCCTTGGTGCCGAAGGTATTTTGGTGTTGCCCATTGAGAAGATGATTATGTAAAAAATTAAACACGGAGGCACAAAAAGATATTTGTGACCTTTGTGAAAAACCTTAGTGTCCCTTGTGTTTATTAAAGTTAAATGACTTTGAAAAATGATAGTAATAAAATACCCTAATCGTTCCGAATGGCCATCTCTTTTGAAGCGTCCCGTTTTTGAAACGGCATCGCTCAACGAAAAAGTGAAAGCCGTACTCGACGATGTAAAAGCCAATGGCGATACGGCCATTCGCAAATACACCGTTCAATTCGACAAGGTTGAACTTGCTGAATTGCTGGTTTCGGAAGCCGAAATTGAAGCCGGTGTTGCCGAACTCGATGCCAATTTGAAAGCAGCAATCGAACAAGCTGCGGCCAATATAACCAAGTTCCACGCAGCACAGAAGTTCGAAACGAAGGTGATTGAAACCACTCCGGGCGTGAAATGCTGGCAGAAAAGTGTGGGCATCGAAAAGGTGGGTTTGTACATTCCGGGAGGAACTGCCCCACTCTTTTCAACCGTACTAATGCTTGCCATTCCGGCTAAAATTGCAGGCTGTAAAGAGATTGTACTTTGTACGCCGCCGCAAAAAGACGGCAAACTACCTGCGCCTGTTTTGTTCGCGGCCAAACTTTCGGGCATTACCAAGATTTTCAAAATTGGCGGAATTCAAGCTATTGGCGCAATGGCTTACGGAACCGAAAGCGTTCCTAAAGTTTTCAAGATTTTCGGTCCGGGAAACCAATATGTAACCGCAGCTAAGCAATTGGTAAGCATCAGCCATGTGTCCATCGACATGCCTGCCGGTCCAAGCGAAGTAGCTGTTATGGCCGACGAAACTGCCAACCCTGCTTTTGTTGCCGCCGACCTACTATCGCAAGCCGAACACGGTGCCGACAGTCAGGTTATTTTGGTAACCACTTCTGAAAAGCTAATTGACGAGGTTCAAGTTAAATTGGAAAAGCAATTAGCTGTTCTTCCACGCATGGACTACGCGCTAAAAGCTTTGGATAACAGCAAAATATTCTTGGTTAAAACCGAGCAGGAGATGATCGACATGATGAACCTATACGCTTCGGAGCACCTGATCATTCAAATGAAGAATTATTCCGAAGTGGCTGAAAAAATCATCAATGCAGGTTCAATTTTCTTGGGGAATTACACACCCGAAAGTGCTGGCGATTATGCATCGGGAACCAATCACACCCTGCCAACCAACGGATGGGCAACCAGTTACAGCGGTGTAAACCTCGACAGCTTCATTCGCAAAATAACCTTTCAGGAAATATCAAAAGAAGGCATTCAAAATCTGGGACCAGTTATTGAGCAAATGGCCGAAGCAGAGCATTTGTTTGCACATAAGAATGCAGGAACGTTGAGAATGAAAAAATAAAAAACAAGGATATGTCTATTGCACACCCAAAGCACAGTGAACTTTTAACTGAGTTAATCGGTCTGATTGAAAAGACAAAAGCGCAGGTTGTTGTTCAAGCAAGCAGCTCGTTAACAGTGCTTTTTTGGGGCATAGGACACAAAATTCTCAACCACGTTCTAAACAACCAACGGGCTGATTATGGGAAACAAATTGTCGTAACACTGTCACGAGAATTGGTTAAAAAATACGGTCAAAACTACGAAGAAAAGAATCTTCGGAGGATGATTCAATTTGCAGAGACATACAACGATGTCGAAAAAGTCGTTACACTGTCACGACATTTATCATGGTCTCATTTCTTGACACTTATACCAATAAAGGATCAAAAAGAGCGTGACTTTTATGGCCAATTTGCTTACGACAAAATTATTGGGGTAAGAGAATTAAGAAAACAAATTGGTTTGAAAATCTATCATCGGACAGAAAGTGCAAATCTGCAAATATTGAATTGCAATTCAATCGAACACAACATTTTCAAAGATCCTTATTTCCTTGATTTTCTCGGATTGAAAGATGGCTATCTCGAAAATGATCTGGAAACAGCCATTCTTAAAGACATTGAGCTTTTTATAATGGAGCTTGGCAATGGATTTACTTTTGTTGAACGGCAAAAACGGATGATAATTGATGGAGATGACCACAATTTAGATTTATTGTTTTATCACCGAAAGCTGAAACGCCTAGTAGCCATTGAATTAAAAATCGACAAGTTTAAAGCCAAATATAAAGGTCAAATGGAGCTGTATCTCAAATGGTTGAACAAATACGAACGCCAAGAGGGAGAGCAAGCTCCAATCGGATTAATTCTTTGTACAGAAGCAAGTAAGGAACAAATTGAACTGCTTGAAATGCACAAAGATGGGATAATGGTGGCAGAGTATTGGACCGAACTGCCACCAAAACATGTGCTTGAAGCAAAACTTCAACATGCCTTGATTGATGCAAAAGAAAGAATTGCTCGGAAACAAATTGAAAATAAAATAGAATTAAAATGAACGACAATAACAATAACGCAGTCTCTAAAAAGTCCCCTTTAAGGGATTTAGGGGTTTTGTTACGAAAAAACATAGCCAACCTAAAACCCTACTCTTCCGCTCGCGATGAGTTTAGTGGCAGTGCGTCGGTATTTCTCGACGCTAATGAAAACCCCTATGACACAGGCTACAACCGTTACCCCGATCCGTACCAGCAAGATGTGAAAAAACGAATTGCCGAAATCAAAGGTGTTCAACCCAACCAAATTTTCCTGGGCAACGGTAGCGATGAGCCCATCGACTTGCTTTACCGCGCGTTTTGCAACCCGGGCATCGACAATTCAGTAATTATGGATCCTTCGTATGGCATGTACACCGTTTCGGCCGACATCAACGACATTGAAATTCGCAAAGTGCTGCTGAACGATGATTATCAGATTGAAGCCTCGAAACTACTGGCAGCTGCCGACGACAAATCGAAACTGCTCTTTCTTTGTTCGCCCAACAACCCAACAGCCAACAGCCTCGACCGTGGCGAGATCATCAAAGTGATTGAAGGGTTTGACGGCATTGTGGTTGTTGACGAAGCTTACATCGACTTTGCGCCCGGCACAACCCTGCTTGCCGATTTGGACAAATACCCCAATTTGGTAGTATTACAAACCTTCTCGAAAGCTTGGGGTTTAGCTGGAATCCGCTTGGGTATGGCCTTTGCTTCGCCCGAAATCATTAGAATTCTGAGCAAAATCAAATATCCCTATAACATCAACCAGCTTACCCAACAACGGGTAATGCAGTCGTTGCTGAATGTTGAAGAAAAAGAAGTTTGGGTGAAAACCATCATTGCCGAGCGTGAAAAACTGGCCGAAGAGCTAAAAAAATTATCTTTTGTGCAAAAGGTTTATCCCAGCAATGCCAACTTCTTGTTAGTAAAAATGGAAGGTGCCCGTGAGAAATTCGAGTACATGATGAACAAAGGCGTGATTGTTCGCGACCGTTCCAAAGTAGCACTCTGCGAAGGATGTCTGCGCATTACGGTGGGAAGCCCGGAGGAAAATAGGGAGCTGATTGAAAGATTAAAAAATGTCCAATATTGAATATTCAATAACCAATATCCAAGGCTGATGGAAACGAAAAAATTTGATTTGGAAGATCGTTTGATAGATTTTGCCATCATGGTAAGTGAAGTGATTGAAAATTTACCAAATACCAAACTTGCAAATCACTTAGGAGGTCAAGGAATCAGAAGTTCAACAGCTCCAGCATTGTTGTATGGTGAAGTACAATCAGCAGAATCACAAAAAGATTTTATTCATAAAGCCCAAATATTATTGAAGGAATTGAGAGAAACAAAAGTCTGTTTAAAAATCATTCAAAGAAAAAGACTTCTTGTTGATTCTATGATTCTTCCTACTTTAAAAGAAAATGAAGAGCTTATAGCTATTTTTGCCAAAAGTGTTAAAACAGCAAAATCGAAACTGCCCAAATAATTGGATATTCTACATTGAATATTCATTATTGGATATTTGAAAATATTATGAAGAAAGTCATATTTATAGATCGCGATGGAACCCTGGTCATTGAACCACCGGTTGATTACCAGCTCGACAGCTTGGAGAAACTCGAGTTTTATCCGGGCGTGTTCCGTAACATGCACTTCATTGCCAAAAACCTCGACTACGAGTTGGTGATGGTCACCAATCAAGATGGTTTGGGAACCAGTTCGTTTCCTGAAGAAACCTTTTGGCCTGCACACAATAAAATGTTGAAAGCTTTCGAAGGTGAAGGTGTAGTATTCAACGACATATTGATTGATAAAAGTTTCCCCGAGGACAATGCGCCAACCCGCAAGCCACGTACCGGACTGATGGGCAAATACATGGACGGCAGCTACGACCTTGCTAATAGCTTCGTAATTGGCGACCGTCTCACCGATATTGAACTGGCGAAAAACTTGGGATGCAAAGCCATCTGGTTAAGCAACCAACCCGATGAACTGCTTGTTGCAAAAGGTCTTTCTGAAGTTTGTGTGCTGAAAACCACCAACTGGGACGAGGTGTATGCAGAAGTGGCCAAAACCGACCGCACCGCAACCGTTCGTCGCACCACCAAAGAAACTGACATCGATGTTTGGCTTGACCTTGACGGAACCGGGAAAACCAATATTTCGACCGGGCTAGGCTTTTTCGACCACATGCTCGACCAAATTGGTCGTCACTCGGGCATCGACCTGAAAGTGATTGTGAAAGGCGATCTCGAAGTAGACGAACACCATACCATTGAAGATACAGCCTTGGCTTTAGGCGAAGCATTTCTGAAAGCATTGGGAAACAAGCGCGGCATTGAACGCTACGGTTTCTGCTTGCCCATGGACGATTGCTTGGTGCAAGTAGCCATCGACTTTGGCGGCCGTCCGTGGTTGGTGTGGGATGCCGAATTCACCCGCGAACGGGTTGGCGATATGCCCACCGAGATGTTCCTTCACTTTTTCAAATCGTTCAGCGATGCTTCGAAATGCAACCTCAACATTAAGGCCGAAGGGCAAAACGAGCACCACAAAATCGAAGGGATCTTCAAGGCACTGGCTAAATCAATTAAAATGGCAATAAAGAAAGATATTTTCAATTTTGAACTACCAAGTACCAAGGGAGTACTTTAAAACACAAAGTACGCGAAGGTTTTTCGCCAAGGAACACTAACTAAATATTCAAATTAAAGAAATATGGATCGTGAAGAAATATTCAAAAAGGTTTTAGATTGTGCTTTTGAAGTTCATTCAATCCTTGGTCCAGGTTTATTGGAAAGTGTTTACGAAGAATGCCTTATTTTTGAGCTCCAAAGTGCTGGCCTTATAGTTGAGAAACAAAAAAGTCTGCCTTTGACATATAAAGGTTTGCTTATAGAAAGCCGCCTCAGAATTGATATTCTTGTTGAAAATCAAATCATAATTGAATTGAAAGCTGTTGAGGAATTAACCGATGTACATTTAGCTCAAACCCTAACCTACTTAAAGTTATCGGGTTGTAAACTTGCCCTTTTGGTTAACTTCAATGTAGCTCATTTGAAAAACGGAATTAAACGAGTAATTATGTGATAGAAACACAAAGGAAAAAAGGATATCTCTAAGGACACAAATTAAACATTCATCAAGCTAAAACACATACTTTTGTGTTCTTTGTGAAAACCCTTTGCGCCCATTGTGTTTAAAACCATACAACTATGACTATAGACAAAAGCAAATCAACTGCTATTCTTCTCATTCACTGCCCCGATAAACAAGGGCTCCTGGCGTTGGTAACCGAGTTTATCAATACCAATAATGGGAATATTCTTTACCTCGACCAACATGTGGACCGTGAAGAAAAACTCTTCTACATGCGTGTGGAATGGGATTTGGCGAACTTCGAAATTCCAAAAGACAAAATTTCGGATTATTTCGCCACGCTTATCGCCCACAAAAATGAAATGAAATACGAACTTCATTTCTCGGAAGAAAAGCCGCGCATGGCTATCTTCGTTTCGAAAATGTCGCACTGCCTGTTTGACCTTTTGGCACGCTACACTGCCGGCGAGTGGAATGTTGAAATACCATTGATTATCAGCAACCACCCTGACATGGCCGATGTTGCCAAACGTTTCGATATTCCGTATTATGTTTTTCCATTGACGAAAAACAACCGGGAAGAGTTGGAGGCCAAAGAGATTGCGTTGCTCGAAGAACACAAAATAGACTTTATTGTGCTGGCCCGTTACATGCAAATCATTAGCGACGATTTCATTACGCACTTTCCGCACCGGATTATCAACATCCACCATTCGTTTTTACCCGCTTTTGTGGGTGCAAAACCTTACCATGCAGCGCACGAACGTGGAGTAAAAATCATTGGCGCAACCAGCCATTACGTAACAACCGAATTGGATGCCGGACCAATTATCAAACAAGAAGTGGCGCACGTAAGCCACAAGGACACGGTGAACGACCTGATTGCCAAAGGCCGCGACCTTGAAAAGATTGTACTCTCGAAAGCGGTGAACAAACACATCGAACGGAAAATATTGGTTTACAACAACAGAACTGTGGTATTTAGTTAAAACATCAACTATGAACCAAGCAATTTTTAACACCGAGGACTGGAACAAGCTTTGTCGTTTGGGCGGAATAATGGCCCTTATCGTCGTGGCAATTATTCCGGTACAAATTTTCATTTTCGGATTGTGGCCACCACCCAAAGAGGTACTGGGTTTCTTTGAATTGTTTCATAAGAACTGGTTTTTGGGGCTTCTCAGTCTCGATTTGCTCTACTTGGTGAACAACATTTTGCTAGCCTTCGTCTACTTGGCGCTGTTTGCCGCACTTCGAAACACAAAAGCCTACGCCATGTTTATTGCGTTGGTACTCGGGTTCATTGGAATTGCCGTCTATTACTCGTCAACTGCCGCATTTGAAATGCTTTCGCTCAGCAAGCAATATTTTGCCACTCCCGACGCTCAGCTCCAACAGCAATTGTTGGCTGCAGGACAAGCCATTCACGAGGGCTACAAAGGAACCGCATTCGATGTGTATTACATCCTCAACGGAATTGCACTGGTAATTATTGGGTTTGCCATGTTGAACGATCCCGCAAAAACATTCAGCAAAAGAACAGCCATTTGGGGGTTGATTTCAGCCTTTCTAATGACCATCCCGTCAACCTTTGGAATCGTTGGACTGATTTTCTCCATCGCTTCGCTGGTTCCCTGGATTGTTTTTTCGATCTTAATTTCAAAACAATTGTTCGCAATCAGTAAAAACAATCAACAATGAAATACGTACAAATCACAGCCATGTTGCTTTGCTTCATTTTTTTAAATGTGAACAAGACCGAAGCACAAACCATTCAGAAGGAAATCCCTGCTGATTATGGATACATTGTGAAGCTGGGTCAAACCGTTCCCGATTTCGACATCGTTTTACCCGATGGAACAAAAACCAATATGCAAGCCTTACGCGGGAAAGTGGTGATGCTGCAATTCACGGCCAGTTGGTGCAGCGTTTGCCGAAAGGAAATGCCTCATATTGAAAGTGAAATATGGCAGAAGCACAAAAGCAACAAGAATTTTGCACTATACGGTATCGACCTGAAAGAAGACAAAGAAAAAGTATTTGATTTTCAGAAGCAAATCGGAATCACATATCCACTGGCCCTCGATTTGGATGGAAATATCTTTTACACATTTGCAGCTCAGGATGCCGGAGTAACAAGAAATGTTATTGTAAATAAATCGGGAAAGATTGTTTATATGACACGACTTTATAAAGAAGAAGAATTTGAAGAGATGAAGCGGGTCATCGATGATCTTTTAAAATAAAAAGATAGTAGCGCGTAGCAGAATCGAACTGCTATTTTCGGAATGAGAATCCGACTTCCTAACCGTTAGAAGAACGCGCCAGTTGTATAATCCGTGTCAAAAGTATAGAAAATGACTTTATGATGTCATCAGACAAACAAAAAATATTTAGATGAATATTGTAATTATCAAATACAACGCGGGCAACATCGAGTCGGTGAATAATGCTCTAAACAGATTAGGTGTAAGTGCAGAAATCACAGCCGATCCAGAAAAAATTCGTGCGGCGGACAAAGTGATCTTTCCCGGTGTTGGCGAAGCAAGTACCACTATGGCCTACTTGCGCGAACACAAACTCGACGAGCTGATCCGCAGCCTGAAGCAACCCGTTTTGGGCATTTGTCTTGGCCAACAGCTTATGTGCGCCCACAGCGAAGAGGGCGATGTGAAGTGCCTTGGCATTTTCGACGAAAAGGTGAAACGCTTTCAACCCGCGCCCGGACAAGAATTTGTGACCAAAGTACCGCACATGGGTTGGAACAACATCTACAACCTGAACAGTGCCATACTCACACCTGACCTGGAAAACCAGTTTGTGTACTTCGTTCATTCCTACTATGTTGAAGTAGGTAAACACACCGCCGCAACATGCGATTATATCAACCCGTTCAGCGCGGCCTTGCACAAAGACAACTTTTACGCCACACAGTTCCACCCCGAGAAAAGTCAAAAAGTTGGGGCAAAGATTTTGGAGAATTTTATCAATCTGTAGTGCATAAGTGCAAAGTGCATGGATATAAGTATCTCATGCAAAACCTCCCCTTATGAACTCATGAACTCTAAAAATACAATAAGCTCATCGTATATTCAATTTAGTGTAGTATATTTGCACTAATTGAATCCAAAAAGTGCAATTTAAAGACACAAAATGGAACGTAAGATTGAGAAATATTTTGCTAGCTGGAAAAAATCATCGGGAAGAATGCCGTTGATGGTTGTTGGTGCTAGACAGGTTGGGAAAACTTATTCCATACTTTCTTTTGGCAACAGCAACTATAACAATGTGGTATATTTTAATTTTGAAAGCAATCCTGAATTGCAAGGTATTTTTCAACGCGATTTGAATCCTGTCCGCATCGTGCAAGAGCTTTCGGTGTTAGCTGGGAAAACCATTACCCCAGAAAATACGTTACTGTTTTTCGATGAAATACAAGCTTGTGAGCAGGCACTTACTTCGTTGAAATACTTTAATGAAAAAGCCAATGAATATCACATAATTGCAGCGGGAAGTTTATTAGGTGTTGCCGTTAACCGAAATCAATATTCATACCCAGTTGGTAAGGTTGAGAAAATCAACATGTACCCGCTTGATTTTGAAGAATTTCTTTGGGCGTTGGATCAAAAATCAGGTTGTAGATTAATTGCTGAACATTTTGATACGAATATAGAATTCTCGCTCCATTCGAAATTCATTGATTTGTTCAACCATTATTTGACCATTGGCGGTATGCCTCAGGTAGTTAAAGAGTTTATAGAGAAACGGGATTTCAACTTTGTTGTTGCTCTTCAAAAAAATATTAACGATGCGTACGTAGCCGATATGGCGAAATATGCCACACCCGACGAAACCACTCGGATCATGGCTGCCTTTAATACAATTCCGGCCCAGCTCGCCAAAGAAAACAGGAAATTTCAGTACAAATTGATAAAAACAGGGGCACGTGCCCACGAGTTCGAAACGGCCTTGGATTGGCTGCAAGCTTCTGGTGTTGCAAATAAATGTGTTAAAATTACCGAAGGGAAGTTTCCACTACAATTGTATACCGAAAATGCTGCTTTCAAAATATACTTATCAGATAATGGGTTACTGTGTTCTAAGTATGGGATTGCGCCTCATTTTCTGATCTCGGGCAATCGCATTATCGATAATATTAAAGGTGCTTTGACTGAAAACTTCGTAATGAATTCATTAATATCCAACCAATTTCAACCCTATTATTGGGAGTCGCAAGGAAAGGCCGAAGTTGATTTTGTAGTACAAATGAACGATGGAAAGGTTATCCCAATTGAGGTAAAATCATCGGAAAATGTGCGATCTAAAAGCCTTAAACAATTCATCAATAAATACAAACCCGCCTATTCTGTACGAGTTTCAACTAAAAATTTCGGGTTCGAGAATGGGATAAAATCAATTCCTCTTTACGCATTCCATTGTCTTACTACTGATTACAATTTATAAATATGATTACAATAATACCCGCAATAGATTTAATTGATGCCAAGTGCGTTCGCCTTTCGCAGGGCGACTACAACCAGAAAACGGTGTACAACGAGAATCCGCTCGAAGTAGCGAAAATGTTCGAAGATGCAGGAATTAAACGCCTGCACCTTGTCGATCTCGACGGCGCGAAAGCCAAGCACATTGTAAACCACAAGGTACTTGAAACCATAGCATCGAAAACCAAACTGGTGATCGACTTTGGTGGAGGTTTGAAAAGCGACGAAGACCTGCGCATTGCCTTCGAAAGCGGCGCAAGCATGGTAACAGGAGGCAGTATTGCTGTGAAGGACCGTGAAACATTCCTACATTGGATCGAAACCTACGGAGCCGAAAAAATCATCCTGGGTGCCGATGCCAAAGACAAAATGATTGCCGTAAGTGGCTGGCAGGAAGTATCAGAACTTCCAATCTTAGATTTCATTGAAAGCTACACCAGTCGTGGTATTCAAAAGGTAATCTCAACAGACATTGCCCGCGATGGCATGCTTACTGGCCCAAGCATCGATTTGTACAAGGAAATCATGGCCAAGTTCCCAACCCTTGAGCTTATTGCCAGCGGCGGAATTGCCACCATGAAAGACATTTACGAATTGGATGAAATGGGTGTACCAGGTGTAATTACAGGGAAAGCCATTTATGAGAATCACATATCATTGAAGGAAATAGAAGATTTTCAAAAAAGAAAAAGTTAACCTAAAATGGTTAATTTTAAAACTATTAACCTTTTTTGGTTAATTATTACATTGAATGAAAAAGTCAGAATTAATAACAATTGACAGTCCTGATTTCAATCTTTCAGAAGAAGAGTATAAATATCAGGATGAACTTACAACAGAACTTGATTCGTTTGTTGGTGATTTTGACCAAAATCTGATCAACAAGATTGTGCTTTGGAAAATCAATCGATATGCAAAACTCGATGAAGAAACAATTAAATTGCTTAATGGTATTTTACCAACAGATAAAGAAATAGATAAAGAAAAAACGATTACAGTATTATCTGCCCTTTTGAATATACCAGGAATTGGTATCCCAATGGCCTCAACAATTCTACGTTTTCGGAATCCTAACATTTATCAAATTATTGACCAACGAGCCTATCGAATCCTTTATGGAGAAGAGTTGAAACTATCTGCAACTAAGACCGCAGAGAATATTGAAACCTATCTTTATTATCTTGAGAGATTGAAAGCTTTCTGCATTTCATCTGGAAAAGATTTTTCAAAATCCGACAGGTTTCTATACGAAAAAGACAAAAAGCTAAACAAAGAATTAAGGATAAGATACTAAAAGAATTCACTTCGTGCCCTTCGTGAAAACCCTTTGTGGCCTTTGTGTTTAAATAAGAAATTATGCTTGCAAAACGAATTATACCTTGCCTTGATATCAAAGACGGTCAGACCGTGAAAGGCATCAACTTTGTTGGGATCAAAGCCGTTGGCGATCCCGTTGAATTGGGCGCGCTGTATGCCGAACAGGGGGCCGACGAACTGGTTTTCCTCGACATCACCGCCACGCACGAAGGCCGCAAAACCTTTGTCGATTTGGTGAAACGCATAGCCCGCGAAATCAACATCCCATTTACCGTGGGTGGTGGAATTAGCGAACTAAAAGATGCTGAAGCGCTTCTGAAAGCGGGAGCCGATAAGATTTCCATCAACTCATCGGCGGTGCGAAACCCCAAGCTCATTGACGATATGGCTTTGAACTTCGGAACACAGTTCGTGGTGGTAGCCATCGATGCCAAGAAATATGACGACCGCTGGACGGTTACTGTAAATGGCGGACGTATTCCCACGGAAAAGGAATTGTTCAGTTGGGCCAAGGAAGCCGAAGACCGTGGTGCAGGCGAAATCCTTTTCACCAGCATGGATCATGATGGCACCAAAAACGGATTTGCAAACGAAGAGCTCGCCAAAATGGCCGGTATGTTGAAAATACCCATCATTGCTTCGGGCGGCGCAGGGAATATGGATCACTTCGTTGATGTGTTCACCAAAGGCAAAGCCGACGCCGGATTGGCTGCCAGCATTTTCCACTACAAGGAAATTGCCATTCCTGATTTAAAGAACTATTTGTCAAGTAAGAATATACCAGTAAGAATATAAGTGAAAATACGAAGTCGCAAAGTCACAAAGAAAAATAAATCTTTGTGTCCCTTTGTGAAATACTTCGTGTCTTTGTGTTTAAATAAAATATAGATGGAAAATTTATCACAAAATCAGCAAGACATCCTGTTCTTAACACAGCTTCAGGATTTTATCGACAAGCGGAAAGTCGAAATGTCCGAAGGCTCGTACACCACATCGTTATTCCCAAAGGCTCTCGCAAAATAAAAGCCAGAAAGCCATTTTGAAAAATCTATTAAAAAACCTAACGATAAATAAATTATCAATTATTTTTGTCTGAAACCATTCAAGTAACCAAACCATGTTATTTAGCAGTCTGATTTTCATTTTTGCATTTCTTCCCGCAGTCTTAGCCGTTTATTATCTTGTGCCTCGCAGTGGAAAAAATACAGTACTGATGCTTTCGAGTCTGATTTTTTATATGTGGGGCGGCGTTTCTCTATCGGTCATCCTGTTTGCGTCCATACTTTTCAATTATCTTTTTGGCCTTTGGATAAACAAATGTGAACGAGGGAAGAAAGTTCCACTTGTTATTGGGATCATATTTAACTTATTGATGTTGGGAACGTTTAAATATGGAAATTTCCTTATTGAAAACATCAATCACTTACTTAACCTCGCTGGCATAAATCCAGTAAAAGATCCTGGCATCATACTTCCCCTTGGCATTTCGTTTTTCACCTTTCAGTCCATGTCGTATCTGATTGATGTATATAGGAAAGAGACTCCAGTTCAAAAGAATTTATTTTATCTAGCACTTTATATTTCCTTTTTCCCCCAATTAATTGCTGGGCCAATTGTACGTTACCACGATTTAGCCCCTCAATTATTGAGTCGCAAAGAAAGCTTGTCATTATTTGCCAATGGCGTTGAGCGGTTCATTATTGGCCTTGTAAAAAAGGTAATTATTGCTAATCAGTTTGCCATCATATCACATGAAGCATTTTCAATACCTGTAGATGTTTTACCCCAGTCACTGGCTTGGGCAGGCATGATCAGCTATTCGTTTCAAATTTATTTCGACTTTGCAGGATATAGCGATATGGCAATAGGTCTGGGTTTGATGTTTGGCTTTCATCTCCCCGAAAATTTCAACTTTCCCTATTTGGCTACTTCCATCAGAAAGTTCTGGAAAAGCTGGCACATTACCCTTGGCCAATGGCTGATGGATTACCTGTATATCCCACTCGGTGGCAACCGTAAAAGCAACTTCAGAACATACTTTAACTTATTGATTATATTCATTGTATGTGGCTTTTGGCATGGTGCCAGTTGGAATTTTTTACTATGGGGACTGGTTCACGGAGCCTTTATGTCCATTGAACGCTTGTGGCTAGAGAAGAATGTGTTAAACCGGGCAGGGAAAATAATTCCTGCACTTTATACCTTCTCTATAGCAACTTTTGCATGGGTACTGTTTGAGACCAAGGACTTCGAGCATACCAAAGGATTTTATAAGGTTTTATTCCTTGGAAACGACTCAATGCTCGGCTCAAACTATCTGAGTGCAGTATTTAAACAAAACTTCCTGCTTATTGCCATCCCATCGGTTTTAGGCAGTTTTGGTTTCTTCCGTTGGCTCAACATCAAACTTACTGCAATTATGCCAGAATTTGCCTCCCAACCGATCGTCAAAGGAATTAAGGTTGCAGTAATGCTAATTGCCATTTTCACCATCACCTTGTTGTTGATTTCCAACACGTATAATCCATTCATTTACTTTAGGTTTTAACCTTTCAACCTTTTACTATGACACAAAAAATCAATCATAGCATCTATCAACTAATTGTTTCTGTTTTATTTTCTGTTTTGCTTGTAATTCCGTTTATCTTTTCATTTTTCCAAACGGAAAACAATCCTTCGTCAAAAAATGAAAACCGAGAAAAAGCTCCATTTCCTGTTTTCGACTGGAAACATCTTGACCGCTTTCCGCAACAATTCAACGATTTTTACGACGACCACTTCAGCTTAAGACCTGCAGGCATTAAGTTTTACAACCAGTTTAATTACTTTTTTCTGAAGCAATCGCCCGATGCGAGCAAAGGTATTCTAGGAAAAGATAACTGGATGTTCCAAGGGAAAGATCTTGATCATTACAGGGGTTTAGTGAGGTTAACCGCAGAACAACAAACTAAACTAAAAAATGAGTTGCAACAACGTGCCAATTTTTTACATGAAAGAAATTGCAAATTCTTATTGGTAATTATTCCCACAAAAAAAGAAATATACACTGAGTTTGTGCCCCCAGAGTTTTTCAAATACTCAGAATTTAATGCAACCGATCAAATCATTCAACTTGCAAAAGAGGTAAACTATTTAGATGTCATAGACCTTAAACCTTTGTTAATCAAATCTAAGTCTATTTACCCTGAGGTATATCACCGTTACGACCACCACTGGAACGATTATGGAGCGTACGTGGCCTATGACACAATAATTTCCTATATTCAACAGCAAACTAAAACAACTAAAAAACACCTGATTAATGAATTCACGGAAGAAATTAAAGAATCGAACGACGGTAGTGTGGCCAAAATGCTAGGAGTCGATGATAAAGTTTCATTTTACAGGTATTATTTGACTCCAAAATTTAAGCTCAAAACAACATTGTTGGGCGAAAAATATAAATGTCCAGAACGCTTTCCTTATCCTTGGGCGTGGGAAAGGAGATACCAGAATGAAGATCAGTCACTACCCAAGCTTTTCATGGTAAATGACTCGTTTGGAGAATACATGTATCCGAATTTGGCAGAGCACTTTTCTAACAGTCTCTTTCTTTTCGACAACTGGGAATACAACCTCCACTCGCAAAAAGTAATCGAAGAACAACCCGATTTTTTTGTTATCAGTGCTTACGAATCGTTTATTCCAAATATTCTTGAGAATCTTCAACGAGAAGAAAACAATGTAAATGTCTCTAATCATTAATTCTTTTTCTTCTTAAGATAACGTACCCTAACTATTCCCAACATCTTTATCTTTGTACAACAAAAATAAAACAACACTGCAATGGATGATCTATCACAAAATCAGCAAGACATACTGTTCCTCACTCAACTACAGGATTTTATCGACAAACGGAAAGTCGAAATGCCCGAGGGCTCGTACACTACATCGTTATTCCAAAAGGGCACGCGCAAAATTACGCAGAAAGTAGGCGAAGAGGCCGTTGAAACAATCATTGGTGCCATGGCCAACGACGACGAAAACTTCTTGTACGAAGGTGCCGACCTGATCTACCATTTGATCGTTTTACTCACTCATAAAGGATACCGGATTGAAGATCTGGCCAGGGAATTAAAAAGCAGGCACAAATAGCTCAGTTTATTGACGGGTAAATGACAACCCGTTTTTAAACCGATACTCCAGCAATCCAAGCTTACGGACATAATATACTTCTGTTACAGTATATTCTGTCCAGTTTTGCTGGAAGTCGGAAAGAATAAAATGGAAAACATGCGGATATGTGGTGCCGTTAAACTCAATTTCGTCATAAAAATCTATGGTTGAATGAATCAGCGAGTCATTCTCGACTCCAGAAGAGGTAATCTTATGGCTTAAATAATTGAAATTAGTTTCTACTGTCACCAACCTATCGAGAAGGAAATCGTAGGTGAAAGATAAACTATTAATCGAAAGCGAAATTCGTTCACCCCAATAACCATCGTCGTACCCGGGGCTTAGCGAAAATGAAAAAACATCATTGAAGGTTGAAGAAAAAGATTGGTAATAGTTTTCACGCTGGGAGATGCGGTATTTAACCCCGCCAAAAAAACTTTCTCCTTCAGAAAAATCATGAGTATTCTGTTCATTAAGATATTCTCTTGTTATCCCGTTTTGATCAGCCATCCGAAAACAAAAACCCGAGCTATCGGCCAACCAAAGTTTTGTCTCCTCACTAACTTTGTACCACTTTGTAATTCCGTCTTCAAATAAATTACACGAAATGAAACAAAGCATGCAAAGCGCAATTCCGATCCTATTTTTCAAACAAGTCATAATATTCACCATTCGACATAGTTAAACGAACAATCCCATTTTGTTGAGTGTAATACACACTATCAAACCGAAGCTTATTGGGATAATTTGGATTCTCAGAACTTGAAAGGTTTAGTGCCATAACACAGTAAAACCATTTCTGGTTAACCTTTAATGAATCAAGATTAAAAGAAAGCTCATGCAGAGCATTAAGCACAGTTGATGAGTTGGCCACCGAAATGCTAAATAACAAGTTCTGCTCGTCGTACTTTGTAAGTTGAACAAACACTGAGCTTATTGGATAATCAGGGATTAGCAATGTCTCATCGAGCCGATACTCTTGCCCGGGAGAACACCAATCAGAATAAGCATATTCAGCAGAAGAATCACGCTGACAGACGAACGGGACAACCAACCCTCCCGAGTGTTGAAAATTTACCGTGTCGCCATTTTTATACGGGATTAACATTGAAACAGAATCAGGGATAGGCAAAACAGAAATTCGCTGAGGCTCACATGGCAGAGGACAAGCATAAAGAATAAATAAAGCACTTATTGATAGCAAAAGATATAATGCCGATTTTTCATTTTTGCCAAACATGGATTTTTTTATTACAATGTATCAATTAAATACCTGTTTTCAAAATAGTGAATATAAAATCCTTACTTGCGAGCTTTTTTGTATCAAGAATTGATCGATAATACAAGCAGCATCATCTTAACAAACTGTTTAATGTGTGGTAAAAATGCGGACAAAACATGTTGTACAGCATGTTTTCTGGAAAAATATACTGACTTTTGCCAACAGATCGGATAATGGAAAAAACATGGTAGCAGCAAACAAAGCAATTCTTATTCGCCGCGAAATTCTCGAGCGGATTGCCCGTCTAATTTTCAATGAAACCCTCCTCGAAGAGATTGATAAAATTCCAATGAAAATGCGACCACGCGGAAGCGAGAGTTCACGTTGCTGCATTTATCGCGACAGGGCCCTTATCAAATACAAAATTATGGCTATGCTTGGTTTCGAGTGTGTTACCGAGGCAGACGAGCTTAGCCCGTTATCCGATTTTGTACTTCAAAGCGTTGTAAAAGCGTCAAGCGAACGTGAAATCATCAGGGTAATTGAAGAAGTATGCCACGGTTGCCAGCAAAACAACTATGTTGTAACCAACATGTGCCGGGGTTGCTTGGGGCGTCCATGCGAAGTAAATTGCCCAAAAGATGCCATTTCTTTTGTTGGAGCCCGGGCTATGATTGACTCGAATACCTGTATAAGTTGCGGAATTTGTGAAGGCGTATGCCCCTATCATGCAATTATTTACGCCCCTGTTCCTTGTGAAGAATCTTGCCCTGTTGGTGCTATAACCAAAAATGAAAATGGGAAAGAGACCATCGATTTCGACAAATGCACCTACTGTGGAAAATGTGTTATTGCTTGCCCGTTTGGGGCAATTGTTGAAGAATCGCACCTTTTCGATCTGATATTCAACCTGAAAAGAAAAAAGAAAGTTGTAGCGCTACTTGCCCCATCAGTTGCAGCCCAATTCAAATGCAGCTTGCCACAAATGAAAGCCGCATTGATAAAAATTGGTTTCCACGATGTAATTTATGTTGCCGAAGGAGCTGACCTCACTGCTCAACACGAAGCTGAAGAATTTGAAGCAAACGGAGGTGAATTACTCACTACGTCATGCTGCCCGTCGTTTGTAAACATTATTTCGAAACATGTACCAACCCTCCGGAACAATATTTCGCACACCCCTTCACCAATGGTTTTTGCAGCAAAATTATCGAAACAACGACATCCAAACGCTCAAACTGTTTTCATTGGACCGTGTATTGCAAAAAAAGCAGAGTCGTTCAATGTTAATGAAATAGATATGGTTATCAATTTTGAGGAACTTGACGCCATGTTACTCGCCTGCGAAATAGATCCAATAACATTGACTACCAACGATTCAGCAATTGAAGCTTCGGCTCAAGCATGGGGATTTGCCCAAACTGGCGGTGTTATGGAGGCTGTAAAAAAACATCTGAACAAACCCGAAGAAGTTAAACCCCTAATAATTAATGGCATCGATAAGAAATCGATAAAACAATTGGGTACACTTGCCAAAGGAAATCAATACAATTTTGTTGAAGGTATGAGTTGCGAAGGTGGTTGCGTTGGAGGATGCTATATGAGCGTAAAACCCCAGATTGCCCAAAACCGGATCAACAAACTGAAAGAAAGCATGGGCAACGAGAAAAACCTCTCATAGATTCCCTAATCCAAAGGAATGGTGAAATTGAAAGTCGCTCCTTTGCCTAATTCTGATTCGACCCAAATTTTCCCGCCCATATTCTCAATGTATGCCTTCGAAATGGCCAGCCCAAGGCCATTACCCCCGTATTTGCGGCTGAAGGCATTTTCGACCTGACTAAACCTTTCGAATATGAGATTAAAATTCTCGGGGTCGATACCAATCCCCGTATCCTTTACATAGAAAAATACCTGATCGGCTTTCAGTTGAACACCAAATTCCACAACACCCTTGGTAGTGAATTTCAACGCATTATCAAGAAGGTTTTTAAGCACTTGCTCCAACTTCAACGAGTCGTTATATATTAATATTGATTCTTGAGCCAGATTGCAAGATAAGCTTATGTTCTGCCCCACTTTAGCACTGAATGATTTATAAACATAATTCACAACATCATTGACCTCAAATTTTACCTTACGTAATTCAACGTTACCAGAATCTATTTTCGAGATTTCAATAATATTGTCAATAATGTGCAATAACTGAGAACAACTTCCCTGCACTATGTTCATATATTCCCGCTTCGTTTCTTGTGAAATATAATCTTCAAAAATCAGATCAACAAACCCCATTATAGAGTTCATTGGTGTTCGTACTTCGTGGCTCATATTGGCCAGAAAAGCCGATTTCAAGCGGTTGCAATTTTCAGCATATTCTTTCTCTTTAATTAGCTCGAGTTGCGTTTGCTTATGCCGGTCAATCTCAGCACTAAGCTCTTTATTTATTCGGGTAAGCTCCTCGTTTTTAACAAGTAGAGAAGATGTTAGATTTTGGTTTTCAATTTTCAACCGATGTATCTCCAGCGCACTATCAATGGTTGTTTTAATATCTTCCTCGCGCCAGGGTTTCTCTACATACTGGAAAATTTTTAATTCATTCACTGCTTCGCGCAATACATCATAGTCGGAATAGGCAGTTACCAAAATGCGGTTCAACTCGGGATATTTCGAAAAAGCTTTTTTTAGGAAATCGATACCTGACATTCCGGGCATTCGCTGATCGGTTAGTATCAAATCCACATCTTGAGTGTTTAAAACCTCTAGCCCTTCGGTACCTGATGTTGCCGTGAGTATATTATAATCTTTCCGGAAGGTATTCTTGAATATCCGCAGGTTCGACTCTTCATCATCGACATAGAGAATAGTGTATTTTCTTGGATCACTCATTATTTATAGCCTTTTTGATGATTTCATACAACTCTTTCTGATCCCAAGGCTTCGATATAAACCGGAACAATTGGTAGTTCCGAAATGCCAAATCTATGTCTTCGGGATCACTATACACTGATATTATTAAACGCCCCGGGGGAATTCCGGGAAATTTTTCCTGAACAAGTCCTAGAAACTCGACCCCAGTGATATCAGGCATACGCTGATCGGTAATCACCAAATCAACAGGGGTCGTCTTTAATATTTCAAAACCCTGAGCAGCCGAAACTGCAGTCAATATTTCATAGTCATGCCGAAAGGTGTTTTTGAATAACCTCAGGTTGATTTCCTCGTCATCTACATATAAGATTTTCTTTTTCACAAGTATATTTTTATAAAACCCTAGAAGCTTGAATACACTAACCAACGGCTCTCATCCACGCAAAAAGCTCGCCTATCTTACCCTTGTGTTGAAAAAAATATATTCTGCGTTTTCGTTATGATAATATCAGGTTTCATTGCCCCTCAACAACTCTTTATTAACCTGATTTTCCGTCACAAGGTAGTAAAATTGTAAATATAGTTCCACTCCCTAATTCACTTTTTACATTTATTTTTCCATTATGTTCCTGAATAATGCCATAGGTAATCGACAAACCTAAACCCACTCCTTTCCCAACACTCTTGGTTGTAAAAAAAGGATCAAATATTTTATCGATAATTTCCGGGGCAATCCCCTTACCAGTGTCTTCAAACTGAATAATCACCTGCCCATCTTCGTAATGAGTTCGAATAACAATAGAACCTTCATTTTCAATTGAATCGATTGCATTTGATAAAATATTTAAAAATGCTTGGTTCAACTTACCAGGATAGCACTGAACCATGGGCAGTTCACCAAACTCTTTTGACACTTTAATGTGGTTCTTAAATTTATTTCGCAACAACAACAGAGATGAATCTATACCTTCATGTATATCTGCTACTTGCATTGTATCTTTATCGATCCTTGAGAAATTTCTCAAGCCTTTAATAATATCGGCAGCACGTTCAGCTCCAACTTTTATATCGTCTATGGTTTGTGGTATTATCTCAAGGATTTCATCAACTTCGCCCTCGGCATTAAACTCAGAAATCCTGTCAACAAGTGCTTGTCCATTACCTTCTTCTGCCAATTTCAAAAGATTAGACATAAGATCAGTAAGTTCTGAAACATCTTTACGTAAGCTATTAATACCTGTATAAATAAAGTTTACGGGATTATTAATTTCGTGGGCTATGCCTGCTGTAAGCACACCAAGTGAAGCCATTTTTTCCGAAGAGACTAATTGAGTCTGTGTTTCGTGCAAACGGGCAATGGTTTCATAGAGACTGCGGTTTGTCACTTCCAACTTTGTATTAATCTTTTCTATCTGTTCCTTTTGCTGAGTCAAAATCTTATTGCTCTTTCGCTTAATAAAATAACCGCGAACAAAAGTCAGCAGTGATAATAATGCCAGTATTACAAGAAAAATTGTGAGCAATATTATCATACGTTGCCGCTTAATAATATCACTTCTTAGCCCTAACTCCGCATGCTGTTTTTCAACCTCAGAATTGAGACTATCAAGAATTTGCTTCCCTTTAGAAATTTCTTCGAATTGTTTTTCTATATAAAGTTGTTGCTCAGAAAGTTCTGCTTTATGATCAGTAAGCAATAGATCTTGAGATTGGAGCATTTCCGATTGCTTTTCTAGTTTATTTAACTGGTTTATCATCTCGGCCTTTTGCCTATCCAATTCTATTTTGTCAGACTCTATCTCACTATCGTGTTTCACAATTAATTGCATTTGTTGAAAGATACTTTCTTTCTGAGCTAAAATAATCTGCTGGGTTTTTTGCACATCGCCTTTAAGCATCGTAAGCGAATCGCTCACTGTCACCATTTTTTTCTGAAGAGAATCCATTGATTGTTGAGAAGAACGATATAGTTCAACAATATCTATTTCGGCTCCACCAAGCAAAACGATCTCAGGGTCGACAGAAATATTATGTTTCAATATATTAGGACGGTTAATCTCAAAAGTAAGACGGCTATCTGAGGTGTCAAAGACATTAAACATTACATTTCGTTTGTCATCGGAGGCTTCAGTTACTAATACAATGGGCATCAGATCTATCATTTTATTTACCCGCCTAATTAACAACTCTTTATCATTTAACAGCACCACCATTCGCGTGGTTGGGCTGAACTGCTCTGGCAAATTTGCAAGATGCCTTACCACAATTTGCTTTCCCTTAAGTTTTTTAATTTCAGAAAATTGACTGACTTCTTTAACAATTTGCTGATTATTGCCAATAATTATTATCTCAAAATTGTTGTAATTACTTTCAGCAGGCCAGGTGGTATACCGAGCGAAATTATAAACATAGGCACCGAACAACGCAGCACGATCGACCTGCGCCATACATAGCATAGCATAAAACAATAATATTGCCAAAAACATTGCTTTTTTATGTCCAACCTTTGATTTCATAGCAAGCAAATAATAGTCAAGAACCTATTTTCAAAACATTACTTATCTAAGTTAAAGTTATACACCATTGATAACATGCACGTTCGCTGGGGTTGACGATAACGACTCACCAATCTGTTTGACGTGTGATAATATTCGACATCAAATATGTTACGGACAATGAATTGGATCAATAATGGCTTGGTCGGATTCCATCCTAATGAAGCATTAACCAATAAAAAATCATCAACCTTTTTTTCTCCGGTGGTTTTAATGACGGTTGGGTTATCCCGCACCCCAACATAATTCAACCTAATATTGGCATTGAAACTAGTTGAAAGAGCGGTACTAATACTTGCATTTGCAATATGCTTGCTTATTTCAGGAACAGCAATACCTAAACTGTCTTTACTCTCTGTAAGGGTATAATTAAACGAAGCATTTACATTTCTTCCCTTATAATTAACCCCCAACTCAAGCCCCCTTGTTGTTATTTCATCTTTGTTGATCCATCGATGCCCTTCTTCAACTGATTCCCTAAAAAAACCATTGTTTAATTTATTGCGAAACACATTAAGTTCAGCGTTAAATTGATGATTGACATGCAAATTATAAGAAAGTTCGAACGCACGCATCTTTTCTGGCTTCAAATCCGAGTTTCCTACTCCATCGGTATAATCCCAAGGCTTTGGAGCCCTGAATGCTTCTGAATAATTAATCCTGATCGATTGATTTCCAATATTGTATCGTGCACCTAACTTTGGAGTTAGCACCCTGTCGTAAACAGTGCTTTGGTCGAGCCTTATCCCTCCCGCCAGCAGTAAGGCGTCAAAAAGTTTTACGGTTGGTTCAACAAACACGCTCACCAGAAAATTTGAATGCATTGGTGGTTTTGGTGGTTTTGGTGGTTTTATTTCTGCCGATTGGCTGTAAGACCACGATGGGTTATTGGCCAATTTTTCGAACTCGAAAACCAACCCTCCAGTAACCTTAACTGAACGTCCAACTTTATAATTCAACACATTTTCAAATCCGACCATCGAATTTGGGCGAAAATATCCTACCTGTGCAGTATCGAGAACATAATACACTGTATTATGCTGCACTGTTGTGTTACGATAATATAGTAAAGATGAAAATCTTAGCGATTTTGAAAATTCCTTTTTATAACGTAATGAGTTATTTAAGAAAAAAATATTCCATAAAGTTCCATAATCTCTATATGATGTTCCCACCGAAGGCTGCAAAGATATAGTACTCGTTTGTTTATTAAGATAATTAACAGAAAGGATAAAATCATTATAATTAGCTCTTAAGCCTAATGAGTAATCATTTTCTTCATTTTCCAACAAATCAGTCCAATTGAAATCTCCTTCAGCCCCCTTCAAATTAGCCATCCCGCTCTTTTTTACCATTCCCGATAATTTTATGCTTCTGCGGAGTTCATCGTTTTTCCACCCCAGCAAAGCATCAGCCAAGAAAGTTTCCCAATTGCCCGAGAGACCTCGAATATGTCCTTTATTTTGATCTGTTTCTGAAGTTATTATATTTATTACCCCAGAAACAGCATTTGTACCATACTCAACTGAGGAGGGCCCGTACACTATCTCAATACGCTCCACATTTGACAAGTTGTATTGTCCACCTCCGTAAAAGCCACCAGAATTGAGTTCATTGATCTGTACCCCATCTATTAAAACAAGAGTTAAATTATTTTGGTTAGGAATTCCTCGTTGAAAAACATAACTGTTTAAGCTTTGTGGGTTACGAAACTGAAAACCAGGAAGATCAGACAAAACTTCATCGAGGGTAAAATATCCTCGCGAAACAATCTCGTCGCGACTAATTATCCTAACTGTTGACAATACTTCACCAAGCTGTTGCTCCGTTTTAGTAGCTGATATTACTTGCAACCGCGATAAATCAACAATATCAAGATCGTACAATGAAAGGTTATCGGTTTGGGCAAATGACAATGTTGCGACAGAAAAAAATCCCGCAATCAGATAAATCCTCAGTCGTTGTCTTGATGCCTCCATAATATATTTCACTATATATCAACATATTTATACATAATCATCAAAAAAAGCCAACAATAACTGAACCTTTTACTTTGCATTTAGATACAAAACAGGCTGGAACGAGTTTATGGTTTCTCTGCGAAAAGCTAACATAATTTAGCGTTTTTTTTAAAATAAAAAGTAAGTTGGTATAAAATTTCACAATCAAAATCCTTAAATAATTAATTAGCAATGTTACTCTATACTTTTTGACAGACAAATGAGTTATTCAACACTCACTCCAATTGCACATCGAAAACTATTGAGAAGTGTTGCATTAAGCGTATCTTTGGATTAGTGCTAAATACTAAAAAGCTTAAATTTTTGTTTCAAGACAAGCTTATAGTTCAGAAAAATAATACAGATATATTGATAATTATATCCTCATATGCAAATAAGAACAAAAAAACGATGAATAAATCACTTAGAATATTGGGAATTGTTTGGTTTGGCTTTCTGTCTTTTTTTTCAGCAAGTTGTACAGCCACCAACCCTCCTGACTCTTTACTTTTTACTGAAAAAATGAAAGAGTTGAGACAAATTAATACCTCAACTCCGCAAATGGCCACTCAAGTGGCCCTATCATTTGTGGGCACTCCATATGTTGGCAAAACCCTGGAAATTAACAACAACGAAACGCTGGTGGTAAACCTAAGGGAACTCGACTGCTCCACTTTTCTCGAAACAGTTCTTTCTATCGTTTTAACCAAAAAATCAGGTGAAGAAAGTTTTCAAAAATATAAAGAAATACTAACGACTTTACGTTACCGAAATGGAGCAATATGTGGCTACGAAAGCCGGTTACATTATTTTTCTGACTGGATTCACGACAACGAACAAAAGGGTATAGTTAAAGACATTACCCGCGAACTGGGAGGAATAGAATTTCATAAGAAGATCAATTTTATGAGTACGCACAGTTCGGCCTACAAACAGCTAAAAAATGATTCATTAATGGTAACCAAGATTATTGAAACAGAGAATGCTCTATCGTCGCGCAAACTCTTCTTTATACCCAAAGACAGCGTCGCAACTATTGAATCACAACTTTCCGATGGAATGATCGTTGGGATTACGTCGGCAGTTGACGGACTAGATATTGCCCATGTTGGGTTTCTTATAAGAAAAGATGGTCAAATACGGCTTCTTCATGCCTCTTCTGACGAAGGGAAAATAGTAGTTTCAACAAAAAGCTTGTCTGAATATCTTTCAGGCAATAAAAAACAAACCGGTATTGTAGTAATAAAACTTAACAACTAGCTATTAACCAATCTCTTTCGATATATTCCAGGAGTAACACCTTCAAATTGCTTAAAGATTCTTATCAATGCAGCGGAGGAAGTAAATCCGGCTTTTTCGGCAATCTGCTCAAGTGTAAAATCGTTAAATTCAACACTACTAAACATACGTTTTACTTCGTCAACACGATATCGATTTACATAGTCGCTAAACGAGCACCCAAATTCATCGTTAATAAGATTTGAAATATATGTGCGATTGGTTTTTAACAGTAAACCCACCTGATTGATTTTCAGATCAGGGGTAGTAAAGATTTTTTTCTCTTCGAAAAGTGAAATCAATCTTCTCCGCAACATGGTAAATGTTGGGTTCTGAAGCTCGTTTTCAGGCCCAATAAACTCATCACTATTAGATAATTTAACATTTTCGGTCTCATCCAACTGGAAATCCAAAACGGAATGACGCTGCCTAACCCCCAAAAAACCGATTACAAACAACGATGAGCTGAAAACTAATGCAGGGAAAAGTACCAACCCTTCTTTTTCGGAAAAGAAAGTCCGCCCAATAAAATTCACAGTTGCACTCATAAACGCAGTAGCAGAAAAAATAAATAACAGCCAATTTGCCCACCCAATGTTTCGCCCCTCAACATTGGAATAAAACTCTTCAACCTGCCTGTTATACAACCGAATTTTACGTTGCCCCAGATATAAATATATTACAACTTGCATAAAAAAGATTACACGCGTAACCACGTAAAAAAAATGTTGCGTCTTCCATAAATACGTATCATTTACCAACAATCCCTTTTGACGATACATGTTATCTAGAATATAAATATCTGGATTATCCATTAAAAGATAAGTTATAGCAGTGACCACCGACAATAATAACGCAGGCAACAAGTGCCACAAATTCTTTTGATTACACAACGTCTCAGAAGTTAGAAGCTTTATATACCAATAAAAAAGCGGATAAACCATTAAAGAAGAAAGCACATAGAACGAATCGAGCAGCAAATATGCAGTAAAGTGACGTGTGAAAAAAGCAGCATGACTTAAGTATACAATAGATGCAGCAATCATGAAATATCCGAGAAAATGCGTTGCTCTATTATTCTTTTTTGATTCGAGCAAAAGTACAATTGCCCAGAAAAGGGAAATATACATAGGAGCAAAAACCAACACCTCTTCACTAAAACTCATAGAAAAACATCTTAAAAAAGGTTAAGCTCAAAATAAATGTACGATTTCAACATTCAATTTACGATTTCAACATCTCAGTTCCATACAAATAAACCAATTTTGCAAGTAATACCAAATTTGTTCGGATCATATTCCTAACATTTCGGAACAAAAAGACGAAATATTTTAATCAATATTATTCATCATGAGAAATCTAATTTACCTTACAATTTTAACAACTGCGCTGCTAATTGCAGGGTGCGATCCTATCGATGATGAAAACACATCGGGCAAAGATGTAAAGTTCCTTGTTCTTCAAGGAAATTCAACAGGTAAAGCTGCCAGTGGTGCCAGTCTGTCTATTTTGACAATAAAAAAAGGCGAGCCCGAGTACGAGAAGGTGAACGATCTATATCCGGCCGAATCGATGCACAAAAGTGCTGACATTTCGAAAAGCAGGGTTGCAATTGGTTTACACACCGATTTTAATGTTACGGGTAAAGTTAGGCAAACCAAGGGTGCTTGGTTCGACCTTGAATCGGGCGACTGGGAAGAATTGCCTCTACTGCCGGCAGGTAATGGCAGGTATAATTATTTTGATGTTGCTTCGGCAAAAGTGAGTGAAAGTGGTCATATCTTCTATCTCTCCTCGTCGAACGATCAGGATTATTTTGATGATTACAGGGCAAGCTTAGTGCGGTACGACCCAAAAACCGACAAGTTGCTTCAAGCCTCAAATCCTTCGTCATTTGCGCTATCACAGCCAGAAAAGGGATGGGATACCGAAGCTGCACAATACAAAAGTCAGTTTTATCCTTCAAAAGATGGACGTTACGTTTATGGTGTGGTTGATGCGTTTGGCGTTAATGGTGGCATGTTGCATTGGGATTATAAAATCTTGTTTAAATACGATTTCGAAACCGATACTTATACTCGCCTTGGAGAAAAAGAAGATAAGGACATTGTAATTTTGGGCATTACCTCCGATAAAACCTATGTTGCATATACAAGTTCAATTTCAAATGTTTATAAGCGAAAGTATGTCAACACATCAACAAATGCTGTTAATGATTTTTCTATATCGGGAGGTCAAGGCATTGCCAACCCTTCAAAATGGAATAGTTCGGGCTATTGTGCCGATGCAACCGACAATACTATAGGTATTTACAATATACTTGAAGACGTTAATGTTTATATTAAAACACCTAGTCGCCCATATTATTCACAATTTGCTGCCGATGGCAAGAGTGTTTATTTCTTGATGGAATCGGGGGCGAAGAAATTTTTATGCAAAACGAGCGACTTAACAGCTAAAACAACCATTGATACGCTGTGTACGCTATCTTCTAATACTATTGACTTTTTTATAATAAAATAAAATGCATTGAAAATCTTTTCCCTTTTTAATATATACTCAATGATCATTGAAAAATGCTTTTAAGATTGGATATCCCGATCACAAAAGCATTTTTTGTAAATAAAAGAATCAAACTCTTTTATTCCAAATTTAAGAAATAAAAAAAGGTTGTTGACATCCAACAACCTTTTATATTTTCAATTCATTTTAATCTTTACTTCTTAGCTTCAATTACAATGACCATAAAACGACTAGCTTTCCAAAACTCGCTAGGTTGATCAATTACGAGTCGTTCAATTGTTTTCTCATCACCAACAAAGTGGAATGAACCTTCGGGATGTGTAGATACAAATTCAGCCTTTTTCGCAGCTAAAACTACATCATCGAACTTTCGGGTATCAACTTTCATAAAGTAATCTTTATTGAAATCTTTTTTAATGCGCAAGGTTTTACCCATTCCAATTACACCACCAATTTTTTCTACTACGTTGTTAGCTAAAAGCTCCTCTTTCGTTCCGAAACAATAATAGGCAGTATGCATTTCATCTTTTTGCTTTTCTATTGTTTCAGTCTTTTTCTGGCTTTCGTCGGCCAACGTAGTTACTTGATCATTGAGTTGACGAATATCGATCTGCATTTTTTCGATTTCTGAACGGAGTACAGAAATTTCAGCATCTTTCTCTTCGACCAAACGCTGGTAACTCACAATCATCTGTTCGAGCTCGGTTATCCTGAGATTCGATTTTTTCAGTTTCGACCGTAACGATTCAACCATCTTTTTGTTTTCATTCAACAAGTTATTGATGAGGTTAATGTCTTCAATAATCTTGTCTTTATCGGTTTGTGTTACTTCACCGTTTGGATTCGAAAGGTTTACATCCATAATTTTCTGTAGACGCTTAATTGAATCAAGGTTATTCTGAATTTCGTTAAACGAGCCGATATATTCAACTATTTTTGTTTCCCGATCGTTCACAACACCTTGAATACTATCTTTTGATGCGTTCAGGTTTTCAATTTCTTTTTTGTATTTCTGACAGGAAGAAACCACCAAAACGATAAGAAAAAAGGGCAAAAGCCTCACCAAAGAATAAATTTGTTTTTTCATACTAACAATGATTTATAAATTTTCATGTGTTAAACGTTTGAAATATACATTTTAGCATATTAACGGCACAAATGTACGGGCTTTTTTTTGGTGAATAATTCTTTTTAGATTAAAATTTAGCTTTTGTAAATAAAAATAATAGTTAATTTTGTCGCCCATCGGTTTCGTAGCTCAGTTGGTAGAGCAGCTGACTCTTAATCAGCGGGTCGAGGGTTCGAGTCCCTCCGAAATCACAAGAAAATGAGACAGTTACTTTTAAAGCTTCTGTCTCATTTTCGTTTTATACATACCCGCAACAAATATTTTTTTTTTAGAAATGACAAACCCCGGTTTCCCGGGGTCTTTGGACTAGATTAACTGTTTTTCTTACTTTGTTCTTTTACTTTCTTTGCAGCCCGTTTCTCTTTTAAGGATTTTTCAGGTGCCTTTTTACTGGTTTCTTTTTGTTTGTTTTTTTCTTTAGACATGGCTTTTTGTATTAAGTTGGAAAATTAAGAAAGAAGCATTACAAATACAGTGTTGTCAATACAACAACTAAGCATTTCAATGCTACATAATTAGCTTATACCCTTTCCCGTGAACATTTATAATTTCAACAGATGGGTCATCTTTCAGATGTTTACGCAATTTAGTGATATACACATCCATACTGCGTGCATTAAAATAATTATCGTCTATCCAAATGGCTTTCAAGGCGTAGTTCCGCTCGAGCACTTTGTTGGCATTGGCAACCAATAACCTTAGTAATTCCGATTCTTTTGTTGTGAGCTTAACTTCTTCTCCGTCGTGAGAAAGAATTTGCTTTCGTACATCGAAAGAATAAAGGCCAATATGATAAACATTCTGATCACTGGGTTGGTTGTCGTTAGATATTCGGCGCAAAATTGCTTCAATCCTGAATATGAGTTCTTCCATACTGAAAGGTTTTGTCATGTAATCGTCGGCACCAATTTTAAAGCCTTCTATCACATCTTCTTTCAGGTTTTTGGCCGTAAGGAAAATAACCGGAATATCGGCATTTACCAATCTGATATCGCGAGCAAGGGTAAAACCATCTTTCTTTGGCATCATAACATCAAGCAAACAAATGTTATATTGGTTGCGCATGAAACCGTGATAGGCTGTTTCCCCATCGGGAAAAAGGTCGGTGTCGTAGCCTTTGGCTATCAAATACTCTTTGAGCAACAGGCCAAGGTTTTCATCATCTTCGGCAAGCAGAATTTTAATTTTTGTGTCCATGGTTTATTCTGATATAGGAAATTTAATACTAAACGTTGTCCCTTTATTTATCGCACTTTCAACTTCAATTGTTCCATTATGGGCAGTAATTATTTTATGCACATAATGCAAGCCTAAGCCGAACCCTTTCACATCGTGAACATTTCCGGTGGGTACCCTATAGAAACGTTCGAATATCTGTTTTTGGTGTTCTTTAGCAATGCCAATACCGTTATCTTTAATATAAATAATTAGTTTATCTTTTTTTGTTTCGGTAATCACTTCAATTTCCGGATTTCCCTTGCAATATTTCACTGCATTGTCGAGCAAGTTAAACAAAACATTTGTGATGTGCACATAATCTCCATAAATAAAAGTAGAGGTTGCACCTGGTAAAAATGTAATTTTCCCGTTGAGTGATTGAACCCTAAGCTCGAAGTTTTGCACTACGGTTGAAATCAGCTCATGAATATCTAAATCTTTGAATTTAAACTTCAAACGACCTTCATTAAAAACAGCCATCTGTAACACTTTCTCTACTTGCATGCCCAATCGCTTGCTTTCGTCGAAAATAACTCCTGAAATTCGTTCAATGGCCGATGTTGAATTGTTCACCGAATTGTCGCGGAGCATTTGTGCTGCCAACGAAATGGTTGAAATTGGGGTCTTAAGTTCATGGGTCATGTTATTGATAAAATCGTTCTTTATGGTCGACAATTTTTTTTGTTTGAAAATAATAGCTATTGTGTAAGCAAAAATGCCGATAATGAACGAAAGCAAAATAAAAGTAGGATAAACCATGTAGCTTACATCGCCAAGAAAACGTTTTTGACTATTCGGAAAATACACTTTCAGATAGTTGGGCTTCTGCGCCCCTAAATCATTGATAAAAAGCGGAGTTTTATGTTCTTTCTTTTTAGTTGCCTTGTAGTTCTTCGAACTGAAAATTATTTTTTCCGTGCCTTGATTATATGATTTTACCACATACTCGTAATGAAGGTCAATGCCATTCATTGTAAATTCTTCCTCAATAAAACGGCTCAACAACGCTGGATCGACACGTTGTTCTATTGGTTTGTTGGCCAGCATAAGCTGATACTGAACATTCCGGTTGAACGCATCACGATTGTTAAAACTCTGGAAAAAACGCCGCTGTTCCATATCTGTCAATTCTGCCAGCTCATCGAAAACATCAGGGTTTTGAACCGGATTATTTTCCATGACATCTGACTCTGCAGTACTTTCATTGACAGATGCCTGTGCTACAACTTTCCCGGTGGGATCCTGAGTAACATTTAACGAAAAACTAATTTGCTTTGAACTGGTTTCGTTTGCTGAAGATTTGGATTTACCCTGACTAGAATATGCCTTTGTCGATTGTGCCAAATGATCGTCGAGAATAAACTGCTTGAACTCTTCTTCTTCAAGACGCAGGGCAACATGCATAAGACAACGCTGAACAATTTGTCCAAATTGCTCTTCCCTGATGTGGGCAGCATTTTTAATGATATTCATTTGCACAAATATCAATAAACTCACTACTACCGACATTATAATAATAAGGATGTAGATACGTCGTTTATCCATAGGAACAAAGATAACTGATTTACAATGGCCCGGATTTTCAACTTAACATTATTTAACCGGCTGTAAACCTTTTTTAACGATGAAGCAGCTTGTACAACAAGAAGCATGATTGAGCATTCAACCTATTTACCACACAAAAGATTGAATTTCAAATTAAAAAGTAAGAGAATATTTATTAATCAGGTTCGATTGTGCTGAGAGCTTCACGGGCTGCGTTTTGCTGCGATTCCTTCTTAGAACTGCCATACCCCTTCCCCTTCAACTGGTTGTCAATTTCAACCGTAGTAACAAAAATACTGAATTTGCTATTCGGTGAATCTTCCTCGTCAGTCTGAAAAGTGACTTCCATTTTATTTTTCTGCCCCCATTCGATAAGCTGGCTCTTATAGTTATTGTCTTGCTCTTCCATTTTATTCAAATCGACATAACCATCAAGAAACCGTTTCACAATAACATAACGGGCTTTCTGGTACCCTTTATCGAGATAAATGGCACCTATGAGAGCCTCCAGGGCATCACCATAAATGTTACATGCGGTAAGTGGACTCACTGTCCGTGATTTGATAAAACGGTGCATACCCGTTTCATTAATAAGCTGGGTAAGAAAAGCCCTGTTAACTAGTTTAGACCGCATTTGGGTAAGGAAGCCTTCGCCACGTTGGGGAAAGCGCCGATAGAGAAATTCGGCTACCACAGCGCCCAAAATGGCATCGCCAAGATACTCGAGCCTCTCATTGTTGATCAGGTTTCCCATTGAATCGGTCATTGAAGCCGATTTATGGACAAAAGCAATATCGTAAAGCTTTAAATTACCAGGATAAAACCCGAGAATATCTTTTAAAAATAAATAAAACTCTTTCCTCGGAGAAGAAAAGAGTTTTATCCGTTGAAAAATGGTTCTTATCATTTGAATTTCTTAAAAACCACAGATGCATTGTGCCCACCAAAACCAAACGTGTTGCTTAAGGCGTAATTAACTTCTTTCTTTTTAGCCACATTAAAGGTAAAATCCAATTCTGGATCCAATTCTGGATCTGTTTCAAAGTGGTTAATTGTTGGAGGCACGATGTTGTTCTTGATTGCAAGTATTGTAGCAATTGCTTCAGCTGCACCAGCTGCACCAAGTAAGTGGCCGGTCATTGATTTGGTAGAACTGATGCTCAATTGGTAAACATGCTGTCCAAAAACTTTCTTAATAGCAGAAGGCTCTGCAATGTCGCCCAAACCAGTAGATGTTCCGTGAACGTTAATATAGTCGATCATATCGGTACTTATACCTGCATCTTCGCAAGCCAGTTTCATTACTGTAGAAGCACCGTTGGCATCAGGGTCGGGAGCCGTCATGTGATATGCGTCAGCAGTTAAACCTGCTCCTGCAAATTCAGCATAAATAGTTGCACCACGTGCGATTGCGTGTTCATATTCTTCGAGTACCAAACAGGCTGCTCCTTCGCCCATAACAAAACCATCACGGTCTTTATCGAAGGGGCGAGATGCGGTTTTGGGATCATCGTTGCGTGTTGAAATAGCTTTCAAAGAATTAAACCCGGCAACACCAGCAGGGGTTATTGCAGCTTCTGAGCCTCCGGAAACAATAATATCAGCCTTCCCAAGCCTTAAGTACATTAACGCATCGGCAAGAGCGTTGGCCGACGAAGCACAGGCACTAACAGTGGTTAAGTTTGGTCCACGAAAACCATACTCGATTGAAATGCAACCACTGGCCATATTGGCAATCATCTTGGGAATGAAAAAAGGCGATGTCTTCGGATTTTCGGTATTAAAACCCATTACTTCTTCTTCAAAAGTCTGGATTCCACCAATACCTGCCCCCCAGATAACACCTACACGATTTTTATCAATTGAGTCGAGATCAATTTGTGAATCAAGAATTGCCTGCTTGGCTGACACTAACGCAAATTGCGTAAATAAGTCGTACTTCCGGGCATCTTTCCTGTCGAAGTGAACTAACGGATCCCAGTTTTTCACCTCGCAGGCAAACCTTGTTTTGTGAAAAGTCGCATCAAAACGAGTAATAGGTGCGGCACCACTTACTCCATTGATCAGATTATTCCAATATTCTTCAATATTGTTCCCAATAGGGTTAATGGTACCAAGACCAGTTACAACTACTCGTTTTAATTCCATAGAATAAAAAAATGTTTATTACTTGGTGTTATTTTCGATGTATTGAATGGCATCACCTACAGTGCTGATTTTTTCAGCCTGATCATCAGGTATTGCCATATCGAATTCTTTTTCGAATTCCATGATCAACTCAACTGTATCGAGTGAATCTGCTCCCAAGTCATTGGTAAAGCTTGCTTCGGGTGTAACTTCACTTTCGTCAACACCCAGTTTGTCAACGATAATTGCCTTAACTTTTGATGCAATGTCAGACATAATTTCAATTTTTTAGTTAAACGTATTCGCTATTTTTAAATCGCTGCAAAGTAATAAAGAAACGATTTACAAATCCAAATTTTTATGCTTGTTGAGCATACAAGATTAATCTTAAGATGTATTTTTGCCGAAATTATTGAAATGGTCTTTAAAAATATAAACTACTAAAAATGAAAAAAATAGCCATTTTTGCTTCAGGTTCGGGTTCAAACGCGGAGAACATCGCCCGTTTTTTTAAAGAGAGAGAAAATTTGAACATCGAATGCATATATTCGAACAAAAATGATGCTTATGTATTACAAAGAGCACACAACCTATTGATTCCCAGTAAAGTATTCACTAAAAATGATTTCTATTTTTCTGATATCATCCTTAACGACTTGAAAAACAGAGAAGTTGATTTAATAGTGTTAGCTGGTTTTCTTTGGCTCGTTCCTCAAAACCTGATCGACAATTTCCCGATCATCAACATTCACCCTGCCCTTCTACCTAAATATGGAGGAAAAGGGATGTACGGAGATAATGTTCACAAAGCTGTTGTGGCAAATGGTGAAAAAGAATCGGGAATTACCATTCATTATGTGAACGATAAATATGATGACGGACAGATCATCTTTCAGGCAAAATGTGAAGTACTGCCCACCGATACTGCCGACGATGTTGCAAAGAAGGTACACCAGCTAGAATACCGGTATTTCCCTGAAATAATTGAAAAAGTTGTCCTATCGCTTTGAAAGCAAAACTTCAGGATACTTCACGGTGTCGAGTACTTTCAATAACGAATCACGAACAACAATAAAATTTGCTTTGTTTGCCTCGCTAATCGGCTCAACCGGAGGGGTTTCTACCTTCAACGGATCAACAGGGGAACCATTATAATAAATTCTGAAATCGAGATGCGGCCCCGAGGCCAAGCCCGTCATTCCTACATAACCAATTAGTTGACCTTGTTTCACCCTCGTCCCTGCAGCAACTCCTTTGGCAAATTTACTCAAGTGCATATATTGCGAAGTGTACACTGAATTGTGTTTAATTGAAAGATAATTGCCACCACCTCCTGCTTGATATGTTTTCTTTACCACTACCCCATCGCCAATGGAATAAACGGGAGTTCCAGTTGGCGCGGCATAATCAACTCCGTGATGAGGACGACGGATTTTCAACACAGGATGAAGACGGCTATTCGAAAACTTTGAGCTTATACGTGAGAAATTCAAAGGCGCTTTCAAAAAGGCTTTTTTCAAGCTATTGCCTTTATCATCGAAAAAACCTTCCTGTCCGTTAGCCGAAAAGTAAAACGCAGGAATTACAATACCACTCGACTCGAACTGTGCTGTATGAATTTTACCTACACCGGCAAATTTCCCTTCAACAGAGTATTGATCATAAATGACTTTAAACCGATCACCACTTTGTACACCAAAAAAATCGACAGTCCATGCAAATACATCGCTCAACGCTATGCATAAATTTGGATTTGCACCATTATCGATAAAGGTATTCCAAAGCGACGATTCAATGATACCAGAAAAAGTACACAATGTAGTATCGATGCTTTTTTGACCTTTTTTTACAATCATCGAGTCTTTTAAAGAAAAAGTGAAATAATCAGAAATATTGTCTTCATAAACAAAATGAGTAGGTTCAGAAGAGTCTTTTCGGGAAACAACATAGTAATTATTCCCTGCTTTGATCCTTCTGACATCGAAGATCCCTACGGCATTTTTTGCCAGTTGATCGACCGATGAAAGACTTACGCCCATTTCGGTGAGTATGTCGGAAAGACATTGATTCTTACGAACCTCAAAAGTGTCAACTTTTACAGAATCGACAGGAAAATCCCATACTTTAGGAATAGGAACTGGCTCTTGGGCAATCGTTTCGTGCACCTCTTTATGTGAATATGTTGTAAAATAATATACGACTGACAGCAATATAACTACTGATAATATAATGATAACCAGTTTATTCTTTTTGATATTCATACCCCCTGTAATCGATTAATTGCATAAAAGTAAAAAAATAACCTAAAAGGCTGAAGGAATAATACAGATTTTGCAAAAATGAAAATTCATAAGCCAAAAACAAAAGATTGCTTGCTTAATAAAGGTTAAAAATTGTCTGCTCTAAGTTAGTAATTAGCTAGCCTTTTAATTGATCGAACCCCTCGCCATAAACTCCCATTACACTTCCCATCGACACAAAAGCTGAATGATCAATCTCCTTTATCTTTTTAAAAATAGCTGTAGTTTCACGTTTACGAACAACAGTCATCAAAATCTTTTGCTTTTCATTGGTATAGCCACCAATACCTTCAATTATGGTAACCCCACGCCTGTTTTCTTTCAAAATTACGTCGCGAAGCTCTTCCCATTTTTCAGAAAAAATAAAAAGTTGAGCCGATTGGGTGGCACCATTCAAAAAGGCATCGAGGGCATAGGCAACAACCCACATAGATACGTACCCATAAACAAGTTTTTCTGCAGAATGGAAAATGAACCACGAAGATGAAATAATAAGCACATCGCAATACATAATCACTCTCCCTGGGCTAATGCGCTTATATTTAGTTACAATCATCGCAATGATATCGGTTCCTCCAGTGCTTCCACCTTCGCTAAAAACAATTCCTAACCCAACACCTCCAAAAATTCCGCCTAAAACTGCGGCGAGGAAGGTGTCGTCAATAATGGCATTGGGTAGTAATTTTGGCAACACAGTGAGCATAACCGAAATCAGAGCCATATTGACAATCGTTTTTGTACCAAAACTTGCTCCTAGTATTTTAATGGCTATTACAACCAAAAAAGCATTTACAACAAAATATGTTACCCCAACCGGAATCCCTGTAACAAAATAAAGTGATGCCCCGACACCACTGATTCCGCCCCCGTTTATACCGGCCGGAATAAGAAAGAAAGTCCAGCCTAACGAATACAGAAGAAGCCCAAAAAACATAATGGTATAAGTACGGGCAATTTCAAGATATTTACGAGTATTTTTATCCATGACAAAACAATTTTAAGCCGTTGCGAAAAAAGAATATATAATGTAGGAAAAGAATGATAAATATCAAAACCTCGCTTTTTAGTTGACTTAATTTTAGTACATTCGCTTGTTTAAAAATCCAAGTCCAAAATAACGAAAGAATGTATACTTCTTACAAACGCTATTTAATCCTATTTATAATTGTAGCAGCATTCACTATCACCGGAATGGCACAAAAGAATCCGTGGTATTCAAAAGACATGAATTCTACAGGATGCTGTTATGTTGAGCTCTCGGGGGGGGGAAGTTACAGCACTGTAGTTTTTAACGACAAAAACTACGTCCCGCTCAAAACAAACTTTCTCATTTTTCCTGAGTTTGGGATTACTTACCGAGCCCAGTTTAGCCGATGGTTCTCGGTATCGCCCCGACTTTTCTTTTTTAAATTAGGGGAAGTTGTGAGCCAGACGGAGAATTACACATTAGGAATAAACGATTTAGGACTTTTGGTCCCCATTGATTTTCAGATTCCACTGAAATCAAAGAGAAAACGGGGAACAACTAAAATCCACATGTATGCAGGGCCTTACGGAGCCATTCCTCTCTTCGCAAATATTACGACAAAAAAGAATTCATTGCGAATGTCTACAAATGAACTTACTCCATGGAATTATGGAATCGAAACCGGCATTGGAATCAGAATTCCCACTTTCACTCTTGAAGCAAGCAGTAATCTGAACTTCAGGATTGCTTACCGGAGAGGTTTCTCTCCTCTTTATCAAGACTTAAATATAAAAGCCGGAGCCCCATTTGCCGACAATGATATTACACTAATCGGTGGCAACCGATTTAACCAATCTATTTCGTTGGTAGTGGGCATTGAAATTCCGATGAAATCGAAGAGTTTCGTTTCGTTTACTGCGGGTGGAGACGGTAAGAAGAATTACAAAAAAGTAGTTGTAATCGACGACAAATAAAACAACAAAAAGGCTGTTCCTAATCGAAACAGCCTTTCTTATATTCATGTAAGCATTTTTATTTCAATACAATATTGACAATTTTCTTCGGTACAATCACCACTTTGACCACTTGTTTTCCTTCCATCCACCTTGCAGACGACTCATGTGCAAGTGCAGCTTTTTCAACTTCTGCAACAGGCATATCAACTGGCAATTCCAAATTGAAACGAGTCTTTCCATTGAATGATACCGGATAGGCAAAAACGTCTTCCACAAGGAATTTTTCGTTCACTGATGGCCAAGGCAAAAGACTTACGCTGGGCTCGTTTCCATAAATTGCCCATAATTCTTCAGCTAGGTGCGGGGCAAACGGGGCAATTACTTTTGCAAAAGTTTCGGCAGTTTCACGTGTTACTTTTTTCATTTTGTAACAATGATTGGTAAAAATCATCATTTGCGAAATAGCCGTATTGAATTTCATATCTTCAACGTCGTCGCCCACCTTTTTAATTGTCTGATGTAACGCTTTCAATGTTTCCTTATCTTCTTCGCCGTCTACAATATTATTAGTGTCAGCAAAAAAGTAATAAACCCTCTTCAAGAAATTGTATACCCCTTTAACACCGGTCTCAGTCCATGGCTTAGTCGCATCGAGCGGCCCCATAAACATTTCGTACAAGCGCAGTGAATCAGCGCCATAACTCGAAACAACATCATCGGGATTGACAACATTTTTAAGTGACTTCGACATCTTGGCCACAATCTGTTTCAATTCTTCGCCCGTTTGAGTATGAAAATATTTACCATCTTTTTCCTCAACAAGATCGGAAGTAACTTTCGAGCCAGCAGCTGTCTCATAAGCAAAAGCCAGAATCATACCCTGATTATACAGCTTCTGATAAGGTTCATCGGTCGACACAATCCCAAGGTCGAAAAGCACTTTATGCCAGAAACGGCTGTACAGCAAATGAAGAACAGCATGCTCAGCTCCACCCACATACAAATCAACCGGCATCCAATAGTTCTCTTTTACTTTACTAAAAGGTTCTTTATCGTTTTTTGGGTCGATATAGCGAAGATAATACCAGCATGAGCCTGCCCATTGCGGCATGGTATTGGTTTCGCGCCGGCCTTTGCGACCAATTTTATCGACTACCTGTAACCATTCTGTAGCGTTTGCCAACGGCGATTCACCAGAATCTCCAGGCTGATATTTATCGGTCTTTGGCAATTCAACCGGAAGATTTTCATCCTCAACAACCGAAATTTCGCCATCTTCCCAATGAATAATAGGAAATGGTTCGCCCCAGTACCGCTGACGGCTAAACAACCAATCGCGTATTTTAAAATTAACGGTTGCTTTACCTATTCCCCTGTCCCCGAGCCAGCCAATCACGGTGGAAATACCATCTTGCTTGCTCATGCCATTAATATTAAGGCCCAGCACCGGATTTGCTGAATTGATATACGCTCCGTCTTCAGTCCAGCAAGCATCACCAGCCAGAACTTTTTCCCGAAGAGTATCGTCGGCTTCCTTAGGATCGAGAATGCAAACAACGGGTAGATTGAATGTTTTGGCAAATTCAAAGTCGCGGGTATCGTGGGCCGGAACTGCCATAATTGCCCCGGTACCATAACCTGTAAGTACATAATCGGCAATCCAGATTGGAATTTGCTTTCCTGTAAGGGGATTAATAGCATAACGACCCGTAAAGACCCCTGTTTTTTCCTTCGAAAGCTCAGTACGATCGAGGTCGCTCTTCAACGCTGCCGCTTTTATGTAATTTTCAACATCAACCTTTTGTGCTTCGGTGGTAATAACATTTACCAGTTCATGCTCGGGTGCAATAACCATATAAGTTGCCCCAAAAAGAGTATCGGGGCGGGTAGTATACACTTTAAGCTTTTTATTCAAGCCATCTATTTCGAAGTCGACCTCGGCTCCGGTAGATTTACCGATCCAGTTTCGTTGCATATCTTTAACTCCTGCCGGCCAATCCAACCCATCAAGGCCCTGCAAGAGACGTTCGGCATACAATGGAATACGAAGCATCCATTGCTTTAAGAACCGACGTTCTACTTCTTTCGTTCCACATTTCTCATGAGACCCGTCGTTAAGTACTTCTTCATTGGCACAAACTGTTTTACAGTGGTTGCACCACCATACTTGTGCATTGTCGTAATATGCAAGCCTTTTCGACTCAATATAGCGTGTAACCGCCTCGCTGCCCTGTTGCTTAATATTGGCAGGTATAGGCAGTTCGCTTATTGGCCTCCCTTTTTGAAGTTCGGCATCAAACCAAGTATTATACAAACGGATAAAAATCCACTGCGTCCATTTGAAATAGGCCGGGTCGGTTGTATTTATCTCACGATCCCAATCATAGCTCAATCCAAGTGATTGAATCTGACGGCGAAAGGTATCGCAGTTTTTCTGAGTAGTAATAGCCGGGTGCGTTCCGGTTTGAATGGCATATTGTTCGGCTGGCAAACCAAACGCGTCCCACCCCATTGGATGTAGTACATTAAACCCTTTTGCCCGTTTGTACCGACAAACAATATCGGTGGCTGTGTAACCTTCGGGGTGCCCTACATGCAACCCAGCTCCAGAAGGATAAGGAAACATATCGAGACAGTAAAATTTTGGTTTCGAAGTATCGGCTTCGCTGGCAAACACCTTGTTATCGAGCCAGTATTTTTGCCACTTCTTTTCAAACTCTGAAAAATTATATTCCATTACATTAAAAATAAGGGTTTAACAATCAGGGGGCAAAAATAGGAAAAAGATTGGGAGTAGAGCCAGAAAAAACAGATCAAAAGCTGAGGTTCCAGATTAAAATTAATCATGGTTAACAGATTATTAAACGAGAGCCTGTCTAATGACCGAAAAGCACATTCGTTAAAATTTAATCTTGTAAAACAGGAGCTTAAAAGGATTATTGAGTGCCTGACTCTTTGGGAACATCAGTTTTCTTTCTCAACGGAATCATGTAATAGAGAGAATAATTAACCCCGAAGGTGTTTTTCACATTGGCTTTCCCATATCCCGGAATAGAAAATGGGTGCATCCGTTCGTCCTTTCCTAACCACATTCGGATTTTCGCCCGAACCGACCATCCCAGGTAGAAATTATTGATAAGCCGGGCCCTCATGCCAAGCGCGACTTCTGTCCATCCCGATGTCAACCACTTTACCGGTATGGGCTGAGGGTTTATGTCTCCCCAAATAGAGTCACGAACCAGTAGGTTATCAGCATCATGATAAAAAGAAGAAAAACCGAGCCTTGCCCCAATAAATATTTTATCCTCACTTTTATCGTCAAGGTGCTTTATGAAATTATAATCAAGACCTAACCGGGCATAAGCCCCTGAAGAGGAATAATGATATTCGGGCTTTGAAAAACGTGAGGTTTGAGAACCTACTTCAGCAGCAACAAACACATTGGGTACTATCTGAATATCAGCCAATGCTTCCCATCCGTAGCGGGTAGAATCGATAAATGGCACAGCAATACGCGACAAATCAACACCAAGCGACAAACCATTTCTGGATGCTGTTTGGGCACTTACTGTTAGCGATAAAAGAATAATCAGCGTGCTAAAAATATATTTTAATGTTTTCTTCATCGCCATATTCAACTAAGTACTTTCTAATTTTAACCGAATCGATAAGATGGGTTGTTGTTTCTATCCCTGTGAGGGTATAAAAATTTGCAAAACCACACTCGTGCGAAACAAGCCGTGTAAACTGAGTATAATAAAATTTAAGAGTATCGGGGCTCCCTTTTCCATAGGTTATACACAAAAAAGACGTATCGGCAACCATCGATAAAGGAACAGCAATTTTATTGACTTTCTGGGTATATTCTCGAATAAAGACAGAACTATTACCATCGATCGCATAAATTTTGAGCGAAGCAAGAGACGTGTCGGCAAGCGTTTTCCCATTGAAACTATAAAAACCCAAGTTTGCTTGCACCCCATCGGTATCTTCGCAGGGTGAGTAAGGGTCACATGAGGCGACAAACAATACAACAGCTAAAATCAACAAAAAAGTATGTATCTTAATTTTCATCTACTTCTATTTTTTTCCTGAAAACGCTACAAACTTACAAAATAGTCTCAAGTCGATAAGATTTTCACACCAAATATGAAAAATTCACACTCCATCAGGCAGATTACCAGCAAATATCGTTTGTCCAATTTCAACAAGAAAGAAATGAAGAACAAAATTTGAAATAAAGTAATTTAGAGTGATTATTTTTGGCGCCAAAGAAGAAAGAAATGATAAAAGTTTGTGCCTTAGCATCGGGCAGCAATGGCAACAGTTATTATATTGGCAATGAACAGGAAGCTATTTTAGTTGACGCAGGAATCAACTGCAAACAGCTATTGCTGCGTATGGAAGAACGCAACCTTGACCCACAAAAAGTAAAAGCTGTTTTCATAACCCATGAACACACCGACCATATTTGCGGAGTGCGCGTATTTTGTAACAAATTATCTATTCCTGCCTATTTTACCCGCGGCACATTTCTGAATACGTCAAACAGGCATAAACCAAGGCTGTACCGCTTTATTGACCCAGGCACAACAATAGCACTGGGAAGCTTTGAAGTTACAGCATTTGCAAAAAAACATGACGCGTCGGAGCCCTGCAGTTTCAGAGTAACCGTAGACGGAAAAAATATTGGGGTTCTTACCGATCTTGGCTCATCTAGCGAGTCGGTCATCGAAAACATGAAACAATGCGAAGTACTTTTCCTCGAGTCAAATTACGATGAAGAAATGCTTTGGAAAGGATCATACCCATGGTTGCTGAAAAAACGAATTGCTTCAGAACACGGACACTTATCAAACATCCAGGCTCTTAACTTAATCAAAGAATTTTCAGGACAACAACTTCACACGATAATATTATCTCACCTTTCGGGCGAGAACAACACTCCGGAACTTGCATACAACACCTTTTCCCCACTTCACAACTCTTATAAAATTGTAAATACATCGCGGCACGCCCCAAGCGAGATCATAGCCATACCATAGCATGAAAACAATCCATATAACACTTAAATAGTGAAAGTTAAGTCATAAAAAAGCAAACAACTTTCCATCGTATGATTAAAGAAGATGGTGGGTATGAAAAACGATATATCCATACACAATAAAACGCGCAACACGGCTTAGTCCATACAATGTAAACTTCTTGTAATCAAAACCTATGGCACCCATTATTAATGCAACCGTCGTCCATGGGACTGGGGTTAATGCAGCAATAATAATTAGTGGAGCGCCATATTTTTTTACAGAAGGTAACATTTTTTGATAAAATTGAAGTTTAGATAGTTTCTCCGAAAACCGGCTAGATAGAAAACGTCCAAGAAAAAAAATGACGTGGGCTGCACCATACGATACCACCGTGAAGAAAAAAAGATTTGCAAAATAGCCCCAAACAGAGCCTTTGTTCACTGCCCAAAGCATAAACAATTCAGGGGGGAACAAACCGAAAAAGAATTCTGAAAAAACATAAATAGAATAAATAATTATCGGTTGCCCATAAAATTTATCTATCCAAAAGCCAGGATTTTTAATGTAGATAAACTCTACAAACAAGATATAAGCAATCGCAATCAACGCAAGCCACAATATTGCAGATATACTATTCCGAAGAATAAAACGTGATCTTTCAGTTTCCATAGTTTATTTTGTAAATCGACTCATTTAGAAAATTATAACAAATAATAGTCATTGCTAATAAAACATATTGGCCTGTCAGAATATAATTTACCAAACTAAAAAATATCCTTTCAAAAGTCACATCTTAAGAACAAAAACAAACAGCATTTATTGCTTAATAATTCATCCAACTCATATGATAATTTCTGAGTAAATAAAACCAATAAACAGAGTATTAGTTCATGAACATGAACATAAAATTATTTTTCAATAACAATAAAGAAGACCTAGAAAGAATATAAAAAGCTGCTTAAAAGGGCATTATTAGAAATATTCAACGGGGAATTGAGAATTTAAAAGTAGATCCTTCGCCCGAATAGGGTAACAAAGATATTTCGCCACCAAGAAGTTTTACCAAACCGCTACACAACGAAAGATCAATGCCGGTACCTCCCAAATGACGCGACTGAGAAACAGGCTGAGTAGTGAAACGATCGAAAAGATTCTTTCGCTGTTCTTCCTGAATACCAATTCCTGTGTCTTCTACAAAAAAGGTAACCGACTCTTCATTTGTTTTATAATAGAACTTCACCCAACCCTGCCTTGTAAACTTCAACGCATTATCTATCAACTTCTTTAGCACACGCTGAAGCACTTCAGTGTCAGTATCAACATAAAACTCGGTACTTATAACATTTTCAAGAAACAGTTGCAGTTCTTTCTTTTCGGCAATAGGTTTATACGTTAAGTATAATTGAAACATTAAATCGTTCAAATCGAAAGTTACAGGGTACACCTTATACGTGCCTCCACTAATTTTTGCAATATCAGAAACATCGGTAATAATAGACAGCAACAAGTTACTACTTTCGACTATTAAGCCGGTATAATATTGTCTTTCTTCGGATGAAAGATCAGGATCATTTATGATTTCGGAAAAGCCTAAAATTCCGTTTAACGGAGTTCGAATTTCGTGGCTCAAATTTGAATAAACTACCCCATTAAATTGCTTTAATGCGACAATTGTCTGTTTTAAAGACTCTATTTCAGTACAAAGCTCTTTATTTTTCCCACCGGGATCTGAGTTGCTCATGAGGATTGATTTAAAAAACATATAGTAATCAAAACTGAACCATATTTGAAACGGAAAGTTAAAACATTCCTCCTTTATGTCAAAATCAAAACACCAGAAACAATACGGAGATTTGTAAAAAAAGAAAGGTGACACCTTTTCCAGATAACACCTTTCCAAAATATCACAAACAACTATTGAAAGAACTTTAAATAGCTCTAAAATGTTCTCAAAAACTTGTTTGTCAATAATTTACTCATATTTCTCAAATGCCTTTAAGTACACTTCGCCCTTTATGACTGCAATAGATTCTACAAGCAGCATTATTACATTAATAGGCATAATGATCCTGAAAACCAAAAGAATACTTTCCAATTTTTTTCTTTTTAATTAATAATCAGTTATTGGTTTATATTTAGGCACCAGCATTTTCATTATTAACCAACCAATTAGATAAGCAACAGCACAAATAGAGAAGATTATAAAGTAACCTGATTCAATTCCTTCAAAACCAAAAAATTTCATTTGAGTTGCTTCTGCATGATCGAATAAAACCCCAGAGCCTTTATTAATAAAATATGAGCCAACTCCACCGGCCATGCCTCCAATACCAGTAACTGTAGCAATTGCCGACCTCGGAAACATGTCTCCAATAGTTGAAAAAATATTGGCCGACCATGCCTGGTGTGCAGCACCAGCAATACCTATGATGATAATAGGAAACCAGTATGAAAAGCTTCCGAGAGGCTGAGCCAATAATGCCAGTAACGGGAAGAAAGCGAAAATAAGCATCGACCTCATGCGACCAGCGTAAGGGTTCATACCTTTCTTTTCGACAAAGAACGTGGGCAGCCAACCACCAATAATCGAAAGCAACGTAATTGCATATAGCACAAATATGAGCAACTTTGCAGTACCGCTATCAGAAGGCAACCCATACACTGAACTTAGGTATGCAGGAGTCCAGAATAGGTAAAACCACCATACCCCATCTGTCATGAATTTTCCTACGGCAAAAGCCCATGTTTGCTTGTATTTAAAACATTGTTTAAATGAAAGTTTTCGTACAGCCCCACCATCTTTGGATGGTTCTTCATGGTCTTTATCCTGCATTATATAAACCAGCTCTGCTTTATTAACGCCTTTATTCTGATGTGGTTTTTTATATACAAAAACCCAAAAACCCATCCACACAAAACCAAGGGCTCCAATGATAATAAATGCCATCTCCCACCCGTAGTAATGGGCAATAACCGGAATAGTAACAGGGGCAGCAAGAGCACCAACGGTAGCACCTGCATTAAAAATACTTGTTGCAAATGCGCGGTCTTTCTTTGGAAAATATTCAGCAGTAGCTTTAATTGAAGCTGGGAAGTTTCCGGCTTCACCTAGGGCGAGTATAAAACGAGCAAAGACGAATAATGTAACACTGATCAGAATTACCTTGCTCACGTCTTCAACTGTTGCAATAGCATCTTTAGCGCCTTCGAAACCCACAAACCAATTTCCGGTTAATATTCCAGAAGTGGCAATTCCGCAGAATGCATGCAAACAAGCACCAACAGACCAAACACCAATAGCCCAAAGGAAACCCTTTTTAGTATCGAGCCAATCGACAAAACGGCCGGCAAATAGCATGCTTACCGCATAGAAGATCGAAAACAAAGAAGTAATATTCCCGTAATCGTTATTGGTCCAATGAAATTCAGGCGCAATAAAATCTTTCCAAGTAAGAGAAAGAACCTGCCTGTCCATATAGTTAATTGTCACACCAAAAAACAACATAAGACAGATTATCCATCTGTAATTGGTCATTTTTCCGCTATCCTGATCGGTTAGATTATTAGTCATCATAAATAGGTTAACGTTTTATACCGAATACGTTGTTGAAGCTGTTTCTCCTCCGCGACCAGTCCAGTTGGTATGGAAGAATTCACCGCGAGGTTTGTCAACCCGTTCGTAAGTGTGAGCCCCAAAGTAGTCGCGTTGAGCCTGAAGTAAGTTGGCAGGGAGTCTTTCGCTACGGAATCCATCGAAATAGCACAAAGCCGATGTCAATGCAGGAACCGGAATTCCATGGGTTAAAGCAGCGGCACAAACACGGCGCCATCCGGCCTGGGCTTTTTCAACGGTTTCTTTGAAAAATGGATCAAGCAACAGGTTTTCGAGGTTCGGGTTTTTATCGAACGCTTTTTTGATATCGCCCAGGAATACCGAACGAATAATGCAACCACCGCGCCACATGAGAGCAATACCGCCGTAGTTGAGGTTCCATCCGTACTCTTTGGCCGCTTCCATCATCAGGTTATAACCTTGCGCATACGAAATGATTTTTGCACCATAAAGCGCCATTTTAATATCTTCGATGAGCTGGACTTTGTCGCCTTCGAATTTTGAAGCCGGGCCACTGATTACTTTTGAAGCTTTAACCCGTAACTCTTTTTGAGCCGATAAGCAACGGGCAAAAACCGATTCTCCGATCAAGGTAAGTGGAATGCCCATGTCGAGGGCTGCAACACCGGTCCATTTCCCGGTTCCTTTTTGTCCGGCAGTGTCGAGAATATTTTCCACGAGGGCAGAACCATCTTCATCTTTATAGGCAAGGATGTCGCGGGTGATTTCGATCAGGTAAGAGCCCAGTTCTTCTTCGTTGTATTTTTTGAAAACATGGTGCATTTCGTCAGCCGACAGACCTAGCAGATCTTTCATCAATTGGTAGGCTTCGCAAATAATTTGCATATCGCCGTATTCGATGCCGTTGTGAACCATTTTTACAAAATGGCCCGCGCCGCCTTCACCCACCCAGTCGCAGCAGGGAGAACCGTCTTCTACTTTTGCAGCAACCGATTGGAAAATGTTTTTTACAGCAGGCCATGCAGCAGGCGATCCGCCGGGCATCATCGAAGGGCCGAGCAATGCACCTTCTTCGCCACCCGAAACACCGGTTCCAATGTAGAGCAACCCTTTGCTTTCAACATACCTGGCACGGCGAATGGTATCGGGGTAGTGCGAATTACCACCGTCGATAATAATGTCTCCCGGTTCAAGATGAGGAATGATCAGTTCAATAAAGTCATCAACCGGCTGACCGGCTTTTACCAGCATCATCACTTTTCTTGGGCGTTCGAGCGATGCACATAACTCTTCGATTGAATGTGTGCCAATGAAGTTTTTCCCTGCACCGCGGCCATTGATGAAATGATCGACCTTTTCGACGGTACGGTTATAAACTGCGACGGTAAAGCCTTTGCTTTCCATATTTAACACCAGGTTTTCGCCCATTACAGCCAACCCTATTAATCCTATATCTGCTTTTTGTTTCATGATTTTATTGTCTTTTATCTTTCGTCTATTATTTATTATCTATCGTCTTTTATCTATTCAAACCTATCAGAATGCGCCCATAAACCCAATGCAGGATTGGATATGAAGAATATTTCTTCGCCATCGGGCTGTTGGTTGAACCCGTTTTTCAACTTTTTCGGATCGTATTTTTTTGTGATTTCATCCAGGTCGCCCCAGTTGAAGCCTACGCTTTCGATCTCTTCACTGCTCAGATTTTCGGGATTCTTTCCGGGGCAATAAGTTACGGAAAATCTTCCTTCCGACGAACCGTGGATCAAATGGGCAGCAGCGCCCAGATTTGCTTGTAAGTCTTCGTTATCGGCTACCGCTTTCAAGGTGGCAGCAGTGCCGAAATATCCATATTTTCTGATCAGTTTATCAATCTGATGATCCTCGCCAAACTCTTTGAGAGCAGGGGCAAGGACAATCAGTTCCCCACCGTCGGCCATAGCCATGCGGGTGCGGTAGATGCTTTTGTTGCCCAGCCAGGTACTTTTAAATTCGGTAGGATCGAGCCAGACAACCACTTTCTTCAACGGTTTTTCAACCATGTCGAAATTCACCTTCAATGAGAGCTCTGCGGCTTTGGTGAAAACTTCGAAATCGTCGCCAATGAACAATCCCCGGGTAGCAAGTTTTCCTTCCCCATCGACCCCAACTACGGTTTGAACGTAAACAATGGGCAGATCTTGTGCAAAATGTTCGGTGGCATAGTTGAATAGTTTTCTTACTGGTGTATTGGCCCGGCCCATCATTCGTTCCATGCCATACGCAGCGCCAACAAAATGACTTTTATTGATGCCTTCTGAACCTCCGGTGCCTACAAAAATATTTTTGTTATAGTTGGCCATTCCAACAACCTCGTGTGGTACAACCTGTCCAAGTGAGAGGATCAGGTCGAAACCGCCTTCTTTCAAAAGCCGGTTTACCTGTGCGGGCCAGTCAAAACTGACTTTTCCTTCCGAAATCTCCTCTACATACGAGGAGGGAACGGTTCCCAGTGTGATCACGTCGTTTCGCCAGTCGTGATCCCTGAAAAGGTTGCGGGGAACATTGGGAAACATGTGCTGAATCTGGGCGTCGGTCATGGGAGAATGGGTTCCCAGTGCCGGCAATATATTGGTTAGTTTTTCCTTGTAATATTGATACGCAAAAGAGGTTAATATCCCAGCATTTGAAGGTAGCCGGGTGTAATCGGGCGGTATGGCCAACACTTTTTTCTTTTCGCCAATCCGGTCGAGAGCCGTAAACAGTCCTTCTTTTAAATCTTGCCCGGATAGAACAAATTGGGGCGAACCTTTTTCAAAATAGATCATTAATTCTGTTTTTTCGTTTCATTAAATTAATTTACAATATCATCTCGTTCAATCCCCTTATCGAGTAGCTCAGAAATATAATTATGAATATACAACATTCAACGTGAAATATTCTGAAAACTTAGAATGAAAGCATTTCTCGGAAAAGCTTTTTGTATCGACATACTAGAAAGAACCAATAAACTATTTAAGCAAATTACCTTTTTACCCGGGCGTTACCTTGCCAAATGCTCCAAACCATATCCTCGTCGGCAGGTTGTGCATAGTCGGTAAGGAATGTTGTTGCCAAAGCTCCTGAAGCCCAACCGAATTGAACCCATTTTTCTGGTTCCCAACCCCTTAAAATTCCATAAAGCAAGCCGCCAACAAATCCATCGCCACCACCAATACGGTCTAAGACGTTGATTGGACGGGGCTCAACAACATGCCAATTCTGACCTTCGAGCATAATAGCGCCCCAAAGGTGTTCGTTTACGCTAATAACCTGACGCAGGGTAGTTGCAAACACAGAAGCATTAGGGAATGCCTTTTTTACACGACTGATCATTTCTTTGAAACTGTCAATTTTTGCAGCGAGGCCTTCTCCTCCAGCTTCGGGACCATCAATTCCAAGACACAGCTGAAAATCTTCTTCATTGCCAACTAATATATCGGAAACTGAGGCAATTTCAGAGAAAATATCGTGAAGTTCATTTTCCCTTCCTTTCCAGAACGAAGCCCTATAATTAAGATCGAAAGCTATTTTTGTACCATACTTTTTGGCTGCCCGGGCAATTTGGAGGCAGAAATTACTTGTTTCGGGTGAAAGTGCACCAATAAGTCCAGAAAGGTGAACCACCTGAACACCCTCTACTCCAAAAATGCGATCCAAATCGAAATCCTTCACATTAAGGGTTCTTCCTACTTCTCCAGCCCTGTCGTTCTGCACGCGAGGTCCTCTTGATCCTATACCGCTATCAGCAATATTAAATTGGTGCCGGTAGCCCCAGGGATCACCCTGCTCAATTTCAGGTCCTTCGAAGTCCATGTTCCGGCCCTTGAGGTTACATTTAATAAACTGAGCGATAGGACTTCCTTTCACAAAAGTAGTAAGCACCTTGACTGGCAAGCCCAGGTAAGAAGCAATGCTGGCTACATTGGTTTCGGCACTGGTAGCCTGCATTTTAAAAGTATCGCTGCAGTGTACTGGCTGACCATTGGCCGGAGTAATACGTACACCCATACTGGTTGGCACCAGAAGAGCATACTTATAATTATTTTTAAGTTCCATTTATATTTTTTTATTGTTAATCTCTTCGTTGTAAACAGTTGATTATTTATATATTACACCCCACTAAAGGCACTAAACCCACCATCTACAGGAATTACAATACCGGTTACAAATTTTGACATATCGGAAATAAGATAAACCGAAGTGCCTATAAGTTCTTCTACATTGCCAAAGCGACCCATTGGCGTATTGTTTAGCACTTTATTTCCACGAGGAGTAGGTTTTCCAGAAGTTTCGTCAATCATGAGGAAACGGTTCTGGTTTGTGATGAAGAACCCTGGAGCTATTGCATTGACGCGCACACCGGCTTTAGCAAAATGAACGGCCAGCCATTCGGTAAAATTGTTAATTGATGATTTTGCGGCCGAATAGGCAGGGATTTTGGTGAGTGGGCGGAAAGCATTCATGGAAGAAATGTTCAATATTACACCATCTTGCCTTTCGATCATTTCTTTGGCAAAAACCATTGTTGGAAGCAGTGTCCCCTTAAAATTAAGATTAAAAACATGGTCAAAACCATCCATTTGTAAATCGAAAAAATTGCTGAGCGAATCGGTTTCTCCTAGAATAATTTGCTCTGCCTGAGTAGTTGCTTTCGGAGAGTTTCCACCGGCACCATTTATAAGACAATCGATTGCATTAACCTTGCCTAAAATTTTCACCTTCACCTCTTCGAGCGATTCTTTTTCGAGGACATTTGCAGCATATCCTTCTATAATCAACCCGGGATATTTAATCTTCAATTCGTTGGCGAACTCAACAATGCGCTGTTCATTTATATCGAGTAAAATAACATTCATGCCAATGTTACACAAGCCTTCGGCAATTTGGCTACAAATTACGCCACCGGCTCCGGTTATCACTGCAGTTTTCCCTGTCAGTTTCAAAAGTTCGTTAGTTGTAATCATAGTTCTGATTTTATTATCTTGATCAATTCAATCGTTTCTTGCACTTTCAGTGTAAGACCTTCATAATTATTGTTGGCAATATATTCTTTTTTCATGAGTTGGCTTCCCAATCCGACACAAGTTACACCTGCTTTAAACCATGCTTTAAGGTTATCGTATTCAGGAGTAACACCCCCTGATGGCATTAGATCAGACCAAGGACACGGGCCTTTTACTGCGGAAACAAACTCAGGACCGCCGACCTGAGAGCCGGGGAATATCTTAACTAATTCACAACCAAGTTCTTCAGCGAGATTAATCTCAGAAACAGAGCCACAGCCGGGCGACCACAGTATTTTACGCCGGTTACAAACCTTTGCCATGTCGGGATTTAGCAATGGTGAAACAATAAAATCGGCACCAAGCTGAATGTAGAGAGAAGCTGTTCCTGCATCAATCACAGAACCCACTCCAATGGCCATTTCTGGCATTTCCCGCTTTACATGTTTCGAAAGTTCGGCAAACACTTCGTGGGCAAAATCGCCCCTGTTCGTAAATTCAAAAGCACGAGCCCCTCCGTCATAACATGCTTTTACAATTTTTTTGCATACTTCTGTATCGGAACTGTAGAAAAGCGGAACCATCCCAGTCTCTTTCATCTTGAGGAAAACCTCTATCCTTGAATATTTTGCCATAGTCCTAATTTCAAAAAATACTAATAATCTAATTTTCTGCATTTAACAACATAAATAAAACTCATTAGAAGCCTTAACGAGCCACACGGCCAGAGGCATCGCCTTCCATAAGTTTTAGGACTTCTTCGACAGTTACCCTGTTATAATCGCCATAAATAGTGTGTTTTAAACAAGATGCAGCCACGGCAAAATTCAATGCTTTTTGATCATCATCGGGCCAAGTCAACATACCATAAATTAACCCTCCCATAAACGAATCACCACCCCCTACGCGATCTACAATGTGTGTAATCTGGTATTTTGGTGCTTCGTATAACGTTTTGCCGTTCCAAAGTACGCCAGACCAACTATTATGATTAGCATTGATTGAACCCCGTAACGTAGTAATCACCTTTTTGCACCGAGGAAACCGAGCCATAATTTGTTTTGAAACCGATTCGTAAGCAGCCCCTTCAACATGCCCTGCAGTAATGTCAAGACCATCGGGACTAATTCCGAGAACCATTTCTGCATCTTCCTCATTTCCAAGGATCACATCGCAACCAGCAACCAAATCTGGCATTATTTCTCCTGCTTTTTTCCCGTATTTCCACAAGTTTTTACGATAATTTAAGTCACAAGAAACAGTAATGCCTTTTTCGTTGGCTTTCTTTATTGCTTCAAAACAAACCTCTGCTGCTCCTTGCGATATAGCGGGGGTAATCCCAGTCCAATGAAACCACCCTGCGCCCTCGAAGATGTTATCCCAATCGATCATTCCAGGTGCAATCTCAGCAATAGATGAATGGGACCGATCGTAAACCACTTTGCTTCCACGGCTAACAGCTCCCGTTTCTAAAAAATAAATACCAAGCCTCTCTCCTCCCCAACTGATCCTTTCAACACCAACACCATGCTTGCGTAAATCTTTCATACAAGCCAGCCCAATATCGTTTTTCGGAAGACGGGTAACGAAATCGACTGGTATATGGTAATTTGCGAGCGAAACAGCCACATTAGCTTCGCCGCCACCAAAGGTTGCAGAGAAGCTGTCAACCTGATCGAAACGCAAAAAACCCGGAGTGGCCAGGCGCAACATAATTTCACCAAACGTGATTACTTTCTTCATAAAAAATACATTGTGTTTTGGAGTAAATCCTATTTTAATTTTCCTTTTCAGTGATTAAGAAAACAAAAATAAAAAAAGAGAAACACAATGCAAACGTTTGCATTTATTTTTTTATTTTTGACGCAACAAGCACAAAAGAGTCGATAGACATATGGTATCGAAAAAACAAACTACTATTCAAGACATCGCCAAAGCACTCAATATCACGGCATCAACAGTGTCGAGAGCAATGAACGATCATCCCAAAATAAGTCAGGCAACCAAGAATATGGTTATCGAAAAAGCCAGGGAAATGCAATATCAACCCAATGCCATGGCATCGAACTTGCGTAAAGGAAAAGCCAATACAGTAGGGATGATTGTGCCACGCATCAACCGTCATTTTTTTTCAAACATCATCAACGGTGTTGAAAGCATTCTGAACCCCGCCGGATACAACTTAATAATATGCCAATCGGAAGAAAGAGTTTCCAAAGAGATAGAAAATGTAAAAACGTTGATTTCGAACCGGGTAAGTGGGATTCTTATGTCTTTATCGATAGAAACACAAGATGTAAAGCATTTACAAAAAGTGATGAACCACCGCATTCCCCTTGTATTATTCGATCGAGTAAGTAACAAACTACCAATTAGTTGCGTAGAAAACGACGATGAATTGGGAGCTTACGACATGACCATTCATTTGATAGACCAAGGGTATACCAACTTTATGTGGATGGGGGGCCCACGAAATGTTTTCATATATAAAAACCGATACTGCGGATATAAAAAAGCGTTAGAATCGAGAAAGCTTAAGCCCGCTCAGATGCAAATCTTCGAAGGACACCCCACCCTACAAGTTGCCCTCGACTTTATGCGGAATTATCTCGAACACAATAAAGCACCCGATGTTGTTTTTGCCACGTCAGATTATATGGCTATGGGCGCAATTCAAGCGTGCCAAGAAAAGGGATTAAAAATTCCTGATGACATTGCGGTTGCTGGCTATGCCAATGAGCCATTCTCTGAATTAATCAGCCCAAAACTCACTACCGTAGAACAATATAGCGAGGAAATTGGGAAAGCTGCTGCCCGATTGTTACTCGAGGAAATGCTTTCGGAAAACGATGAAGTGATTCCACGAAAAACTATCCTTAGGCCGAGGCTTATCGTCAGGGAATCAACGGTAAAAAGTAAGCAAGAATGACTATTTGACTAACAATAAAAATTAGAAAATAATATAAAAAGCAACATAGATATGAAACCATTCATGGATAAAAATTTTATGCTGAACACAAGATCAGCGGAGCGATTATTTCATGAGTATGCAGCAAACATGCCCATTATCGACTACCACAACCACCTTCCACCGGCAGAGATAGCTCAAAATATTACCTTTGAAAACATCACACAGGTATGGCTGAAAGGCGACCATTACAAATGGAGGGCCATGCGCGCTAACGGGATCGACGAAAATTTCATTACCGGCAATGCTTCAGACTATGAGAAATTTGAAAAATGGGCGGCTACGGTACCATACACACTGAGAAATCCGCTTTACCACTGGACTCACCTGGAGTTGCAGCGTTACTTTGGCATTGACGAACTATTAAATCCGGGCAGTGCCAGAAGCATTTATGAGCAAACTTCAGGATTATTGCAAACAAGCGATTATTCAGTAAAAAACTTGCTGCGAAAAAGGAATGTTTCTGTACTATGCACTACCGACGACCCAATCGATGACCTGGCTTATCATAAACAAATTACACAAAGCAACTTCGAAATAAAAACCCTACCCGCATGGAGGCCCGACAAGGCCATGAATGCCGAAAATCCAGCAATTTACAATCAATATATCGATCGCCTTTCTGAGGTAGCGGGCATCAGCATAACTACAATTGACCAATTGCTGGAAGCACTTCAGAAACGACACGATTACTTTGAACAAACCGGCTGTAAAGTTTCTGACCATGGGATTGAAGAGTTTTATGCCGAAGACTTCACTGCCAGCGAAATTAATTCAATATTCAATAAAGTTCGTAGCGGAATACAATTAAGCCATACAGAGCTGGTAAAATTCAAATCATTTATGCTCCTTGAATTTGCTCGTATGGACTACGCGACCAATTGGGTACAACAATTTCATTATGGAGTGTTGCGAAACAATAACAGCCGGATGTTTGTCAAGATTGGCCCCGACACTGGTTTCGACTCTATTGGCGATTTCAAGGTTGCTGCAAATCTCGCGAAATTTCTCAATACACTCGACAAAGAAAACAAATTGGCAAAAACCATTCTTTATAATATTAATCCTGGCGACAATGAAATGATTGCCACCATGTTGGGGAACTTTAACGAAGGCCCTGTTGCCGGTAAGATACAATTCGGCTCAGGCTGGTGGTTCCTCGATCAGAAAAATGGCATGGTAGCCCAGATGAATTCGCTATCGACCTTAGGACTGCTCAGCAAATTTGTAGGAATGCTCACTGATTCAAGAAGTTTCCTTTCATTTCCGCGGCATGAATATTTCCGTAGAATAATGTGCAATCTGTTTGGAACTGACATGGAAAATGGCGAAATTCCCAACGACTTTGAATTAGTCGGGGGAATTGTTCAAGACATTTGTTACAACAATGCCAAACGCTATTTCGGGTTCTAACCGTTAAAGAATAACCTATGGAAAAACAAGAATTCAGAGAAAAAGCCAAGCAAAGTATCGATGAAATCTTCGACAAGATTGAAGAACTGAAGGCAAAGAAAGATGAAGCCAAAGCCGAAATTGTTGAAAAATACGAAGAACAGATTGCTGAACTTGAGGCTAAACGCGACGAGCTACAGTCAAAATACGACCAGCTTATCGATGCAGCCGAAGACAAATGGGAAGATGTGAAAGGTGCTTTTACCGAAAGTGCAGCATCGTTCAAAGAAGGTTTTTCGAAATTGTTATCACCATTCAAAAAAGACAACAACGACGAAGAGCCCCCAGTGGCCTAACGTAAAAATTTAAATAGGGGCACCAACAATGGTGCCCCTATTATTTTTTCCGGTAAAACCGGGAGAACAAAACCAATGTGAAATTGCTGGTCTTAATTTACTGCAATAACATTATCCTTTCCCAAATCGAGAGCTTCCATATTTTCAGGAATCGTTTTATGATGTCTTTCAGGAAGCGACTTTTCGAGGCCACGTTGTACATTTTCGAGTTTCACAATAGGTTTCACCTGCAAAAATGCACCAAGTACAATCATATTAAATATGCGTGGTTTTCCCTGCTCTGCAGCAATCTGAGTTGCAGCAATCTTGTATACTTTTATATCGGTACGTGTTGGCGGCTTAATAATTCCGTTCGGATCGAACAAAAGAGTTCCTCCTGCTTTTATTTTGCTTTCGAACTTATCGAGCGATTGCTGATTAAGGATTATGGCTGTATCGTATTCGTTCAGCACGGGCGAAGATATCCGTTCGTCGCTGAGAATAACTGTTACATTGGCTGTACCGCCACGCATTTCAGGCCCGTAGGACGGAAACCATGATACTTCCTGATCTTGCATGATCCCAGAATATGCAAGAATTTTTCCCATCGAAAGAACTCCCTGTCCGCCAAAACCTGCGATTATAATTTCTTCTGTCATCGTAGTTACTTTTTAAGTTTCTGGACTTTATACTGCTCTATGTCGAGTCGTTCACTATCTTTTAAATCGCCAAGCGGATAGAAAGGGAACATGTTCTCTTCCATCCATTTGTTTGAAGCTACCGGGTCAATTTTCCATCCCGAGTTACATGTTGAAACCACTTCAACGAACGAAGTCCCAATTTTCTTTGCCGAATTTTCGAACGCTTTTCTGATAGCTTTCTTGCATTTCCGCACGTTAGCAGGTGTATGAACACTTTGACGGGTAACATACGCTGCTCCGGGAAGCTGAGCCAGCAATTCAGTTATTTTCAGTGGGTAGCCATTCAAATCGACATCGCGGCCATAAGGAGTAGTTGCAGTAACCTGTCCCAGCATGGTAGTTGGGGCCATTTGACCGCCTGTCATACCGTAAATTGCATTATTGATGAAAATCATCACAATATTTTCACCCCGGTTTACGGCATGAAAAGTTTCTCCGGTGCCAATTGCTGCAAGGTCTCCATCGCCCTGATAGGTAAACACATACTTATCGGGGTTGGTACGTTTATATCCTGTAGCAACAGCAGGAGCCTTACCATGGGCTGCCTCCATAAAATCAACATCGATGTAATCATACATAAAAACAGCACATCCAACAGGCGAAACACCAACTGTTTTATCCTGAATGCCCATTTCCTCAATCACTTCGGCAATAAGCTTGTTAACCACCCCATGACTACAACCGTAGCAGTAGTGCATCGGCTTATCGGTGAGAACTTTTGATTTCCCATAAACCCTGTTTTCGGGTTTAATGATATCTTGTAACTGTAAATCTGCCATAGTTATTTCCCGATTAATTTTGATTCAACCACATCAGCCACTTCGCCCGGATTGGTAATCATACCGCCCATACGGCCAAAGTATTCTACCTTTGTTTTACCATTTACTGCCAGGCGTACATCTTGTACCATCTGGCCCGCATTCATCTCTACCGAAAGGAAGCCTTTCACTCCTCGATTGGCGAGCTCGCTGATAATTTTGGTTGGAAACGGGAAAAGTGTAATCGGACGTAACAAACCGACTTTAATGCCCTTTTCACGCAAAATATCAACCGATTTCTGACTTATACGTGCCGAAAGACCGAATGCCACAATAACATACTCAGCATCATCGCACTGAATCATTTCATAGCGAACTTCTTCTTCTTCCATTTTGCGGTATTTTGCCTGAAGCTTTTGGTTAAATTTTTCTTGGCGTTCAGAAACCAATTCAAGTGAAGTAACGATATGCTGATTGCGATTCGCTTTTTTACCGTTTGCCGCCCAACTTCCATGCATTTCTTCAATTTGCTGTTCAGTCCAGCGAGGTTTATAGTCGCTAAGTTCCACTTTCTCCATGGTTTGTCCAATAACCCCGTCGGCAAGAATCATTGCCGGGTTACGGTATTTGAAGGCAAGTTCGAAGCCTAAATCGACAAAATCGTTCATTTCCTGAACAGAAGCGGGCGCTAACACGATAAGTTGAAAATCGCCATGCCCACCGCCTTTGGTTGCTTGAAAATAATCCGATTGCGAAGGTTGGATTGTTCCCAACCCAGGGCCTCCACGCTGAACATTAACAATGAGGCAAGGCAACTCAGCACCTGCCAGATAAGATAACCCTTCAGACATAAGGCTTATCCCTGGGCTCGACGATGAAGTCATTACTTTTTTCCCCGAAGAAGCACCTCCATATATCATATTGATAGAAGCGCCTTCACTTTCGGCCTGTAAAACAACCATGCCTGTTTCTTCCCAGGGACGGCGAGCCATTAAAGTTTCCATTATTTCGGATTGAGGGGTAATTGGATATCCAAAGTAGCCATCGCATCCGCAACGTATTGCAGCCTCGGCGATTACCTCATTCCCTTTCATTAAACGTAAGTCTCCCATTGTATGGATGATTTTAAAGTTTCTACTTAATTTATTATTCCCGCGTTTTTCAGGAATTTACCCTATAAACAGTCAAACAACTATCGGGACACACCATTCCACAGTTAGTGCAACCAATACACAACTCCGGATTCTCCATATAAGAGTAGTTATACCCTTTGCTATTCACCTCTTTATTAAGGTTTAACACGCCGTACGGACAAGCGACGACACAAAGGTTACAGCCTTTGCATTTTTCGTTGTCAACTACTACTGCTCCTCTTGCTTTCGCCATTGTTCTATTTTATTTATTATGTTTATTCTATTAATCCTTGGGATGATCAGCCAAAAACTGTTTCAACCGCATTTCAAGGTCACCAAATTGAGCTCGTTTTACAGGAGCTACACAAGCCCTCAATCCTTCTTGTTTGCTTCCGGTACTTAAAAGTGTTATTGCACTGATGCCATAACACATAAGCTCGTGCAATAGTTCACCGGCTTTCATGGAGCCATAACTCAGGGTGAAATAAAAACCATCGGCAATATCCTGATCAATATCTTTATCGTATAGAATACTGAAGCCGTTATCGGTGAAAAGTTTTTTCATGACATGGGCTTTTTCAGCATATTCTTTTAGCTCATCAACAAAATTAAACGTTCCGTTATTTACCGCTTTCAGCATGGCAGCCATGGCAAATTGTACCGAATGGGTCACCCCCGACGAAAGTGCATATAAAGCCCTGTATATAACCGTATTACCAAATGTATTCATCATAAAACGTTTCTCGAGGGCTGGATATTTACGGTTGAAAAGCTTATCAGACATAACTATCACAGCTATACGCTGCCCGGCATAGGAGAATATTTTCGATGCCGAGATAAACAACACATAATTGTCGGTGTATTTTGCCACTGTTGATTGAAAAGGTGCCACCCCCGGACGCGAAATGTCTTTTCTGAAATCCATGCCAAAATAGGCAAGGTCTTCCATCACAATAACATCATATTTATTGGCTAACTCAGCAATAATTTTCAATTCATCTTCGGTGAGACAAACCCATGTTGGGTTGTTCGGGTTTGAATAAATTACCGAATGAATGTTTCCTTTTGAAAAATACGATTCAAGTTTTTCACGAAGTTTTTCTCCCCGGAAATTATACACATCGAACGATTCGAATTTTGCACCAATCATCATAAATTGCTGTTTCTGAACAGGAAATCCCGGATCGATAAACAGCGCGGTATCTTTTGCCGCATCACAGCACGAAGACACCTGAAACAGTGCATAAGTAGCTTGCATTGAACCTGTTGAAGGTGCACAATGTTCAGGCTTTACGTCGATGTCAAGAAAGTTCTTCACAAATAACGCCGCTTCGGTTTTAAGTTCAGGAATACCATTGATATTTGGATAAAGCGAAGCAACACCACGGTGCAATGCCTCAATCTCGGCATCGATTCCGACCTTGGCAGCTGGCAACCCGGGTACACCCATTTCCATACGAACATATTTTTCGCCCGTTTCGGCTTCAATCATATCAACTATTTGAACAACTTCGCGAATCGAAGCTCTGTTCATATCACTGATATTCAAGGATGATAAATGTTTTTCTACGATTTCCCTCTTGATGGGAGTTGATTGTATCATGTTCTGTTAAACTATATTATTGGCAATGCCTTTGTTATACGTCGTAAATTTTCCGTTCGCCGCGAACATATTCTCCAAGTACAGTTAGGCTCGAAACGTTTTTGAGCACCTGATGGATTGCCTGTTCGTAGTTATTTGAGTTTTCCCATTCAATATCAACATGAAACGAGTACTCATCGGGTTTTCCAATAATGGGAACCGATTGTATTTTGGTGAGGTTTATTTTATTTTCGGCAAATATATTCAATACTTTAGCTAAAGAGCCATAAAAGTGCCCAACCTCGAAACAAATTGATGCTTTGTTAGCATCTTCGGAGTGGTGGTAATATTTTGAAAGGATCAGGAACCGTGTATAATTTCTTTTGTTGGTTTCGATTCCTTTGTCAAGAATCTCGAGTCCATAAATCTCAGCCGAGCGTTCGTTGGCAATGCAAGCGGCATTCCTAAGATTATTTTTTGCTATGTTTTTTGCCGAACCAGCAGTATCAAACGATTCATCAAGCGATATTTCACCAAAAGTAGCATCGATATATTCAGCACATTGCTTAATAGCTACGGGATGCGAATGTATTTCTACAATATCTTCTTTCTTCACCCCAGGCAACACCAACAAGTTCATTTGTATGTGTAGGTATATTTCACCGGTGATTTTAAGGTGATAATCACGCAGCAAACCGTAATTTTCGAGTAAGCTTCCGGCAATGGCGTTTTCTATGGCCATCACCGCAATATCGGCTTGGTCGGAGTCGACAAGCTGGCAAACTTTTCTGAACGTACGGCATTCAATAATTTCAATTTTTTCATCCCCAAAGTATCGTTGGGCTGCATCTTCGTGAAACGACCCTACGATTCCTTGTATGGCTACTTTTTTAATATTCATTGTGTTTTTCTTTTGTTTAAATAATAAAAAACCCGGGTTTAGCCCCGGGTTCAGATAATATCATTTGGTTATCACTCCTCCGGGAACAATTTGCAGCAAATGCCAAAAAATATGTCACTCCATGACTGAACCATAATCAATTGCTATAAATTAGTGTCAAACTCTGATTAAAAAATTTCCTTTTACCAGCTAAATTTATTCACGGGCTGAAAATAACGAAAAACAAAAAAGAGAGGTTTATTTTTTCCGAATATTTATCTGTCGTTAAAAAATTTAATCACTTTTCAGGCCGTTTACATTTTATATAAATCGCTGGATTTCAACAAATCAAGTTCATACTTCTGCAATACTTCGATACATTTTCGAACATTAGTTGGTTTTATTACAACGTTCGCAACTTCGCCCATAGAGAAAGCATACATGTATTCAATAGGAATCTGCTCTTCGTTAAGAATATTCAGAGCTTTTGCCATGGCTCCGGGAACATTTGGGCAACTAAGGCAGATAACTTCGGTAAGGTTCACCGAAAAATGGTTATTGCGAAGCACCTGAAGTGCTTTATCTGGATCAGAAACAATTACCCTGAGGATACCAAAATCGCTGGTATCGGCAATGCTGAAAGCTGACATATTGATGCCTGCTTCGCCCAAAATATTAGTTACCTCGCACAAACGTCCTGATTTGTTTTCGAGGAATACGGACAGTTGCTTAATTATCATGGCAATAGTATTAAATTTTTCTGTTGTCGATTACTCTTTTTGCTTTTCCCGCAGACCGTTCAATTGTTTTAGGTTCAACAAGTTGTACCGTAACTGAAATTCCCAATGTGCTTTCGAGCTTGTATTTGATCTTTTTAGTCAGGTTTTGTAGTTCTTTTATCTCGTCAGAGAAGAACTGTTCCTGCACTTCAACCTGGACTTTCACAGTATCGAGGTTTCCTTCCCTTTCTACAAAGATAAGATAATGCGGCTCTGTTTCGCTCATTTCGAGCAATACACTTTCAATTTGTGACGGGAATACATTGACCCCACGAATGATGAGCATATCGTCGCTGCGGCCTTTGCATTTTTCCATACGCACCAACGTTCTTCCACATTCGCATTTGTCGTAAATAAGACGGGTAAGGTCGCGTGTGCGGTAACGCAACAGCGGAATTCCTTCTTTGGTAATGGTAGAAAATACTAACTCTCCCACTTCCCCTGGTTCAACCGGCAGTAAAGTTTCAGGATTAATTATTTCAGGAATGAAGTGATCTTCATTGATATGCATTCCAGCTTGGTGAGTACATTCGCACGAAACGCCCGGCCCCATTACTTCGCTCAGCCCGTAAATATCGATGGCTTTAATTTTTAATTTCTTTTCGATGTCGCGTCTCATGTTTTCCGACCAGGGTTCGGCGCCAAAAATGCCCACCCGAAGTTTCAACGACGAAGCATCTATTTTCATTTCTTCCAATACTTCAGCAATATGAAGCACGTATGAAGGAGTGCAACAAATTACAGTCGAACCAAAATCCTGAAGTAATTGAATTTGCTTTTGGGTATTACCTCCTGAAATTGGGATTACGCTTGCGCCAAGGTTCTCTGTACCATAGTGCAGCCCCAAGCCGCCGGTAAACAAGCCATACCCATAAGCAACCTGCACCAAATCGTTTTTGGTTACCCCGGCCATACACAACGAGCGGGTCACATTTTCGGCCCACATAGCAATGTCATTTCGGGTATAACCAACTACTGTTGGCCGGCCAGTAGTCCCTGAAGAAGCATGAATACGTACAATTTCTGACATTGGAACGGCAAAGGTACCGAACGGATAATTGTCACGAAGATCGGTCTTTGTGGTAAAAGGAAGTTTTACAAGATCGTCTAATGTTCGAATATCTTCAGGCACTAGCCCTACTTCCTGCATTTTTTTCCTATAATACGGTACGTCGTGATATACACGTTTTACTGTCCTGATCAAACGTTCTGTTTGAAGTTGGCTCATTGAATCGCGCGAAGCACATTCAATATTTTCATTCCAAATCATAATTGCTCTATTTATGTCAAAAAGATTTCAGTATTGAAATTTTGTAATATAAGATTGGTTAAATCTGAGCCGTAAAGATAATCAGTATTCGAATGAAAAAAGAAATAATTTGATTTTTTAGAATAACAATTTATAACTATTCACTCTTCTTTCATTTCAGTTTAGAATTAATATAGGCGAAATATATTAAATATCGAATATAAAAGTTCATATCTTGAAGTATAGCAATCTCCTATCGGGAAAAAACTATCCAATTAAAACCCTGTTGAGAAAAAATCTCTTCAATAATTCAATTTCATAAATATAATTTTCATGAATAAAAATATCAAAACCCCTTAGGTTCAATTGCAATTTTGATACGAATGGGAGAATCTGAGATATTTATTCCTTTCAAAATCATTAAATAAAAAAAGCTGTCATAGTGTAATTACCATGACAGCTTTTCTCTATATACTATTCCAAGTCTTTATTTCACTAGCAACAACTGAGAATACCCTCGTGTTGGAGTTTCAACCCTGATAAGATAGCTGCCGGGCTTAAGTGCAGGTTCAGGCGACATAACATGTTCTTCATTCACCCTGAAATCTGCATTTTCAGAATATATCTTTTGCCCAAGACTATTAATTACCGTTACCGTTGCTTCTTCCTCGCTGCCATTGTAGCGAACAGTAAAATGCCCAGTTGACGGATTTGGATATACCATAATTTTTTCATTCAACCCTAATGCTTCAACATTGACAAATGACAAGACTTCTACTGGATTATTTATGTATGCCAGCGTGCAATCGTTAGTATCTTTAAGCACTACATAATATTTTCCTTTATCGAGCGAAGTAAAACCATTTGAAAAGCTCCATGTTTTTCCGTTATCAATTGAATATTCGAGTATGCCCGAACCTCCGGAAGCCGAAATAATAATGGTTCCATCTATGGCGGTATTCGATGTTAGGTTTGTTTTCACCACCGAATTAACTACAAGTTGAGCTACATTAGGAATTTCAAACGCTTCGCCCAAATGCACACAATTATTGGTATCTTTTATGGCCGGGGTATAAGTCCCTGCATTAAGCGACGTAAAAACAGAATTGGTTTGCCAACGGCCTCCTGCATTAATTGAATATTGAATGCTGTTAGCTGGTGAGCTAATGGCAATTGCTCCGTCATTAACGCCATAGCACTTAACAGCTTCCAAAAGCTCAGCCTGCAATTGTAATTCGGGATATTTTTCAAACTGATACGATCCAAGCATAGGAGCAGAGCACCCACTTATAGGATCCACACCAACAACAGTATAGTTTCCTGTAGCTGAAACACTTGTAAAATTGAGGGCAGCCCCGGTTCCTTGTAAGGCAATGGTAGTAGCAGCGCCATCAAGGTAAAGTGTATACCTGATTTCACTGTCCGATTTCGAGAGTTTCACCGCAGCATTGTTATAGTCGGGACAGAAAATGCCCCCGGCATCGGTCACCTGATAGGTATTTAAACAGCTCGTTTTTAAATGACCAAGAGAATACCACTCAGATCCGGCTGTTGTTGAACACATTTTGCGCAAATAAACATCGTAGTAAGTACTCCGTTTGAGCTGAGTAAATTCGTAGTGGTTGTTAGTGGTTGTTACCGGCGTTCCCTGCCCAATTTTAACGCCAGATTCCAGACAGTAAAGCTGGTAATTGAAACCTCCGGTCCCACCGTCCCATTCAACTGCAATTAAATTGCTTCCCACTTGGCTAACCCGGAAATTATCAACCGATCCACAATCACTACATGAACCGGTAAATGAATAAACTATTCCGGTTGGAGGATCAGCTTTTGGCAAGAAGCTGAACATGGTTTCCCCACTAGCTCCATTGATTACCGTCAAACCGCACTCGCTTGACCACGCACTATTAATAAACTTAAGTTCAACAAATGAATTATTTGGGAATTGCATTGTATCGGTTAAGCTTGATCCGTTTGAGAAGGTAAGAGTTTTTACCAATTCACCATCTTGATAGATTTGTAGAGCATTGTCGTCCCAACCATCTCCCCAACTGTCAACCAAATTGAAAATAGTATTACAAGAATTAAGACCTGGAGTAGAGAATGAAATTGGGCCTAACACTAAACTCCGCATACCATCGCCACATACCGCAGAAATATAAGCTTCGTAGCGTGTTCCCGATGATAGCCCGGTAATCAATCCATTCGAGCCATGAGCTTCAATAAATGTCCCGCTCCCTGATACAAACCCCTTTTCGCCATATTCTATTAAATAGTTAGTGCTGGCGCCAGGGCTTGCTGGCGAAATAGACAGCAAACAATTTGTGTTCTCAACTCTGGCAACATTGGCACTGAGCGGACGCAAGCAACTACCACATTGGTTATTGAATGAATGGATTATGCCTGTATTAGGTGAATTGCCTGCAAGAAATTGATAAAGCACTTCGTTAGTAAGTTCTTTCTTAACCGAGAATCCGCATTCACTCGACCAGCTAGCCTTTAAATAATCGATATCGACTTGTGAACCAGAACAAAACGAGAGGGTATCAGAGAAAGAACCTCCAGAGCTGATGGTCATTGTTGATCGGAGCAATCCATTTTCATATACGTTGATTTTTGCACCATGCCATCCGTCATTTCTTGAATCGGTAAGGCTGAAAATATAGCGGCAATCGGCATTACATAATGTTGATGCTTCCAGCATATTTGAAAATACTAAACCCGAATTGTTTGCGCATTCTTTTCTCACATAAAAGGAATAAGGACGTGCTTCTTCCAAATTGTCAATTACAACCGGTTTTTGTGAACACACAACTTCAGTTCCGCTTCCAATACTAAAACCAGGTTCTCCATATTCGACAATCCACCCACCAGGGACAGGATTATTATCGGTCCAGTCGAGAGAAATGCTGTGCGATGTAATATCACTAGCAGTTAACGAGGTCGCTGGCGAACAAGTACCACATCCTTTCACAAAAGAATAGATTGTTCCGGCAGCAGGAGCGTTACCCGAACTGAATCCATATAAAAGAGAATTGGTCTGTCCGTCGAGTATACTAAGGGAACACTCGTTAGGATATGATCCCCGTTCAAAAACTACATTAACTTTAGAACCTTCACAAAACAAGAGCGTATCGATAAAACTTCTGCCTGAACTTATTGTCATGGTTTGAAGAAGCTGATCATTTTCATACACATGTATTTTTGCCCCATTCCAGCCGTCGCTATACGAGTCGGAAAGGTTAAATATCACTCCGCATGAGGTTCCTCCACACCGGATATTCAAGTCGGTTAGTTTTTGCCAAAAACCCAACTCTCCATTGGGGCAAATCGATTGAATATACACTTCGTAAACATTGAACGGCTCCAAATTATTTATAACAAAAGGACTAGAAACATTATTGACATAAGTTGCCTCATCTAAGCCAGCCCCTTTTATGCCATACCGGATATTTGCCCTGTTGTTTTCAGAAATAAAATTAATAGTTGCCGATGTTCCATCAAGAGAAGCTGATAAAAAACTTATATAATCGCACGTAGGTTCTGCAAACACGTCAATCGGGAACGTGTGGGCCTCAACTTCCCAACCAGAATTATATTGCAAGTCGCTACCTGCTTTTATTGGAGGACACCAAGGACCAGAAGAAAGTGTTCCCTCGGTAGAGAAATCGAACCAGTACGTTCCTGGATTTTGAAAAACAAGGCCTTCTGTTGACAAGGTAATCGCCATTATTGGCCTATCGGTACTGGAAAGTGATGTACCTCGATAAACACCAGTCCAATAGGTGTTTGTCATAATATTTGCAGAATGGCTGCCCCATATTATTTTACCACCGTCCATAGGCCTGGCATCCCAAATGCGTAAATAACCATGGGTAAATGTCGATGTTGTAGTTGAATATTCCTGATAGCCATAAATTCGCACGGAGTCGATAGCCATATTGGGATCGTTGATAACTACGCGTGTTGCAAGAGAATAAGATTCATCTTTATTGAAATTAAAACCCCATATATTATCATCCCAAGAGTAGGATAAGTCGGCACCATTTGCTCCTTGCCCCGGATGGGTTATAATGCTGCCATTCGAAAAATAGACATTTTCATCGGTAAGCGGTTCAAACACTGGACTGGCAAGCGTGTGTTTTTCTCTTTTATCGCCACATTTTTCTTCACTGGGTTGCTGTGCGTATAATAAATTACAAACCAGCAGCATAAGCAAGAGCGTCATTCCCAAACCCTTGCAGGATAATTTTTTTACTTTCATTCGAATTTGATATGTTTTTCTGTTTGGATGGTACCCGCATGTGAGTATTCATCCGTGTTGGTACTGGTTACGAACATGCTCGAATCAGGTATAAATGATTTGTTTTTTTTAAGAATTGTGCAAGAAACAATAGACATAACATGTTGCACCGAAAATATTCATTGAAGATTGCTTGTTCCACAACATGCTTGTTCGATTAAGAATTTGTTTGTTAGCGAGGCAAAAATAATATTAATTGGATTAAACACCCGCTCAATGATACTATTAAAACTAAAAAAAGACTGCAATTTTTATTTCACAAGTTGCTTTGAAAAACAAATTAAAAGCAATACGTTTTAAAAAAAGGATAGTATTACACAAAATCCAAATACTACAAACCCTCTAAATGCTCATAATCAAGAGGTAAACAGCACGAAATAAGCCGTTACCGCAATGGTTACGCATGCAAGATATGAGATATAAAACCATTAAGATCGTTTTATAAAATGATTTGCGGTGAATTAACAATATAGAAAGTATTGATACGGAAAGGATTCCTCGCTTTCCAAAAATATTAAAGGTTACACAAACTGAAGCAAAATTGGACAACCAAAAATCAAATCAAGAAAATCGAGGTGGCAGACATTTTTCAAACAAGCGGATAAAAACTCGAAATTTTCTTTTATTTTGTGTCTGCCTTTTTACAAAAAATAGAACTAAGATATGCGAGTATTCAAATTTGGCGGAGCATCGGTGAAAGATGCCGCCGGTGTTAAAAACCTGGCCTCCATAGTAGGGAAAGCCGAGGGCAGATTAGTGGTTGTAGTGTCGGCCATGGGAAAAATAACCAACGCACTCGAAGAATTGATTCGCCTATATGTGAATAAAGACGATAAAAAATGGGAGCAACTTACGGCCATCAAAAATTACCATACGCAAATTATGGAAGACCTTTTCGATAGCAGCGATCCTGTTTTTTCAGAAATCGATTCCATGTTTTTCCGCATCGAAGATCGCCTGCACCGCCTCCCTTCGCTCAATTTTAATTTTGAATACGACCAGTTTATTGGTTATGGCGAACTGCTTTCAACAAAAATTGTAAGCGCTTACCTGATCAAATCCGGAATAAAAAATAAGTGGATCGACATACGTTTCAGCCTGAAAACCGACGATAAATGGCGCGAAGCCAATGTAGACGAAGAACTATCGGCAAAGCTCATCAGTCAGGAATTTTCGTTTGCCGACGAGAAAATTTATCTTACACAAGGCTTTATAGGGGCAACCAACTCAGACCTCACCACATCACTGGGCCGCGAAGGTTCTGACTACACCGCAGCTATCCTTGGAAGCATATTAAAAGCCGAAAAGGTAGAAATATGGAAAGATGTACCGGGCATACTCAATGCCGACCCACAATACTTCAAGAATCCCGTCAAAATAGATGAGATGAGTTACCGCGAAGCTGTTGAGCTCACATTTTTTGGAGCCAAAGTAATTCACCCAAAAACCATTAAACCATTATATAACAACAAAATACCGCTTCATGTGCGGTCTTTTATCGAGCCCGAAGTTGAAGGAACAATTATCGGCCCCGAACAGGATAAAGAATATTCAAACCCTATTCCGGTTTTTGTAATGAAATCCCGTCAGGTACTGATTACTCTGTCGCAACCCGATTTCTCGTTTATGGATGAAGATAGTCTGGCATGGAGCTTCGAAATATTTCACGAACTTGGAATGAAAATCAACCTCATACAACTCTCTGCCCTTAACCTGTCAATTTCTATTGATGTTCCCGAACATGGAATAATGGAACTGATTGAGAAATTGTCGGATCAGTTCGAGGTGAAATACAACGACGGGCTAAGTTTAATTACTATAAGACATTACACAGCCGAGGCTATAAAAAATGAAATTGGCCACCGTAACGTATATGTCGAACAGCGCACGCGGCGTATTGCCCGTTTCTTAGTAAAAAACGATCATAAATAAAAAACGAAAGGGCTGCCCAATGTGGATAGCCCTTTTGTTTTGGTATATTTCAGTTGCTTATGGTTCGCGATAAACAATAGCGTTAATGGTCATGCCCGCCCCTACCGAAGTGAAAATAATGTTATCACCACTTTTGATTTCGTGATTTGGCATTTTCTTCTTCTTAATCATATCGAACATAGTAGGAATGGTAGCCGATGAGGTATTTCCGAGTTTACTAATTGTCATCGGCATAATACTGGTTGTGTCTCCTTTTACCTTATATAAGCGCATCAGTCGCTGACAAATTGCCTCATCCATTTTTTCGTTTGCCTGGTGAATGAGTACTTTGTTTATATCGGAAAGTGCCAGGCCCGCTTTATCAATGGCTTCTTTAGCCACACCTGGTACGTATTGCAATGCATACACATACACCTTATGCCCTAACATTCGAAGGTAACGTTTATCCTGATCAGCATCGGGGTTCAGCGAGGGACCCATTGTTAAAAATTCGGCACTCTCAACAGCATCGGTACGTTCGGCCTGCGAAAGAATCCCAACAGGAACATCACTTTCTATACCTTCGACCACGACGGCCCCTGCCCCATCTCCAAAAATCATACAGTCACGATCGTATGGATCGCTGGCACGGGTATTCACATCGGCTCCAACAACCAATCCCCGCTTATGTATACCGGATTTAATTAAAGCATTGGCAACAATCATGGCTTGTACCCATCCCGGACAACCTGCAATAACATCAAAAGCAATCATCGACGGCTTTACAATGTTCATTTTTTGCTTTACCCTGGCTGCCACATTAGGAATGAGTAGCGAATTGTTGGATCCTTCATGCATATCACCATAATTATGACCTACGATAATAAAGTCAAGAGAATCGGGATCAATACCGCCACTCTCCAAGGCATCGAGGCCAGCAAGCGCACCCAGGTCTGAGGTGACCTGCTGGCTTGTTACTACCCTACGTTCACCTATATTGGTAATCTCATGAAATTTATCAATAATTTCTCTGTTCGGTTTATCGATCACCTTCCGATCTTTCGAATCGTAGAACTGACGCGAAAGAAAATCGTCGTTTTTCACAAGCACCTCAGGAATAAAGCTTCCCGAAGCAATAATTTTTGTATATATTTCTTTTCCCATAAAAAAAGATTATAGTAATCTATTTTTGAAAACGTTTTAATTCTACATTGATGCCGTCGTACACGGCAAACGAATAAAAATTGAACCACTCTCCCAGGAAGAACAACATTGTTCCAGGGCTAATTTCGGTCTGGTTCAGCACATGCCGATGTCCAACAATAAAATAATCGACATGCTGTTTTTTTATGAATTGACGAGCAAAGCATACAGCGGCTTCATTTTCCAAATCGTCGGCATACTCTGGTTGTACTCCTTTCGATATACGGCTCTTTTTTGCCCAACTATGCCCAAACCAGAGGGCGACATTGGGGTGTAAGCGCGAAAAAAAGAATTGGGCTGTTTTGCTGGTAAATAATCGTTTCAGCAACATATATCCCCGGTCTGACGGATCGAGTCCATCACCATGCCCCAGATAAAACACTTTACCGGCAATTGTGGTAACAATAGGTTCGCGATGAACGATAACCCCGATTTCTGACGGCAAATAATCGTCTACCCAAACGTCGTGGTTTCCTGTAAAAAAATGGACTTTTATTCCCCGGTCTGTCAATTCAGCAATTTTCCCCAACGTACGTACAAAACCACGCGGCACTACTTTACGATATTCATACCAAAAGTCGAAAATATCGCCTAACAGATAAATCTCACTGGCATCGCGCCCTGCCTGGTCAAGCAAGTCAACAAACAAACGTTCACGACCTGCATTATTGCTAAGTGCCGGAGCTCCTAGATGGACATCGGAGATAAAATATGTTTTTCTATCGGTCAATCCCTTTTTCAAATTAATGAGTACACTATTTTAATTAGCGTAACCAATGGCCAGGTTCACCGGAACTCAAATTTCCACTATCCGGTTTTAAAAAAACGTGCGCAAGATAGAAAAAAACATATAAGGTGTATGAAAAAACACCTTCGCAAGCCCAAAGTGGGCCAAAAGCATCGAATATTGAAAACAATCAGTTCAAAATTTCGCTCAATTTACGGTGAAGGGCAGGTCCTTTCAAATCACGGGCAATGATTTTTCCCTCGGGATCGAGCAGATAGTTGAACGGGATCATTTGCACATTGTAGTTGGCAACAGCCACATTGCTTCCATTCATATCGCCAACATTTGTCCAAGTAAGCTGATCTCTCTCAATTGCTTGCACCCATGCTTGCTTTGTTGTATCAATGCTGACCTGATAAATTTCGAACCCTTTATTTTTAAATTCTTTGTAGTTTTCTTTTAGCACCGGGTTCATTATCCGGCTTGTTGCATCGAAAGCTGACCAGAAATGCAACAAAACATATTTTCCGCGCATCGACGATAGCTTTACTTCACGTCCGCTTACATCGGGCAACGAAACATCGGGCGAATTAACCCCAACTTGGTTGATATATGCCTGCAATTGCTGGTTTTTTACATTTTTCATAATGGTTTTGGCATCTTCGTACAAGGTCTTTGCGTGTTCAGAATTAGGATACATTGAATATAAAGCAGAAGCTGCCACTTTAATGGTTTGCAAATCCTGCACTACATAATTACCGTTACTGAATTTCTGATAAATTGCCAATACCGACGCCAGCGAAAACGGATTTTCGAGAATGAATTTGTTCGAAAATTCTTGCTGCTTATTGTACAATGCATTCATCTTATCGAGTAAAACATTCCTTTTAGCATCAAAATCAGCATCGCCACGCTGAAGGTTCAACAACGATTGCAGCGAATCAAGTGAAGCATTTGTACGCATCAGGTGCCGATTGAGCAAAAGAACCTTTTCTGAACCTGGTGACCCTTTAATTTCGTAATCAGATGAGAAATTGATAAAATCGGCTGAAAGGGCAACTCGCTCTGCAGAGTCGAGCAAAAGGGTAATAAACCTCTGATCCCCAAGCCTAAGGAGAAAAAAAGTAGGCTGATTGACCATACTTTTCAATGTAAACTCGCCATCTTTGCCAATGCTAGTTGAATCGAACGGAAAAGTTTCATTTATGCCCAATTTGTCGAGGTAAACCTTGTTGGTAAGTGAATTTGTAATAGTCCCTTTAATTGTAACCTGACCTGGCTTTGAACAAGAAAATAAAAATAAACTAAAAAATATCGCCATAAAAATAACTCCTATCCGACTGGATAAGAATGTATTCTCACCAATATTTGTTTTGGGGCTTTCTATAATGTCAGGGTAAAAATCAGAACCGTTGTCATTAGGATATGTTAGTTCCATTATATGTCATTTAAACTTGTTAATCGCCTTTGCGTACTATTTGCCGCTAATATACTAAATTAGGGTTAAGCCGTTTCGCTTATAACAATTTTTAAGACTTTACATAAGCTGGATCGAACAAAAGAATTACTTTTGCAGGTAGCATTAATGCAAGGTAAAACTCAAAATTAAATAATTATCGGTTATATCTATGCTAATACATCACGACATCAACCTGTTCAAAGCCACCAATCCGGTAATAACTATCGGCACCTTCGATGGCGTACATCTGGGGCATAAGCAAGTTATTTCACGGTTGAATAACCTGGCGCGCAACGTACAAGGTGAAAGTGTGATTTTTACGTTTTACCCCCACCCACGGCTGGTCGTTTCGGCCCACGAATCGAACCTTCGTTTGCTTACCACCTTTGAAGAAAAGGCACGCTTGATTGAAGAAGCCGGAATAGATCACCTAGTGGTGTACCCTTTCACGATCGACTTTGCCGAGCTAACCTACGAACAATTCATTCGTGAGATCCTAATCGAAAAGCTAGGCCTTCACACGCTTGTTATCGGGCACGACCATCGCTTAGGAAAAAACCGCGAAGGTACTTTCGACAATGTGGTTGCCTTATCGCAAAAGCTGCATTTCGGGGTTGAAAAAATAGAGACCTTTCTGATTAACGATGTCGATATCAGCTCATCGAAAGTGCGCAATGCCCTGCAAAAAGGTGAAATAGAAAAAGCCAATGAATATTTGGGTTATAACTACCAGCTTACAGGTACCGTTGCCAGCGGCAGCCAGATAGGCCGTAACATTGGCTTCCCCACCGCAAACATTGTAACTGCCGATTTTTCAAAACTGATTCCCGACGAAGGAGTATACGCGGTAACCGTTTCATTCGAAGGAAAAACATACAACGGAATGCTCAACATCGGTTACCGGCCTACTATTGACGCCAATGCCGACCATCGAACCATTGAAGTACATATCTTCGCTTTCGAAGGCGATATATACCAGAAAGAAATAACTATAAAATTCCTGAAAAGAATTCGCGACGAGAAAAAGTTTGCTTCCATAGAGGACCTCCGGCTTCAACTGATTGAAGACAGGAAAACCGTTGAAAGCCTTTTTCCACTACCGTTGAATTAACGCTGTAACTATTTAACCACAAGTTCTTTTTGCATTAATACATAGAAATAAATCGCACGAAATGTGAGTTTGCCAATCTGCAAGCTATACACTATCTTTGCAACCTAATTTTTGTAAACATGACATTAGTAAACGAAAAAACATTGCCATATAAAGTTGCTGACATTGCGTTAGCCAATTTTGGCAGAAAAGAGATTGAAATAGCCGAGAAAGAAATGCCGGGGCTGATGGCCCTCCGCAAAAAATACGGCACGACCAAGCCACTTAAAGGCGCCCGGATTATGGGTTCGCTGCACATGACCATTCAAACCGCCGTACTTATTGAAACCCTTGTAGAACTTGGAGCACAGGTTCGTTGGGCAAGCTGCAATATTTTCTCAACTCAAGACCATGCTGCAGCAGCCATTGCTGCTGCCGGGATACCAGTTTTTGCATGGAAAGGTGAAACGTTGGCCGAATATTGGTGGTGTACCGAACGTGCCCTCGATTTTGGAAACGGCAAAGGGCCTACACTAATTGTTGACGATGGAGGTGACGCTACCTTAATGATCCACCTGGGCTGTGCTGCAGAAAAAGACTCGTCGCTGCTTGATGTTAAAACAGAAGCGATTGACGAAATTGAACTGTATGCCTGCCTTAAGAAAATTTTGGCCGAAACACCCAAGCGCTGGAGTTCTGTTGCCGCCGAAATAAAAGGGGTATCTGAAGAAACCACCACAGGTGTACACCGCCTCTACCAAATGATGGAAGAAGGGAAGTTGTTGTTCCCCGCCATCAACGTAAACGACTCGGTGACCAAATCTAAATTCGACAATCTGTACGGGTGCCGCGAATCACTTGCCGATGGTATTAAACGTGCTACCGACGTGATGATTGCCGGAAAAGTTGTTGTTGTTGCCGGTTACGGTGACGTTGGCAAAGGCTGTGCCCGTTCGATGCGTGGGTATGGTGCCCGGGTTATCGTTACCGAAATTGACCCTATTTGCGCCCTTCAGGCTGCCATGGAAGGTTTCGAAGTAAAACCAATGGAAGAAACCCTTTGCGAAGGAAATATCTATGTAACAACAACAGGAAACCGCGATATCATTACAGCAGAACACATGGCTGCAATGAAAGACCAATCGATTGTGTGCAACATTGGCCACTTCGATAATGAAATTCAGGTAGGCCGTCTTGAAAAATGGGAAGGAATTAAAAAAACCAATATTAAACCGCAGGTCGACAAATACACCTATCCCGATGGCCATTCTATATTCCTTCTTGCCGAAGGCCGCCTTGTAAACTTAGGTTGTGCTACCGGTCACCCATCGTTTGTGATGAGCAATTCGTTTACCAATCAAACCCTGGCACAAATTGAATTGTACACCAAAAACCTTGAAACCAATGTTTACCGCTTGCCGAAGCACCTCGACGAAGAAGTTGCCCGCTTACACCTTGAACAAATTGGGGTTAAGCTTACAAAACTTTCAGAAGAACAGGCAAAATACATTGGCGTTCCTGTTGAAGGCCCATATAAACCTGAACATTACAGATACTAGTAATCTAGCGCTACAATATAAAAAGGATGTCACCTCTTTGGGATGACATCCTTTTTTATTTCAGTAAGGGTTAAAGAAACTATTGTGTCATGCAATAAAAAAGCAGGAACATGTCCTGCTTTTTCAAAACTAAGCTTATTTAAATCCTCTCCTATGATGAAAATTTCTCTATTGCTTAAATTAGCGTTGGCCACCACGTTGGCCGCCACGTTGGCCGCCGGGAGCACCAGGAGCACCAGGAGCACCACCAGGAGCACCACCTTGGCGTTGTTGCATGCGTTGACGGCGTTCTTCCTGACGTTGTTTTTCCAACGCTTCGTATTTTGTGTACTGTTCGGCAGTGAATACTTTTTTCAATTCAGCATTCTTTTCCGTATTCATTTCGTCCATTTTCTTACGCATGTCTTCAAAGTTTCCTTGACCACCAGCGCCTTGGAAAATTTCACCCATCTTTTTTGAATATTTCAAATTGATGGCTTGAACTTCAGTTTTTTGTTTATCATCCAATTTCAAATCCTCAGCCATACGATCGGTTTGGCTTTTAGCCATTTGTTCAGGATCCATCTGTCCGAAACCACCGCCTTGTGGAGGTTGTGCATTCGATGCAATAACTGCAACGACAATCAATAAACATGTAAATAAGGCTTTAAATTTCATAATAACTGTGTTTTAAATTTTGTACATCAAAAAAAATCTTGTTGAGACATTACTGTTGATGTCTTGCAACTCTTTATAGATTAAAAAACAGTGATTTGGTTTAATCTTAAACTCAAATTATCCCAAAAATTTTTCACGTTTTTGTAAATTAAGCAACGCAGCCAACATAAAAACGACGCCACCAGCCATAAGAAAGATGCGGTTTTTAATTGTAATATTGGCCCATACCATTGCATTAGTGCCGTTTGTATTTCCCCAAGGATTAAAAAACACGTTCCACTGACTGTTTTGGATTGCACTACTAAACATCATCAAAACAAGCGAGATGATGATAATAATTGCCGCTGTTCCGTTGCCAGAACGGGTAACCGTTGCCAGAAAGAAGGTTAAGAATCCCATAAAAAACAAAGGGAACATTACTGAAAAAGCCATGTTGAACAATGGGAAATTGGTCAAGCTTACTTTTAGCAGAAACCCTAGCAAAAGCACAAACAAAAATGTAATGCCATAAATAAGTAACACCCTCATGAACCACACCCGAAACCTATAGTCGGGAATACCGAATATTATTTCAAGGGTACGTGCATCTTTGTCGCTCTGAATGCCAAATGCAACAGGATAAAAAAGCAACAAAGCACCTACCAACATCAATATTCCGTATACATCAGACGGAGACAGCACCTGCCCCTGCGCAAGATTCAGTATGGTGATAAGCAAAAACAGGCCAACAGCTCCCAGCAGAAAATAGATAAACTTATTTCCGAAGATGATTTTCAGATTGTAGAAAATCATTACGATCTGTCGCTTTATGGTATCGAATATCTTCATTTCGTTGTTTTTAATTGTTTACCATGTATTCCATTCATCGTTTTTGCAGCCACAAATATGCATCTTCAAGGTTCGGTTCTACCGAAACTGCCTCGGGGTGCGGCTGGGTAGCTGCAATAATACGCAAGCGGATGTTGTTTCCTTCTTTCAAATGATGAACTACATGCATTTGAGCAGCAAAGGTTTCAAATTCTTCTTCGGGAACAACCAGTTGCCAAACACGCCCTTGTGCCTCAACTGTCATATTGCGGGGTGATCCAATGTATTGCACTTCGCCTCGGCGCAGTACAGCTAATTGGTTACAAGAACTGGCTATATCTTCGATAATGTGTGTTGAGAAAATTACAATGCGCTCACGGCTCAGTTCCACCAACAAATTACGGAAACGGATACGTTCGCGCGGATCGAGCCCTGCTGTTGGTTCATCAACCACAAGTACACGCGGCAAATGCAGTAACACTTGGGCAATTCCCACGCGCTGTTTCATACCCCCAGAGAAAGAACCGATTTTTTTGTCCCGGTTATCCCACATGTGTACGCTTTTCAACACGTTTTCAACTCGCTCGTCACGCACAGCCTTATTGGTGATTTTCTTCAGGATGGATTGATATTGAAGATAATCCCATGCACTCATATTTTCGTACATTCCAAACTCCTGAGGAAGGTAGCCAATCAGCCCCTGCAGTTCTTCGCGTTTTGCCGAAGCATCAATATCATTAAACCACACCTTGCCATAACTTTGGTCATAAATACCACAAAGAATTCGCATCAGTGTTGATTTTCCTGCACCGTTAGGACCTAAAAGCCCGTACATACCGTTTTCAATTTGAAGGGTAACGCCCTTGAGTGCTTTAAACGGAATACTCTTTTTACCAATTACCGGGATACCCGATACTAACACATAAACCGTACGGCGTAATTTGCTGAAACGTCCTGTTAACCGGTTTACGTTAATTTGCTCACGGTCGAGTTTTTCAGCAATAGACTTAATGAAGAGTAATATGTAAAGCGAAACGGCAATAAGTATCGATGCAACTAAGTTTCGGTAGCTTATATACAGATAAAGCACTGCAGCTAAAGGAGCAAACCAATACCAAAGTTTCCAAACCATGTTTGCCAGTTTTGCAGCCCAAGTTTTCGATACCATATCAGGATCTTGAACAGTCCATTTTTTGAACGTATCCAATAGATCTATTCCCATGAAATAGAGAACAACCAAAAAGATAAATTTCCAAAGCGCACTATCTACATGAAAGAAGGCCAAAAATGCCACAAAAGCTATAAGTGGTAATTTCCATGTTACGACTTTTAGTCGTCTCCAATTGTTTATTTCTGAGTTCTCAGTCAAGTTTTTAGAACTTTTCCACTCGTGAACAAAACGGTTATCGCGACCATATACTTTCACCAGATTTTGAATGCGTATGGTAATAGGTTCGTCGGCAGGAATAACTGTTTCCTTAGCTTTACGCAAACTGTTCAACATAAACCAAACCAGTGCAGGCAAAGCAGTAACCAACAATATAATGTCGGCCAATTGCCATACA
>JAAYAG010000109.1 GCA_012719495.1 Bacteroidales bacterium
CTTGTAAACAGCAATCTTATGCTTTAAAATCACTTAAAATAACCCGTTATTCCTGCGTGATTTTGCATTGAATCTTACTGTTTACAAGCGGTCTGAACTCAAAAATAAAGTCGAACTCAGGTTAATACTTATAGGTACTGCTAAACGTGTGTTTGTTCCCGCCGTAATCGGTTGAAATGACTTTAAATTGAATAGAATCGCGTCCTATAATTTCAATGCTCTTAAGGTCGAACGAAACAATACTTCGCAACTGGTATTGGAAAGGATCATTTCGTGCATTGTGGCGCAATTCGAGTTCAATAGGTTCAGATTGTCCAACAGAGTTTTCTGCTGGTTTTGCAAGATTGATGTAGTGGGTAATTCCTCCGCCCAGGAAACTGAATTCGACATTAAGAATTGAACCACTTTTCCAAATGTCGACAATGTGAACGGGGTCATTTCCAATGCTGTCATTGTTCAAAGCGGTTAATTCAATAATGTCTTTGTAGAGAATTTCGTAAAGGTTGTTCACTTTTACGTAGAACTTTTTTGTCGATTGGTTTACCTCGTCCAAAATAGTGTAATTCACCATAATGCGCTGGTTATTCTCTGTTTTGAAATAGGGAACGGCGTTGGAAACTGGCACCAGCGTGTCGCCGTTGTCGAGCCTTATTGAAAAAGAGCCTTCATTTGCCTGGTCAATAAAGCCCATCGATATCCACACATCGCCAAGCGAATAGTAGTCTTCATCTTTTTCGCATGAAAATAAGGTTAGTGCCAGTGAAGCCGACAAGAGCAAGGCAAACAGCATCTTCTTGTTTCTCCGTACACACGTTGGTGCCGAAGTTTTCATCCCAATTGTTTTTCTCGTATTGTCTTTTGTTTCCATAGTGAATCAAATAATTGTTTACAGATAATTGATTCGTTTGCATTCAAAATGGTTGCGTACTGTGCAAAAAAAAGCTGTTCATAACGAACAGCTTTCCTTTGAATATTTTCCTATTAATAGAATTTCCAACGGAGATCTTCTATTTCAGCATTCTTTTTAAGTGTTTCGTAAGCTTGGTAACTAGCCCTATAGCTTGCGTTTTGGAACAAACTTTTCTTTTCAGCTTTAACGTCGCCAGCAGTAGGCCCGGTTTTATCGGTTAGTTCAACAATATAAACACCATTACGTCCGGCAATAGGTTTAGATTGTTGTGCAACGCCTAATTTTGCGACTGCTCCGTTAATAGCAGGTTCGTAGCCAATAGCATTTACCGATCCGTATAATGGACGGAAACCGCTAGCGCTGGCCACTTCCAGATTAAGTGAAGATGCTGTCTGTTCAATGCTTGAACCACGTGATTTATTGAACTGATCTACCAACATATTTTGTTTCTTCTCTTTTGCAACAGCCATGTGAATAGCAGCTTTTACCGATTCAAAAGATTTTGTACCAGCTTCAGATTCTCCTTCAATTGCAGCAACAACAAATTTATTGTCAGCTTCGAAAATTGGAGAGCGGTCTTGTCCAACAACAAGGTCACCGGTTTCTCCGCTGAGGAATGCAGCGCGGATCATGTTACGGATAGGGCCTAACGTGGGTATTGAACGATCGTTTTCACCAACTGCAATCGAACGTTTGTTGAGTTTTTGCTCAGCTACAACGCGGTTGAATCCATCAAGATCCTGAGCTTTTGCCGAAAATTGACTTGCTTTTGCGTAGATGTTTTGATAAGTGGTTGTACTTGCGGTTACTTTTCTGTCAAGAACGGCTAATTGAACGTTCTTCGTTTTTGAACTCTGTGCTGTAACTTTAATGAGGTGTACACCAAATTGGGTCATAACACTCACCAATTCGTCTTTTTCAGCATTGAATGCTGCGTTTTCGAATTGAGCTACCATCATGCCGCGTTTAAACCAACCAAGGTCCCCACCATTCGAAGCGCTACCATCTTGTGAATTCATGCGGGCAGCCAATTCAAAGCTCTGCCTTCCTGATTCGATAACCTTTTTCAAACTGTCGATTTTAGCATTAGCTGCCTGTAATTCGGCTTGAGTTTGAACTCTGATTAAAATGTGGCTAGCTTTTACAGAGTCGGGCAACATTTTTACTTCATTCAGTTTGTATAATTTATAGGTGTCAATTTCTTTAACAGGACCATATACTGAACCAATTTCTGAATTGAAAGCCCATACTGAAAGTGCGGGGGCAAGTTCTGATTCAGTAAAATATTTCTGTTCAAAACGGCTATCAGCGTTGGCATTAACAAATTGTTCGTTGTTTTCGGCTGAAATAAAGTCAGATTTCAGATCAGTAATATATTTCTGAGCTTCTTGATCGTCTTCTTCTGAAGGTTCGATATTGAAAGTTACATAAGCCAATACTTTCTGATTTTTCTGTTCGTAATCAGAAATATGTTTTTTGTAGTAATCTTTCATTTCTGCTGAAGAAACCGAAATAGAACTATCTGAAATTGCAGCATATTTTTTCTGAATAAATTTCAGACTCGCAACAACATCTTTTTCAGCTAAACTTTGTTTTGCCTGTAATGTATTAGCAGTAAGTGCTTTGGATACGAGATCTGAATATTTCGAGAGTTTCTTGGTTGTTAGAATCTGCTTTTCAACGTTCAACCACGATTCCTTTTGTGGAGAATCCGGGTTATCCTGAATGTATTTCAGGAATTGAATTACGTTGGCTTTGTTAACTCTGCCAGTTTGTTGGTCACCAAATATTTGCTGAATTATTGGATGAAGGTTGTTTCCCTGAACCATGTCGAACATTTCGGTTGGAGTAACATCAATACCCAATTCATCATATACTTCGCCCATGATTTTGTCTTGCAACGTGGCGTCCCAGGTCTGGTTTAAAATTTGCTGATAAGCTTCCTCGTCTAACGAGTTAGTTTGGTTGTTTGCTTTATAAATATTAGCAATCTCATCGAAGCGCGATTGAAATTCGATATAGTCAATCGATTCGCCGTCGATTTCAGCAATTTTCATCTGTTTGTTTCTCATCAGTGAGTTGCCCGACTGGAGGAAATCGCCAAGGATAAAGGCTGCCAACGCAATGAAAATTACGGCCGCTAGTAGTACACCGGCTTTGTTTCTCAAATTTTGTAAAGTTGCCATTTGAATATTTCTTATTTAGAATGTAATTGTTGGTTAAAATTTTTAGGCTACGAAGATAGTAAATTTACTATTCTATCCTAATCAGAGTTATTCTTGATTTTTAATTGTTCGTAACAATTTTCATCGATACCAGTTCTATTCGTGTTTCGGACGCTTTCAAAACTTTAAATTCAAAGTTTTCTATCTCAATAATTGATTTTGGTTTGGGTATTTCTTCATTCTGGGTTATTATTAATCCGGCAATGGTTTCATATTCATCGTTTTCAGGCAAATTGAAATGGTATTTTGAGTTAAGGAGACTAATCTCATGCCGGGCTGAAAGTATCCATTCATTATCTTTTATGTTTTTGATTATCAAGTCGTCTGTGTCGTGCTCGTCTTCTATCTCTCCGAATATTTCTTCAAGCACATCTTCGGTGGTCACAATACCTGAAGTTCCGCCAAATTCATCAACAACAACGGCAATCGATTTATGTTGTTTGGTGAACGTGCTCAAAAGTGTACTGGCCATCATTGTTTCAGGGACATATGAAACTGCGTGGAGTACTTCTTTTATTTTTTTGGGGTTTTTGTACATTTGGGATGAATGCACGTACCCAATTATATTGTCAGCATTATCGTTGAAGATAAGTATTTTAGAGAAACCAGTGTCTATGAACTTCTCTCTTAGTTCTTCTATACCCGATGTTAATTCCAATGCTTCAATGTCGGTTCGGGGAATCATGCAATCGCGCACTTTTACTTTTGAAAAATCGAGGGCATTTTTAAATAGTTCAACTTCAGTGTCTTCTTCTTCCTGTTCAATTGTTCCGTTTTTTGATGTCGGATGGTTAATCAAATGTCCCAAATCACTCATTGTGTATAGTTGCTTCTCGTTTTCAGATATTATTTCTTGGCGGAATATGTTTTTAATTATCCATTTAGAAAGGTGTATATAGACGTAAGCTATTGGGTAAAATATTAAATAGAAACACAATATGGGCAACGCAAAGAATGATAACATTTTTGCAGAGTAGGTTTTGAAGAGAGTCTCGGGGATAATACCGTTTGCTATCAATAATATAGGGCTTGTTATAAGAGTGAAAATTAACAGGTTAACGAAAATGAATGGAATATTGTTTTGTAGAATTGGGAGTATTTGCCATGCCATTAATAATTCGAAGCAAACCAGCGTGATTATATATCCAATTTGCATGGTGGCGATAAAGTATTGAGGTTCGGAGGTAAATATGGTAAGTAAATTTGATTTGAATGAGCTTTTATGCTTCTCAATTTCTATGCTTAGCTTGTTCACATTGATATAAGCATTCTTCATCCCGGTAAAGAAAATGAGGAAAAGAAGTGAAATTAATATGGGAACAAGCAGTATCATTCAATTTTATTCTTCAACTTCAACAGTTATCGTCCCTTTAGGTTGTATAATTTTATATCGGTTCATTTGCATATCCGATTCCAACCCAATTCCGGTAATAATTTGTTCTTTTTGAATGATTTTCACATATTGGTCAGTATAAATCATTTCTTTCTTCTCATCCCAATATAGCAATTCTGTTTTTAATGTGTCGCCCTTTTCAGAGACGGCAATAACGTTTTGTTTAGCCTCCCAAAGTTCTTTTTTCTGGAAGTATTTGCCATATCGGGCTTCAATGCTCGAGGTTATTTTTTTATTTCTGTCGTACTGAACTAGTCTGAACCCTTCAGGAAATTCATTATATGGTTCTTCTTCGTCTTGATATATGAGGAGTTTGGCACACTCGAGGCTGAAGCGCGTTACTGCAGAGTCTGAATAAAAAACATGCAGGCTATCGGCAACTATTTCTGGTGCCCCGGGGGGGTGCGAAAATGCCTTAACTTGTTCGAGGTTGTTTTTTTGACACGACAAAAAAAGCACTGCAACCCCCAGAGTGGCTGCAATGCTTTTAAAAATTTGTATAGATGTATTTTTACTTTTTGACACGAACGGTTGTTGTTTCGTTAATCCATCCACCAATGGTGTAGCGCTGGCCTTCAGTTAAGCTTCTAAAGAATACTTCTTCTTTATTTGGGAAGTAACCCGAGTAGAAGTTAGCTTTACTTCTCCCGTCGTTGGCACAGTTTCCAATTCTCGAAGCTTTTTCAAAATAATCGGCAGCAATCCAGAATACTGTTTGTTTTTCAAACTCATCGGAACTGAAACTTTTACTGGCTTGACCATATATTTCACCAATAAGCATAAGAGCTTCGCAATAATCGGCTTTCAATTTTAGTGCTTCGCGGGCCATGTCGCGGGCAAACTGTATGCGGTCGTGCTGTATTCCAAGCATTGCGGCATAGTAGTAATATGTTGCACGGGTTGCAGGGTCGGTTTCGTTAACAGAGTAAGCTTTTTCGTAATATTCGAAAGCTTTTTCGTAATTGTTTTTCTTTACGTAGGCATTAGCCATGTTGAATGCAGCGTCGGCCGAAGGTTCCAAACTGTATAATTTTTCAGAAATTTGACCGAACAGTTCAGTATCGGTACAATTTTCCTTTTTCATGGTTTTCAACACTTTTTTCAAGAATACAACATCGTTCGGGTTTTCATTGAACTTGGGCTGATATAATTCTACCAAAGCATTACAGTCGAGAACGCCGCAACTTTCAACGATTTGTTCTACCAAAGGCATTGCCTGATCTGCTTTCTCTTTGGTTTCAGGGTTGGCCTGCTGTGTTTCGAGTATGGCCATTATGTTTTCATAATTATCGATCACATTCGATTTTGTAATCTCATTGGCTGAATAGAGTTTTTTCGTCGACTGCATGAAAAGTACGATAACAGCAGGTTCGGCCATGTTGCCCGATTCTTTAATTGATTTTTCGGCAAATTCGTAACCTTTTTTTACCCCTTTAATAAGTTGGTCTTCATTAAGGCCAAATGAGGGCTGAAGAATTGTTCCTAAGTATTTAGCAGCTTTAAGCCCCATAACTTCACCTTTGTTTTCCATGTATTTGATTCGTTTATCAAAGACCATCATCATGGTGTCGAGGTATTGGTTTTTGGTGTGGCCATCCATGGCGTTGTTCAAATGTTTTTCATAGAGGTCTACACCATCTTTGTAAATTTGAACTGTTGATTTCGGATATGATCTGTATACATTTCTCCAGTGAGGAAGAGCAGAAGCAAAGTCATTTTGTTTGAAAAATTCACGATAAAGCGAATAATTGTTCAGGAATTCTGTGTCACGGTCTTTCTGAAGCTGTTCCACAGTTTTCAATACAACCCCAGGTTCAGTTTCTTCAGGAATTTCCTGTCCGTCCCAGCTGAAATTGATAATATCAGCTGTATTTCCTTCTATCGAGAGCTTTTTCGACTCGTCGAGGAACGAAAATTTAAGATATTTGGTTTTATCGGTGATCGTTAATTCGTATTTGCCGTCGAAACCAGTAAAAAACGAACCCTTCGCTTTATGGGCTTCTACGAGAATTCCTGCCTGTGGCTTGCCATTCATGTATACTATCCCTGTTATCTTTCGCTGTGCGTAAGATGCGGTAATGATAAATACCAATAAAATGGCGGTTAATGTAATTTTAATTGCTTTCATAATGTATTCTTCTTTTAAACCCTATTTGCAGTAATCCAAATTTGGTGCCACAAATTAAAAAGTTTTTGCTGCTTTATGTGTAAAACTATGTTCTAATATTGTATTTAAACCTAATAGTGTTATTTCGAGGGCTACAAAATTGTTATTTTTTATAATTTTTTCAAAATAGTTTGCATCTCCACCAGTAAAAATAACTGTTAATTTTCCGTAAATTTCAGAAAAATAGCGAATTATGTTTTCTACCTCGCCTTGTAAACCGTACTGTATTCCTCCTCGTATGGCGTTTACGGTGTTTTTTCCATCAATTTTGATGGGGGAAACTGGCTCTAAAAGAGGTAATTTATCGGTATAATGATTCAGAGCTTTGAATCTCATCTGCAAACCTGGTGTTATAAAACCTCCCTGATATGTGCCAGAATCATCTATCAAGTCGTATGTTATAGCTGTACCAGCATCAATAATCAGCACAGTATGAGCAGGAAACATTTTGTTTGCCCCAACAGCCGCAGCTATTCGGTCTTTCCCAAGGGTTTCTGGTGTTTCATAGTTATTATTTACCGGTAGGGGGGTGTTGTGGGTTAATTCAATAAAGAAAGGAATATGTTCCTTCAGAAATGTTATCAGTTGGTCTTGGTTTTCTTTCACAGAGGAGAGAATTGCTTTTTCAATTCCCTGATAATCAAATAATAATTGCTCAATGTCACGTGGTGTCAATCGGTCGACGGGAAAACTTAGCATTAGTTCTCCCTGGTTGAAGAGAGCAACCTTGGTTCGTGAGTTTCCTATATCGATTATTAGGTTGAGCACGTTACTTTATCTTTTGGCTTATGTCTAAGGCGGTAACCGAATGGGTGAGCGCCCCGATTGATATATAATCGACACCTGTGGCAGCAACTTCCCTTACCCGTTCAAGGTTCATATTTCCCGATGCTTCAACTTTTGCCCGTCCATTTATTAACTTCACTGCCCTGACCATGGTTTCGTTGTCCATATTGTCGAGCATTATAATATCTGCATGGTTGTCAATGGCTTCTTGTACTTCTTCCAAATTGGTTGTTTCAACTTCAATTTTTATGTCTGACGAAATTTTGGGTTTTATAGCTTTAACTGCATTTGTAATTCCACCGGCCACGCTAATGTGGTTGTCTTTGATAAGAACCATGTCGTACAAACCAATACGATGGTTCGTGCCTCCTCCTGTTTTCACAGCATACTTGTCGAGTAATCTTAGCCCCGGAACTGTTTTTCGGGTGTCGAGTATTTGTGTGGTATATCCTTTTACTGCCTCAACATATTTTGATGTTTCAGTTGCAATACCCGACATTCGTTGCAGAAGATTGAGGGCAAGGCGCTCACCGGTAAGCAGTGCGCGATAAGCTCCTTCAATTGAACAAATGAGGTCGCCTTTTTTCACCTTATCGCCATCGTTTACTGTCGGAATAAATTTCACGTCTTTATCAAGTTTTCTGAACACGGCCTCGGCCACTTGGAGCCCGGCAATTATGCCATCTGCTTTGGCAATCATGACTGCGGTTGATTGCTTTCCCTCGGGGATGAGCAAATTGGTTGTAATGTCACCTGTGTTTACATCTTCATGCAATCCTCGGTTAATGAGGTCATCTATAGCTTGTAAAAGTTCTTTATCCATTTTATTTCTTTCTGACGGGTTCAAAAATAGGTTCTTCGTTTCGTGTTTGTGAAATATGCATTTCGAATTCGGGGCTTGTTTCCGGGAAATCGGCTCGCACATGACCGCCTCTGCTTTCTTCCCGGATAAGGGCTGAACGGGCAATCAGGAAACTAATGTCGGCAATGTTGTTTATTTTTGAATGGTTATATTCATCGTCTTTGTTTCGGTATGCTTCGTGAATTTCTTTCAATCGTGTTACAGCATGTGTGAGCCCTTCATGGTTTCGGATCAAACAAACATTGTTCGACATGATGTCAGAAATTTCATTTTTTATTTCGAGGAATTCATCAACGTGGTTGTAGTTGTACACAATTGGAGTAGTTTCAGTCTTTTCTGTAGGTTCAGCAACAAAACTTGCGGCATGGAAAGCTGCTCTTCTTGCAAATACAAGACATTCGAGTAATGAGTTACTGGCTAGCCGGTTGGCACCCATAACCCCAGTGGCAGCAACTTCGCCGCATGCCCAAAGCCCGGGTACGGTTGTTTCTCCGTTAAGCCCTGTTCGTATACCGCCAACCATGTAATGTGCAGCAGGAGCAATTGGAATTAAGTCTTGCGTAATGTCGATGCCTTTTTTCAATATTTCTTCATAAATAACTGAAAAGCGTTCTTTTATATAGTTTTTGTCAAGATGCTGAAGGGTGAGGTAGACATTCTGAGTCTGGTCTTTTTTCATCTGGTTATATATGGCGCTTGCCACAGTATCTCGGGGGGCAAGTTCGGCCATTGGATGAATTTGTTGCATGAACCGTTTCCCGTTTTTATCGAGCAAGTAGGCACCTTCGCCCCGAATTGCCTCACTAAGTAGGAAGGCATCTTGCCCGGGAATCATCAGTGCAGTGGGATGGAATTGTATGAATTCCATGTCGGTGAGTTTTGCTCCAGCGTTCCATGCCAGGGCAATTCCATCGCCAGTTGCTGTGTATGGGTTGGTGCTTCGCTGGAATAGTCGTGAAAGACCTCCTGTTGCAAGAATTACAACATTACTTTGAAAACACATTGTCGACATATCTTCGAAGCAAATGGCTTTTAGGCCACGGCATTTTCCGTCTTTTATAAATAATTCAACAGCTTTTGTTTTTTCGTATGCGATAATATTCGGGATTTCTTTAACTTTTTGTACCATGAAACGGGTCATGTCCCGCCCTGTAGAAGCTCCGCTGGCATGTAAAATCCTGCGTTTCGAATGGCCTCCCTCGAGCCCCATTACATAATCGCCGTTTTCTTTATCGAACTTCATGCCCATTTCAATTAATTCAAGCACACGTTCACGGCCTTCGTTGACTAATATTTCCACAGCGTCATAATCGCAAAGACCACGCCCGGCAACTAATGTGTCATTTATGTGATCTGCAGCGGTGTCATCTGGGTGAAGTGCGGCAGCAATTCCTCCTTGGGCAAAATACGAATTGCTGACATCGAGGCCGGCTTTTGTAATAATGGCTACGCTACCAAACCTGGAAGCATAATACGCTGCTGTCAATCCGGCTAATCCGCTGCCAATTATTACAAAATCATGTTCCAGGTATTTCACTTTATTAATTTTTAGTTATTTAGAACAATCACAGTTCTATTCGAAAAACCTATGCTCTAGTTCCGTTCAGTATAAAAATGGAAATGTATGCATTTGGTTCGAAAAGTAAGTGACTGATTTTAAAAAATTGGTGCAAAATTAAGATTATTCACATTACACAAAATCATGTGTTGTTTTTTCAGTAAAAATACGAAGGTTTTACTTCGTTCTCTTTTTTTTTGGTGCAGTGGCTCTAACTGCATATTGTGTTGAATTATATTTGCTTTTCAGAGTTTTTAAACATTATATTGTATGGTTATGTTGAATGAATTATTTTTTTGCTTTTTATGTTGCTTTCAAAAAGGATAAATATTTAGATTAATTTTGAAAGGAAATTTCTAATACTATGGGCGTAGAACAATCTGCTACTTCACGGCGTAACTTTATAAAAACTGCAGCAACTAGTCTTGCCGCGATTACTATTTTACCTTCTCACGTTGTAGCGGGGTTAGGGCACAGGCCTCCTTCGTCGCGATTGTCCATTGCTGCAATCGGCGTGGGAGGAGTGGGGTTTAAGAACCTCAATGCCATGAATGAAGAAAATATTGTTGCGTTATGTGATGTTGACAAAAGCTATGGGCTTAAAGCATTTCGGCGCTGGCCTGCGGCAGTGCGTTATGTCGATTTTCGTAAAATGTTCGAAGCTGAGAAAAATATTGATGCCGTTCTTATTGCTGCACCCGATCATATTCATGCCCATGCTGCCTGTGTGGCGATGAAACTGGGGAAACATGTTTTTGTACAGTCTCCGATGGGGCATTCAGTGCAGGAAATTAGGCGAATGGCTCAGTTGTCTAAGTTGTATCCAATTGTAAGTCAGGTGGGAAATACCATTGCTTCTTCAGGTATTTCGCGTCGGGTTTCTGAAATAATTTGGAATGGTGATCTTGGAGAAATACGCGAAGTTGATGTTTGGAGCTCGGGTCCCGAATGGCCGCAAGGTTATCTCCCCGATACAAAAAAAACGAACGTGCCCGCAACCCTCGATTGGGATCTTTTTCTTGGACCTGCTGAATTTATTCCATACAAAGAAAATTATACACCCTTCGGATGGCGTGCGTTTTGGTCCTTTGGTTCGGGGACTTTGGGCAGCGAAGCTCCTTATTTACTTGAGCCTGTTTTTAGGGCTTTGAAATTAGGGGTGGCATCGGCTGTTGATGCTTCTTCTTCTTTTTATGATTTGTCAGTGGCTCCTGTTACTTCGAAGATTGTCTTTGAGTTTAATCGTCGCGATAATCTCCCTAAATTGTCATTGCCCCCGGTCTGCATTTCGTGGTATGATGGTGGCTTAATGCCGAATTTACCCCGGGATGTTCCAGATGAATTGTCGTTGGTTGATTTTAAGTCGGGCATAATATTTAAAGGTAATGAAGGACTTCTCTTTGTAAATGTTTTCGATGAGAAGTTATTTCTTGTAAAAAACGGTAAAATTATTGAGAGCGAGGCGCCTCAAACCATTTTTAGGGTTGCTAGTTCGCAACATGGTCATGAAGCCGATTGGTTGAGAGCTTGTAAGGAACAAGAATCAAATAGGCTTGCCTGCTCTGCTTCGTTTGAAAGTCAACTTGCACTATCTGAAACTATTTTAGTGGGGAATATGGCGCTCAGGCTTCAATCATTGAAACGAAAATTATATTGGGACACTCTTCGGTCGAAATTTTCGAATATTGGAGAGGATGAACTTGTATCCATTTCATCTCCAGCTCGTTTTTCCATCGAAAATGCATTTCCTGTTTACAATAAACAAATGCAACAATATAATGCTACCCAGTTAGTTGAACAGTGGGTAAACCCTACTTATCGTGAAGGGTGGAATTTGGTCTAATCGAAGAAAAGCTCCTCTTCTGTAAAAAAGATTGACATTTCACGTTGGGCACTTTCATTGCTGTCAGAGCCATGAACTGCATTCGCTTCTTTTGAATCGGCAAACATTTTTCTTAAAGTTCCAAACTGTGCTTTTGCCGGATCAGTTGCTCCAATCATTTCCCGGAAATCGGCAATGGCATTTTCTTTCTGAAGGACAGCAACAACAACTGGTCCTGAAGTCATATAACTTAACAAACTTTCGAAGAATGGTTTTGTTTCGTGCTCGGCATAGAACTCTTTAGCTTTTTCGCGGTTCATGCGAGTAAGTTTCATCGCCTTGATTTTAAAACCGTTCCTGTTGAAAATTTCAATAATGGGGCCAAGATAATTTTTTTCGAAAGCGGTAGGCTTAACAATCGTAAAAGTTAAATCAGTTCTCATGTTATTTTATCTGTTAATTAATTATGGTTTTTACCATTCGTGAAGATGAAATTTTATCTTTGTTTTTGAAAATATTCCCGGTAAAAAATTTGATTTGTTAAAGTAATGAGTGTTAAAATTGAAAATCCGCTTATTGATTCCTTCAGACAAATTGTTGAATCTTCAAAAAAATCGATTATTGTTTCGCATGTTAACCCCGATGGCGATGCCATTGGTTCATGCCTTGCCCTCCGCGGCGTGTTGAATAATATGGGGCGCGAGGCTCATGTTGTTATTCCAAACGAAACTCCCGAATTTTTACAATGGCTGGATGGTCTCGATTCTGTTATCGATTATGAGAAGAATCCCGCTATTGCTGATGATTACTTTAAAAATGCCGACACCCTGTTTTGTCTCGATTTCAATGACTTTGAGCGCTCAGAAGGGATGAAGGAATTACTGGCTGCTTTTGGTGGTAAGCGGGTTTTAATCGACCATCATCCGGGGCCAGTAGCCCAATGTGATGTGCTTATTTCATTTACAGCTGTATCTTCTACCTGCGAATTGCTTTTCAAGGTTATCGAAGAGGCTGGACTTTCCAAATACATCGATAAAAGTTGTGCCGATGCTATTTTTGTTGGCATGATGACAGATACTGGAAATTTCAGCTATAATGCATCCGACCCGGAAACCTACCATATAATTGCTAAGTTGCTCGAGATAGGAATCGACAAAGATTTGATACACTCTAATGTTTATCATACCTTCTCTGAAGATAGGTGGCGGTTGATCGGGCATTCGTTGAAAGACAAAATGATAATTCTACCAGAATTTCGCACTGGGTACATCAGTTTGAGCAAAAGAGAACTTGAACAATTCCATTATCAGCCGGGGGATACCGAAGGTTTGGTAAATTACCCGCTTAGTGTTAAGGGGATTGTTTTTTGCGTGCTATTTCTCGAAAAAGATGACCATGTAAAAATGTCGTTCCGTTCGAAAGGCAGTTTTTCTACGAATGATTTTTCCAGAAAGTATTTCAATGGTGGGGGACACATTAATGCTTCAGGCGGAAGTACTAAGCTTTCGATGGATGAAGCAATCAAATTCTTTGAAAGTTTGTTGCCTCAGTATCGTAACGAGTTGATGGATTGTTTCCCGGGTTAAGTGTCGTGCTTTTTTTCATTTTAAATTGATTACGGCTTTCGTTTTACCATAATTATAAATCAAAAAAATCAGCATGAACCGAATCGACCTGCTTAAGAAGCTATTGCCTGGTTTTATCCCGTTGTTTGTTTTTATTGCTGCCGACGAAATTTGGGGTACGCGTGTCGGTTTGATTGTAGCTGTGCTTACCGGGGTCGCCGAATTACTTTACACTTTTATAAAAGAGCGGCGGTTCGATAAATTTGTACTGCTCGATACTGGCTTGCTGGTTGTCTTAGGTGGCGTATCTGTTGCATTTGACAACGAGATTTTTTTCAAAGTTAAACCGGCGATCATTGAGTCTATTTTGTGCATAATCCTTGCAATATCCGCGTATACTCCGCTCGATATAATTGGAGGAATGACCCGTCGTTACATGAAAGGTGTTGAAATGGACGAAGCCGTTTTGTCGAAATTCAAGCAAACCTTGAAGAGCATGTTTTTCATTTTTACATTCCACACCCTTTTAATTGTTTATGCAGCTTTTTATATGTCGAAAGAAGCTTGGGCTTTTATTAGTGGTGGCCTGTTTTATCTTGTTTTTGCTGTTTATTTTTTATACGAATTTTGGCAAATACGGAAAAAGAAGAAGCAGCTTGGTGGCATGCCGATTGTAAAATACGAAGATGAAGAGTGGCTTCCGGTTATTGATGACGAAGGAAAAGTGATTGGCAAAGTCTTGCGCTCTGAATGTCATAGTGGCTCCAAAATTTTGCACCCTGTGGTTCATCTGCATGTCATGAATCCACGTAAGCTTTTGTATTTGCAGAAACGGCCCGAGACTAAACTTATCCAGCCAGGGAAATGGGATACTGCCGTTGGTGGGCACATCGCTTTTGGCGAAGATGTGAAAACTGCCCTTCAGCGTGAGGCTTATGAAGAAATCGGACTGAAGGATTTTTCGGCAAAACCAATCGGTAATTATTTGTTTGAAAGTGATATAGAACGTGAAATGGTCTATTCGTTTGTAAGTTACGATTATAAGAGCATCAACTTACATTCCGACGAAGTTACTGAAGGAAAGTTCTGGAGCCAAAAACAAATTGAGCAAAATCTGGGGAAAGGGGTGTTCACACCAAATTTTGAACTTGAATATGTTAATCAATTGAGAGATAGATTATTTTAATATCGGCTCAGCATTTGTTCAAATTTTTCGTAGCCTTTCATTCCAAGCGACTTTGCTTTTTCAAGTGTTGCTTTTGCTTTTTCATATTCTCCCATGTAGAATAACGTAATCGATTGGTTATACCATGCCTGGTTAAAATCTGATTTCAGGTCGGTTGTTTTCTTAAAATCGGCAAGTGCTTCAGCGTAATTGTGCGTTTCGAAAAGCATTAATCCTCTGTTAAAGAAAAGATAAGGCTCATCGGGCATCTCTTTAATTCCTTGATTATATGCGTCAAATGCTTCGTTTAATTTATTTTTCCTTTTAAGGTAAATTGCTTTTTCGATGTAAACATTGGCATTTTTCTCATTTACCAACAATGCTGTTTCCAGGTTTTTAAGGTACTGTTCGCTCTCTCTGCTAATATTCAGATCGATTCCTAAAACATAAGCTTTTTCATCGTATCCAAATTCTTTAATCATGCTGAGGCAACCCGGAACTTTAAAAGTTAAGTAAGTGAGCGTATTCTTGATAGTGGTAATGGTTTGTTTTGTTTTCATTTTGGGATTGACCCTAAAGCTTTCGAGAATAACGTGTGTTGCCTTTTTCTCTTTTATCATGTTGTAAATCGAATCGGCATTGTTATATTCCAGTCTGAAAATACCGTTAAAAATATCTTTCCCATCACTGGCCAACCACGACATTTCTGGTTTTCGGCACAAAACAACTGCGTTCGACGGCAGGTTTTTTCCAGCCCATTCACTGGCTTGCATGTAATTTTGCCAGTCCGGGGTGTACGAACCAAACTCTCCCTGATTGTTTTTGCGCGCCTCAAATTTTTTTACAATTTGTGAACTGGTCTGGAAAATATTCATGGAAAGAATTACGCCCGTAAACAGAATGAATAGAAACTGGAACTTTTTTATTTTGTCCTGATTTAGAATCTTGTATAATGCAAATGCAACAAAGCCAATAAGGAACGGGAAATATATCATTATAAGCCGGTCTTGGTCCCATATTTTCTGTAACACGAAAAACGAAGACCCAATTAATGCTGCAACTGATAAGACCGCGTGAGTGAGTTTTTTACTTTTTACTAAAAGATAAATAGCTGCAAACAAGAGAATTGCTATAACAATAACTGTAATGACCGTATTCGACTTTGAATAATCAGCATTGAAAAAGCCAGTCATTTTCATTAAATGCTTCGAAAGGTATAATTCAGAATTATCCCAGAAGCGTTGGAAGAAACCCATAAGATTCTCTTTGCCTGCACTTTCTTTGTATGGATTTTTTAGCAGCAAGGCTTCAAGTTGATCTTCGAAACCAACTTTCTGCGTGTTCCAAATTATTTTCTTCAGAAATGACAGCACAAGATGGAAGCCCACAGAGGCCGAAAGGAAAATTGCACCATGTTTGTATTGTTTGCCTAAAATCAAAACTATAAGCGAAGTAGCAATTAATATCCCTGCAACTGTTTTCGTTAAAAATAGCAGATAGGCAAAAATGCCTAAGCCCAAATAGTATTTCCATTGTTTTGCAGGTTCAATTTTATTTTCTCTGGTTTTTTCCACTATTTCAGTGAAATAAAACAGAAACATTGCCATGAAAAAGAGGAAAAACGATTCGGAGTATGTGGTACTGGCATAGCTGCACAGTAGATATGTAATTGAACTGGTAATGGTTACAAATGCAGTGACGGTATGGTTTGTATACTTCTTAAAAAAGCGATTGACAAAAAAAATGGCACCCAAATTGAAAAGGACTGAGGTGAACTTTAAAATTGTCACATTGACGCCAAAAATCAAAATAAAAAATGAAAGAACGATGCTGTAAAAAGGGCTGTGCCATGCTGGATAGCTATTCTCTTTAATAAAATCGTAAGCAAACTTTATGTATCCCGAGTCGTCGCCACCAATAGAAACATCGCGGTTGAACAGCAGAAGAGATATGATAAACGAAATTGATAATGAAAATATTAAGATCCATTTGGATTTTGACTGAAAAAAGATCTCCAGATTGTCGAGTAAATTTGTTTCCTTTTTGAGCCTTTTCATAGTATTGTCAGGTAATAAGTTGTTGTCTAACTGTTTTTTTAGAGGTGTAAATATAGCCATATTTTGTATGATACGACGAAATATTCAATACGTATTTTTTAGGGGTATTGCCAAATATTTTTTGTTAGTATCAGGTTGTCAGTTATTTGCCAATAAGAAATATAGCAGGTCTTTTATGTAAATCAGGAAGTCCTTTTTTCCATTCGCGAACTGGTTTAGTGGCTATATATTCAGTTTCAAGGGTAAGGTCGCAAGCAACGCACAAAAGTGTTTTTTCATCCAGTGTTCGCACCAAATCTTGCATTAGCGAATTGTTTCGATAAGGTGTTTCAATAAAAATTTGAGTCTGATCTTCATAATACACCCTGTGTTCCAAATGTTTAATAGCTTTTCCCCGGGCAGGGTGTTTCACTGGGATATAGCCGGCAAAAGCAAATTGTTGTCCGTTCATGCCCGATGCCATCAGTGAGAGCAATATCGACGACGGGCCAACAATAGGTTTTACAATAATTCCACGCTGGTGGGCAATTCGTACTACATCGGCTCCAGGGTCGGCAACTCCGGGGCAACCTGCTTCTGAAATCACTCCAAAGTCATGTTCTGTAGCATATTTGGCAAAAAACTCACTTAAATCGGCATATCGTGTACGCTTGTTTATTTCGAAGAACTCAAGGCTATCGATATTTCTTTCAGGATCAATTTTTTTTATAAAGCGTCGCGCAGTCCTTACATCTTCAACAAAGAAATGCGAAACAGATTGTATTACAGGGAAAATATCGCGTGGTAAAACGTTGTAGGGATTCTCGTCGCCCAATGTAGTTGGTATCAAAATTAGTTTTCCTGCCATGTGTAATTTTTTGCGACAAAAATACCACGAATATTGCTTGAAACATACCCCGGCGATATTAATTTTGGAACTTTAAAAACTTGATGCATTGAAACTAACTTTTCTTGGTACAGGAACGTCGCAGGGAGTGCCTGTAATTGCATGCCCTTGTGATGTTTGCAGCTCGCTTGATTATCGCGATAAGCGGTTGAGATCTTCTTTTCTTGTCGAAATTGATGGTTTGACGATTGTTATAGATGCAGGTCCCGATTTCAGACAGCAGATGTTGGGAGCTTGTGTTACCAATCTTTCAGCCATCCTGTTAACTCATGAGCATTACGACCATCTGGCTGGTCTGGACGACATCAGGGCTTTCAACTGGGTTCAGAAGAAACCAACCGATATTTATGCTGAAGAGAGAGTTAACCAGTCGGTTAGAGAAGTGTTTTCTTATGTGTTTGCATCGAAAAAGTATCCGGGAATTCCTCAGATGATATTACATCCGATTGATGAAGAGCCATTTATGATTGGTCACGTTCATGTGGTGCCCATAAGGGGTTTACATTATAGGCTTCCTGTGTTGGGGTTTCGTATTGGCAAGATGGCGTATCTTACCGATTTTAATTCTTTGCCCAATACAGAACTTGAAAAACTCAAGGATCTTGATGTATTGATAATTAATGCATTGCGGCGTGAGCCACATGTCTCGCATTTTACCATGGATGAGGCTCTGTCGGTTATTTCGGAAGTGAAGCCTGTTTATGCTTATCTTACTCATATAAGTCACCAGATGGGGCGGTATTCTGACGTCGAAAAGCTTCTGCCTGATAATGTATTTTTAGCCTATGATGGGTTGTCGCTTGTCTTGTGAAAGTAAGAAATGTAATATAGAACAGCTCCTGTAAGGGCAAAAAATAATCCCGAAATATAAAAGCCTGATCGCAGTCCTCTATGGTCGATTATCATCCCCCATAATGGGCCTGTAATGGCAAAAATAATCCGGATTATCATATCGCGCAGCGAGAGTACTGTTGCCCTCACATCAGAATCGATCAAGTTGTGGATATAGTCTTTTAGTACTGGTGTTGCAATTCCTCTGACAATATAGGTTAAGAATATAATCCCAAACGATACGTAACTTAACGTCGAACCAGTAGCAAAGAAACCCAGACAAAGGAAAATAAGGATCAATCCTGTAGTTTGCTTTTCCGAAAAAAGTTTTTCAATACGATGTGCACCTATGGCAGAAAAGCCTACCACTAAGTTGAAGGTGGTCCACATTACGCCAAAAAAAGCCAGCGGAAGGCCAATCTCGATAAATAAAGGTTGCATAAACCATGCGAAAGACAAGGTTGCGGCTCCAATTAACGACGAAAAGAGAATAAAGTTCCGAAGCTTTACATTGACAATTAATGATGTTTTCAGCACATTTATAATATCGCTTAATCCGCTTTTCCGTTTTGAGTTGTTTTGTGGCTCGCTAAGGGTTAGTGCGGCAGGAATAGCTATGGCAGCAACTATGATTTGTCCAAAATAAGGAGTCCGCAAGCTTATTGTGGCAAGCAATCCTCCAATTATTCCTGCGATGGCTTCTGAAAAATTACCGACCGAAATAACCCTGCCTTCGTATTTGAGGTATTCTTTTTCATTATTGTCCTGTTTTAGTGAGTCGTAAAGCATGGCTGAGTCAGCGCCGGAAATAAAACTCTGTCCTATACCAAGGGTTAGTTCGGCAATAAGAAACTCCCAAAAGTGTGATGAAAAGCCATAAAAAGAAAAACCGATGGTTGTTAATATGGTTCCTGCAATCAATGTTTTCTTTCTGCCCCAGATGTCAGCAAAATAGCCTGATGGGATTTCAAAGGCAACAATACCAATTGAATAGATCGATTTTAGCCAGAAAATTTGGGTCATCGACAGATCATTCTCCTGATAAAAAAGAACAACTACTGGCATGATAAGCGAAAACCACTTCGCCATCTTTATTACGTATAACCGGTAGATATTTCTTTTTAGAATTGTTGGCATGGTAACTAATTGACCGTTTGAAAAGAGTAAAGGTTTATTGCAGAAATGAAAAACCCGCCATTGTCTTTAAAAAAGGACTTTGACGGGTTTGGCGGAGAGAGAGGGATTCGAACCCCCGGAACCTCGCAGTTCAACGGTTTTCAAGACCGCCGCAATCGACCACTCTGCCATCTCTCCAGTAAAATAAGAGTATATAATTTACTCCTTGCATCTCTTTAATTTGCATGCCGATTAATAATGTGTTAGTGTCTATTATGATCGGATTATGCATCTCTTTTTTCAAATGCGATGCAAAAATAGATGTTTTTTTCATTCTCCCAAATTTTGCATTACTTATTTTTGTCATACTTTTTAATGAAAATTGCTTTTTTTTTCCGTGTGGTTAAGGGGTAAACCATCTGAATCTGAACTTTTTTTCCATAAAATATTGATAAAATTAGTATTTTTTCGTTTTTCTCTTACCGATTGATTTACAGGACTTAGGCTGTTTTGGGTGTTTTAATTGTGCTTCAAAATTGAAAAAAAACGATCTGAAGCCCGCTAATTTGTTGGAAAAGGCAGTTTTTTTTTTATTGTTAAGGTTTGGAAAACTCGTCAAAAACAATAAATTTGTGGGAGTTAATGTATTTTATAACCCTTAAATCTCAACTTATGAATAAAGCTCAATTAATTGATGCCATTGCTGAAAAAGCAGGCTTAACAAAAGCTGACTCAAAAAAAGCTCTCGATGCTTTTATTGAAGCCACAAGCGAAGCTTTAAAAGCTGGTGACCGTGTTGCATTAGTTGGTTTTGGTTCTTTTTCTGTAGCAAAAAGAAGTGCAAGAACTGGTCGTAACCCTCAAACAGGCAAAGAAATTACCATCCCCGCAAAAGCTGTCGTAAAATTCAAACCAGGAAGCGAGTTATCTGAAGGTGTATAATACTTTCAAAAGATGTTGTGAAGGGTGTCTCAATTCCTGAAGCACCCTTTTTTTATTTACCCAATCAATCTGTTTCTATGTCGAAAGAGTTAGTTGATTATCTTTCTTCTTTTCTATTAGACAACCGTCTTGAGTTATTTAAAAAAAACCTTTCATTGCGAACACGTTATATAACCGTTGTTCTGGAGGATATTTTTCAAAGTCAAAATGCGAGTGCTGTTATTCGTTCTTGCGATTGTTTTGGCATTCAAGATTTACATATCATCGAGAATGATAATAAATTCAGTGAATACGAAAGAGTTACCCGAGGGGCTTCTCAGTGGGTCGATTTTCATTATTATAACCAGCAGCAAAACAATACACTCGATGCAATCCAAAAGTTGAGGCAACAAGGGTATCGCATTGTAGCCACATCGCCACACGATTCCGATATCGATTTGCATCATTTCGATCTCTTACAGGGAAAAGCAGCTTTCATTTTTGGTAACGAGAAACGTGGAATATCAGATGTTGTAAAACAAAATGCCGATTGTTTCATGAAAATACCCATGTACGGTTTTACCGAAAGCCTTAATATTTCGGTCTCGGTGGCTATTGTTGCCCATTATTTGTCGGCTCAATTGCGGCTTTTGCCTGTTAATTGGCAGTTAACAGATGAAGAATCGACGGCTGTTATGCTCGACTGGTTGAAGAAAACTTTAAAAAGAAGCGATTTATTATTGAAAAAATTTCAAACACAAAAAGTATCTTAATTTTTAGTTTACTTTTATTAAAATTTTAATTTAGCCTTATCAAAATCTAACTTGATAATAAAACTATGAATTGTATAATTATTGATGATGATAAGTTATCAAGGACATTGCTTGAAAAGTTTGTAGAACGGACAGAATATATTGATCAATATTACTCTTTCCCCGGAGCTATTGAAGCAATCAATTTCATCAAAAAGGATGAACACGAAATTGATTTGATATTTCTCGACATTGAGATGCCAGATATGAATGGCGTTGAATTTATGCAGGCATTGGGCGATCATCCTGTCCAAATTATTGTTGTTTCTTCGAAAGAGAAGTATGCTCTCGATGCAATCGAGTATAATGTGACCGACTATTTGCTCAAACCGGTGACCTACTTCAGGTTTTTGAAGGCTACAGAAAAAGCGCTTTCGAAGCTTCGCGAGGAAATGATGCCTGCCTCAAACTCTAAAAATGACTTTTTTATAAGAAATAACGCAAATCTTATAAGGCTTTGCTATGATGATGTAATTTGGGTTGAAGCCCTTGAAAATTACATTGTTGTGAATACATACAGCGAGAAATTTACAATTCATTACACCATGAAAATGGTTATGGACCAATTGCCTGTCGATAAATTCTTCCGTATTCACCGTTCTTTTATTGTAAACCGCAGTAAAATTGATATTATTAAAGCAACCACAATTGATGTAAAAACAAAAGATGGTTATGTGTCTCTCCCTATTGGCAAGTCATACAGGGAACTGCTTTTAAAAGATATTAATCTATTGTCGAAATAGAAAAAACCTGCGTGAAGCAGGTTTTTTTATGGGTTAAACTGTTGAATTAAATCCTTAATCAGCGATTCTTTTTCTGTCGAAACACTATTCAGTGCATTAGATAAGATACTTGCCATTTCGTTTGCAATATCTTCGTCGATCGCTTGTTCCATATTTTCAATCACGGTAAAAGCTTCAAATGCATTCATAAAACTTCCATGAATAACAATGTCGACAAAAGTAGGAAGGTATTTGCTGTAATCGAGCCCGTTTTCCCAGCACGCACGCAAAAGCATTTCCTGAATTGAGGCATACTCTTTATTCATAATGGCTTCGATAATAATTGGCACCGATGTGGTTTGCTTAAGTTCGCAAAGAAGTTTATAGGCTCTCTTGGTAATGTCGTCGTCAACCGTTGAGTTTAGTAGCTCTATAATTGCCGGAAGCACAGCAATGCTCCCGTCTTCTTCCAACTGCGTTAATGCGCTGGTTATTTTACCGAAGTTGCCTGATTGGAGATCTGTGATGTATTGTTGGTCTTTTTTTGAAATTTTGTCTGTTGCCATATCTTGTTGTTATTTTGTTTGTTGTGAAAATGAAAAGTGCATTAGACGTTGGCGATTTTACTTTTTAAGAATTTCCCGGTATACGATTCTCTGCATGAGCAAACCTCTTCAGGGGTGCCGGCATAGACAATATTTCCTCCGTTTTCACCGCCTTCGGGGCCTAAATCAATCACCCAATCGGCTGATTTTATTATTTCCTGGTTGTGTTCAACGATCAATAAGGTGTGCTTTCGGCTAAGCAATTCATTAAACGCTTTCAGTAACGTTTTTATATCGTGAAAGTGCAGGCCGGTTGTTGGCTCATCGAAGATGAAAAGGGTAGGAGAGTCTTGTTCTTTTGCAAGAAAGGAGGCCAGTTTAACCCGTTGGCTTTCTCCACCGGAGAGTGTACTCGACGATTGTCCGAGTTTAATATACCCTAATCCTACCTCTTGAAGAGGTTTTAATTTTTTTACAATCTTCTTTTCTGTATTGCTTTTCCCATGGGCAAAGAAGTCAATAGCTTCGTCAACGGTCATTTCAAGTACATCGTAAATGTTCTTTTCGTGATAGTGAATGTCAAGAATGTCTTCTTTAAACCTTTTTCCTCCACAGCTTTCGCAAACAAGCGAAATGTCGGCCATAAACTGCATTTCTACATTGATAACCCCTTCACCCTGACATTCGTCGCAGCGGCCGCCTTCCACATTGAATGAAAAATGAGCGGGCTTAAGTCCTAGTATTTTAGCACTTTGCTGGTCAGCAAAAAGTGAACGTATTTCGTCGTAGGCTTTAAGATAGGTCACTGGGTTCGATCGGGTTGATTTCCCAATTGGGTTTTGATCAACAAACTCAACCTGATGGAGTAAGTGCATATCGCCCGTTAGTCTGTCATGTTTCCCTGTTTTTTCGTCGTATGCCCCAAACCGTTTGGCAATTGCGGGGTAGATGATTTGTTTTACCAACGACGATTTTCCCGATCCACTAACTCCGGTGATTACAGTCATTACGTTTAAAGGAATTTTTACATCAATATTCTTGAGGTTGTTTTCCCTTGCACCTGTAACTTGAAAAAAGTTGTTCCATTTTCTTCGTTGCGCCGGAACTTCAATCTTCTCAATTCCGTTGATGTATAGTGCTGTAAGGCTTTTTGTATCTTTGCTGAGTTCTTCGATGTTGCCTTCAAACATAATTTCACCTCCGTTTGTGCCGGCATAAGGCCCAATGTCGATCAGCATATCAGCAGCTTTCATAATATCTTCGTCGTGCTCGACAACGATTACAGTATTGCCCAAGTCACGAAGTTTCTGCAGTACCCCAATCAGCCTTTCGGTGTCTCTGGGGTGAAGTCCGATACTGGGTTCGTCCAGAATATACAATGAGCCAATTAGCCCGCTGCCGAGCGAAGTTGCCAGGTTTATGCGTTGCGATTCTCCCCCCGAAAGGGTGTTCGACAGTCGGTTCAGTGTGAGATAGCCCAATCCTACATCGCAAAGAAATTCAAGCCTGTTATTGATTTCTTTCAAAAGTCGCTGGGCAATTTTAAAGTCATGTTCGTTTAGCTCAATCGACCTGAAGTAATCAAATAGTTTTTCAACGGGCATTTGAACCAGTTGCTGGAGAGAAAGCCCATTCACTTTCACATATCCCGACTCTTTTTTTAACCGGCTTCCTTTGCACTCCGGGCAAACTGTTTTTCCCCGATATCGGGCTAACATAACCCGGTATTGTATCTTATAACTGTTTTCTTCAACAAATTTGAAAAACTGGTCGATCCCCCCAAACCATTTATTGCCGGTCCAAAGAAGTTCTTGTTGTTCGGTGCTTAGTTCATAATAGGGCTTGTGAACAGGAAAATTGAACCGGTATGCATTGTCGATTAACTGGTTTTTCCATTCACTCATTTTGTCTCCCTTCCAGCATGCAACTGCATCGTCGTATATCGAAAGCATTTTGTTGGGAATCACCAGATCTTCGTCAATCCCAATTACTTTTCCATACCCTTCACATCGCGGGCATGCTCCAAGTGGATTGTTGAAACTGAACATATCTACCGATGGTTCTTCAAACCGGATGCCATCCATTTCGAAGCAATGACTGAATGAAGCTGACGTTGGTTCTCCATCGATACTTTTAATAATGCAGACGCCATTGCCTTCGTTGAAGGCTGACTGAACCGAGTCTGACATCCTGCTCAGCGTATCGTCATCGTCGTTCACGGCTATTCGGTCAATGACGATGTTCAGGTTTTTTGTTTGTTTGGGCAGAAGTTCGAGCAGTTCCGGCGAGTCGGCTGAGTAGGTGGCATAGTTGAGCTCGTAACGGGTGTAGCCTTGCTGATAAAGCATTCCTATTTCTTCTTCAGCTTTTCTCCCTTTCCGTACGCTAAACGGTGCAAGAACAAGTACTCTGGTTCCTTTGCCGAACGATTGCATGTAGTCGACGACATCGGTAACATCATTTTTTTTAACTTCTTTACCTGAAATTGGAGAAATGGTTTTTCCAATTCGGGCATAAAGGAGCTTTAAGTAATCGTAGATTTCGGTAGATGTTCCTACGGTTGATCGTGGGTTACGGGTGTTTACTTTTTGTTCGATGGCAATTGCCGGTGGAATTCCTTTAATGAAATCAACCTCGGGTTTATTAATCCTCCCCAGAAATTGTCGGGCATACGATGATAAGCTTTCAACATAACGTCTCTGACCTTCAGCGTATAATGTATCGAAAGCCAGGGTGGATTTTCCAGAGCCTGAAACACCGGTAATAACAATTAATTTATTGCGGGGAATCTTTAATTCAATGTTTTTCAGATTATGAAGCCTGGCCCCTTTGATGTGTATATAATCGCTAAATTCTATTTTTCCTGACATTTAACAGTAAAATATTTGTTGGTTTTATAAAAATCCTTATTTTTGACGCACAAAGATACAATTTTGTTTCACCATTTAATCGAAAGGAGACACCGTATAGAAGCAACTCTACCTTAATTTTTAAAAACATAAAGGTATGATCGACAGACTTAATCTGAGCGATAATGAGTTGGTTCAAAGGTACTTGAGTGGTGATGTTACTTCTCTAGAGTTTCTCATTAATCGTTACAAAGACAAGGTTTTTTCTTACATTATGGTTAATGTAAAAAACCATCATTTGGCTGAAGATATCTTCCAGGATACTTTCATCAAAGTAGTTCGGTCGTTAAATTTGGGTAAGTATACCGAAAATGGAAAATTTATTTCCTGGGTAATGCGTATAGCCCATAACCTTATTATCGACCACTACCGCCATTTAAAAAATTTGAACACTGTGTCGAACGACGCTTCTGGTGTTGATTATTTTAATTCCTCAAAACTTTCCGATGAAAACATTGAGGACTTCATGATCAATGAACAGATACTGAGCGAAGTTAAAGAATTGCTTGACGAATTGCCCGACGATCAGCGTCAGGTTGTGGTAATGCGTTTGTATCTCGATTTGAGTTTTAAAGAAATTGCAGACCAAACCGGGGTTAGCATTAATACCGCTCTTGGGCGAATGAGGTATGCCCTCATTAATTTGAGAAAGGTTATTACCGAACGAAACATTATTCTCACAAAAGTTTGAAAATATTTTTGTCTTGAATAATATTTTCCTCGTAGGCTCGTTTTATAATCGATAACAAAAATGAAAGATGCCTATGAGGAAATTTTTTACCCTGCAATTTGATACAAAAATATTTAATCCGGATAAATCGATTCTTTCGTATTCTACTGAAGGTGTGGATGATGAAGTTGCTTACAAAGCTCCGGATCATTGTATTGATACCATTATGAATTTTGCCCGTGCATACCGGGTTGAAGAAACTAAGTCTGCCGGCAAAGTAGAAGTGGTAATGAATTAAATAACATGATGGAAAAGCGACTGGCAACTGAGACTCTTAGTTGCCAGTCGTTTTTTTTGCCTAGTTGTCAATATCTTTTAGTGCTTTCTCAACCTCGTCTTGGGTTGCGTAAAGTTTATCTTTGCAAAACCTGAGTAATTCTGTTACTTTTTTGACTTTTTCGACAAGTTCATCGACATCGAGTTCGTCATTTTCAATTTTATCCAAAATTTCTTCTATTTCGTTTATTGCTTCCCTGTAGGTCTGTTTCTTTTGTGCCATAATTGTGTTTTTTATTCTTTTTTCTGAATTATGCTTGCTATCTTTCCTTCGGCTAATATTGTTTCAATATATTCGCCTTCGGAGACATGGCTATCGTTTTTTATTGCTTTCCCTTCTTTGAGCGTTATGCTGAACCCTCTTTTTAGGATGGTAATGGGATCAACCAGTTCTTTGTTTTTTTCGAGCGATTGTAGTCTGTATTTTTGCTTGTCAACCAGTTGCTTAATACCTGTTGAAATGCTTCGTTCTATTGCTGCGAGATGCTGTTTTTCACTGCTTATTCCGAATTTTGTTTTCAATGTCGCTTTTGATGAAAGGGTTTGCAACTCTTTGTTTTTCAACTTTAAGTACAACTGACTATCGGAACTTAGTGCTGTGAAAAAATGGGTTAGTGCCAATTGTTGTTGATTTATTTCTCCTCTGACCGCTGACTTTACTCGCATATTTTTTTGATCGAGTATTCTTTTTGATTTCTCTATTTTGTTGACAACAAACGGTTTGAGCATGCGAAGTGCATGATTTACCCGGTTTTCTTCTTCCGACAATTTGTTGCTGCTTATTTCTTCAAGCGCGAATTTGAGCGTTTCAAGCTCGTTGTCAACAACGTTTAGTTTTCCAATCAGGAATTCGGCTACTGCAGTAGGGGTTTTCAGTCGGGTGTGGGCAACCAGGTCGGATATGGTGTCATCTTTTTCATGGCCAATGCCTGTAAGCACTGGTAATGGGAATTGGGCAATATGCTGGGCAAGGTTGTAGTCGTCGAAACAAGCCAGGTCAACTTGTGAACCACCTCCTCTGATTATTACCACTACATCAAAAAGATGTTCGTAATCATAAATGGCATCGAGTGCCGTAATGACCGATTTGGCCGCTTCGTTCCCTTGCATGGTTGCGGCAAATAGTTTAGTATAAAAATGATACCCGGCTTGATTGTTATATAGTTGATTTATAAAATCTTCGTAGCCAGCGGCGGTTGGTGATGAAATGATGGCTATACGCGACGGAATATCAGCAAGGGGTATTTCCTTGTTCATGTCGATTATGCCTTCGTCGCTTAACCGATTAATTATTTCAGCCCTGCGGCGGGCAATATCTCCCAGCGTATAGGTCGGATCGATGTCTTTTATGTTCAGGCTATAACCATAGACCTCGTGAAATTCGATACTTACTGATATTAAAACTTTTAGTCCTGCTGAAAGTGTTTGTCCTGTGGTGGTTTCGAAATAGGGCTGGATAAAACGAAATTGCCATGACCAGATGGTAGCCCTTGCTCGGGCTGTAATCTCTTCTGTTTTGTTTTCTTTGTCAATTAATTCCAAATAACAGTGACCAGTGCGGTTTACTTTCATCTCGGCAATTTCGGCAATAATCCAAAGTTGTTCAGAAAATGCATCCTGAAGCGTACTTTTGATTCTTTCATTTAATTGAGTAAGTGTTAGTTGGCCTTCCATGTTATTTTTTAATCAATTTAACAGAGAGAAATGACCTGTCGCTCCAAATCCGGAGAAAATATAAGCCACCGGGCAGTTGTGCTATTTCATCGCTTATTCTGACCCGGTTTTGTTCTTTGGCCGGAGTGAAAGATAATAAACGGGTTCCTTGTGCCGTGCAAAGTTCGATCAGACCAATGTAAGTGCTTGAAGAAATCTCGATATAATCGCTGATAGGATTTGGAAATACGCTAATTTGGGTGCCAAAATCATTAAAAGTGACGCCGGTTGTGTCTTTTGGCAGATAGATGCTGAAATCAGGAATGCCATATCCAAAATCGATGCTATGCTTAGGGAACAAATCGCCAGCTCTTCGTATCATGTTTATTATTGCGTGAGCACTCGAGTCGGGATAAAGAGTAGACAAACAGGCGCTGAGTCCCGAAATTACGGGTGATGAATACGAAGTTCCGCTGCCATAGGTTGCATCTCCGGTTGCTGAAAAAATGGAGGTTTCCGACCCGGTAGCAGCCACATCGGGTTTAACGCTATGGAGAGAGTCACCAAATCCGCGCGATGAGAATGATGCAATATTTTTTTGATTATCGACAGCAGCAACAGACAACACATTTGAAGCTTCCGCAGGGGCAGAAACGTAGTGCCAGGAGTTATTGCCATCGTTACCGGCGCTGCATACTACAATTATGCCTTTGTTTACCGCCATGTTCGCTGCTTTCGAGATACGGAGGCTATCTCCTGTAAATTCACCATAGGAATGATTTAATGAGTTATCGTCGAATACCGTATAGCCAAGCGAGGTGTTAATGACATTACATCCAACACTGTCGGCAAATTCGGCGGCAATAATCCAATAATCTTCTTCAACAGGAAATTCGGTTGGTGCGTCTTCCGACCTCAATAACCAGTATGACGCGTGAGGTGCAGTGCCAACAAAGACTTCAGGAATATTGCCAGCCATGATAGATAATACATTTGTGCCGTGATAATGAGTTTCATACACATTTCCCCCGGGGCTAACAAAGTCGTACGTTCCAAGCATTCTGCCTTGTAAGAAAAGCGAATCGAAAGCACTGCTCATATCAGCGTCCTGGAATCCTGCATCAATTACGGCAATTGTAGCCCCTTCGCCTGTCGAATATTTGTGGAGCTTATGTCCGTTGTGCATTGTAAGCTGGCTGGCCGCAATCCCATAAAGATTCAGTGAGGTAGAATCGTTATTCAGTATTGATTTTTCTTCAATGTTGAATTTATTCCTAAAACTCTTCAAGGGTACTGATTTGCGCAATTCAATATTTGTGACAAACGATGGCAAAATCAGCGAGTCGATCGCAGGGAGGCTGTCTGCATAAATGGCTATTGCCCCGTTCATCCAACGGCTTGTGTGTTTTATGTAGAACCCCATTGACCTTAGTGAGTCGGAAAACTGTGGGTTAACAGGTAAGTCGGTAGAGTCGATATCAATACTTTGTTTTTTTCTTCTTTCCAATGCTTTGTTTGAAAGGAAGTTGTGAGGTTGATTAATTGAATATGGCGTTCCTGCTTTGGTGTTGAATTGAACCCAATAGATGTTTCCTTCGGGTTCGTTTCCCGATGCATAAAGAAAAAAGCAACTTAAAAGAATAATCATCAAATGTTTCATCTGCAGCAATTTTTCGAGCATAATTCTTCGTGAAAGTCAATTGGACTATTTGCCTTATAGCCTGAAATTACCCGCGAATTACTTGATAAAGATAGAAAAAGTGGAAATGAAATGCTATTGGCCGCTACTTATAATTCCTCCGCCTACTACGTGGTTGCCTTCATAAAATACGGCAGACTGGCCAGGGGTTACAGCCCAGGTGTTTTCATAAAATTCAACCTTGATGCGGGTTCCATGTTGCAAAATCCGGCTAAGAGTTCCTTGGTTATTGTAGCGTATTTTTGTTGTAACTTCTAATTCGCCTTCAATCTTTTCGTATTTCATTAAATTGATTTGTTCAACCCATAATTCTTTACGATCGAGGTCTTCACGATCGCCAAGGGTTACTGTATTTGTTTCAGCATCGATTTTTATTACAAAACGTGGTTTTCCTAGGGCTATTTCAAGGCCTTTCCGTTGCCCGATTGTGTAAAATGGGTACCCATAGTGTTGGCCTAAGACTTTCCCATCGAGATCGACAAAATTGCCTTTTCCAACCTTTTCTTCCAGATTGGGAACCCGCTCTTTGATAAAACGCCGGTAGTCATTGTCGGGAATAAAACAAATCTCTTGGCTTTCCCTTTTTTTTGAGATTTTTTCATAGCCTTTCCGGGCAGCAATTTCACGAACTTCAGTTTTGGTAAGATGGCCAAGCGGGAACAAGGTGCGCTTTAAATCTTCCTGAGAAAGTTGCCATAGGAAATATGTCTGGTCTTTGCTCAGGTCTTCGCCCTTTATCAGAAAATAACGTCCGTTTTCGTTTCCAATTCGTGCATAGTGGCCTGTGGCAATGAACTCACAGCCAAGTTCGTCGGCTTTGTTGATTACTTCGCCCCACTTGATTACACTGTTGCACAACACACAAGGGTTTGGAGTCCGTCCGGCAAGGTATTCTTTAACAAAATCGGAAATCACTGTTTTGTCGAATTCTTTTCGTAAGTCGAGTACCGAGTGGTCTATGTTGAGGTCGTTGCACAATGCTTTGGCTTCAAAAATGGCATCGACACTGCAACAGCCAGTTTGCTTTTCCATGCATGCAGGCGAAATTACATCATAAGGCCTGTAGGTTAGCCCGTGCAGCTGGTAGCCTTCATCGCTGAGCAACATTGCTGCCACCGAACTGTCGATGCCACCGCTCATGCATAACAATACTTTTCCTTTACCCATAAAACGTTTTAAAATAACTGTGCAAAGAAACAAAAATAGAATAAGAATGTTTGTTTCTGAATTCTTATTTTTCGGGTGGTGTTGTTTGTAATTTATTGTAATGCAATGCTATGAGTAGAATTAGATGAACCGGATTCTTTTCCTTATTTTTGCGAAAAATTTTACTATGGCATATTTCGAAGATTTAAAACTAACAAAATCGGTTCAAAAGGCAATTGCAGAGATTGGGTTCATCGAGCCAACGCCCATTCAGGAACAAGCAATCCCGGCCATCAAATCGGGGAAAGATGTTCTTGGCATCGCCCAAACCGGAACAGGAAAAACTGCAGCTTACATTTTGCCAATCCTCACTTACCTGGTCAAAGCTGAAGGTGAAGATCCACGGGTTGTTGTTCTTGTTCCTACCCGAGAGCTGTCAATTCAGGTAGGTGAAGATATTGAAGAGCTTGCTCAGTTTACCAATATCCGAAGTGTTGCTGTTTATGGTGGAATTGGCTGGACCAAACATGCCGAGATGATTGTTCCCGGAATTGATATCCTGGTGGCCACACCGGGACGCTTGCTCGATTTGTATCAGCACAATGTGTTAAGCCTCAAAAAAGTGAAAATTCTGGTTATTGATGAGGCTGACCGGATGCTCGATATGGGGTTTTTGCCTCAGCTGAAATCAATTTTCGAAATCCTTCCCATGCGGAAACAAAACTTGTTATTCTCGGCAACATTTAATGAAAAGGTTGAAACCATCGCTGCTGAATTTCTCGATTTCCCGGTCAGGGTTGAGGTTGCCCCATCGGCAACTCCCGTCGAAATGGTTAAGCAAATGGTGTATCATGTTCCAAATTTCCAAACAAAACTCAATCTTGTTTCTTATTTATTGTCCGATGTTGAGGATTTTAAGAAAGTTTTAATCTTTTGCAAAACAAAAGTGTCGGCCGAAGAGGTCTTTAAAGCCATAAAAAGCCGTTCCGACGGAGAGAAGCGTATCTTGCATTCGAATAAGGGGCAGAGTTCGCGTATAAATTCTATTTCGGCTTTCAAAAACGACGAAGTGCGTATTCTTATCTCCACCGATGTTTCGGCCAGGGGGATTGATGCCAGTAAGGTTACGCATGTTATCAATTTCGATGTGCCAACAAATTACGACGATTATATCCACCGTATTGGCCGTACTGCCCGGGCCGGGAACCATGGCGTGGCTATCACAATGCTCGATCCTTCCGAAGAATGGCATTTCCTGAATATTGAGAAGATTATCCGCATGCCGGTTCCTGTTTATGAAGTTCCTGTTGAGGTTGAATTTGGTGATTACGGAACATATGAACAAAAAGATCAGCTTCGCGAAATCGACAGGCAAAAACGCATCGACGATCCAACATTCAAAGGGGCATTTCACGAAAAGAAGCGAAAACTCCATAAAGATACCCGTTCGTATAATGATCGTTTTGTGAAAAAGCAATCGACTCAAGCGAAGAAAAAAAGGCGCTTGAAGCCATAGAAAAATCATATTTTTCATCAGCGTATAATTCCTGGCATAATATCGACCAAGAGTCGTGGCAGCAGGTGTGTATTCTTGCTGTTTCTTTGGATTTTTACTGAATTTTTTCACCCCATTATGCCTTTAATTGCCCCACTGAGATTTCTTTTCGTCCCATTATTCATGTGTTTGCTACAATTTTTCACAACCTGTTTTCAAATGATTTTACTTTGTTGCCAGTACGTGAAATCACGATGGTGCAATTAATGTTTTTATAGTATGATGATCGGTTTTAAACAGCAGTATTTTAGTTATTCTCAAAGTTATAACGACCAGTTGGAAATGATTGGTACCCCTGAGGGGGCCGATATTGTTAATTTCCAATTTGAGTCAGATTATCACTTTGATTTTTCGGGAAGGGGCTTGTTCAGGGGTGATTTATTTTATCACGAACTTGTTCGAAGCAAGGTGCCCGAGAATAACAGTTTTATTTATCCGGTTGTAGTTCCCGACAGCAAACTTTGCTACGACAAAGCCATCCTTCTTTTTCATGGACTCAATGAAAAAAGTTGGGACAAATACTTTGTTTGGGCCGGATATCTGGCCAAGAGAATGAACCGTCCGGTTATATTATTCCCACTGGCTTACCACATGAACCGCGTTCCAAAAACATGGAGCGACCCACGAACGATGGGCGAGATTGCCAACTTGCGGAAAAATGACGATGGCCGTACCAATGTATCGTTTGCCAATGCCGCTTTGAGTACTCGGTTGCAGTTTCATCCCGAGCTTTTCATATACTCAGGCTTACAAAGTTGCTACGATGTATTACATTTGATTGACCAAATCAGGCAGGGGAAAAACCGTTTACTCTCAGCCAATGCCCATGTCGATATTCTTTCCTATTCAATTGGAGCATTCTTTTCTCAAATACTTATGTTGGCCAACCCTTCTAATGTTTTTGATCGTTCAAAACTTTTTATTTTTTGCGGAGGACCAACTTTTGATAAGATGAACGGCGATTCAAAATATATTATGGATTCGCTGGCATTTAAAAGTTTGCTCGAATTGAAACATCGTCAAAAATTAAAACAAATTAAAAAACAAGTGTTTGCTACAAAAGATAAGACCTTGATTGACACATGGCCCGGACTTGAATTAATGATGTATGAAAAACGCGATCGCAGAAAGCGCGAAGCTTTATTCGATACCATGAAAGACCGGCTTTATGTAGTGGCACTCGAAAAGGACTCGGTAATGCCGGTAGACGGGATTGTTAAAACCGTGCGAGGGAAAAAAGGAAACATTGAGGTGCCTGTCGAGGTGATTGATTTCCCGTATACTTACTCACATGAGCAACCTTTTCCCGTGGGCGACGATAAGATACAGAACCTTGTTGACCGGAGTTTTACCGTAGTTTTTGATAAAGCAATCGATTTTTTTCAAAAATCAGCTTCTTTGTGACCCGATAAGCTAGCAGTTAAATCGTTGACTTTCGATTTGGCTTTACGCTCAATGTCGGGGGTTAGCGACCCTTTGATCTTGTTATACACAAGCATGATTGCTGTTAGATCGTCGGTAAGGCCAAGGGCAGGAATGAAATCGGGGAGGGCATCAATTGGAATAATCAGATAGCCAAGGGCTGCAATAATCAACGATTTATTTTTTATACTTACTTCATTGCTGATGAGGCAATAATATAACACTAACGCGTAATAGAGCAACGAAGAACTAGCCTTTCCTGCAAGTTTTTTAATCTTGACCCAAAAACTGTTTTCGTTATAGTATCGTGAATATTTCTCGTATTTTTCCATGCTTTACACGAAGTTTTACGGTATAAAAATACGAAAGAATTGAGTGCTGACGAAAATGGAATATTATTTTGAAAAGATTGTTCCTGTTTGTCGTCAGGGAGTTATTTGTAAAGTGGTTTTTAAAACGTTGATGATATATTGTAATTCAGTTGTAAATATGTAATTTTGCAGCACTACAATTGGGGTTGACTGGTTTTGACAGCAGGCCGGTGTGGTATGTAAGCATGCAGGGATTTGACTGTTTGCCCTTGATTAAATGGTCACAACAATAATTGGCGAAGAAAACTTTGCTCTTGCTGCTTAATCGAATTACAGTAGATTCAAGCTCCTCTTCGGAGGATTTCCGGCATTAGATGCTGGAACAAGACGTTTCCCGGGCGGTCAATACCTCTCACCAACCTGAATCGGAAGCGCTCGTAATCAGAGGTTAGTGTCGCGCAGGCTTCGGTCGCGATGCGAAATTAAGAAGCTAAGGTAAACGTCGGTGGCTCTGATCCAGCGTTTACACGAAAACTAAGTCAGGCTAAGCATGTAGAAAGCGTATGGCTCCCCTGTTTGGACCCGGGTTCGAATCCCGGCAGCTCCACTTTTTAAAATTTTAATGTCTGAAGATCAGTTTATTGTGACTGATCTTTCTTTTTTTATAGGGAGTTAGCGTGTTTTATGAAACTGGGATCAATTCAATCCAAATCAAATTCAACACTTGTCATTATTTTGTAGTAATCTGCGCATGAATTAATATCATCTTAAATAACGACTAGCAATGCAACACATTGTCAGTCATAGTATTTTTTAGATTCATATGTAGGCGGTAACGTTCCTTAGCTATGCCAAGTGTAGAACTTAGTGTTTATATTTTATCAATTTACTTTATACTTTACAGGCAAACCACATACTTTTACGTACAACCCACACCCACATTGGGCATAGGTTACGTTGTAGTTAGCTTTTTAAATTAAACTCGGAAAATTCATGGTCGAACAGTTTAGTTATCTTTTCATTGAGTCTCAAAATGAGTTTCAAAATCTCTTTATATTCTTCTGTACTGGTATTCATAGGAAAAGTTTGTTCATAGTTTTCGAAGTCTCCTGTAATACTTTGAACTATTTGTCTATATGAAAATGAAGGAATTGAATTGTCCGACATAGGACTAAAAACGCGATAAGAAGAATCTATCATTCCATGACCATATGGTACCATAAACCTCAATTGAATATTTCCGAAATAATAATCTTTATAAAACATCCGTTCAACTCCCGCTAATTTGAAATCTAGTTCAAGTTGATTTTTGATCTCTAAAGCTTCGTTTTTTTTCAGTCCCTTACGATTATCAAAGTCCCAAGAATTTTTACATAGCTGTACATATTCTGCCTTGTTTTCTAATTTATTAAGAATGGAATCACAAATTTGTTTAAAATCTAGTCCTGTCATGTTTATTAATTTAGTGAGTTTTTTGCAAAATATTGACTAACTGTAAGAATATATAAACCCACACTCATTAAATCAGTTAATTATGTTTTCACTGAAAATATCCGAAATTATATCGTTAGCAATAGAATTCAATCATATCTTAAAAATAGATCTTGTTTTGGTATCTATTCTTGGTGAGTCGCTTTTTTAAATATCTAGTCCTAAATTATGGCTACAGGTTAAACATTAATGTATGATACTTATGTCACTCTGAGTTATTGATTTAGAATTGATGTCGTCCGCGGTGTGACAACTCCACACTTCGCCAATTTCTTGAGCTTTAACTGGCATTAAGTTAATTGCTAAAATAAGGATTATTAAGTTTAGGTTTTTTATCATTAGTAACCGACAAAAGTTTTTAGGATAAAAGGTTGGCCAACCGAAGCCGACCAACCTGTATCTTTACTGTGTAAACTAGCAATTTATACAGTATGAGCGAAAATACGAATAAAAAATTA
>JAAYAG010000011.1 GCA_012719495.1 Bacteroidales bacterium
ATAGATTTTAGATTGAAAAGTCGATCGTTGAATGACATATCATCCGTGTTTGCCGATAAATCGGGACACGTTGTGTTTTTCTGCAAACTTGTTCGTTTCATATTCTCAAGATTTAGGATTAAACAATTATAAACTTTTTGCCTTCCAAAAGCATTCTCAAAAAACAATAATCTATGGAGGTCGTATCATAATCTTAAAGCTTTTTGTAACATAAAATCGTACGTTACTTTCTGTCGATGTAAATCTTGCAAGCTTTGTATGTAGATGAAATTGAATACAAAATAGTTGCGCTCAGGTTGTTAAATTCGCCATAATTTTTTAAAATGTCAAATAAATTGAGTAATTATATAAAACATGAAAATTATTATGCAAATCAAAACACATCACTTAGCTCAGAAGAAAACATATCGTAGCTGATTGTTGAAATGATCGACACCGTGATCTCCAATTTCGAAAACGAAAACAGGATCAATTCAGCACTGGAGAATGCTATTCCTTAGTGGTTATGGCCTTTGGTAAAATTGCACTTGATATAATACCGAAATTATATTCTCGAACAAATTTTAGATAACTTTGTAATATTAAAGAAAAAAAATTCTTAGAATATGCCGAAGAACAATATCAAACTAAAAAACCGGATTAGATTTCGATTTACATATTTACTGATTATTTCGAGTTTCATATTATACGTCTTCATCGTTACATTTATAATTACCCGTTTTAGAAAAGAATCGGTTGAACGCGCCACTTATATTGCAGAAAAACTAGCAAGCGAATATGCCAACATGGCAAAGGCTGACCTGAATGTAGATATGAACATCACACGCGGAATTAACGTAGCTATAAAATCAAATTGGGAAAACGGAGAAGCATCCAACAAACTTTTTTATAAAACTTTATTGAAAAATGCAGCCATTGAAAACCCTGATATAATGGCAGTTTGGATAAATATGGAAATTAAAGCCTTCGATAAAAATTATCAAAAGGATTATGGCCGCGAACGATTTACCCTAGTAACGGTAAAGGGACAAGAAGGCTTTGTTAATGATATACTTAACACAGAAGGCGATGATCTTTCTTCTGACTATTACTTATTAAAACAATCGAAAATTGTTGAATTCAGCGAGCCATATTGGGATTCGTATGGAACAGATCCTCGAGAATACCTAATGTCGAGCGTTTGCGCGCCAATCCTTGACGACAAGAACGGCTTTCTTGGACTTACAGGCTTCGATTTTTCGCTCGACAGGCTAACTCCTTTTGTTGAACAACTTGTTCCGTACAAAGGCACCAAAGCGATGGTAGTTTCAAACAAAGGAATGATCGTTGCCCACCCTGATGACGATATGAAGATGAAGAGCATCGACGCCATTGTTTCTAAGAAACATCAAAACCTGCAAAACATCATCAGCCAAGGCAAAGTGAGTTCATTTGAGCAATCAATTAATGGCAAGGATTATTTTGTTGCCATGGCTCCAATAACCTTAAGTAAAAGCTCGACACCTTGGTCACTTGTTCTTCAACTACCAAAAAAAGAGGTTTTAGCCACGGTTAACTCCACTATACTAATTTCTGCAATCATCTGTTTGATTGGCTTGTTCATTCTTGGCACTATTGTGTATTACCTCACCCTTCGGCTAGAAAAACCATTATTGAAATGTGTTGAATATGCCCGAGAAGTAGGCGAAGGCAAACTATCTGAAACAGTAAGTGTGAATACAAACGATGAGATTGGCCTGTTGGCCGATTCGCTAAACCAAATGGCGGGCCACTTACGAAATATTGTTGAAAACATTGCTGGAGAAGCCCATGTTTTATCCCGCTCAGCACTAAACCTGTCTGAAAGTTCAAAAGAGTTTATTGAATTAGCCCGTCAACAAGAAAATTCGAGCACTATTGCTGAAACATCAATTAACGACCTTTCGCAATACTTACAAAATAGCACTCAAAATACAGAGTCAGCATTTCGTCTGTCTAACGAGACCACAGAAAAAGTTAATCAAAGCTCAGTACAATTTAAAGAATCTGTAACATCGGTACAGAATATTGCCAACAAAATTCAGGTTATCAATGATATCGCATTTCAAACCAATATTCTTGCGCTAAATGCAAGCGTAGAAGCAGCGCGTGCCGGGGATTCAGGCCGTGGTTTTGCTGTTGTAGCCGCAGAAGTAAGAAATTTAGCAGATCGAAGTAAAGAAGCAGCAAACGAAATTGTTATACTCGCCAGTAAAACAAAACAAAATAACGAGACAGCTGGCGATATGATTAACGAGACCTTTAACAAAATTGGCGAATACTCAGCAATTGTATCCGAAATGCATAAATACACTATTGTTCAACAAGAAAGCATCTCGAATATTGTAAATATAGTAAGAGAATTAAAATCGATTTCGAGGAGCAATGCTCAATATGCCAACGATATCGATCATTTTGCGGCAGAGCTTAAAGAACAGTCTGCTAAGTTGAATCTCCTCACTTCAGCATTTTTGATAAAGCAAAGAAAGAACCAGACAAATACTAATTAAATACTAGTAATGCAACACGTTAGCTCTTATGCAAGCCACATTCTTTTTTGCTGCCTTGCTCCCACCACCAGCGTCCCGACCTGATATCTTCACCAGGAGAAATAGCCCTTGTACATGGTTCGCACCCAATACTTGGAAAGCCTCTGTCGTGTAAAACATTGTAGGGTACATGGTTCAAAGAGATAAAGTCTCGAACTTGCTCTATGGTCCAATTTATCAACGGATTATATTTTAGTATTCCATAATTCTCGTCATACTCGATCAGTGAAAGAGACGATCGTGCATCCGATTGCTCGCTACGTAAACCGGTTATCCATACACCATAGCTAGAAAGAAAATTACGCAAAGGCTTAACTTTCCTAATATTGCAACACTCCTTACGGTTTTCAACAGATTGATAAAAACTAAATGGTCCTTTGGCTTTAAGTAAAGCGGAAAGTTCAAAAGCATCAGGATGAACCGTTTCAATTTCAATCTCATATTTTTCACGAGTTCTTGAAAAAACTTTATAGGTCTCTTCAAATAAGCGACCCGTGTCCAACGTTACCAACGCCACTGGAAGTTGATTACTGTAAATTAAATGTGTAACAACCTGATCTTCTAAACCAAAACTTGTTGTAAAAACAACTTTTCCCGGATAAGAACAACAAAGCGACCTAAGGTCGGCAACAATATCAGTACCAGAAAGTGCTGGCAAATCAACGTTCATTCTTACAGCTTTTTTATGAGTTAATTTATCAAAGAAAACAAATTTCACAAAACGATCATTATAAAAGCATCGATTTTATTGTACTTTTAAATCGGCTACAAGAATTGTAGGTATAAATGCAGAAAACTTATTCGAATGAAACTGAAAACCATAGCAATTATCTCGGCCTCAATTATGGCTCTATTGATCGTTATTTTTGTTCTTTCAAAGGATAAAACTGAAGAAAACAAGACACTTTATTTCTCATTTCCGATGGAAGGAGCCTTATTTCCAAAAGATTTCACAGCACCCACTTTTTACTGGGAAGACAAAAAAGGAGCCAATTCATGGGAAATTACGGTCAATGTCCTGGGCAAAAAAGAACTGATCAAGAAAACTTCCAGCGACAACCAATGGAAGCCAAGTAAAGAAGAATGGGACTTGATGAAGAAAAAATCGCAGTTCAGGAATATTGAGTTGCTTGTCAGAAGAAAACAAAACGACCAACCAGATAACAGCGAAATCGGAAAATTGAAAATTAAGATTTCGACCGATGAAGTGGCAGCACCAATTGTTTATCGGCAAATTCCATTACCCTTTTCCTACGCCGAGGCAAATATCGACAAAACCAGTTACTCCATTATCGATATGACAAGCCCTGAGCCATTTTATAATGTATTGGGGTCGTTTAAAGTTTGTGGCAACTGCCATTCGTTCTCTGCCGATGGAAATAGCATTGCCCTTGATTTTGATGCAGTTTCGCGTGACAAAGGGGGATATTTTATAGCCAACGTAATCCCCGAAACCCAGTTCAATAGAAACAATTACATCTCGTGGTCTAAAATGACTAATCGAAATACTTTTGGGTTATTATCGAGAATATCATGGAACGGAAGGTATGTTGCCACCACCGTAAAAGACCGTGTGGTTTCGAAAAAAGTTGACGGACTGCAATCATTGCCTTACTCCCAATTATTTTTCCCGGTGAACGGAGTAATTGCAATTTATGACACCCTCACTAAAGAGGTAAAAGAATTACCTGGCGCAAATGATCCGAACTTTGTACAATCGAATGCAGTGTGGACACCCGATGACAAATACATCATTTTTGCAAGGGCAAAGGCTCTTCCCTTTCCCAAAAATGAAAAGACATACGATTGTTTTGTTCGCGATGAAACCCTAATAAACAACTACTTACAAGAAAAAGAAGAATTAAAGTTCGACCTCTATATTGTACCTTTCAATGATGGCAAAGGAGGCGAGGCAAAACCTATAAAAGGTGCTTCTGGAAACGGGAAAAGCAACTATTTCCCCACAGTCTCACCCGACGGAAAATGGTTAGTTTTCTGCCAAGCGAGTAACTTTATGATGCTCAGGCCCGACAGCCGCCTCTACATTCTTCCGATAGAAGGAGGTAAAGCCAAAAAGCTCGAATGTAACTTCCAGGATATGAACTCATGGCATGCATGGTCGCCCAATGGAAAGTGGCTGGTTTATGTTTCGAAAGCCCTTGATATATACACCGATATGTACTTGACCCATATTGATGAAAAAGGGAACGCATCAACCCCTGTGCTTATTGAAAATGCGAAGCGACAGAATTGTGCAATCAACTACCCCGAATTTATCAACAAAAAAACTGATTATCAATTCACTATGAATTATTCATATGTGAACATCATGGACATAGAAGATGCTATTTCGGCAGGAAAACGCGAAGAAGCAGAAGCAATGCTTGAAAAGTACATTTCACAAAAGATTGAAATGCCTGTTGAATTTCACGAAGTTGGGCGAATGAAAGAACTGCTTGGGCACAAAGATGAAGCAAAACAGTATTACCAGAAAGCCGTTGAAATGGACAAAGAATTTTCGAAAAAAGAATAATTACAGCAAATATTCCCAAAAATACATGGGCGTGTTACATTCTTTAAATCTCATTTTTTTATAGAGTTTCTGAGCCGCTTCGTTATCGTGCCGAACCTCGAGGGTTACTTTACAAAACCCCATCCGAAGGGAGTAATCGAAAATACCCCTTATCAATGCTTCTCCAATCCCAAGTTTTCTATACTTCGGTGAAACAGCAAAATCATGAATATTAACTAGTTTTTTTGCTTTAAATGTTGAAAAATTGACAAAACAATTGGCCAATCCCGCATATTCAGAACCATATTTGGCTAAAAAAAAGAGATAATTTGGTTGACTCTCTAAACCCAAAACAATCTCTTCAGCCAGTTCATCAGTAAGTCTTCCATGATCCCCCATCGGATCAAGCATATACATTTCGAGTAAAGCAAGCATGGCAACACGATGCTCTACTAGCCGCAAATCTCCTGTAATTATCTCAATATCATTCATATACAATTCACAACGATATAATTTATAAAATAAGTGACAAAATACAAAAATGAAATAAAATACGTTCAATTGTTGTACAACATATTTTTAACTATTTGAAAAAATAAAAGTAATTCTGACTTTTGTTCAAAATAACATTACATCAACTATGCCATATTCCGCAAAAGATAAATTCTACATTGCTGTAGACTGCGTGATTTTCGGATTCGACGGGGAAGATTTAAAACTTCTGGTATGCAAGCGAGAGATTGAGCCAGAGAAAGGAAAATGGTCGCTAATGGGAGGTTTTTTAAGAGCGGAAGAAACGCTGGATGAAGCAGCCTACCGTGTTTTAGCCCGTATTACAGGACTGAGAAACATATATATGGAGCAACTATTTACTTTTTCTGCGATAGACCGCGACAGTGAAGACCGGGTAATCAGTACTGCATATTATTCGCTCATCAACATAAAAGATTACAAACCCGATGTTCTTAAAAAACACGGTGTTGAGTGGCTTTCATTATCACAATTACCCCAATTGATTTTCGACCACGACGAAATGGTTTCAAAAGCGCTGAAACGTTTAAAAGCCCGTGCCACTAATCAGCCAATCGGTTTTGAACTTCTCCCCGAAAACTTCACCATCACTCAATTAAGAAATCTATATTCAGCCATATACCAAAGAAACCTCGACCCAGCAAATTTCAGGCGCAAATTAATGTCGATGGATCTTCTTGATCAGTTACCCATTAAAGAAAAAAACGGATCGAAAAAAGGAGCATACCTTTTCTCTTTCAATAAACAAAAATATGAAACCCTCATGTCGAACGGATTTGCCTTTGATTTAAGCGGAGTGTAATAATAAATGTCATTTTAACATTTTTATATAGAATAAACATAATAAAAGAATACAACTATGAATTATTTTGAAAATTATGAAGTATGGTTTGTAACAGGAGCACAGCTTCTGTATGGTGGAGATGCAGTAATATCTGTTGATGCACACTCCAACGAAATGGTTGCTGGCTTAAACGCTTCAGGCAATCTTCCCGTAAAAGTTGTTTATAAAGGTACGGCTAATTCATCGGCCGAAGTATCAGAAATATTCCGCTCGGCCAATGGCGACACAAAATGCGTTGGCGTAATTACATGGATGCATACATTCTCGCCAGCTAAAATGTGGATCCACGGGTTGATGGATTTTAAAAAGCCACTGCTTCACCTTCACACACAATATAATGAAGAGATTCCATGGAATGATATCGATATGGACTTCATGAACCTTAACCAAAGTGCTCACGGCGACCGTGAATTTGGGCATATTACCAGCCGTTTGCGCAAGCCCCGTAAAGTAGTTGTAGGCTATTGGAAAGACAAATCGACTCACCAAAAAATTGCCGGTTGGATGCGTGTTGCTGCTGCTTGGGCAGATGCTCAAGACTTACGCATAATTCGCTTTGGCGATAATATGAATAATGTTGCCGTTACCGATGGCGACAAGGTAGAAGCAGAAATCAGGCTTGGTTACCATGTAGACAATGCACCAATTGCCAAACTTGTGCCATATATCGAGGCCGTTACTGAAGCAGAAATTGACACCTTAGTTGCAGAATATGAACGCATTTATGATTTTGCCGACGACTGCAAAAAAGGTACGGAAAAGCACCAGTATGTACGTGATTCAGCGGCTCAAGAAATTGGATTACGCCGCTTTCTTCAAGAGAAAAAAGCAAAAGCTTTCACTACAAGTTTCGACGAACTTGAAGGAATGAAACAACTTATGGGCTTTGCTTCTCAGCGTCTTATGGCCGAAGGATATGGCTTTGGTGCCGAAGGCGACTGGAAAACCGCTGCCCTTTGCCGCACAATGTGGGTAATGGCAAGTGGATTACCTGGTGGAAGTTCGTTCTTAGAAGATTACACATTAAATTTTGACGGTGAAAAAAGCTCAATTCTACAAGCCCACATGCTTGAAATCAATCCTGAGATTGCCGCAAAAAAACCACGCGTTGAAGTACACTATTTAGGTATTGGAGATTCGGGAACATGCACTCGGTTGGTGTTCCAAGCCCACGAAGGGGAAGGAGTAGCTGCAACAATTGTAGATATGGGCAACCGTTTCAGAATGATTGTGAACGAAGTAGAAGTAATTAAGCCGAAACCACTGCCAAAATTACCCGTTGCTTGTGCACTCTGGATTCCTCAACCAAACCTCGAAGTCGGAGCTGGCGCATGGATAATTGCCGGAGGAACCCATCACTCAAGTTTTTCATTTTCAGTAACTTCAGAAATGCTTGAAGATTATGCCGAAATTGCTGATATTGAAATGCTTCTTATCGACAAGAAAACAACGATAAGAGAGTTCAAAAAAGAACTGAAATGGAATGAACTTTATTATATGCTGAATAAAAGTTTGAGATAAAAACTTAATAAAACAAAACTTATGAATGCTGGATTTACAACACTCGATTACGCAATATTTATCGTCTATGCGATAGTTATTGTTGGATTAGGTTTATGGCTATCGCGCACCAAAAAAGGCGAAGAAAAAGACTCTAAAGATTATTTTCTTGCTGGAGGAACACTCTCATGGTGGGCAATTGGAGCCTCACTTATTGCAGCCAACATCTCAGCCGAACACTTTATTGGAATGTCTGGCTCGGGATTCAGGATCGGATTGGGAATTGCCGCCTATGAATGGATTGCGGCACTTACACTGATACTGGTTGCTAAGTTCTTGTTACCACAAATGATCGACAAGAAAATTTTCACCATGCCCCAATTAGCCAACGAACGCTACGGGCAAGGAGTTAGCTTTTTCTTCTCATTCTTCTGGTTACTTGTGTATGTTTTCGTTAACCTTACCTCGGTAGCTTGGTTAGGCTCTATAGCCATGGAACAAATCCTTGGAATACCTCGTTCAATTGGAGTTCCCGCATTGCTCATATTTGCTGGTGTATACTCAATTTATGGCGGACTTAAGGCCGTAGCTTGGACCGACGTACTCCAAGTAATCTTCCTTGTTGGCGGTGGTTTAATCACTGCATGGTTTGCCCTCGACGCAGTTGGCGGAGACGCCGGTGGCGCAATTGAAGGTTTTAAAACAGTACTCAACAGTGTGCGAAATAATCCTGGGGACCTTCATTTTAATATGATTATCGATCAGGACATCAATGCTACAATTTTCAAAGACCTTCCTGGATTAGCAGTCATTTTTGGAGCAATGTGGCTCACAAATATTGGCTATTGGGGTTTCAATCAATACATTATCCAAAAAGGATTGGCTGCTAAAAACCTCAATGAGGCAAAACGCGGACTCATTTTTGCAGGATATTTAAAACTCCTTATCCCGCTTCTGGTTGTAATTCCTGGCATTACTGCATACGTATTGTTTACACATCCCGATTTAAGGGGAACATTAGATGGATTAAATGGCAGTATCAATGTTGCTGACGATGCTTACCCATGGTTGCTTCGTAACTTTGCTCCAAACGGAATTCGTGGGCTTGCTTTTGCCGCGTTGGTTGCAGCCGTAGTATCATCATTAGCATCAATGCTTAATTCAACATCAACCATTTTTACCCTTGATATCTACAAACCGCTTTTCAACAAACAAGCAACTGAAAGACAGCTTGTTAAAATTGGTCGGATTTCTGCATTAGTTGCTTTGGTGATTGCCATGGTAGCTGCAAAACCATTATTGGGCGGACTCGATCAGGCATTTCAATACATTCAGGAATACACTGGTTTTATCTATCCCGGTGTGGTTGTAGTATTTGGTATGGGTATTCTTTGGAAACGGGCTACAAACCGTGCAGCACTTTGGACAACAATAGTAACCCTTCCTATAGGTATCTTAATGAAGATTGCCTTACCCGAATTACCATTTATCATTCGAATGGGTTATGTATGTATGATCCTGATTGCAATTGCAATTATACTCACATTGACAGACAAGAATCAGGTAAAAGCAGAACCTCTGTCAGAAAAAGACAAGAAAAATTACACCCTTGCCGGTTGGGTTTTTGCCATTATTTCTGCAGTTTGTATGGTTGCTGGAGTTATCTGGGGAACCAGTCTCTTCGATTTCAACCTGTTACATCTTGGATTCAATTCCATTTTCATGTTAGCCTTCCTGATGGGATTCCTCTCGATCATGATGTTCACTAACGCAAATTCAACTTCAAAAGACCACAAAGCTTACGACATTAACCCTGCACTTTTCGAAACTGATAAAAAATTCCTTTTCGGAGCAATGGGCATTGTAATTATCTTTGTTGCACTTTATGCATATTTCTGGTAAACAAATACTTGGGCACCCTATATTAGGGTGCCCATATTATTAATTTAATATGGTAGATCAACTAAAAGAAGAAGTTTTTATTGCCAATATCGACTTGGTAAAACATGGCTTGGTAATTTTTACCTGGGGCAATGCCAGCGGAATTGACCGTGAAAAAGGCTTGGTTGTAATAAAGCCAAGCGGTGTCGAATACGATTCAATGAAACCAAGCGACATGGTAGTTGTTGATTTGGACGGGAAAGTCGTGGACGGGAAACTTAAACCCTCGTCAGATCTCATGACCCATTTGGTGCTTTACCGTAATTTTGAGACTATTGGCGGTGTTGTTCACACTCATTCAACCTACGCCACAGCATGGGCTCAAGCCGGAAGGTCTATACCCAACATTGGCACAACGCATGCCGATTATTTCGCAAAAGAAATACCTTGCACACGACAAATGACTGAAAATGAAATTTTTTCAGCCTACGAATACGAAACCGGGAACGTTATAGTTGAAACATTCAACCAGCTAAACCCGGTAGAAGTTCCTGGGGTTTTGGTACAAAACCACGGACCATTTTCGTGGGGAAAGAACGCCCATGATGCTGTACACAACGCTGTAGTCATGGAGCAAGTAGCAAAAATGGCTTCAATTGCATTTGCTGCAAATCCAGCATTGCAAATGAACCCCTTGCTGATAAAAAAACACTACGAAAGAAAACACGGAAAGAACGCCTATTATGGCCAATAAATAATAAAGGTTGAACCGTACAAATAGCGTCAATATCAAAAAAATAAATAACAATGAGTAAATACGTTATAGGATTAGATTATGGAACCGATTCGTGCAGGGCACTAATTGTCGATGCATCGAACGGACAGGAGATGGCAACCAGTGTAAAATATTACCCACGCTGGAAAGAAGGAAAATATTGTGATCCGTCAAAAAACCAATATCGTCAACATCCGCTTGATTATCTGGAAGTAATGGAAGCTTCAATTATTGAAGCCTTGTCGAAATGCGACCCTTCGGTAGCAAAAAATGTTACCGGAATAGCCTTCGACACAACCGGTAGCACCCCTGCCCTAACCGACAATAACGGGACACCTTTGGCTTTGCTTCCCGAATTTGCTGAAAATCCCAATGCGATGTTTATTCTTTGGAAAGACCATACCGCAGTAAAAGAAGCCGATGAAATCAACGAACTTGCCCGAAAATGGGAAATCGACTATACAAAATACGAAGGCGGTATATACTCATCTGAATGGGTTTGGGCCAAAGTATTACACACCTTACGCAACGACAAAACAGTTGCTTCAAAAGCATTTTCCTGGGTAGAATATTGCGACTGGTTGCCTGGAGTACTCACCGGGAACATAAATCCAGCAACTATTCTCAGAGGTCGCTGTGCTGCTGGCCACAAAGCGTTATGGCATCCCGACTGGAACGGACTTCCACCTGAAGAATTTTTGGTTGCACTTGGTAAAGAATTAAAAGGTTTCCGCGATCACCTTTTCACTGAAACACATACTAGTAAAGAAAAAGCAGGAACCTTAACCCCAGAATGGGCTACCAAATTAGGCCTCTCTACCGATGTAATTGTGGGAGTTAGCGCTTTCGATTGCCACATGGGGGCAGTAGGTGCAGAAATTGAACCAAACACACTTGTACGGGTAATCGGAACGTCAACTTGCGATATTATCGTTGCATCGAACGAAGATATGGAAGGAAAACTAATCCCGGGCATCTGCGGACAAGTTGATGGTTCTGTAATTCCGGGCATGATTGGCCTAGAAGCTGGACAATCGGCCTTTGGTGACGTATATGCATGGTTTAAAAATGTACTTGCCTGGCCGTTGAATTTTATTGACGATGCTGAATTGCGCAAGAGTATTGAAGACAAACTTATTCCAGTCTTATCGGATGAAGCGGCTAAAATTCCAGTGGAAGAATCGACCATTATTGCAACCGACTGGCTCAACGGACGACGCACCCCTGATGCTGACCAAAATGTAAAGGCAACAATAACTGGCTTAACACTAGGATCATCAGCTCCTAGAATTTTCAGGGCACTGGTTGAAGCTACAGCTTATGGTTCAAAAGCAATTGCTGAACGTTTTATTGAAAATGGTATTGAAATAAAACAAGTAGTTGGTATAGGTGGAGTTGCAAAAAAATCTTCATTCGTAATGCAAACCTTGGCCGATGTAATGAACATGCCAATTAAAGTGGCCCGTGCAGAACAATGTGTAGCCTTGGGTGCAGCCATGTTCGCCGCAGTAGCTTCGGGATTATACCCTACCGTTGAAGAAGCACAAAAAGCAATGGGACAGGGATTTGAAAAAACGTACTATCCAATTCAGCATAATGTTGAAGTATATGAAAAACTTTATCGCGAATATCAGCGTGTAGGTTCAATACTATAAAATTATTATGAGGCTGTTAGCTAATTCAATAGTAGCAATATTGGGACTTGCAGCAATGGTATCCTGCTCGACTCCTGAAACGGAGAAGGCAGGATATCCCATTAAAGCTGTCGGCATTACCAATGTAGAAGTTACCGATGCTTTTTGGCTTCCAAAAATACAAGAAGTACAAACCATCACCATCGACCACTCGCTCAAAAAGTGTGAGACAGAAGGCCGTATGGAAAATTTTCTGGTTGCCGGCAGAAAAAAAGAAGGAACATATAAAGGTAAAATGCCCTTCGACGACACTGATGTGTACAAAATCATCGAAGGAGCTTCATTATCACTCATCAGCAATCCGAATCCAGTGCTCGAGACTTACCTCGACTCGATAATCTCGATTATTGCTGTAGGTCAGGAACCAGACGGATACCTAACAACATGGTTTACCATCGACAGGAAAACTCCTCCGGCCTGGTGGGTAAAACCATCAACGAACCGTTGGGAGAACGAGCAATCGAGTCATGAACACTATAACAGCGGACACATGTTTGAAGCTGCCGCTGCACATTACCGTGCCACTGGGAAAAGAAATTTTCTGGATATTGCCTTGAAAAATGCTGATCTTTTGACAGAAAGCTTTGGCCCGGGAAAACTCACAACACCTCCGGGTCATCAAATTATTGAAACAGGATTGATCCAGTTGTATGAAATTACCGGAAACAAAAAATATCTAGATCTGTCGAAATTTTTCCTTGACGAAAGAGGCGACTCAACCCATCGGCAACTATGGGGTCCATACAATCAAGACCATTTACCTGTAACCCAGCAAACCGAAGTGGTTGGCCATGCGGTGAGAGCAGTTTATCAATATTCCGGAATGACCGATATTGCTGTACTTTTTCACGACTCGAGCTACCTTAACGCGGTAAATGCACTTTGGGAAAACATGGTAAATAAAAAAATTTACATCACAGGAGGATTAGGAGCAAGACACGATGGAGAAGCATTTGGCGACAATTACGAACTTCCCAATAAAACGGCCTACAGCGAAACCTGTGCTGCAATTGGCAGTGTTGATTGGAACCAGCGCATGTTTCAACTTACAGGAAATGCTAAATATGCTGACGTAATTGAACGCACACTTTATAATGGGCTTATTGCAGGAATTTCACTCGACGGAACTCAGTTTTTCTATCCCAATCCACTGGAATCGGACGGAGAATATGCTTTCAATCATGGAGCGGCAACACGCCAGCCTTGGTTCGACTGTTCCTGTTGTCCAACAAACCTTATCCGTTTTATCCCGTCGATTCCTGAACACATTTATGCTCAAAATAGCAATAACCTGTATGTCAATTTATTCATTTCGAGCAAAGCACAAATCAGCCTCGACAAGCAAGCATTGAATGTTGAGCTACAGACCAATTACCCTTATCATGGAAAAATTACGCTACATGTTTCGCCAGCAAAACCCTCAACCTTTAACCTGAACCTAAGAATTCCAGGTTGGGCACGTAATGAAGTAACTCCAGGCGACTTGTATTCATATCGTTCTAATTCAACCGATAACATCGTTCTGAAAGTGAATGGGGAAAATGAACCATTGGTGATGAAAAATGGATATGCAGTAATCTCCAGAAAATGGAAAAAAGGAGATATTGTAAGTGTTGAATTACCTATTGAAGTAAAACAAGTTATTGCGAATGAAATAGTTGAAGAAGATCGTGATAAAATTGCTTTCGAATACGGACCGTTAGTATATTGTGCTGAAGAAGCAGATAATGGCACATTGAATGAAATGAAAATCCCAGCTGACATCAGTTTCAACATAGAAGATTTCAGTGTATTGGATGAGAAAACAAAAGCATTAACCACGAATATCGGTGGAAAAACGCTAACACTCATCCCCTATTTTGCATGGTCGAACCGGGGAATTGGAGAAATGAAAGTATGGTTCGACAGAGACAAAAATGAAACAAATAATTAATTATCAATAAAATCAGAAAGCTTATGAAAAAGTTAGTCGTATTTTTTATTGCACTTACCGTATTTACGGGGCTGCATGCACAAAACAGCATTGTGCTTCAACCCAATAAAGCCCAAACGGTAATCAACAAAAACATTTACGGGCATTTTTCAGAACACTTGGGAACATGTATTTACGGAGGAATTTACGTTGGTACAGACTCGAAAATCCCAAACATCGACGGGTACCGCACCGATGTGGTAAATGCATTGAAAGAGATGAAAATCCCGGTATTACGTTGGCCAGGCGGCTGTTTTGCCGACACCTACCATTGGAAAGATGGTATTGGGCCAAAAGAAAACCGTCCATCCATTGTGAATGTTCACTGGGGCGGTGTTACCGAAGACAATAGTTTCGGCACCCATGAGTTCCTCAATTTCTGCGAGTTAATTGGCACAGAGCCCTATCTCAGCATCAATGTAGGCTCGGGAACTGTTCAAGAAGCCGCCGAATGGGTTGAATATGTTTCTTCATCGAACGAAAGCCCAATGACAGAACTCCGCAAGAAAAATGGCCGCGAAGATCCTTGGGACGTTAAGTTTTGGGGAATTGGAAACGAAACTTGGGGTTGCGGTGGCGATATGCGCCCTGAATATTACGCCGACGTCTATCGCCATTTTGCAGGCTATGTTCGTGGAAACAACTTGCAAAAGATAGCTGTAGGACCATCGTCGAGTGATTATAACTGGACAGAAAAAATGATGATCGGGCTCCAAGATAAAAAACAACTTGTACAAGCCTTGTCACTACACCACTATACTTTGCCAACCAACAGCTGGGTTGGCAGCAAAGGTTCTTCGACTGATTTTGGTGAAGACATGTATTTTGCTACGTTGAAGAACACATTAGTCATTGAAGAGTTCATCGAAAAACACCTTGCCATTATGGACAAGTATGATCCTGAGAAAAAGATCAGCCTGGCAGTAGATGAATGGGGAACCTGGTACGATCCACTTCCTGGTACGAACCCCGGATTCCTTCAACAACAGAACACATTGCGCGATGCATTAGTAGCCGGAACCAACCTCAATATCTTCAACAATCACGCCGATCGTATTTCAATGGGCAACATAGCTCAGGTTATCAATGTATTGCAATCAGTTATTCTGACTAAAGAAGACAAAATGGTACTCACTCCAACTTACTATGTTTTCAAAATGTATAACGTACACCAAGATGCTAAATTGGTACCATTGAGCTTGGTATGTAATGATTATGAGTTTAAAGGAGATAAAGTTCCTGCAGTAAATGCCTCTTCATCAATTAAAGACGGTGTTTTAAGCATTACCCTTTGTAACCTTAATCCGAACAAAACCGAAACGGTGGAATGCAGTCTCGACGCAAAAGAATATAAGGTAGTTGGAGGCAAAATCATCAACGCTAAAAACCTTGCAGACTATAACGACTATGGGCAAGCGGAAAAAGTAAACATGCAAGACTTCACTGTGGCAAAACCCAAAAACGGAAAACTTAGTATTGAACTCCCTGCCCACTCAGTGGTACTTGTTCAACTTCAATAATTTGACAAATAAAAAAATTTACAACAATGAAAAAAGCATTATATATTACCGCAGCGATTGCCATTATTTTCTTGGCCGCTTGCAACAGCAAATCGACTCCGTTTACAAAAACAGTTGAAGCAATTTCAGCAACTAATTTCCAAAAAGATATTGACGGCAAAGCCACTTCGCTTTATACCTTAACAAATCAAAACGGGATGGGAATTAAAGTGACCAATTTCGGAGCACGTATTGTGGCCCTTTGTGTGCCCGATAAATCAGGAAAACCTGTAGATGTCGTATTTGGATATAGCACTATAGATGAATACCTTAATCAACCAGAAAAATTCTACGGTGCTGCAATTGGTCGTTATGGAAACCGCATTGCTAAGGCAACTTTCAGCATCGATAGTGTAAGCTATAGTTTAGCTGCAAACAACGGGATTAACCATCTACATGGCGGGCCAAAAGGATATTACGATGTGGTTTGGAATGCAGAACAAAGCAGTCCGTCAAAAGTGATTTTCACGTACAATTCGGCTGATGGCGAAGAGGGATACCCCGGAAACTTAAGTATTTCAATGACATACGAATTAACCGAAGACAATGGGTTGAAAATTGAATATGCAGCCACTACTGATAAAAAGACAATCTGCAACCTCACCAACCACTCGTATTTCAACCTTTCGGGCGAAGGCGAAGCTACGATCAACGACCATCTTTTGATGATCAAAGCAGACAAATATACCCCGGTTGATTCAACCTTGATCCCTACAGGAGAGCTTGCACCAGTTGAAGGTACTCCAATGGATTTTACAAAACCAACAGCTATTGGTTCGAGAGTTGGCGAAAGCTTTGAACAACTATCGTTTGGCGGCGGCTATGACCACAACTGGGTTATCAGCAAAGAAACTTCAGGCGTTGAATTAATTGCCTCACTTGAATCTCCTGTTACTGGTATCAAAATGGAAGTTTATACAGACCAGCCCGGCATTCAATTCTACGGTGGCAACTTCTTAACCGATAACGACAAAGGAAAATCAGGAAAACCTTACCAATACCGTAGCGGGTTGTGTCTTGAAACACAACATTTCCCCGATTCACCTAATCAGCCAGAGTTTCCAACTACTCTACTCGAGCCAGGCCAGAATTATTCGCACACTTGTATCTACAAGTTCTCAGCCAAATAAAATCTGGAAAACAGATCAAAAAAAGGGGTAACCATATTTGGCTACCCCTTTTTTCATATTTCACGGAAATATTCTTTTGAGGCTCGGCAAATCGGACAAATATAGTCTTCGGGCAGCGCATCGAACGGAGTTCCAGGAGGTATACCATTTTCCGGCTCACCCAATTCCGGATTGTATGTGTAGCCACAAAGAATACAAATATATTCTGAAGCCAACTCTGAAGGGCTAATCAACTCTTTTCTAGAGACAGAAAGTAATTCAGGTGGTATAAATGTTGGCGCATTTTCAGGTGAAAGCATTTTGTAATGCTCATGGTAATAGTCGTAAGTAAGCACTGGTTCTGCGCTCAATTTTTCGCTATGAGCAACCTCTCCGAAGAAAAGGATGTGACTGCCACAATCGACAGAATTTAACACATTACACTCAAAAAAAGCTACTGCACAATCGGTTACAACAGGTACTCCAAGCTGGCCTGTCTTATGTGAATAGTTGCTGAATTTATCGAAATCGCGAGATGAACGGAACCCGAAATCCTGAATCAATGAAACCGGAAGATCACGCCTGAGTACCGATAACGAGAAAACACCGCGTTTGGAAATTATATCACAACTGTAGTTTTTCTTGCTGCAACTGATGGCCAGCACCGAAGGATTCGAAGTAACCTGAAACCCGGTATTGGCGACATAGCCAGATTTTTTCCCTTCATATTCGGAACACACAAGATAAACCCCGTATGAAAGTGCATGAAAAGCCTTAAATTCTATCATTTTCTTTTTTTCCTTAAATGTAAATACAATTCTTAGAAAACAATATTTCTTAATGTCTTTTCAATCGAATCAAAGCCAAACACAAAACCATCTTTTTGCAAGCGGGCTGGAAGCACAGCACTACCCTTAAGCATAACACGTGAAGCATTTCCAAATAAAACAAATAAGACTATCGACGGAACAAAAAAGACAGCAGGTTTCTTCATTTGCTTAGCCAGAGCTTTGGTAAAATCTTTATTACTTATTATTTGTGGAGCAACCAGATTGTATACTCCCGCCGACTGATTATTATTGACAAAGTACCTGAATGCACCCAAAATATCCTCGACATGAATAAAAGGCATTATTTGATTTCCACGGCCAAGAGTGCCTCCAAATCCAGCTTTAAACACAGGAATAAGCCGACTGATTAACGGCGAATTATTTCCTAAAACAACTCCAAATCGGACAATGACCAATCGAACTAAAGGATTTTTCAGTTTCATCGCTTCTGATTCCCATTTACGAACCACCATCCCTAAGAAGTTATGACTAAAAGTCTCGTCAGATTCAGTAAAAACCTCTGCAGAATTATCAGGATATATACCAGTAGCAGAAGCTGAAATAAACAATTTCTTATGTTCTGAATGAGGAAGGGAATTTAGAATAGTTACAATTCGTCGGGTTGTATGCACCCGGCTCTCCAATATCTGTTTCCGGTTTCTCGAAGTCCAGCGTCTCGAAACCGGATAGCCTGCCAAATTCACAATAACATCAGCACGTGAAATACTATCCCGCCACACTTCATCTGACTCGTCACGCTTCAACGGAAGAAAGACTGCATCGGGGAACGGGGAATGTTCGCGAAAATAGGTGGCAATGTAGCCCGAAGCACCAGTTAATGCTATTATCATATACTCAAGGAATTAATAATAAAAGAATAACAGAAACACACGCAATGATGTTTTTATGAATGATCACAATTTGCAATTACAAAACGAAAATATAACTTTAGCAACTTTATCAATTTAACCAAATGTAATATCATGAACAAATTTATTCTTTCCATTTTCATTATAACCTATTGTATAACAAGCACATTAGCACAAACACAAAAAGACACCATATATACTCTTTATACAGCAACCCCAATTGTCATCGATGCTTCTGATGCAGACGAGTGCTGGTCCAAGTCCGAATGGCACCCAATGAAACAGGTTTGGTTAGGAAATGCCATGGCCGAAGGGGACTTTGAAGGTAAGTTCAAAGTATGCTGGGATAAGGATTATTTGTACGTATTGGTTGAAGCTATCGATAATATCCTCTCCGACGATCATGCAAACCCAACCACAAATTATTGGGACGACGATTGTGTGGAAATATTTGTAGATGAAGATCGTTCGGGCGGAAACCATCAGTATAATAACAGCGCCTTTGCATATCATTGCAGTGTTTTCTACGATGTAATTGACGCTGCCGGACCCAATGGTGCAACCATTAATTGCAAGAACAACATCATTATGAAGATGGATACTATCGCTGAAAACACCTATCGCTGGGAATTTGCAGTTAAAATGTTTAACAAAAATTTCAACTATAATAACCCAGACCCAAGTCGGGTTTTCCTCTCTCCTAACAAATTAATGGGCTTTTCGATTGCTTATTGCGACAATGATGAAACAACAGCGCGTGAAAACTTCATTGGTTCGGTAGTGATGCCCGCCGGACACGAAAACGACAGCTACATCAATTGCGACTATTTTGGAACCATGCTGCTTGTTGATCCAGATGGGAAATATGTTTCCTCAAATCAGTTACCCGGCACAAAAAAAAAGTTCAGCGTATACCCTAACCCGGTAAATAACATGCTAGTGATTGAGAACCAAGGCGCAAATACCGAAGGTTTTACATTGACTATACTCACAACAAACGGTCAGGTTGTGAGCGAAACCAAGCTTGGCAAAAACAAACAAACCATTGATTTACAAGGACTATCAAATGGAACTTACCTCGTATCATTACGCGGCGACAATTATATTCAAACCGAAACTATCAGTAAAAAATAGGTAAAGAGCCCGTGCTGGTTGAATTTTGCGAAGGCTTAATTGAACATTACTTACAGATTTGCTCTATTAGAAAATGTATTCTGAAAACAGAAAAGGATACTATTTTAACTAATTAGCTAATAACGAAATTATTTCATCAACCGAAAGCAGTGATTGTTCACCGGTTAACATGTTTTTGAGTGTAAGTTTTCCATCACTAATCTCTGTCTCACCGGCAAGAATAACATACGGTATTTGTTTGCGATTGGCATATTCCATCTGCTTTTTCATTTTTGCAGCTTCGGGATATATTTCGCACGAAATGCCAACGCTTCTCATTCGACTCACAGCCGGTAACACATATGCTTCTTCATCTTTCCCAAAGTTGATAAACAACACTTTTGCTCCAGCAAGTGCTTCTGTAGGGAATAGGTTAAGTTGTTCCATTACATCATAAATGCGGTCGGCGCCAAACGAAATTCCTACGCCAGAAACACCAGGTAGCCCAAAAATTCCGGTCAGGTCATCGTAACGGCCTCCGCCTGTAATGCTCCCAATTTGAACATCGTTGGCTTTTACTTCAAAAATAGCCCCGGTGTAATAATTTAAACCGCGGGCAAGAGTAAGATCCAGTTCAACAGCTATACCGAGGTCGAATTTCTTCAGGTAAGAGAAGATTGTATTCATCTCTTCAACACCTTTCATGCCAATTTCTGAACCGGAAATTACAGTGGCAATCTGGCTCAGTTTTTCTTCTGTCGAGCCACTTAACGCTAAAATTGGTTGTAATTTCTCAATTGCACTTTTCGAAACACCTTTGAGCTCAAGTTCCTGATTTACTTTATCGAGGCCAATTTTGTCGAGTTTATCAATGGCAACAGTAATGTCGACAATCCGGTCGGCTTCGCCAATGGTTTCTGCAATTCCTGAAAGAATTTTGCGGTTATTGATTTTTAGGGTAACACTAATGTTTAAACGGCGATATACCTCGTTAACAATCTGTATCAGTTCAACTTCGTTCAAAAGTGAGTTGCTGCCAATTACGTCAACATCGCACTGGAAAAATTCGCGGTAACGTCCTTTTTGTGGGCGGTCGGCACGCCAAACTGGTTGAATTTGGTAACGTTTGAACGGAAACGCAAGTTCGTTGCGGTTTTGAACCACAAAACGCGCAAATGGAACGGTAAGATCGTAGCGTAATCCCTTTTCAGAAATTTTACTGGTAACTTTTCCCGAATCTTTATCTGAAAGAAACTGTTCGTCAACCCCTGAAAGAAAATCGCCCGAATTCAATACTTTAAAAAGAAGCTTGTCTCCCTCATCTCCATATTTTCCCATCAACGAAGAGAGGTTCTCCATTGCAGGTGTTTCGATAGGTTGAAAGCCAAACAGCTGAAAAACCGATTTAACCGTGTCAAAAATGTAATTCCTACGCGCCATTTGAAATGGGAAAAAATCACGTGTTCCTTTTGGAATAGAAGGTTTCTGGATCATCTTTTAAGTATTTTGGGCAGCAAAATTAATGAAACTATGCAAGCTTACAAACTTTGCCGAATGTTAACTTAAAATTGAGCAAGGAACAAGATTTCTTAATTTATCGTAAAAAAAAGGCTGTTTACCGATTAGTTTAATAAGATTCCACAAGAAAACTTTCATCACAAAAATAGTTTTCTACTTTTGCAACTTCCAATATCAAGCAATATGGATATAAGGGACAGAATATTAAAAGGAGCAGGAAAGTTATTCAAAGAGCTTGGAATAAAACAAGTTACGATGGACATGATTGCCCAATCACTTGGAATTTCGAAGCGTACGATTTACGAAAACTTCAGGGACAAGAATGATTTGGTAAACAATTTCATCTCACTTGCTATGGTTGACCATAAAAAAAGAGCTTATGAAATTTTAGCGGGGTCGAAGAATGTAATTGAAGCACTCTTCAATTTTGGCATTTTCAACCAAAGTGCAATGAAAGACGTAAACCCACTTTTTTTCAACGATTTAAAAAGATATCACGGAGAAGTATTTCATAAGAATATACTAACAGGAGAAGCTCGAAATTTCGAATTAACCTATACTATTTTAAGAAGAGGACAAAACGAAGGGGTTTTCATAAAAGAAATCAACCTTGAAATTGCCAACCAGTTCATTCACTACATGTTCGACTTTTTTCAAAAGATGAAAGAAGACAAGCAGTGCAACCAGAACCTGATATGGACTTCGGTGATATTACCTTACCTTAGAGGCATTTGCACTGAAAAGGGACAAGATATTTTAGTATTTTTCTTAAAAAACACAGAAAACCAGAATAATATTTAAAGTTTTACAACAATAACAGCTATGAAACAACAAGCATTAATCTTAACATTTTTACTACTGACCGGATTCATTGCCCGAAGTCAGGAGCCCCTTCGCCTATCGCTAAGCGAAGCGGTCGATTATGCCGTTGAGCATAACAAGACCTTGCAAAATGCCAAACTCGACGTAAAGGCATCCGAACTTAAGGTAAAGGAAACCATTTCGCAAGGCTTGCCACAAATTGATGCGGGAGTTGACTTCACTACCTATTTTGGCTATGAAATGGCTTTCGAGTTAGGTGGTGGTTCGGGTAATTACACCGAACAACAGCTTACCGAAGCTTGGCAGCAAACCTCAGCCCAGTTCCCGGCTTTTACCCAAGCCGATTTAATGAACTACATGGCAGGAAGTACTTACACAGGCATTCTTTCGGCCATGAACCCTATGGCAATTAAAATGACCGATGCGTCTACAGGAAAAATCCAGCTAGGTCAATTGTTATTTAGCGGACAATACTGGGTTGGCATTCAAACCGCCAAGCTTGGAAAGAAAATTGCACAGCAAGGCCTTGAAAGCTCAGTTCTCGATGTGAAACAAAACATCACAAACAGCTATTTTATGGTTTTAGTCACTCAAAAATCCATGGAAATTTTCGAGCAAAACATTGCCGACTTAAAGAAAATCGAAAACCACACTCGCAAAATGGTCGATACAGGAGTCTCCGAGCAAACCAGCCTCGACCAAATTACGGTTCAGGTGAGCATGCTTGAAAATACGAAGAAAACTATGGAAAGAGCGCTTCGGATGGGATACAATCTGTTAAAATTTCAACTTGGGGTAAATGCTGAAACCGATGTTATACTCTCTGAGTCCTACGACAAATTACTGTCTGAAAACATTTTACAACTTCCATCTGATGGGAATTTTTCGATTGAGAGTAATCTTCTTTACCAAATGACTGAAACAAATCAGAAAATTTCGGAAAAAATGGTAAAAATGGAACAAATGGCTTATGCTCCAACATTGACAGGGTTTTACGCTTACAACCAAAAATTCCTAACTACAGGTTTCGATATGACACCAAACCACATCGCGGGTCTCTCTATGAGTATCCCAATTTTTTCGAGTGGAAGCAGGGCTCACAAAGTTGCTCTGGCCAAAATTAAATTTGAACAAGCCGGAATCAACAAAGCAATGGTAGCCGACCAACTTTCAATGCAGGAACAACAATTGAAAATGGATTTAAACTCAGCTATCGAAAATTATGAGCTGCAAAAAGAAACTGTGAACGTGGCCAAAAGGGTTTTCGACAATGTGAACCGAAAATTTGAACAAGGAATGGTATCGAGCCTTGAGCTTACCCAGTCGAATTCAAATTACCTTCAGGCCGAGACTAATTTTGTGCAGGCATCTTTCACTCTACTGCAAGCACGGTTAGCCCTCGATAAATTATATAACAAACTCTAAAAAAATTACAATATGAAACGAATTCTAATTTATTCAATAGCTATTCTGTTGTTTTCAGCATGTAGCAACACCGGCACACCCGAAGCAAAGCAAAAAAAGATTGACGCAATCAATGCAAAAATCAGAAATCTTGAAACAAAAAAGAGAAGTCTCATAGAGGCAACAGATACAGCTGGCATCGATAAAGTTTATCCGATTAAAATTGAAGCTCTTGCAAGCGATACAATATCGAAAATTGTAAGTTTTTCAACAAACCTTACAGCTTACGAAGAAGTATACCTTGCCCCTGCATCACCCGGAAAAATTGAGAAAATTTATGTAAAAATCGGCGACCGTGTCAAAAAAGGCGACATTTTAGCCAAAATGGATGAAACCCAGTTAAACAATTCAAAACTACAATTGGCTCAGTTGGAAACAGATTACGAACGAATGAAAGCATTGCGTGAAACCAACAGTATTTCGGCACAGCAGTTCGAGCAGATTAAAACCCAAGTTGAAGTGACCCGTGCAAGTGTAACATATATGGCCGAAAACACAAAGCTTGTGGCTCCCTTTAGCGGAGTAATAACCGGCAAATATTTCGAAAACGGCGAGCTCTACTCAGGCGCACCGAATACCCAAGCAGGGAAAGCAGCCATTGTGGTACTCCAACAAACTGACCCATTAAAAGCAATAATCAGTATTTCAGAAAATTACTTTCCTGAAATAAAAGTTGGAACAGCACTCGATATTACCTCCGAAATATATCCAGCGGAAACATTCAACGGAATAATTGAGCGGATTCATCCAACGATTGACCCACTAACCCGTTCGTTTCAAGTAGAAGTAAGAGTTTCAGGCAATGGAAAATTGCGCTCTGGAATGTTCTCTAAAGCCGACCTTAAACTTGGTGAAGTTGCCTCAATAATTGCCCCCGACAATGCAATAATTCAGCAAGAAGGAACTAACATCCGTTATGTTTTCATCAACGAAAACGGAGTAGCACGTCGGGTTAATGTAACTCTTGGCGAACGCATCAACGATAAAATCGAAATAATTTCAGAGGAACTGAAAGAAGGAGATGAATTAATTGTTACCGGCCAATCGTTGCTGATGAACGGATCGAAAGTTAAAGTAAGCCAATAACCTAAAAAAGAAATACAATACAATGAGTATATATAAAGAAGCGGTAAAAAAACCAATTACCACGATACTGATCTTCGTGGGCGTAATGGTTTTCGGGCTGTTCTCGTTGGTTCAGCTGCCGATCGACCTCTACCCAGAGATGGAGCTGCCGGCAATTACCATAATGACGCAATACAACGGAGCTAATGCATCTGATATTGAGACAAATATAACCAAGCCGGTCGAAGATGCCATGTCGTCGATCAGCGATATGAAAGAAGTTAGCTCGGTATCGCGCGACAACCTTTCGCTAGTTTTCGTTGAATTTGAATGGGAAACCGACCTCGACGAAGCGGCAAACGACATCAGGGATGCTCTTTCGTTTATAGAAAATTATTTGCCCGAAGATGCAGAAGATCCAACAATCTTCAAATTCAATTCGAGCATGATGCCCATCCTGTTCTACTCGGTAACCGCTACCGAAAGTTTGGATGGCTTGGAAAAAATCCTTGACGAGAAGTTGGTTAACCCGCTGAACAAAATTGACGGAATTGGATCAATCGGGTTATCGGGCGCCCGCGAGCGCGAAATCAGGATCGAAATCGACCCCGTTCGACTGGAGGCCTACAACCTTACCATTGAGCAAATTGGGAATGCTCTGGCCATGGAAAACATCAACATGCCATCGGGTAACGTAAAAATGGGAAAAACCGATTATCCGTTGAGGGTTAAAGGCGAGTTTGTAAATAGCGATGAGATTAAAAATATTGTCGTTGCCAATTACAACGGAAACATAATCCTTCTGAAAGATGTTGCCGATGTAAATGATACAATGCGCGAAATGAACATCGAGGAAAAAATCGATGGTAAAGATGGTGCAAGAATGTACATCATGAAAAAATCGGGCGGAAATACTGTTAAAATTGCTCGTGATGTACGCAAAGAACTCGAAAAAATTAAAAAAACACTGCCTTCCGACATCCAAATTAACACAATTTTTGACTCGTCGGAATTCATCGACAGCTCGATTAAAAACCTGTCTGAAACGTTGTTATACGCACTATTGTTCGTCACATTAGTGGTTCTCTTCTTTTTAGGCCGCTGGAGGGCTACGTTTATCATTGTACTAACCATACCTATCGCGTTGGTTGTTGCATTCATTTACCTGTATCTTACAGGAAACTCGATCAATATTATTTCGCTTTCGTCGCTTTCAATAGCTATTGGGATGGTGGTTGACGATGCCATTGTGGTACTGGAGAACATTTCGAAACACATTGACAGAGGAAGCAGTCCTCGCGAGGCGGCAATCTATGCAACTAACGAGGTTTGGTTAGCTGTAATCGTTACCACACTTACGGTTGTCGCTGTATTCCTTCCACTTACCTTAGTTGAAGGTATGACTGGTGTTTTATTCCGCCAGTTAGGTTGGGTGGTTACTATTACCATTGTTACATCAACATTGGCAGCAATAACCTTAACCCCAATGTTAAGCGCTATGATACTGAAATTGAAACCTAAGAAAGAAGAATACGGACCATTAAGCTACGAACGTACTGTTCTGCCTTTTCTGGATAAATTAGATAATTTCTATGGAAGAACATTGCAGTGGGCTTTGAAACATAAATTAATGGTTTCAATGGCATCCTTAGCAATATTCCTTAGTTCGTTCTTATTTATCGGAAGTATTGGCACTGAATTTATGCCGCAATCCGATAGTAGTTCAATAAGTGCTACCATTGAATTACAAACAGGTACACGTTTCGAAGAATCAGCAAAAGTAGCCCGACAAATTGAAGCCTATGTAAAAGAAAGTATTCCTGAGGCAGAACTAAATGCAGTAACAACCGGTAACGACGACCGAGGAGGAATCAGCTCTATTTTCCAATCATCGGGGTCGAATATTATCAACTACAGTATCAACCTTACTTCACCCGAAGATAGAGATCGGTCTGTTTGGGACATTGCCGAAGTGCTTAGGAGTTACCTCGGAACGGTGCCTGAAATTGTAAATTATACTGTTTCTACCGAAGGTGGAATGGGTGGTATGGGAGGCGAACAAAACGTAGAAGTCGCTATTTATGGGTACGACCTCGAAGCTACAACCCTTTACGCTCGCGAATTACAAAGCCGGATAGAAAAAATTAGCGGGGCTCGCGAAGTAAAAATCAGCCGTGAAAAGTTCAAACCTGAACTTACAGTTAATCTTGACCGCGAAAAATTAGCCCGTCATGGCTTAACAACGGCTATGGTTTCCTCAATGTTAAGAAACAGGGTTTCGGGGTTAATTGCCACGCGTTTCCGCGAATTTGGCGACGAGTACAACGTTGTTGTTAAGTTTAAAGAAGATGCACGAAACTCGATTACCGACCTTGAGAACATACTCATTACAACACCAACAGGTAGTAGTTTGAGGTTAAAAGAATTGGGAACAGTTGAACAAAAACTAACCCCTCCGAATATTGAGCGCAAACGCAAACAACGCGTAGTTACAGTTACTGCTTCTCCATACAAAATTGCCTTGGGCGATTTGGCTGAAAGCATTCAAGGTCAAGTAGATGAGGTAGGTACGCCACAAGGAATGTCTGTTGAAGTTGGTGGAGCTTACGAAGATATGCAAGAATCGTTTATGGATCTCGGGTTACTGGCATTACTCTCTATATTACTGGTATTCATTGTAATGGCCAGCCAGTTCGAATCTTTCAAGATGCCAATAATCATCATGCTATCTATATTGTTCATCGTTCCGGGTATCGTATTCACGCTGGTGCTTACTGGCACAAACCTCAGCATTATTGCAGCCTTAGGCGCAGTATTACTTGTTGGTATCGTTGTAAAGAATGGTATTGTGCTAGTCGACTACATCAATCTTATGCGTGACCGGGGTATCGAACTGAACAAAGCAATTGTAATGTCTGGAAAATCAAGGTTACGCCCTGTGCTCATGACTGCAGGAACTACCATATTAGGAATGGTGCCTATGGCTTTAAGTACAGGCGAAGGTTCCGAAATTTGGAGTCCAATGGGTATTTCGGTAATTGGAGGCTTGGTATTATCAACTGTTGTTACCATGGTAATTGTTCCGGTTGCTTATGCAATACTTGCAAAACACGGAGAACGCGACAAGGTAATGGCTGTGCGTAAAAAATTCATTTTCATGGACAAATAGAAATATATTATGAAATCAGTATTTATAGTATACAACCAGGCATTCTCAGAACGAGTAGAATATATGCTTGACCGACTTGAGATCAGAGGATTTACACAATGGCCCGATGTGCATGGCCGCGGCTCTGCAACAGGCGACCCGCACATGGGAACACATACTTGGCCTGAAATGAATAGTGCCACACTCTCAATTGTTGAGGATGAAAAATTAGACATCTTGCTCGAAAAAATTAAAAAACTTAATAGTATTAATGAGGAAGTTGGAATCAGAGCATTTGTATGGAATATAGAAAGAACCGTGTAAAAAACTCGAATATTACTTACAACAAAAAAAGCTGCATATTCATGCAGCTTTTTTTTGTGCTTATACAATAATTATATCATTTCGATTTAATACCAGATGCAATTCTAAATCAGTCCGAACCTATTCATGTATAATGTCGATGAATAGAAATGTTCAGTACAATCTTCGCCCACTCGATTGTACTGTTACATTTCTTCAACCGATATAATTTCACATTGACATTTGCGAACTCAGATTTAACTCCAATTATCTTATCTACTAATATTTACACATATAATCTCACAATGAGATATAAACTCAAAAATTTGAAAATTGAGATGGAATGGATGGGAATTAATTCTTCAAATCTGGCGTTCAAACCGTAGATGCAAAACGAGAGGATGCGTATTTATAAGCATACAGACAACAGATCGGCTTCTTTTACAATCAAAATTCTAGTTCCAAAAAACGAAACTGCTTTTTATCTGAATCGAGATCGGGCAACAACTCATTCTTAACCCAAACATAGTCAGGGTACTCTGCCAGAATCTGCAAATAAAGCTTTCTTGCTTTCTCTTTATCTCCCTGACGGGCATACACCTGGCCAAGCCACGCATACACATTAAGGTACATCCAATGATTTGGGTCGGTTTTCCGATAAATTTCAAGAGATTTTTCAAAAAGCTCTGCGGCCCTTTTCTTATCGCCACCAACAAACGATGGCCTAAAATACAGCGAATTAGCCAACTCATATAGTGGCATAGGTTCGTTTTTATGATACTTTATTGCGTTATCGACAGCATCTTTATTATCCCCTCCCAGATATATAGCCTTAAAAGGCTGCAATCCAATTGCATACCCTACCGTAGCGGCCTTGAATGCCCAAAGGGTTGCATTTTTAGGCTGCTTTGCAAGCCGCGAATCAACATGCTCCAGAAACAAATCGAGTTCTTTTCTGGCCAACGCTTTTTCATCCTTTCCAATGAGGTAGCCCGTTAGCCCATATTCTCCATAGAGCAATTGATCATCTTCTGCTTCGGAAATTTTTGCTGCACGAAGACTATCAACAAGGTTTTTCCATGGCCCCATCTCTCCTCTCAGATACAAATGCTGAAAGCGAAGCTTAAGGCTATCAACATCCTGTGCAACAACTTGCTGGGGCAAAGCAAGCACAAGAATACAAATAGCCACTGCCTCTGTAATCTTTATTATATCTGATATTCTCTTCCTTTCCATTCAATAAATCCTTTTCGGTTATTTTTTATATTTCGATAGGCAATTATTGTCAACGCAAGCAATTGCCTGAAGTAAAAGCGGTAGTTCTTACCTATCGGCTGACGACTAAGATATGAAAATTGACCCCTCATTATCAACTCAATAACAAAAGCCAACAACGCAAACCATGGCGATAAGAGGAAAAACAAAGCCGGAACACGTATCCATGAGATAAGGACAAAAAAGAACATCCAACACCTGCTGCCTCCAAAATATTGATGAATATTTCGGGCAAAACCGTTAACTGCCTCGTTATATTCAGTATACATTCGACAAGAAACATCTCTATTTCCTAACAAAACTGCCAGTCTTAATTTTTTCTTTTTCACCATACGGGCAATGGTGATATCCTCAACATTAGCTCCTTTCACCATCTGATGCCATAAATGTTCCTGATAACTTTTTGTTTCGAAGAACATAACCTGTCCGTTAGCAGCAGAAAGTGAGGGAAACCATCTCATTCGCACAAGCGGCAAGGGCAAAAATGAAAGCAAAATCCAGTTCATAATCGGAACAGTACACCATTCTCCGTTTGAAATAATTTGCTGCTGAGGAAAAACAGAAAGCAATGCCAACTTCCTTCGATAGGCAAAAGAAACTAAGTAATTTATTAACAAAGCACTAACTCGCACATCAGCATCGAGATACAGCAAATAATCACCTGTGGCTCTTTGAGCCAATTGGTGGCAAGCATAATTCTTACCCCCCCAACCTTCTGGCAATTTTTCCCCTAAAAACCAGTTGAAATTACTGTTTGCCTCTTGGAAATCAGACAATATTTTAGAGGTCCCATCGGTTGAATGGTCGTTGCATACAATAACTTCCAGATTAGGATAAACACTAACCGATAGGTCGGAAAGCAAATTGGGAAGGTTAGCTTCTTCATTTCGGGCAGGAATCAACACTGAAACTTTTGGCAAATAATCTCCGGAGTTCGTCTTTGGCAAGAATGGCTTCGATAACATATTGGTTAATACCACCATGAATCGCAGCATCAACATTATCAACAATATGTATCCTATATAGATCATTCGGTTCGTTGTGCATGTTTTTCCAAACACTCAGCATAAAAAGTATTGTAGAGATTCTCAACGTTTTCTGTTGAAAAATCATCTTCATCGCTATTCACTTCCTTCAGATAGAAAAATAAGCTTGGTTTTCTGTTTGAAAAATAATCGACCATGGCAACATAAAACAACAATTGACACGAGGGTTTTTTACGCAAAATCTTTTCAACACCACTTGCGAACGAAAATCTAGTATTATATAAGCTATGAAGAATGCCTTGCGGAAAAATGAGAACCATATTTTCTTTGCTTTCCAACAAACATGCAGCATAATTTAAGCTTTCAACAATACTTCGCGAACCCGGGTTTACCGAAAAAGCGCCAGCCTTTGAAAACATTTTTCGCCGCTGAAGCTGAGATTCCAACATCATGACAAAAAAATGTTTTTTTAGAAAACGGTTGTTCAAATACAGCCCGAAAAAACCATCCCACCAACTAAAATGATTTCCAATAACCAAACTTCCCGCAGGTTTACTCTCCCACTTTCCCGATACCGTTATCGAATGAAAATCGTTGCGTATAATACGCAAAATATACCAATTGAAGAAACAGGTAACCAATGAGTTATGTTGGGCAGTAATCATCTTAGAAAGAGATTTAGAATAGCAAAAAAGACAAACTGAGCTATAAAAATCCGGCCAGCTATTCTATTTTCTGTTTTTATTTGGAACAATTCGAATGCTGAAATAACGAGGGCAGCTACCATAAACCAAACAACATAATTTTGCATCGGGATCTTCGTGAAAACCCACGACCACATGTCGGTTTTCATGGCTACAGGTTCCATTACAAAATCATAGACAGTCATACACAAAGCCCCAAGTACAACGGTGTATTTTCGGGTTACAGTATTCGACCGCAATAATTCAACGATTCCATAACAGAGCATCAACCAGTTAAAACCAATGAGCAATGGGGTTTCGAAAAGCTTAACCGACAACGATTTTCCATAAAAATATTCTCCAAAAATCACCCCCGTATTAACTCCAACTGCTTCAACAGCAAAAGTGAAAACAACAACTGAAGCAAAAAACAACCAATGCTTCCGATTGTGTGGCTTATGAAATAAAAAAAGCAGGAACAGATTAACAATCAGTGAAACAGGAATAAGAACCTCGAAAAGTTGCCTCGTTTGAGGAATCAAAAAACCTGAAATTCCCACGATATAAAAAATTATGAGAAACTTTGTGGCCTCTTCAGCAGGTAAAGTCTTGAAGTATTTTACTATTTTACTCATATATTCAACGTGTTACTATTTAATCAATTGGGTTGCAATTTTAGCCGATGCCAAGCATAAAGGAATGCCGCCTCCGGGGTGAACACTTCCACCCGCAAAGTAAAGGTTTTTATAATGCCGGCTATAATTGGGGTGACGCAAAAAAGCGGCAAGAGCCCCATTCGAGCTATGCCCGTATAATGAACCATTTACCGATCCGGTATTGGCTTCAATATCAACAGGCGTCACAATACGTTCATTAACAATATGCTTTTCAACATCAATACCCAAATGCGATGATATTTTTGACAAAATAACTGACCGGGCTTTAGCCGTTTCAGCAGCCCAATCTTGCCCAACATTTTCAGGGGCATTAACCATTACAAACCAATTCTCACACCCCTCAGGTGCATCAGATTGAACCACTTTATTGCTAATAAAAATATAAACTGTAAGGTCGTTGCCAAAATGTTTCTTTTGAAAAAGGGCATCAAATTCGGCCATGTAATCGGCACTAAAAAGAATGTTGTGTAAATCAAGCGATGACTGACACGAAACACCCCAATAAAAAATTAAGGCCGACGATGAACGTTCCCGCTTTTCAATACGCTTCAACATCTTCTTTTCAGGCAAAACAGATCGGTAGAAATAGGCTACATCAATAGAGCTAAGCACAACATCGGCAGGAAAATTCCCCACAGATGATTCTACCGAAGTTATTTTTTTCTTATTGAAGCGAAGACCAGAAACAGTAGTATTATAATGAAAACGAACACCTTGCTCTAATGCCAATCGCTCAAGGGCCTTAACAATCCCATACATTCCATTGGTTGGAAAAAAAGCACCAGTATTATGCTCCAAGTGTGCAATCATGTTCAAGGTAGCAGGAGCACGGTAAGGATCACTGCCATTGTACGTTGCATACCGATCGAAAAGCTGTACCAACGGAGAGTTACCAAAGGTTGAATTATTTCTCTTATGCATCGATGTAAATGCATCGAGGCGATGAAGTGCTTTCAGGCTTTTTCGTGCAGAAACCCCAAAATAACTTGACAGTTTATGTATCGAACTAAAAAGGAAAAAATCGCTTGTATAATGATATAAAAATGACTGCCGGTTAAGATAGCGTTCAATGGTTTTTCTGTCAGCCCCAAGGCGAATAGCCTCTGAAACAAACCGTTGTGTATCACTCCACGCTTTCAGTACCGATCCATCAGCAAAAAAGTACTGGCAAGTAACATCAAGTTGATGCACGTTCAAGTAATCAGTAGAAGATTTACCAAACAGCGAGAACAATTCATCAACCAAAGCCGGGAGCGTAAACAACGAAGGCCCCATATCAAACCGAAACCCATCAACAGTGAACTCAGATATTTTTCCACCTGAACGATACGACTTTTCGAGTATTTCAACATCATAACCTTTAGCAACCAAGCGCAAAGCCGAAGCAATGCCACTTATTCCCGAGCCTATGATTATCGCTTTCTTCATTTACTTCAATAAATATTCAATTTTGATAAACAAAACAGAGAAAAACTAGTTTATTTTTTATCTCTAAATCGAAAATTAAAAAACAACTCTGGTATGAATCTAAACAAACAACAGAATAAATTTCTATGAGCCTAAAAAAATAAACACACAAAAACTATGTATAAATTATGCTTATTTTTTTAATTCATCATTTTCGAAGCGTAATTTAAGTTAAATTGTAGATGTAAAAAAATAAAACCTGAAATGAAACAAAAAGAAGTTTTGATTGTGGGAACTGGCTTAGCAGGATTAGCCTCGGCATTGCGTTTAACCGCAGCAGGCTACTCTGTTACAATGGTTGAAAAGAACAATCAGCCCGGAGGCCGCCTCAACCTGCTTGAAAAAGATGGATTTAAATTTGATCTAGGACCAACATTTTTCAGCATGAGTTATGAGTTCGACGAATTGGTGAAAAGTACAGGAATTGAATATCCTTTTGATTTTATTGAACTTGACCCTCTGTTTACAGTCAATATTGACGGAAACCCTAAAAATTACACGATTTATAAAGACATTGAAAAACTGGCCTCACAATTCGAGAAAATTGAACCCAATTTTAGGGGAAAGATGGAACATCACCTAAAAAAAACCGGCACACTCTATCACGATACCGAAGATAAAATTGTGCATCATAATTTCAATTCGTTTGCCGAATATGCCGGTCAATTAGTGCGAGTTCCGCTAAAACATAGTCCTTTGCTTTTAAAAACTATGTGGCAAGAATTATGTGGCAGTTTCGAGTCGAAAGAAGCAAGAATGATTTTCTCGCTGGTTGGTTTTTTTCTGGGCGCAACACCCTTCGATACGCCTGCCGTGTATTCACTGCTCAATTATATCGAACTGAAACACGACGGGTATCATAATGTACGTGGCGGAATGTACGAAATTGTCAATGGATTAGTGAAAATACTTCAACAAAAAGGAGTTAAAATTCATTACTCGACAGAAATTGTTCAGGCAGAAACCCAAGACAAAAAAATCAATGCACTAATAGATCAATTTGGAAATCAATGGAAAGCAGACTATTATATTATAAATTCAGATGCCGCATGGTTTAGGGGTAAAGTTTTCAATAGAAAAAAATATAATGAAAAACGGCTCGATAAGATGAAGTGGACCATGGCTCCGCTTACCATTTATCTTGGTCTGAATGGAAAACTCGATAAGCTGCAGCACCACAATTATTTCCTCGGAAATAACTTCGACCAGTATGCCAAAGGGGTATTTAAGAATAAGGTATCTTTCGAGAAACCATACTATTACGTAAACGTCCAGTCAAAAAACAACCCAGAATATGCCCCAGAAGGAAAAGAGAGCCTCTTCATCCTTTGCCCATCGCCAGACCTACGGTTTAAGCCAGACTGGAGCGACAGTGAAGAAATTGCACAAAACATAATCGACGATCTTTCAACACGAACAGGCTACCCGATAAACGAAATGATTATCAGCAAAACGGTGCTTACCCCCGTGCATTGGGGAAAAATGTTTAACTTGTACAAAGGAAACGGACTTGGGTTAGCTCATGACATGAACCAAATCGGTTGGTTCAGGCCACACAACCAAGATGAAAAATTTAAAAATGTTTTTTATACCGGAGCCTCAACCATACCAGGGACAGGATTGCCAATGGCCGTAATAAGCTCAAAACTAACAACTGAAAAACTTTTTAAATATGATGGAAACCTTCAGACAAAATAACTTAACCTGCAGTATTAACACCACCCGTGCATACAGCACGTCGTTTTCGCTGGGGGTAAAGCTTATTGGAAAAGAATACCGCGAACATATTTACCGCATCTATGGTTTTGTTAGGTATGCTGACGAAATTGTCGATACTTTTTTTGGCTTTGACAGAGAAACCCTTTTTCGTGAATTTAAAGAAGACACATACAAAGCCATCGCCCGAGGCATAAGCTTGAACCCAATCCTCGATAGTTTTCAAAAAACAGTGAACGAATGCCGTATCGATCGAGAACTGATTGATTCCTTTCTCGACAGCATGGAAATGGATTTAAAATATTCTGAATATACCAACGATCAGCTTCAGACATACATATACGGATCAGCAGAAGTAGTTGGCCTAATGTGCCTTAGAGTTTTTTACACCAATAACGAAAACGAATACAACGAACTAAAGTACCCGGCAAGAAAACTTGGAGAAGCTTTTCAGAAAGTAAATTTTTTGCGCGATGCACAGGACGACTATGCCAACAAAGGGCGCATATATTTTAAGAACATCGATTTCAACAACTTTTCGGTGGAAGCAAAAAAACAAATTGAAGACGACATTCAGTTCGATTTTGATGAAGCATACAAAGGAATTGTCAAACTGAAACCTGCCGCACGGTTAGGGGTATATCTGGCTTATCGGTACTATCTCAACCTATTTTATAAAATTAAGAATGCACGCCCTGAAGAAATACTCAAGCAACGCTTTCGTATATCGAATCGCCGCAAAGGGGCACTAATGTGTAAGGCATTAATCCGAAATGCGATAGGCATATTGTGAAAATAAGGTTTCTTCAAACAAAATTAGGAGAGCAAATAACCACGCATCAGTAGAGCAATGGCAAGACCTACCAACGCGCCAACAAAAACTTCGAGCCGGCTATGTCCTAGGAGTTCTTTTAGTTTTTCATTATTGAATTTGATATGATACTTGTTCGAAAAAACTTCTGTTAACTGGTTAATAACACCGGCATGTTGACCGGCAGCGTTTCTAATGCCGGCAGCATCGTACATAACAACAATCGCAAAAACCACAGCAATAGCAAAATACGTACTTTCAACACCACATGTAATTGCTACTGCAGTAACCAGCGACACCACCGATGAAGAATGAGAACTAGGCATGCCCCCGGTTTCCCAAAGCCGCCCCCATTCAAACTTTCGCTTAATGATGCTTGATGTTACAAACTTGTAGAACTGAGCTGCAAACATCGAAATGAATACTACATCGAGCGTTTTATTGCCAAAAATTATCCCTGAAGCCATATCACAAGTTTAGCAATTTTTATTTCTGAAAAATGATTTTAGCTTACCCAAAATTAACGAAAACAATTAAATATGTAAACAATTGACAGAAAAGCTTACAATAAGTTGCATGAAAAATGATTGACAGAAATTTCTATCTTCGTTTATTATTTCAAAGAGCATGAGTACATCTATAGTTTTTCCTGCCGAATGGAACCAGCAAATGGCTGTGCAATTAACATGGCCGCACATCGATTCCGACTGGGGTTATCTGATTGAAGAAGTTGAAAAATGCTTTGTCAACTTAGCCGAAGCAATTGCTTTGCGCCAGCATTTAATCATTGTTTGCAAGGATATTGACCTTATTAAATCGCAGGTCGGAGCAAAATATCACAACAATATTTCATTTTTTGAAATTGAATCGAACGACACCTGGGCACGCGACCATGGCGGAATTACCATCTATGACAATGGCAAACCAGTGATTTACGACTTTTGCTTCAATGGATGGGGCATGAAATTCGCCGCCTGCCACGATAACCAAATTACCCGAAAGCTATTCAAAGCAGGGGCTTTCCCCGAATACGGATATTCTAACATGAACTTTTTTGTGTTCGAAGGTGGAAGTATAGAATCCGACGGGCAAGGTACATTGCTCACCACCGAAGAATGCCTGCTTTCGCCCAATCGAAACGACTCCTTGTCGAAGCAGGAAATTGAAGGTTGCCTGAAACAGTTTTTTGGGGCAGAACGGGTTCTTTGGTTGAAAAATGGCTATCTCGCAGGCGACGACACCGATAGCCACATTGATACCCTTGCCCGCTTTTGCTCGCCAGACACCATTGCCTACGTAAAATGCACCGACGAAAACGACGAGCATTTCGATGCATTGGCAAAGATGGAAGCCGAACTGAAAATGTTCACCCAAGCCAACGACGAACCTTACCAATTGGTAGCCCTGCCAATGGCAACCCCTGTTTTCGATCCCGATGATGGCCACCGCCTACCTGCAACGTATGCCAATTTCCTGATCGTTAACGGAGCCGTATTGTTCCCTATCTACAATTGCGAAACCGATAAAGAAGCAATGGATGCCATAAAAGTGGCTTTCCCCGATCGGGACATTGTGCCCATCGATTGCAGTGTACTGATAAGGCAACATGGTTCACTGCACTGTGTTACGATGCAATATCCAGCATCGCTGGGTTCAAAAATCAAATAACAATCCCGATATATATCGGGACAAATTCCAAAGAGTAAAACTGAATGAAATACCTGGCTACAGAAATTGAGATTGAAGGGGTTGACTGGAGTAACAGTGATGCCATACTAAAAGAGGAAGCTAAAGTAGCTTTATCGCTTTTTGAAAGAGGGTTGATCAGGGAGATGTATTTCGATGAAGACCATTGCGCAGTACTGATCCTTGAGTGCCAGTCGAAAACCGAAGCCGAAGAAACCCTTCAACAACTGCCTCTGGTAAAAGCAGGAATGATTAAATTTGAAATCAAAGAACTGAAACCCTATACCGGGTTTTCGAGGTTACTTTAATAAACGAAGACAATGAAAACAGCCATTATACAACAAGCAAACTCTTCAGACATTGAAGGGAACAAAGCAAAACTTGCCGCGAATATTGCCTATTGCACATCGCAGGGTGCCGAACTGGTCATTCTTCAAGAACTGCACAACAGCCTCTACTTTTGTCAGGTCGAAGATGTGGATAATTTCGACTTAGCCGAGACCATACCCGGACCTTCTACAACTTTCTATGGAGAAATAGCCAAGAAACACAACATCGTGCTGGTTACTTCGCTGTTCGAAAAGCGGGCAGCTGGTTTGTATCACAACACGGCCGTAGTGTTCGAAAAAGATGGATCGATTGCAGGGATGTACCGTAAAAACCATATCCCCGATGACCCGGGTTTTTACGAAAAGTTTTATTTCACACCAGGAGATTTGGGCTTCAACCCCATACAAACATCAGTTGGAAAACTGGGAGTGTTGGTTTGCTGGGATCAGTGGTACCCCGAAGCCGCAAGGCTAATGGCGTTGGCTGGTGCCGAACTACTTATTTACCCTACCGCCATTGGCTGGGATATGCGCGATACAGTAGAAGAACGCGAACGACAAAAAAATGCGTGGATCACTGTGCAACGCGGTCATGCAGTGGCTAATGGGCTACCTGTTGTTGCGGTTAACCGTGTAGGTGTAGAAGAAGACCCAAGTGGGCAAAGCGCAGGGATCAACTTTTGGGGCAACAGCTTTGTAACTGGCCCTCAGGGTGAGTTTCTGTACGAAGCACCTACCCATGAAGAGGTAAACCAGATCATCGACATCGATTTGAAACGTTCGGAAGATGTACGCCATATATGGCCTTTCCTGCGCGATAGAAGGATTGATGCGTATAACGATTTGTTGTTGCGCTTCAGGGATTGAAAAATGCAGATAGTCAATCTTGTTGTAAATCATAGTGTTTTCAAGTTGTTGAATTAGCACATCTTTACCATGAACTCACCATTTAAACTTAACCGTGTAAACAAATTCCTGTTGTTGACTTTTGCCGTTAACTGGGGAATGGCAGGCCTTTTTATCTTACTTTTTCCCGAAAAGCCCAAAGCCCTCTATACTGGAATGGCAGTTTTATACATGTTCATTCCCGCACTGATGGCCATCGTGATGGATAAGTTCATCGACAAGAAGAAAAATCTAAAGAGTCTGGCCATAAATTTTGTGCCCAATTGGTGGTACATAGCCGCTTGGCCGGGGGTAATCATCGGGGCATTCTTAATTCTTGGCGTGAATTTGCTTTGGCCAACCATCTCTTTCTCTCCCGATCTTTCAGGTTTTGTTGAACGGATGTCGTCGCAAATGAGCGGCGAGCAACTTGGGATGTTGAAGGCACAAATTGAGGTCAATAAATCGGTAATTTTTTGGCAAACCTTGGCACAAGCTTTAATCGCGGGAATTACAATAAATGCCATTGCTGGTTTTGGCGAAGAGTTGGGCTGGCGTGGTTTTCTTGTAAGGGAATACAAAGAATTAAAATTCTGGGATGCCGCCATGCGCATTGGTTTTATCTGGGGAATCTGGCACGCCCCCATTATCCTGATGGGTCACAACTACCCGCAACACCCGGTGCTTGGCGTAGGGATGATGGTTATCTGGTGTATGCTGCTTTCTCCACTTTTCCTTTACATCCGAATAAAAACCCATTCGGTATTAGGTGCAGCCATTATGCACGGCACGCTGAATGCTTCGGCAGGAATTCCTTTGATGTTTATAGCAGGAGGCAACGATTTAACAGCTGGCGCAACCGGTTTTACAGGAATGATTGCATTAGCAATCATCATTGGCATAATGGTTCTATTCGACCTGAAGTTTTCGAAACATAGCATTACCAATAAGACAATATTGGATGGGATAAAGCAATAACCCGCAAACATCCTTTTTTCTACCATACAATAATTGCCAATAACCGCTTATACATTTATCAAATAATGGCAAACTTACATTACCGACTTTTGGGTACATAAACTCAAAAAATCATGACTATGAAAAAGCTGATTGTCCTTTCGTCAATATTGTTTCTGTGTCTTATCTCATTAGGGGATAAAGCTGAAAAAAAGATTTACAATGTTACCGCAACAGTCGAAGATACAACATGGACATCCAATACGTTGATAACTGATGACCATTATTCTTTTTCTGGTAAATCTCCTATAGAATTTCCCATTCTTAATCTTGAAATTGGCAAAAGCTTCACTATTGAAACAATTACACATATCGACACTTCAAGCCAATCGCCATATCGCATTTGGGATGAACAAAAATGGAAAGTTACCCCGTTGTTTTTCGAACTGGAAAAGCAAGTCTATTGCCTAAAAATTGAACTGACGTATTACAGGCACCTAAAGCATGAAAAAAATGAGGTGCGTGGTTGGCAAGAAAGTGAAGTATATGAAACAGGGCATCTTATGTCATACCGTTCACCTGTAGTTTATTTAAACTCATCAAAGGCTCCTGTTATTGTTGAAATCCAGCGTAATGGAGTAATCACTTCATTTGATTTCTCGGAGTATAATCTTTCTAAGACACCAGACGGAGAACCGCTTAAACTTGCACCATTTGACCAGTCTGATTTGGAGAAACATTTACAACGCCTATTTTTTCATAACCCCAGCTACGATGAATGTTCAAAAAACAAAATAGTTGAACCTGGGAAGTATTCTATTCTCAGTGAAGATGAAGATTATATGACACTTAATGTCATCAGAGATAAAGATCGGCTTGGGAGAATTGAAGTCATTGACGAAAAAATAGTCCTGAATAAAAAAAACGGTTTGATTGTCCAAAAACAAAGAAATTACCATGTAAATAAAATGACTCCTGATAAAACGTGGATACCCAGTGGAATTTTCAACAACGCGGCTCTTTTTCAGAAAAATTACTCAGACATTTCGTTAGAGAATATAAAAAGTCGTTATCTAAATGGGTATCAATGGGTAGACACAACACTTACTTCAGCAAATACGCTGATCAAATGCAAAATAAACAACCGAATAGCAGGTGAAGACTCTATTGATGTTTTTATAGGCCTAAACAACAGTGCTTGTTTTAGGATAGCCCTTTCAAGTAATGATGAAATAGAACTAGGACTAACTTTAGATAAACCAACGCCAATAAGAATTCAATACCCAATAAAACAGCAAAACAAAAACTATCAGCAACTTATAAGAAACATTAATAAATCGATCTTCATTTTTGATGCAGAAGCTGGCGACCGTATCAACCTTGAGTTGTGTATTACTGATTCGTCGCTCAATTTAGTTTCAGCAAAAGGAATCTTCAGCACTTATTTCAATTACGATAAGAAATTCAATCTATTATTGGAAAATGATTTAAGTTTTATACTAACTAATTCCACCTTTATAAATGAAAAAATACTCCCATTACTGAACAAATACAAGTATCACGCCGACCCACGTATTTATCTCGATAAATTATTTGAAATCAGCTATTGGGTAGAAATTTTATCAATCGCAAATCACAACAGAGAAATGAGTCTAATTTCACCTCAGGCAGGACGAGATGAAAATAAAATATACCCCATCGAAAATGTGATCATTAATAATAGCCTGGCCAAAGAAAACTCCCGTTACCTTAGTTTTCTTCATATCTATCTTAACTATATTTTATCAGATCAGATACAGAATCTAACAGGAGTGCAAACATTCAATTCAAAAACAACTTTAGAAAACAGATACTATCTGGCCGAAGCCTTGTTGGCAGAACCAGTAAAATCTAATTATTTGGCCTTCTATATCAGGAATACACTACTCACTGAAGATTCAGAAGTTGTAAAAGGCATTTTTGAATCATTTCGCCGCAACTACAACGAAAGCTCTGTTTACCCCAAACTAGAAAAGGTGTATAATCAATTTATTGCATTAACTCCCGGAAACGTTGCCCCAAATTTCACTCTAAAGGACATTTATGGTGAAGAATATTCACTCAGCAACTTTAAAAAGAAAGTTGTTGTTTTGCAGTTCTTTAACTACCAATGGAGTATGCAAGGAGATGAATACGACCGTACAGAGCGCTTTATCGAAAGGATAGAATTTAAAAATGTGAATACAGCAAATGATTTGATCTACATATACATACTGAATAATAAAAACCAAAAACTAATCGAACTGATAAAACAAAAAAAATACAAGGGAATTTTCCTTGTTGCCGAAAATTCAATTAACCCAGCAATTTCAAAAGTTTTGATCGATTATAATTTTCCATCCAATGGTGCAGAGTTTCTAATTAACAAAAATGGAAAAATTGTGAAAAAAACAAGCACATGGAGAAGTGAAATAAACATGCAAGAAATAAACATTGAATTAACTACCCCTTACAAACGCACATACGACAACTTACCAGGATGGATAAAAACCTCAATACTAATCCTTGTTGGCTTACTAATCGCTATAGGATTGTCTTTTATTTTTTATCGAATTATAAACAAACGCAGGTTGCAAAAAAGCGAACTTAACAAACGGATGCGTGAACTTGAACTTACTGCAATAAGGGCACAGATGAACCCGCATTTCATGTACAACTGCCTCAATAGCATCCAAAACTTGGTACAAAAAAACAAAAACGAAGAAGCACACCTTTACCTTTCAAAATTTGCATCACTCATAAGAAATGCCCTCAATACAAGCAAAAAAGAGGAGATCAGCCTAAATGAAGAACTGGAAACCCTACAAGGATATATTGACTTAGAAAAGCTTAGGTTCGAGTTCGACTTTCGATTGATTGTTAATGAAGATATTGACACAATTTCACTCTTTGTACCTCCAATGCTGCTACAACCCATTGTTGAAAATGCATTGCTACACGGCCTTTTACCCAAGCCCGAAAACAGGATACTAACCATCGATATTGAACCAAATACGCACAACATCTGTATCTCGGTTGAAGATAACGGCATCGGCCGCATAGCTTCACAGAGTATCAACAAAACAGGAAATGGCAAAGGGTTGGAACTGACAAACGAAAGGTTAACTTTGATGTCAAACAAATACAAAATCCAATACCAAATGAACATTGAAGATTTGACCGACAGCGACAACCATCCTTTAGGCACAAGAGTAACAATCAGCATAGAAGAGGAATAACCATGATCAAATCAATAATTATTGATGACGAGGTGAACGGAAGAGAAAACCTAAGGGGAGCTCTCGAACGATATTGCCATGAGATCGTTGTGGTTGGCGATGCAAATTCAGTACTTACTGGCATTGAAGCCATTAATCAACACCACCCTGATTTGATTTTTCTTGATATTGAAATGCCTGATGGCAATGGGTTTAAGCTACTCGAATTTTTTGAACGACCTGAATTTGGAATCATTTTTGTTACGGCTTACGACCACTATGCCATTCAAGCAATACGCTTCTCAGCCATCGATTACCTGCTTAAACCAATCAATATTATCGAATTGAAGAAAGCTGTCGGCAGGTTTTGCAGCAGTCGAAAAGAACAATCTGAAATGATAATGCAACAATTCAAACAAAACTTTTTGGTTGATTCACCTTCAAAAAAGATAGCATTACCAACTGCCGAAAAAATTGAATTTCGAGAAGTACAATCAATTATCAGGTGTGAGGGTGAAGGCAATTATACCCACTTTATCTTCAACGATGGAACAAAATTACTGATCTCTCGTTCGCTCATCGAATTTGAGGAAATCCTTGAAGGTTTTGGGTTTATCAGAACACACAAAACCCATTTGGTAAATCAGAGGCATATCAAGTCATTCAACAAAACTGATGGTTGTTCGCTCACAATGAGCAACGGGCAAAATGTGCCGGTATCACGCCGACGCAAAGAGGAAATTCTTGGAAAATTGAAATGAAGATATCAGCATCAAAGAACTATCAGTCGTTTTTCGATGCTGCTCTGCATCGCTTTTTCAATTAGCTCAATGGTAATTTTAGCCTGTTCCGGTTTTACAATCAATTCTTCGTTACCCATAAAAGCATTCAAAACGTTTTCAAAAAAAGCCATGTAATTCCCATCAATAGTAGCAAAACGCTCCCTGATAATTCTTCCATTCATTTCTGTGTGAAGAAGCCCCCAGTTCTCTTCCTTATCTTTTCCCAATAAAGGGTTCCCTGGCAAAAGCCCATCTTTAAGGTTTTGCTCCTGGACGTCGAGCCCATGCTTTACAAATGAACCACGAGTGCCATGCACTATGAACCGAGGACCAATTTCGCGGCACATAACACCCGCTTTTAAAATGATCTTCAACCTATGATAAAACAATTGTATTTCGAAATAATCGGGGTTTACGCCTTCGGGACGCTGTATCCGAATATCACCAAAAATCATCTCAGGCATTCCGAAAAGACTAAGAGCCTGATCGATAAGATGCGGGCCTATATCGTATAGCAAACTCACCCCTGGATGAACCTGATTTTTCCAGTCTGCCCGTTCCCTACCCGGCCGATAACGATCAAAATGTGACTCAAACTTGAGAACTTCACCCAATACATTATTATGAATCAATTGCTTAATCGTTAGAAAATCTCCGTCCCAACGTCGATTTTGAAAAGGGATCAAAAAAAGGCCCTTTTGTTTTGCAAGTGCTGTCAATTCTTCGGCCTCCAGGACAGTTGTGGTAAAAGGCTTCTCAACAATAACGTGCTTGCCTTTGATGAGGGCTGCTTTGGCTAAATCAAAATGCGTATAGTTGGGAGAAGCAACCACCACCAAATCAATAGTATGGTCCGACAGTAAACTTTCTACAGTTTCATACACCTTAATTCCCGGATATAAAGCCCCAACCAGAGCGGTTTGGGTAGTTGCAATACCTTGAAGCATAAAGCCACAATGAGCATTAATGAAAGGCGCAAAAAAATAACGTCCCGAAACTCCGAATCCAATTATTCCTACGTTAAGCTGCTTCATTTGCCTAATCTTCACAACGGTTAAACGAATGTAAAATACGAAATTGAATTGAAAAATCAACACATGCCAACCAAGACGCCAAGGCAAGATTGAATGTTAATCACTCAACAAGAAAATACATAACCCCAGAAAAGTCTTTTGTACCTACAACGAGGCATAAGCAACACGTTAATTTGTTTTTAAATTGTTGATATTATTTTGGTTTCATGTGAAGAATACTAAGCTGCTTTTCGCTTATTTTATACCCTGAAATGAACAACAAAACAAAATTTACCGTTACCACACTTTTGTCGATCTTGTTAGGGTTGCTAGGAAGTATCGCAACAGTTAACTACAGGACACTTGGTTGGCCTGAAGGCTTTCTTTTTCCATTACAACCTGTGGCTATATCCCTAAAAAACATAGAAATTTACCACGAAATAGCCTTGTTATTCTTTCTCATGCTGTTCAGTATGCTCCTTGGCAAGCGTAGTACCGAAAGGGCTGGCTGGTTTTTCTTTATTTTGGCTGTATCCAGAAGTGCCAAATTTCTTTTTCAGTATCTTTTATCAGGCTGGCCCTCTTCATTGGCATCTACCGATTTGATCGGGCTATTTCCAACGGCAACTACTTCTCCTGTTTGGGCGTTTCTTGTTCTTTCAGTATTGGTGATTGTTTTAAGCATATTGATTATTAACTTCTCAAAACGAATCAGATATCTTCGTTTCAGAGGAAAAGAATTATTGTTTTTGATCGTTGGGGCAGCATTATGCTACGCCTCATTCATTACTGACAAGCACTTTTCGATGAGAGATTTCTCGTCAAAAGAAATTCATGCTGATTTCAACTGGATTTTATATACTATAGGCTGTGTATCAACAGCAATTGGCATGTTATACTTCTTTTTTCACAACAAAAAATCACGAAAAAAATAAAGGGCTGCAAATATTGCAACCCTCACTTTTCATTCTTCAAGTTTTTTTTCAAATCGTTTTAATGCCAGCTTTATCAGGTAATACGAGACCAGTATTATTGCAGGCCAAAGCATAAAACCAATAATTCCACTTATAATCATTCCTTAATCTTTTTGTTTATTAGCTAATATTTATGAGAAGTATCTTCCATCTCGGTTTTATCTATCTTCTTATTGTTGATCGATTTCCAAGCGTACCAGATATAAGCCGCGACAAAAGGTACCAACAACGATACATACGACATAACATTCAGCGTAAAATGACTCGATGAGCTGTTACGAATGGTAAGCGACGACTGCAAGTCACTGATTGAAGGGTAATAACTTGTGTTATTGTATCCGGCAATCAGAAATAGCGAGAATACAACCAATACAGTACCTGTACCAGAGAACCAAATACCTCGCCCAACTTTGAAAAACAAATCGTTAGCTATACCCCATACAACCATCACCACTCCGGCAAGGAATAAAATCAGCACTAAAGGCATTTCGAGTAGATTATGTAAGTATTTATATTTTTCAAGCGAAACCTCAAGTGTGTCGGCATTGTATGAGAAACCATCCTTAACAAGCAATATCACAAGAAAATACAAAAAGAAAACCAAAAACAACACAGCGTTATACGCTAGGTGTTTTCTCGAGCGGATAACAATCTCATCATCTTCGATCGAGTTTATAAAATACAACAGTCCAAGAACACGGACCAAGAAGAAAACAGCTAACCCTAGGGCCACATTATGAAAAACTGCCACAGCCTCGAGCCCACGCGATGCGCCTTGCCATATTACCTGATTGTAATCGTTGAGCGAAAAACCAGCACCGTTAAAAAAAGTACCTACTGCTGTACCTATCAGTATTGGCCCCATCAATCCATTGATAAAGAGAAATATCTCATAGGTTTTCTTTCCAAGAAAATTAGCAGGTTTTGAGCGAAACTCATACGACACAGCTTGCAAAATAAACGAGAACAAAACGGCAATCCATACCCAGTAGGCCCCTCCAAAACTTGTAGCATAAAACAGTGGAAACGAGGCAAAAAAAGCTCCACCAAAAGTAACCAAAGTAGTAAACGTGAATTCCCACTTCCGCCCCAGGGTGTTCACCAGCATAGTTCGCTGCATCTCGGTTTTACCAATGGTAAAAAGCAACGATTGCCCGCCTTGAACAAACATAAGAAATACCAGCAACGAGCCTAGCAACGAAATAATTGCCCACCAATATTCCTGTAAGAATGAATAACTTATCGCAGCAATCATTTTGAGCCTCCTTCCACTTCTTTAGGTCCTATTTTAATTTGCTTAACCATAATTCCTATCTCAGCAATGAGCAGAGTAGTGAAAATAACGGCAAAAAGCACGAAAGTAATTTTCACCGATGAAGTGCTAATATTCGTCACGGCAGTTGAAGTTGTCATTAAATCCTGAATAATCCATGGCTGGCGGCCAACTTCGGCAACCACCCACCCCAGCTCTGAAGCAAGATATGCCAGCGGAATGGAAAACAAGGCAATCCACAAGAACCAACGCTGCTTTTCAAGCGATCCTTTTATCAGCCACCAGAAAGCCAGTACAAACAAAACAAGGAAGAAAACGCCAAGCATCACCATAATATGAAATGCATAAAACGTAAGGGCGATGTTGGGAATCAGATAATTTACATCTTTGATGTGCCCGTAACCCAAGTACTTAAAATTGTTCGATTGGAAGCTGTCGCTAATCAGCAATGTGCGTAATTCAGTGGCTTTTTGCAGATCACCGCTTTTTTTGGCCTCTTTAAATTCGCTTAGAGTCGACAAAGCAAGTTTCCCGCGTTCAATTTTTTCTGCAACAGGAAGTAACCCTTGCTGTTCGTTTCCCCCAATAATATCTTTTACCCCTGGCACATAGGCATTAGGGTCGTTTGCTGCCAAAATGGAGAGGAATTTCGGAATTTCAAATTTAAAAACAAAGTCTTTCAACTTGCTGTATTCCGGGTCGGCTTCGCTGTTCGACAATAATCCAAAAACTTTAATGGCCACTCCATTGCCGCCTTCATAAAGCCCTTCCATAGCGGCAAATTTCATAGGCTGAACTTTGTACACCTGCTTAGCCGAACCATCGCCGGTGCCAATAACTGCAAGCGTCGATACTATTCCAAAAATCGAGGCCACAAGAATACTTTTCCGGGCTAACACAATATGCCGTTTTTTTAGCAGAAACCAAGCCGAAACACCAATCACAAAAACTGCCGAAAGAACAAATCCCGATGTAATGGTATGTAGAAATTTATTTACTGCTACAGGAGAAAATAACACATCCCAAAAACTAGTCATCTCGTTTCTTGCTGTTTCGGGATTAAATGTTGTTCCAACAGGGTTCTGCATCCACCCGTTGGCCACCAAAATCCACAAAGCCGACAGGTTAGCCCCAATGGCAACCAGCCACGACGAGAGTAAATGAAATTTGGGGCTCACTTTATTCCATCCGAAAAACATTACGGCAATAAAAGTCGATTCCATGAAAAAGGCCATAATGCCCTCAATGGCGAGTGGCGCACCAAAAATATCGCCCACAAACCAGGAATAATTCGACCAGTTGGTGCCAAATTCAAATTCGAGTATTATACCAGTTGAAACACCAATAGCAAAATTTATCCCAAAAAGTGTCATCCAGAATTTGGTCATTTTTTTCCATTCGGTATTTCCGGTGCGAACATAAATCGTTTCCATAATGGCAATCATGAATGTTGTACCCAATGTTAACGGAACAAATAACCAGTGGTACATTGCCGTTAACGCGAATTGCGCACGCGACCAGTCAACTAACGAAAGATCGATTGATTCAAACATAGATGTTTATTTTGAGTTAGTTATGTTTTCAAGCACATGTGAGCCCCGCTCAGCATCAGTATCGAAGTTTTTCTTCAGGAAATTTGGGAAAAAAATCAGCTTCATTATTACAAAGAAGATAAACAGCTTAACCAGAATAACAATCCACACCGACTTTCCCCAAGTCATGCTTTTAAATCCATCATAGTAAAACCTGAATACCCGTTTAACGATGTTCATTCTTGCTGAATTTAGGGTGTTTAAATTAATCTTTATACGCGAGAAAACAAAACATTTTTTACAAACCAAATGTGACTAACGCAAGAAAGCCCGGCAAAAGTGCGGGCTTCAAACTGAAAACGATTGCTTAAAAGCTTAATTTAAAAATAGTAAAGTAATGTATGATGAAATAATGATTTAATTTTATTAGGAAAAACTGTCAGCATAAAAGATTTTACGATATTCCTACCACTGCTTTTTCCTTACCGAAAATATAACCTTCAATAGTTTTCATTAACGATATACGACTCGGATCTGAATTATTACGTCTCTTACGAATGAAAGAATACCTGAATGGGGAGTGCTGCTCGAATGCAGAGGAATATACCGGCGAGAAAAATTGAACATTCAATGCAACGGCCTCACTAAGCATCGAGACTACACTCTTCTCCATCAGACCCCTTACAGAAGGCGTAGCACTGGAGCGATAACAATAATTGATTTTTTCCAATACAGAATGCGTAAACGACAGGGTCCGGTTGGTCAATTCTTCGAGTTTACCAGAAAGGGCACCTCGGGTAAAAATTGTTTCAAGCTGTCCCGAACAATCCTCATTAACATCCTGTATATCATCTATAAACTGCAACAATGTTCCAAAACCAAAACAAAACCATTCTTGTTCAACGGTCATATCTCCACGAATAAGGTATCCGTCGGCTACAACAGAAGTGCCCCCCTTTGCGATACAAACAGACAACAAATCATTGTCAGTCAACGTAGAATCCTTACTCACCAACTGAATACTCCGGGTTTGAGCATCGTGAATAGCAACAAGGCTTTCGTATACTTTAGGGTAATTTTGGCGGGGCCACTCAATTTCAATCATCGAGACCAAATCAAAGATCTTCTGTTCGTAATTATTAACAGCTAATACATTATGCCCATGAAGCCTTGCCGAGAACCGGTTACTGAACGAAATCTTTTCCGATTTGGAAACAGATACATCATCAAGATAGTTATCGGTATAGGGATATAACATACTGTAAGCAAATGCCGCTGGGCCAACACGAACCGGCTCATCCATTAAAATCTGTAAGCTATTTATAATCCACAAATTACGACACGCCTGAAAAATATCATCCATGCTTACAGATGGGTCGAAATTCCGGGCCATGTTCATAAACTCCTTGGTAACACTGGTGAAACCACGCCCCGAGAAGACTGAAAATTCATCATCATGAAAATCGAAGATATGCTTAAATATCCCGACAACTCGTTGCTTGGTATTCAAAGGAAGATTTGAGCCCCCAAAAACATCTTTACCAGTCACTGAGACTTCTCTTTTTGTTTGCTTCATAAATTGCTCAAGCGCTTCTTCGCGTTTAATCTTCTCCTCATGACTAATTACCTCTCCCAACTCAGGGAAACGAGTATGAGAGTTATTCCATAGTGTGACAAATTCTTCTATATACAATTCGACATTCATACGTGTATTTTTATGACGTAAAAAGAACAGTACAAATCACCGACTTTTATTTCAAACTAAAACCAATTTTAAGGCGAATGGAAGATTTTTACCTGCAGACGGAGAATGAAAAGGGACAAAAAATGCAATCATCCCTATTCCCCTTTTATTCATTTGAAAGACGAGCTTTGGAAACTTTCTTAAGCGCTTCGGTAATTTCGGGAGAAACAGATAGGCGCCCATTAATAAGACTAGTGGTTGTAACTATCCCTTTTAGACAAAGTTTCTCGTCGGGTAGACGGTATATGTCCTGATAAAAAACATATTTTACGCCTTCGCTCTCAACCCGCAGGCGAACAACAAAAGAATCGCCACTACGAAGCGAAGTTTTGTACGACAAGTCGACTCGGGCTACAACAACAAGTATTCCCCTACTGAAAAGATCGGCAAAATCGAGTCCAATGGTCTTTATAAATTCATGCCGTGTATGTTCAAGATAATTCTGATACACTGAGTTATTTACAACCCCCTGAAGATCACATTCATAGTCGCGAACTATGAACGAAAGTTCGTAATCATATTGTTGAGTCATACTTTTAATACTTATAAAAAATGGAATGGCAGGCACGAGCCAAAACCATTCCATTTCAATATTTTACAATTTTATACTATTCAATAACCGACATCTTTCCAGAAAGGAAATAATAGCCTTTTACATTTGATACCTTAAGACGATATGTGTATTGACCTGCAGATTGAGGCAACCCGTTTTGTATGTCCATCAAAACATTGTGATCACCGCTGTTCAATTTCCCTAATGAAAGGGTTGACACATTTCTGCCATCGAGTGAGAAAACCTGAACATCAACAGTCGATGCCATTTCGAGCGAAAACTGAAGTGTTGTCGATTCTTTCACTGGATTAGGAAAGTTAATTACTAATGAATTTGCCGGTGCTTTGTACTCTGTTTTACCAACAGAGGTAGTCTTATACAACTCAATACCTTTCCCATCAGGTGAAATATTTCTCGAGTATTTCTTGTCAGAAGCATTGTTCCAATGTTCGTGTGTACCAAGGCTACCTAATGCAGAACCATCATCTTCAGGATCGTAAACAATATCAGAAGGTCTGCTGGCAATGTCAGCCGCCTGATGAAGATAATCATCAACTCCATTGAAGTGAGGGAAAGGCCCTTTGTCATCGGTAATTTCACCACCTTCGTATTCATTGTATTCATCGAATTCATAATAAAGGAAATCGTAACATACCGATTCGATAGCCACAGGGTCAAACGAAGTGAATAATGAATTTGGCCAGTCATTATTAAAAGGTTGCATCGAAAATTTCACCGGTGGATGTCCCCAATTGGTTGAGCCCCACAATCCATCAACAAGATACAAAATCGTTTTTCCGCCTAGGTCTTGATGCCCCATAATGTCGACAAAACAACGGTAAACTCCATAGTCTCCATTTATATTTTCTCCGGCACCAAAGGGGGTCGGTAAAGATTCGTGCCAGTCACCATTAGCATAATTTTGCCCGCTAAATGTGTTTATAGTTCCAACATGATTTTTTGCGCAAATAGAAATACCGGCTCTGTGATGTTTCTTAAATACAGGAATATTAATAAGATAGGTTGCATCGACAAACTCTGCAGGTAATTCAATGGCATCTGAAATGCCATCGCTATAATGAAATACTTTATTGCCCGACGAAGATACCCTATATTGCCCCCAGCCTGTTCCCATATAGTTAACATCAGGAAAATCATCGTGGCACCGGTTGTAGGTTAAATCAGTCATTGTTGTTCCCGGGTCACCTATATAAATATCACTCTCAGCAACACCAGCCACGTTAACCAGCTGTTCAATAATAAGATAACAAAGATGCGGCGACGTGTTTACATTCTTTTCTTTAGGCGCATTTCCGTTAAGCCCATTCAAATTTATCTTTATAGCGATTGCTTCTCCCTTTGAATACCCTACATTCCCACGACCATGAGTCCGGTTATGATAATGGAATATTGAATCCCATGCAGCAGCGTCGTTATCGGTACCTGTAAGTTTTCGTAATGAGGCCGATAGCATTGTAGAAACCACTTCCTGATTAGTATTCTTATCGTCGGACCAGAAATCATTTCTTCCGTTTGAACATTTTTCATTTGTTGCATTTACATCGTGTACCCATACTACCCTACCTGGGAAAATACCTTTTGCTTCACCGACAGGTTGATTAACTGGCTGATCTTCGGCCAACGGGTATGCCTTGGCTTTTTCTGTACTCCCAACAATTGCAACCCCTCCAGCAATAAGTCCAAGAAGAACAAAGCCAAAAGCAGCTATATATTTCGAGCGTTTAAACCGGTCTTTGGCATGGTGATAAACCACAGCTAAAGAGCCTACTCCAAGCAAGTAACATACAAACGAAGATGCCAAGGGTGCCGCAGCCTTCATACATGGGTACTGTGCTCTGCTAGGCTTAGGTATAACCCTTACAAGAAACCAGACCAGTGAACCTAATCCGGTAATTAAAAAGATGGTTCTGAACCAATATTTCTTAAAAAAAGTAAATAACTTGAATAACATTATATTCTCCTCCAAAAATGAATTTATACTAATATTGTTTCTGTTCAAAAAACCAAAGACAAAGCCCTGCATTGCTTGGTTTTTTATAAAAACCCTTAAAGATTCGAAAAAAATACCAGAAAAAAAAGGAACAATGTCCTTTCATTAATTATATAAATCGTGTTTAAATAAGTTCTCATTCTAAGGCAATTTCTTATGGGCATGCTAATCATATTGTTTTTTAATCTTGTCTATTTTAACATATACAATTGATAATTTTGCTATTACCATATAAAAAAAACGAAAATAAAAAAAAAGACATGAATGAAAACTTAATATGACCTATTAAAAAAAACACCAAAAAAACATTGTTTTATGAAAAAGAATGCAAGACTCATGAAAGACTTAACTGGAATAAATGTCCAAAATCTTCAAAATTTTTTGTTCAAGAGATTGAAGATCGATGATTCTAACTTCACGAATAAATTCCCGTCCATCAACAAAAAAGAGAACAGCAGGAATAGTAAATATAGTATGCTGAGCCGCCAGTTCAGGCAATTTTTCAATTCTTATTTCAACCAAACTCACTTGTGGAAAAGACTGATCGCAGAGCCTCTCCACCCTAGGTTTCATTGCACTGCACACTGAACAACCTTCTCCTGAAAAATAAGCTAATACAAACGTATTAGAACCAAGCAGTTGTTCAAAACTATCTTTATTATCTACAAGTTGCATCTCTTTTTTACAACAAGATAACTATTTTTAGGAAATTAATCACCACTCTACTAGCTTTGGAGAAACCTTAAAAATACGAATAATGAAAACACGCTGGGGAATAATAAGTACGGCCGATATTGGGGTTAACAAAGTGATTCCGGCCATTCAAAAAGCAAAAAACTGCGAAGTAATAGCCATCTCATCACGCGATGAAGCACTAGCAAGAAAGAAAGCAAAGGAACTGAATATACCCTGTGCATATGGAAGTTATGAAGATATGCTTGAGGACAAAGACATTGATGTGGTTTACAATCCATTACCGAACCATTTACATGTACCGTTTACCATTAAAGCACTTGAAGCAGGCAAACATGTACTCTGCGAAAAGCCCATTGCATTGAATGCTTCCGAAGCCCAATTATTATCCGAAACAGCTAGCAAATACCCCACGCTAAAAGTAATGGAGGGTTTCATGTATCGATTTCATCCTCAGTGGAAAAGAATAAAAGAAATGATTGCCGAAGGTGCATTAGGTGAAGTAAGAACAATACATTCACATTTTTCGTTTTTCAACATCGACCCAACCAACACCCGAAATATTCTGGAATATGGTGGAGGTGCACTTTACGACATAGGATGCTACTGCATTTCATTTCCACGATTCTTATTCGACCGAAACCCAGTGCGGGTTATATCGCTTATCGAGCGCGACCAAAAAATGAAAATCGACTGGCTAAGCTCAGCGATGCTCGACTTTGGCGAAGGAAAAACCGCTACGTTCACCTGCTCTATTCAACTCATGTACGGCCAATGGTGTGAGATCATAGGAACAAATGGGCGTATTGTCGTAGATATTCCAGTGAACGCACCAAACGACAGACCAACAACAATTACCTTAACGACCAATAGCGGATCTGAGTTATTCACTTTCGAGGCAATTGACCAATATACCCTTCAGGCAGAAGAATTTGCAAATGCTATAATTAACAAGAGTACAGTCCCGACTCCTTTAACTGATGCCATTGCAAACCTGCAAGTAATTGATGCCCTTTTTGAAAGTGAAAAAAATAATAGTTGGATCAAGTTATGAGAAAAGGGAATAAATAATATTTCCTTCACAACATACACTTAAAAATTTCAGTATTTCATATACGTATAGCATAATCAACAATCTGACACCTGATAAAAGTCGAGCTAAATGAATACAAAAAGGGTTACAGCATAGAAATTACTGTAACCCCGAATTTATTATTAAAACATAAATTTTCGAAAACGCCTACCTATTAAACCTTGGGCCATCATCGCCCCGCTTATATTCTTTAAGTAAGAAACCTTTAAAATTCATCTCAGCAACATATAAACGCACAACCTTTTTAGGGGGCAACAGCTTTAGAAACTTCTCGTTATATTCTTTAAAAAGATCGCCTTCCAAACTCTGCTGCGCTGAAAATTTACGTGACAGTTCTATATATTTTTCATCGTTTAGGTTTTCACTGTTTTTATCGAGCATTAGCTCCATCTTATGACGCTCAATCATAAGAGCAAATTTCTTCTGTTCAAATTCATTATATACTGGCCAGAATTTTTCTGCCTCTGCTGGAGTCAAATTAATGGCTTCCGTTATGTAAGCAATTTTCTTTGCTTTGAATTTCTCATAATCGAAAGGATTATCAGGCTGGGCAAAACCCTGCAAAGCAAAAATTGTAAACATCAAGACGATTATAAATTTATTCTTCATGATATTTTGTTATAAATTATTGACTATCTTTCATATATATTCCAAATCGAAAAATCATTCATTCGAGTTCAAAACAAATAGTTCATATTCATTGAGCGAAGCCATAAGTACTTTTTCAAGCTGATCCTGATCAAGGCTTTCGTTATCATCTGAGTTCATCGCTTCGAAAACGCTATGATCGTCAGTTGAATAACTGATAAAATATTCCATATCGAATATTGAAGCTTGTTCATTTGCTTGTTTACCGGGCGAAAAAGTTCTCAATGGCACATAAACCAGCAAAAAAACCAACCCAAACACGGCTGCCAAGCCGAGCAATGGTCTTAGAACGTATATCATTCCCGTTTTATGGGTTTCAACTTTTCCAACTTCAACATTAGCCATAATCCGCTGTGGCAAGGTGTCGAAGTAACCATCGGGGACCCGAAATGGGTTAACATCCGATTTGTCTCCAAGTTTTATCTTATCATTGTTTTGCATCATCACTCATTCTCTTTAAAATTGCATTTAAGCTTATAAACATCGATATTAAAACCGATTTTAACCTTCAAAACAACAGTGTTGAATTATTGTTTTGAAAGAGCCCCAACAAAGGGTTGTTATTTCTTTAACTTTAATTATCACTTCGACTATTCCTTTACAAAAAGGTTTAACCAAACTGTAACAAGTTTAATTAACACGATTATTAATAAACTCTTCAATTTTCTTCACAGCATGGTGGTACGAGGCTTTTAGCGCACCTGTTGTTACATTTAAAATTTCTGAAATTTCTTCATATTTCATTTCATCAAAGTATTTCATATTAAATACCAATCGTTGCTTTTCGGGAAGCCGTACCACAGCTTCCATAAGCATCTTCTGGGCTTGTTCACCATCAAAGTAGTCGTCGGCATGCAATTTCTCGACCAAATATTCATCTTCAGAAAGCGACCAAAAACCCTTTCTTTTCTTTTTCTGAGCCAGAAATGTAAGCGACTCGTTTGTCGCAATGCGGTAAAGCCATGTAAACAATGATGAATCGCCCCTGAAAGAATCAATACTATTCCAGACTTTAATAAACACATTCTGCATTATATCGTCGGCGTCGTCGTGATCAATTACTATTTTACGCACATGCCAATAAAGCTTCTCCTGGTAGGTAACTACCAATTCATGAAAAGCCATCCGTTTATGAGAAGGATCTTTTAATTTTTGTATAAGATTTTCTTCATTCATCGAACAAAAAATAAAGGCATTTTTCGCAAAACGGCTGCAATTTATAATATTTTCGCTAACACAATGAGTTAAAAGATTCAAAACAATGGCATTTTTGATTTTTTAACCAACCTCTTGTTATATTTGCACTGAATTGAGAAAGTATTCGATATGATCGATAGACTAGCAACATGTACTGTTGTTTAAATTTTATCGTCCAACGCAAAAAGTAAAATGAATATGATAAAGAGAATTTTGTCACTGCTACTCATTGGTCAACTTATCTTTGCCGGTTTTACTTCGGCACAACAAATAAGCCCAAAAGATCAGCATCAATCATCAGAGAAAACCATAACTCACATAGCTGAGAAACGTGAAACCATTTTTTCAATTTGCAAGAAATACGATATCGATCAAACTGATCTTTTGAAAGCCAACCCAACGCTAAAAGACGGATTAAAAACCGGGCAAACAATTATTATTCCACAGAAGAATAAAGTACAACCGGGCAAAAATACACACAAAAACACTGAAGAAGAATTCATTAACCATACTGTTGCCAAAGGTGAAACACCTTTTTCCATTTCAAAGCAATATAAAATTCCGATTGAGACCATTGTAAAATTCAATCCTGACGCAAAAGATGGTGTAAAAACCGGTCAGGTTCTTAAAATTCCAGGATTTGCGAACGAAGCTGCTGCCAATCAAGTTTCAGTAGTTTATAATACCAACACAGATAAAAAGAATTTCATTGAATATGAAGTAGAGGAAGGTGATACATTTTATGGTCTGCTTCGAAAATTTGGCATAACTAAAGACCAGTTATTAACGGCAAACCCAGGAATGACGTATGATATTAAGGTTGGACAATCGGTACGGATTCCCAGTATTGAAGAATCATCAAAAAAGAAAGACAGCAACACTAAACATATTGAACACAAAGTGGAACCAGGCGAAACCATTTATGGAATTTCAACTGAATACGGGATTAAAGTTTATGATTTAATGCAAGAAAACCCCGGATTAGAAGAGCGTGTTCTTGCAGCGGGCGAAACCGTTTTCATTCCCCGGAGTTCTGAAAATGGAACTAATAATGCAAAAAAAGAAAGTCCAAAAACAAAAAACGATACAGCTTTTCAAAGTCGAGGGAACGGTAAAAGTGCTTTCGTAAACTCACGCGACACATTCAGCATTGCATTGTTTTTGCCGTTGTTTCTCAAAGAAAATCAGTGGAATAACGACACAGACAGTTCATCAACAATATTTTCGTCAACCGACAAAAAAGAACGGTCGCTTTACAGCCATTCTCGAAATTTCTTATTCTTTTACGAAGGGTTCCTTGTTGCCCTCGACTCGATGAAAAAAACCGGGATCAACATTAAAGTTGATGTATATGACAGTCAGTTCAAACAACACGTGGTTGATTCGGTTATTCGGCAACCCAAATTCCTGAATACCGACCTTATTGTTGGACCAGTTGATGTTAAACATCAGAAAAACATATCTAGTTATTCTTACAAGAACCAAATCCCCTTAGTTTCTCCTTTTTCTTCGGATAATGATTTCATGAACACTAACCCATTTTATTTTCAAATTAACCCACCCAAAGACTACATATACAGAAAAACTGCCGATTACATAGGAAGAACCCATTGGGATAAAAATGTAATAATATTAACTCCTTACAGTTACGAACAAATTTCGGGCGGCGACATTGTAGAACTCGTGCGTGAAAAATTGAAATTTTATTCCGAAAAAAATAATGGAGGTTCCATTGAATTTTCAAAAATCAGTATCTCTGACGGCTATTATGAAGTAAAAGACAACCTCAAGAAAGACCGCGAAAACATTATTTTTATCCTCCCGCCATCGAGCAAAACAGAACGCGAGGCCATCTTAAGCCGTGCAATAAATAATCTATATACACTTTCAGAAAATTTCGACATAACCCTTTATGGAATGAGTGAATACACTAATTATAAGAGCATTAATGCCGAATATTTCCATAAGTTGAAGTTGCACTATCTTACCCCAAATTTTATTGATTATTCTGATCCTGAAGTAAACTACTTCATCAAGAATTTCAGGAAAAAATTTAATGCTGAACCAAACCAATTCAGCTATCGAGGATACGACATTGCAAAATTCTTTCTCGAAGCCTATCGCACAAACGGGAAGAATTATCTCAACAAAGCTTCGTCGCTGGACATCAATACATTACAAAGTGGATTCAAAATGAAACGGGCAAAAGAATTTTCTGGTTTTATGAACCAAGCAATCTATGTTGTTAGCTTTACGAGCGATTACGAGGTGAAAATAGTTTCAAAGCTAACAGATTAGACTTCAATGTATTATATAAGAATTCAGGAAACAATAAGTTCTTTCACGAAAAAGAAAATCATTAAGCCCGAAACAGTTAGTTTCATAACCAGAGCAATAACAAACCCCATGAAAGCCCCAAAACCGGCACGGAGAGCTTCATTAGTTTCCTTGCCTGCCGATAATTCACCCAAAACCGCCCCAATAAATGGGAAAATGATAATTCCCATTGGAGGAAAAACAAATAACCCGACCAACAACCCAATCACACTCCCCCACATGGCCCTCTTGCTGCCACCATATTTTTTAGTTCCCCAAATTGGGATAAAGTTTTCGAGCAAAGAAACAAGCAATGTAATTACAGCCCAAATAATTAAGAAACGAGTTGAAAATTGATATTTCTCCGTAAGATGGAGCAACAAAAGCCCCACATAACTTAACGGAGGACCTGCCAATCCGGGTAAGATACATCCGGCAAGTCCCAATAAGAGGAAAAAGATTCCACCAATGATAAGTAATATATCCATCTTTTTTTGGTGAAAAATACAAAATTTTACTTTACCTATTAACCTGTGTTTTATTTTAATAAGGAATCACCCAAAGATATGATTGCATAGAGATAAGCAAATCAGCCATCGAAATAGCCAAACTCTCAAAAATGAAGCAAAATCAGTTACTACTGTTAGTTATATAAAGAATTATTGTTATTTTGGGCAATCAAACTTAACAGCACCTTTTTGTCCAATATATGAACCATTTTTCGGAACTACTTCAACTTATCGACTCGTACCTGGGAGGTTCTCAGTGGTTTGTCTTTTTACTTCTTGGTACAGGACTTTTTTTCACCTTATATCTGAAATTCCCTCAGATCCGCTACTTCAAATATGCGGTGAAAATAGTAAAAGGCAAATTCGACAGGCAAAGCGACAAGGGAGATACTTCACATTTTCAGGCACTAACAACCGCACTTTCTGGAACTGTTGGTACAGGAAACATCGCAGGCGTGGCTTTAGCCATCCACCTTGGAGGCCCTGCTGCTCTCTTTTGGATGCTCGTAACAGCCATGCTGGGGATGACAACCAAGTTTGTAGAAGTAACTCTTTCTCATAAATACCGCGAGATAACGGCAGACGGTACTGTGGCTGGCGGACCAATGTATTACATGAAAAATCGGATGAAAATGCCTTGGCTTGCAGCAATTTTTGCTGTTGCTACTATATTTTCTTCGTTCGGTACAGGAAGCCTGCCTCAAATTAATTCCATTTCAAATTCTGTGTTTTCAACCTTTGGAATTAATAAAATAGCAACAGGTGCAGTTCTTTCGATTCTTCTTGGTTTTGTTATCATTGGAGGCATAAAACGGATAGCAAAAGTGACTGAACGTTTGGTCCCTTTCATGGCAATATTCTACTTTTTGGGAGCAATTGCAGTACTACTTTTCAACTACAAAAATTTCTTTCCTGCTTTGCTCTCCATTTTTACTGATGTTTTCACCGGAACAGCAGCGACGGGAGGTTTTTTGGGGGCAGGTTTTGCGTTTGCCTTTAACCGTGGAGTAAACCGGGGACTATTCTCAAATGAAGCCGGACAAGGCTCTGCGCCAATTGCCCATGCCGCAGCACGCGCCCATGAGCCTGTTTCGGAAGGACTTGTTGCCATGCTTGAGCCATTTATCGACACCATTATTATTTGCTTTCTTACAGGAATGACCTTGTTAACCTCAGGGGTTTGGACTGAAAAATTCGACAATCAGTTTCAACAAGCTGACATGACAATCATACAGGGATACTATTCCGAAAAAAATGCAGAAGACTTGCAGGCAATAAAACTTTTTCTCGACGGAGAAAATACGCTGAAACCTTTTTCAGGTGAACTAAAAGTCGAAAATGGGATTATTACCGCCCCTGTAACCATCATTAACTCTCGCTCGGTGGCAGAAGATGTTATGGTTATTCGCCAACAAGAAAAATATTCAGGTTTAATTCCTGTAACAAACGGGAAAATTAAAGCTGATGCATCGTATAAAATACAAGGGAAATCGCTTTTACATAGTGCACCTCTTACCAATGCAGCCTTTTCCCGAAGCTGGTTTGGAAGCTGGGGCGAGTATGTTGTTACTTTCGGCCTTCTGCTATTTGCTTTTTCAACAGCAATAAGCTGGTCGTACTATGGAGACAGGGCAACCACTTACTTATTTGGGAACAAATGGGTTATATATTTTAGAATAATTTATGTAATCGGTTTTTTTCTTGCAGCGTTTACCGATACCACCGTTGTTTGGATCTTTTCAGGTGTTACAATTGCGTTGATGACCATTCCAAACCTGTTAGGAATATTATCATTAAGAAAAGAAATTAAAACCGACCTAAAGCTCTTTTGGGAAGAGTGGCGCCAACGGTTTCCAAATGAAAAAACACCAAATTCATAATCACCATAAAACAAGGACACAAACAAATGACAACCAGATACTAACATAGAACCTTATTAATGAAACCTATTGCAAAATTTTTACAGCTTTTTATCGATGATAACTTTCTTTTGAGGCTGAAAGAGCAACTCACTTCACCACTAAAAGAGTTATCTTTTGAACAAACAGAGGCTGATATTTATTTTGACAAGAAAGACCAGTTCTTTCACAGCCATTGCTTTATTGTCAATAGCAATTGTATTGCAAAATATAGTGAATACCTAGCTAAACTTTCAGTCTTTAATAACATCATTTTTGTTATACGGGATGAACAGGAATTGTTAGAAAACATTGACTATTTAAAGCTTTTCCATTGGTTAAAATATAATTATACATCAGATGAATTACTTCTTTTGTTCGAAAAAATGGACTTGAGTAATGAACAAAACATTGTATCATCTGCAAATCAAAAAGACATTTTCGAAGCCCTCTGGTCTTTATCAACAACAGAGTCAACATCATCAAAACACTTGTTTATCAAGGATTTAAAAGGTAATTATTTTTTGTATAACAATCATTTTGCCAACAGCTATGCAAACCTTCAAACCAACAAAAATATTCCATTACGCAATGTAGATTTGTGGGATACACAAACATCAGCTCTTTTAGAAGAACTAGACTACCTGATCTTATCTTCTGGCAAAGGAATTATTAATCAAGTTGTTGAATTGATACTAAAATCGGGGCAAACCCAAAAATGTATCATCAGCAAAATGCCGTTAAAAGATGGTAACGGTAAAACATGGTTCATTACAGGAGCAATTACCACAAAAGAATCGAGTCATGAAGATGAAGAAAAACTTTTCCCCGATTGGAAACTTTTACAGATCTTGATGGACAACATCCCTGATTCTATCTATTTCAAAGACCTCGAAAGCCGTTTCATCAGGATAAACCGGGCACAGGCAAAACTCATCGGAATTGAATCTCCGGAAGAAGCCATTGGCAAAACCGATTTTGACTTTTTCAACATTGAACTGGCAAAGAAAACCATGGCTGACGAACAGCGCATAATCAACACATCAATGCCAATAAATGGGGTAGAATTTGTGGGAACCAAAGATGGGCGTTTCCGCTGGGTAAGTACATCGAAGGTGCCAATTACCGACAAAAACGGGAAAGTAATCGGAACCGTTGGAATTACGCACGACATAGACAAAATGATGAGGGTTGAACAACGCTTGAAATCAGAACGCGATATGTTACAATTACTTATCGACCATATTCCCTCACCCATTTATTTCAAAGACACTCAATCGAAATTTACCCGCGTAAATCTTGCCCAGGCAAAACTCCTTGGTGCCAATTCTCCCGAAGATGTGATTGGAAAATCAGATTTCGACTATTACACCCCTGAGAATGCTGACGAATTTTATAACGACGAAAAAAATATCATTGATAAGCATAAACCCCTAATTAATAAAGTAGAAGAATGTTTTCACCCAGGGGATGGGCTCCATTGGTTTTCTACTACAAAAATACCATTAAAAAATGAAGATGGCGAACTTTCGGGCATAGTTGGTGTATCGCACGACATTACCGATCAGATACTTATAAAAAAGAACCTTGAACTGGCCAAAGAAAAAGCTGAGATAGCAAATTCGGCAAAAAGTAATTTTCTGTCGAATATGTCGCACGAAATTCGCACGCCAATGAACGGGGTAATCGGCATGGCTGAAGTGCTTAATATGACCGATCTGGACGAAGAACAGAAGCGCATTGTGGACCTGATTATCAGATCAGGAAACAATTTATTGAATATTATCAATGATATACTTGACCTCTCGAAAATTGAAAGTGAAAAACTAATCATCGAAGCAGTCCCCATCGACATAAAATCGATCGTCAGGGAGGTACATGAAATGTTCTATTTCGGGGCTATTGAAAAGAAAATTAATTTCGTTTGTAAAATCGATTCCAACATACCGGAATCCGTTATTGGGGATTCACTCCGTCTGAAACAAGTGCTTATAAATCTGACCAGTAATGCATTAAAATTCACTCAAGAAGGTGAAATTGTACTTGAAGCAAGTTTCCTTGGGAACAATGATAAAAACCACTGTGTGATCTTCAAAGTAAACGATACTGGCATTGGTATTGGTAAAGAACAAAAACAATATCTTTTCGAAGCATTCACCCAAGCCGATGCTTCTACTTCCAGAAAATACGGGGGAACAGGTTTAGGCCTCGCTATTTGTTCGCGCCTTGTAAAAATGATGGGTGGCAAACTTGATGTAATCAGCGAGTTAGGTACTGGATCGACGTTCTTTTTTGATATTTGTTTCAAAAAAATATTTATCGATGACCATGATGCTATTTAATTAACATACAATAATGAATACCGAAAAAAAATACAAAATACTTGTTGCCGAAGATAACCACATCAACATTCAAGTGGCCAAATATATGCTCGCGAAAGTTTCAACGGTGCTAGACTTTGTAATGGACGGACAAAGCGCAGTTGATCAATTTATTAATAATTCATACGATATTATCCTGATGGATATGAAGATGCCCGTTCTCGACGGAATTGAAGCAACAAAAGCAATTCGTGATATTGAAGCCAGCCGTAACAGTAAAACTCGGATCCCAATAATAGCCATGACAGCCAACAGCGCTTGCGAGAAAGCCGCCGACTGCGAAAAGGCCGGCATGGACGGGTTTCTTTCAAAACCTTTCAATACCGATGATTTATTACGGGTTATAAAAACAATTGAACAAGACAGACTACAACAATAATTGATATTTTTGCATCAAAAAAAAGCGATGCAGGTAATTTTTCCATCAAATTTTGAACAGAAAATTGGTTTCGATAAAATAAGGCAAAACCTTAAAGACAATTGTCTCAGTGCCATTGGTGCCGATTATGTCGATGCCATTTCATTCATGAACCAAATAGAAGAAATTGATCTGCAAACCGGACTAACCGAAGAATTTCTTCGCATTATCCGCGAACACGACAACTTTCCCACCACTTTTTACTTCGATATGCGTAAGTCGTTGAACAAAATTCGCATAGAAGGCACATTTCTCGAAGTACTGGAAGTTTTCGACCTTAAACGCTCTCTTGAAACCTTAAAAGGAATTGTTTCATTTTTCAATGCGGCCAAAACAGATGCTTTTCCCCTGCTAAAAGCCAAAGCTGGAAATGTTTCAAACTTCAACGAAATATTACGCGAAATAGACCGTATCCTTACCAAATTTGGCACAATAAAAGACAATGCTTCTTCAGAACTTGCTGAAATAAGAAAACAATTATCAGCAGTGCAAAGCTCGATAAGCCGTAAGATACAATCAATTATGCAACAATTGCAATCCGACGGTATTGTAGAAGAAGGCACCACTGTTGTTCTGCGCGACGGTAGACCGGTAATCCCGGTTGCAGCAGCCAATAAAAAGAAAATCAATGGTATAGTACACGATGAATCGGCCACAGGGAAAACAGCATTTATTGAACCATCTGTAATTGTGGAACTTAACAACCGCGTACGCGAACTTGAAAATGCTGAAAAACGAGAAATAATTAAGATTTTGATCCGATTTTCAACCGAAGTACGCCCCGAAATTGATGCACTTCTTAACTCTTACGATTTTATGGGCGAAATTGATTTCATCAGAAGCAAAGCTCTGTATGCACATCAATACGACTGCATTAAACCGGAATTGAAAAACGAACCTTTCTTTGACTGGCAGCATGCAAAGCACCCAATCCTAACACAAGCACTCAGAAAAGAAAAACGAGAAGTTGTACCCTTGAGCCTAAGACTCGATGAACCCAACCGCATCTTGCTGATTTCGGGGCCCAACGCTGGAGGCAAATCAGTATGTCTCAAGTCGGTAGGAATAATACAGTATATGTTGCAATGCGGGTTGCTTGTTCCAATGGCCGACGGTTCAAAAATGGGCATCTTCGAAGCAATTTTTATCGATATTGGCGATGAACAATCCATCGAAAACGACCTCAGCACCTACTCATCGCACCTAATGAACATGAAATTCTTTACCCGTAACTGCAACAAACGAACGCTAGTACTAATCGATGAGTTTGGAACAGGAACCGAACCAATGCTTGGAGGCGCAATTGCAGAAGCAGTGCTTAATAAACTTAACAAATTGGGTACTTTCGGGGTTATCACCACCCACTACACCAATCTGAAACACTTTGGTGCTGCTGAAAAAGGAATTGTTAACGGAGCAATGCTATATGATTCGGGACAAATGAGGCCCCTTTTCAAACTACAAATTGGTAACCCAGGAAGTTCTTTTGCTTTTGAAATTGCTCGAAAAATTGGGCTTTCGGAAGAAATACTGAATGAGGCAACCGAAAAACTCGGGAAAGAACACATCGATTATGACAAACATTTGCGGGAAATCGTTCGTGACAAACAATACTGGGAATCGAAAAGACAAAAAATAAAAGAGACCGAACGAAAACTCGACAATCTTAGCGAAGAATACTCGAGTGAGTTGCAACAAGTTCAAAAACAGCGAAAACAGATTATTGCTGAGGCCAAACAGGAAGCTCAGAAAATTTTGGATGACGCCAATAAAATGGTTGAAAATACCATTCGTGAAATTCGCGAATCACAGGCCGAGAAAGAAAAAACCCGCGAAATCAGAAAAAGCTTTACTGAACATCGTGAAAAAATAGACCAAATAGAAACAGAAACTTCGGCAAAAATTGCACAACAGATGGAGCGGATAAAGCAAAAACAAAGCCGCGAAAAAAAACCTAAAGAAGTGCAAAAAACGGAGCCAAAACCAGTTCAAAAAACGATATTCAACCGTGGCGACAAAGTTAAACTGAAAGAAAACGGAAACATTGGTGAGATTATCGAAATTGACAAAAACAAAGTAGTACTGGCATTGGGCAATTTAATGACTTCAATGGGGATCGATAAAATTGAGTCCATAAGCAACAATGAAGCAAAAAAGATTGAGAAAGAAACACGTATGGCTCCCAAAGCCGACAGCTTAAAACGCACCAACGAAATGATGGCCAAACGCCTCACGTTCAAGCCCGATATTGATGTTCGGGGGCAACGTGCCGAAGAAGCCCTTGCCAATATTCAGTCATTTATCGACGAATCAATAATGTTGCGCCAAAAAACCCTAAGAATTCTGCACGGAAAAGGATACGGAATCCTCAAGGAAATTATCCGTAACTATCTGCGCACCGAACCAGCAGTGCAATCGTTCCGCGATGAGCATGTACAACTGGGCGGAGCAGGCATTACAGTGGTCGAACTGGAATAAACACAACCTTTCTACATTGATTAACAACACCATGAGCAACTCACAATACGAAAAAAAGCTTAAAGCACTTGCTGCTCAGCTCGAGGGAGAACTTCGCTTTGATTCTATTTCTAAAATATTATATGCAACCGACGCATCAGCCTATCGTGAAATGCCATTGGCGGTTGCAATCCCAGCATCGAAAAACGACATTGCAAAACTCATATCATTTGCCCGCGAGAACGACACATCACTCATCCCACGCGGAGCAGGCACTTCGCTTGCCGGACAAGTAGTTGGCCACGGTATCGTCGTTGATGTGTCAAGGAACTTTGACAAGATAATAGAGATAAACAGTGAAGAACACTGGGCCAAGGTTGAACCGGGAGTTGTTTTAGCCGAACTCAATTCAAAAGCCAAATCAATGGGGCTGCAGTTTGGTCCTGAGACATCAACAGCTACCCGATGTACTATGGGCGGAATGTTGGGGAATAACAGCTGTGGACTGCACTCGCTTGTCTATGGCAGTGTGCGTGAGCACATTATTGAAACAACTGCATTTTTAAGTGATGGCTCAGAGGTCGTTTTTAAGGAGCTGACACAAACCGAATTTGAAGATAAATGCAAGGAAAAAACCCTTGAAGGAGAGATTTACCGGCAAATAAAAAACATCTTATCCAATAAAAAGAATCTGGAAGAAATTGAAAATCAATTTCCTGACAAAACTGTTCCAAGAAGGAATAACGGGTATGCGCTCGATCAACTATCACAAATGCAGCCTTTTAATCCAGATGGGGAAAAAATAAACCTGGCGAAATTCATTGCCGGTTCTGAAGGCACATTAGCATTTGTTACCGAAATGAAACTAAACATGGTTCCGCTGCCCCCAAAAGAAAAAGCGCTGCTCTGTGTACATTTTGAACAGCTCACTGATGCTTTTAATGCCAATCTCATCGGCTTAAGATACAAACCATGGGCAATTGAACTGATGGATAAAACCATCATTAATCTGACGAAAGAAAATATTGGACTGAAACGCAACCGCTTTTTTATCGAAGGCGAACCGGCTGCAATTCTGATCATCGAACTTTGTGGTGACACGAAAGAAGAACTCATTTCAACTGCAAAAGAAATTGAAAAAGAAATGCTTGCCAATAAACTAGGGTATCATTTCCCAATGATTTGGGGAAACGATATTCCAAAAGTTTGGGGTCTGCGTACAGCAGGGTTAGGGGTCCTTTCAAATTTACCCGGCGACTCAAAGCCCGTTTCAGTAATCGAAGACACAGCTATTCCGGTCGCCAGGTTCACCGAATTTCTCGAAGAATTCAGGAACATGATGAAAGAGATGAACCTCGAGGCTGTTTACCACGGACACATTGCCACCGGCGAGTTACACCTGAGGCCAATGCTAAACCTGAAAGACAAAACCGATGTAGAGCGCTTCAGGGCTGTAGCCACACGGACTGCAATGCTGGTAAAAAAATACCGTGGATCGCTTAGTGGTGAGCATGGCGACGGTCGTCTCCGCGGAGAATTCATTCCATTGATGCTTGGAGAAAGGGTGTATCAGCTGTTAAAAGAAATAAAAGCGTGCTGGGATCCCAATCAAGTATTCAACCCAGGAAAAATAACCGATACCCCGGCAATGAACCAATCGTTGCGCTTTGAGCCGGGAAATGAAACCCGAACACTGAACAGCTACTTTGAATATAAATTAGAGCCCGGAATGGCTCGGGCAATAGAAAAATGTAACGGCTCGGGCGATTGCCTGAAACAGCAAGTGCGCGGAGGTACCATGTGCCCCAGTTATATGGTTACCCGAGACGAAATGCATTCAACACGCGGTCGAGCAAATATTTTGCGAGAATTAATTACCCGGCCGCAAAAGCTCAATTGGGCCGATCAACATGAAGTCCTTTACGCCCTCGACCTATGCCTCTCGTGCAAAGCATGCAAAAGCGAATGCCCATCGGGAGTGGATATTACCAAGCTTAAAGCCGACTTTCTGCAAAATCATTACGATGCAAATCCAATCCCCTTCAGGTCGAAAATTATAGCCAACTTCACTTCCATCATGAATTTGGCCTCATTCTTCCGTCCTGTATCTAACTATGCCATGCGTTCGCATATTTTTTCACCCCTGATTAAACTAGCAATTGAGTTTGCACCGCAACGACCTCTGCCTCAACTTTCAAAGATTCGCATGTCGGGCTGGTACGCAAAACGGGCGAAACATCAAGGGTTTGAAAAAGGAAAAGTATATCTCTATAACGACGAATTTCTTGAACTAACCGACTCTCATATAGGTATAAAAGCCTTTCTTCTTCTCGAAAAACTTGGATACGAAGTGATAATACCGCCCCACGTAGCCAGTGGGCGAACCTATCTTTCGAAAGGATTTGTGAAAAAAGCCCGGAATTTAGCCGAAAAGAATATTGAGATGTTAAAAGACATCATCAGTCCTGAGACCCCACTTATTGGAATTGAGCCTTCTGCGATCTTGTCATTTCGCGATGAATACCCCGAAATTGTTGGCGAAAAATACAAAAACGATGCCCGCAAATTAGCCGAATCGGTGCTAATGTTCGATGAATTTATTGTTCGTGAATTAGAAAAAGGTAACATCAGCCGAGAACAATTTACTAGTGAAAAAGCTGAAATTAAATTACATGGCCATTGTCATCAAAAGTCGTTAGCAACAACTTCATCTTCAATAAAAATGCTGCAAATACCCATTAACTATACGGTTACAGAGATCCCATCGGGTTGCTGCGGAATGGCTGGTTCTTTCGGCTACGAAAAAGAACACTACAAACTTTCTATGGAAATTGGAGAAATGGTACTCTTCCCTGCCATACGAGAGACTCCAACGAAAATAATAATTGCAGCACCAGGAACCAGTTGCCGTGAACAAATTGAACATGGGACAGGGCGCAAAGCACTTCATCCTATTGAAATACTGCATGATGCTTTACACTAGGAGTTTAACTTTTTTACATACTATGTTTTTATAATTTATATGAATTTTGAATAATTATAAAATAAAAAATTAACTTTGATGCTCAAGTAAAAAACTGCCTCACAAAATGATGCTAACTATGTTTTTCATCGGGCAATATTTACTATATTTAAAATGATTTTTTGAACCAAACCAAAAAATCACTTTACACTATAAAGATTTGTCTTACTTCTCATTAAGTCCTTTATGGCAAACATAGAGTTAAATAAAAAGGCAACAACAATAACGGAGAAAGAAAATGAAGTACAAACCTTTTCCCAAGGTTGCTTTTTAAGTACTCTACATATCCCGTTTACCCCTCTAGATAATAGCAACATCATTGTTAAACTCGATAATATTTTTCTATTCCACGGACTCGAAAAGATTGTATGTAAATTGCTCGACGAGGTTCGTGAATCATGCTTCAATAACTGCGGCGACATCTCGGCAAGTATTGATATTGAACATGAAGATTGTCCGATACTGGAAAAAATCGGAATAAATAAAATATCCTTCTTTCATTTCACCAACGAACCTAAGCGATTGCCCTTCCTGTACAAATCAATTGCAAATGAATTACGGAACATTTTTAACGCCATTCAAAACCCATCGGTGAACGAAGGCTTTTTCAATTCAAATTTACATGAAAGCCCCACGGCATTGCTTTTTTCATCCGATGAGCTCATTGAAGAAGAGAATATTAAGCTGAACTATCTTGTTGAATTCGTTAGTCACTCACATTTACTCCGTTTTACTGTTGAAGATGTACAAAGTTCAAGACTAAATGTAAAAAGTATAAACCATAGGGAAATTTCTACAACCGAAAAACTAGCCAACTTCTTCACTATTAACCAGCATTCATATTTAATATTTTCAACACTAATAAACCTTTGCAGGGAATATAAGCTAAGCTATAAAGATTCTGGCATGCAACTTTCTGAGCTTCTTGGAGCAATAAAGATGCAAGGATATTCCAATATGCGCGAAATTAGCATAAACTGGACTAGTAATGTGGTTCAATCGCTGTTATCGGAAGAAGGAGAACACTGGCATTCTACATTAAATGGAATACTATTGGTCCTCTCCGACCCAATAGCCCTGAAATTATTATCTGAAGGGAAAACAATTTCAATCGACAACAATGGGCAAAACGCATACCTATCATTTACACAGCGTGGCCGAAACCTACAGATCGATTTGGACAAAAAAAAGCTGGCCGTTCAGCTAAGTAAATACCTATACGACAACGAATTTATTGCAGCAAAGACCAAATTATTAGGCACCTCGCTCGAAAAAACCCATATTTTGTTTATCACCCCGTTTACACAAAATACGCTTATAATGCTTGGTGCTTTCGAAAAGATGCACGCATATTCGGTTGATGTGCTGATAACAAATCCAGCTGAGAACATCCTTCCCAGCCATATTGAGACAGCACTTTCGTTACCTGAATCTTGTTTTCGGTTTTTAGGCCTAAAGCAAGCCAAAGGAAAACATTCAGCATACAAATATTGCCTAAGCGACAAATTCTCGTCGATAGAAGATTTGGCAGAATTACAATGGTGGCTCGAAGTTGGCGAATTTGATCTCTTTCACGCGATACAACGAATTGGATTACATCTGTTATTTAACAGCCTGGCACACAACAAGGCTATTTCAACAGTCATTATTGAAGATGATGCATACCTCACCTCTGCCCTTACCGAATATTCCAGCTCAAAACTTTCAATTGCAGAAGTATTTGAAACTTGCGGTTATGAAAACGGCCTCATTCCTTATGAGACTAAGTCTGGTAATTTCAATTCGTGGCTCAATTCTGGTCTCGCAGGCAGCATCGAATTTGGGCTAAATGTTGCGTCCTCAACAAGCGAAACAGGCAAAAACATTGATTATTTCCCTTTCAAAAAAGTACTCCCGGCAGAAAAACTTTACGAATCAGAAGAAATTGCCCGCTCATGCATAAATGCAATAGAGAATTTGTTGAATTCGACCGGACGGACTATCAATGAGCGGAACTGGCTGATTTTGGGCACACAAAACAACGTTGGAGAACACATCAAATCAATCTTAAACCAACGAACCCGATCGAAAAACATTACAGGAGTCTTAACTGACGGCTCACACAATTTAAATAACAACAACGATTATTTATCAATCGATAATTTACCTGACTCACTCTATGAAAATTCCGATATGATTTTTTGCATAAGCGGAAACCAGGCCGCCAACGAAAACTTTTTCGAGAAATTGATTTTTAAAACAAAAAAACAACAACTTTTCTTAGCCAGCGGTACCACCCGAAACAACGAATTTATCCCTTTTATCAACTGGATTGAAAAACTACAAACAGAAAAGTTTAATGATTGTGAGTCAACCATTATAAAAATTGAAAAGAAGCCAATTGAGAGCCAGAAATCATGGAGTTGCGCGGGGACACTGTATACCATAGAAATCAAGTCAACCAAAAACATTAAAGAACTTGATTTATATCTACTTAACAATGGAAACCCCATATATATGCAGCAATACGGTATAGTTCACGAAGCACTTCAGGAATCGATAACAGAATGCCTTCAAACATTGAATAGTTTGGCAACCGCTAAAAATGAATATGAAGAACAATTTCTTGAAAAAATACAGTTAAATAAAACCCGAGTTATCACCTAAAAATCTTTCGCCTATATTTTTCTTGTAAATAACGAATTTTTCATGAAAGAGATCGGTTTTTACGCACAAAAAAACGAATAGAATTGCATATTTGTAACCCAATATATTAAATGTAAAAGTATGTATTCACACGATGTAGATTATAAGATTATTGGTGACGATATCCAACTGGTGGAGATTGAACTTGACCCCAGCGAATCGGTAATTGCCGAAGCAGGCACCATGATGTACATGGAGCAAGAGATAGATTTTCAGACTAAAATGGGTGACGGATCGAATCCCAACGAAGGCTTGTTCGACAAGTTATTCAAAGGCGCAGGACGGCTTATATCGGGCGAATCGCTCTTTTTAACCCACTTTACTAACAGAGGGTTCAGCAAAAGCCATGTAGCTTTCGCAGCTCCTTACCCCGGAACCATTGTACCTATAGAACTATCGCAATTCAATGGCCAGATTACCGTTCAGCGCGATGCTTTCTTGTGCGCCGCCATGGGAACCAAAGTATCGATTGTTTTTAACCGAAAACTTGGCGCTGGCTTTTTTAGCGGTGAAGGTTTTATTCTTCAGAGAATTGAAGGCGACGGACGAGCATTTATCCATGCTGGGGGAACTGTGGTTGAGAAAGTTCTCAACGGAGAAACGTTGCGTGTTGATACCGGTTGTGTTGTTGGTTTTACCAGCGGAATTGATTTCGACATTCAGCAGGCCGGTGGATTAAAGTCTATGGTTTTTGGTGGCGAAGGAATGTTCTTGGCAACACTGCGCGGACATGGAAAAGTGTGGCTTCAATCGATGCCAATCAGCAAACTTGTCCGCGAACTTAGCTCTATGGGCGGAAACCAACGCAAAGAAACCGGAGGCTTCTTGAACCAATTTCTACAAGACTAACATTTAATTAATGATATAAAAGAAAAACCGTCGCCGGACTCTGGTAACGGTTTTTCTTTTTATGTAGAAATGTTTTACTTCGGTAAATCCCGCTCACCAACATTCACACCGGGCTCCATGTTCTCGGTAAGTTTTCGAACCACCTTCAGGTTCGAAAGGAACTCGGAAGCCAATACCCTTAAAATTGTATACACCGGAATGGCGAGAATCATTCCAAGAATACCGGCAATGCTCCCGGCAGCCATAATCACCAAAAAAATCTCGAGAGGATGGGCCTTAACACTACTTGAATAAATAAGAGGCTGAATTAGAATGTTATCTATCATTTGAGATGAACCAAAAACAATAATCATAAATCCCAAAACAGGCAAGGTATGCGACATAAATGGTTGATCTACATTCATTGCCAATGCAATTACTATTCCAAATCCACCGCCAATCCAAGGCCCCAAATATGGAATAACATTGAAAAGCCCGCACAACACCCCAATCAATGCAGCAGTCCCAAAATTCAATCCAACTATTAGCAAACCAATGGTTACCAAAATAGCCACTATTATTATTTCGACTACCAAACCAATGAAATAGCGGTTAAGAAGATTAGTAATTCGGTCAAAACTTCGCGAGAAACGATCTTCATATCCCTCGGGAGTCAGTGCCATAAGGCCTTCGCGAAACATTCCCTCTTCTTTCAAAAAGAAAAAAGCGATGAACGCGGTAGAAAAGATCCCGACAAAAATACTTCCTATAGTTCCGGCTACTGAGCCAAAAAGATCGGTGACTTTCGAGAATTTGAACAAAGAAGCAAGCTTTGAACTGGCTAAATCGGTTACCGAGAAACCAGAAAAAGTAATAGGCTCATATCCAATAAAAACGAGCACCTGATTAATTGGACCTTCGAGCTGTAAAAGCAGTGCATTATAATCGACCGAGGCTAGTTTTGAGAATTCTCCGGCAATCAAGGGAATAATAAAACCAAGCATGCCCAACAGAACCACAAGGATAAGAAATAGTGTAATAAACGCACTTACGGAAGAATTGAACCTGATCTTCCAAATTCTTACTTTTCGTAAAAACCTTGCCAGCGGGCGACCCAATGTAGAAACCACTGCCGCCACAATAATGTAGGTAACAATATCTTTAAAATACCATGCTATAAAACCAAGGATCAACATCCCCAAGGCAAGCAAAATATAACGGGTCCGCAAAGCCATTTCCATTTTCAGTTTTTATCGTTAAAAAATATCGAGGAAAGGAATATTTTCAATATCAGATAAATTCCTCATCGAGACAGGAAAAGACTGCTCGTATGATTCAGATCTCAACACGCACATTTTCTTCTTTCTATCGACTTCACTAATGTATTCAATATTTACAATTGTTGAGCGGTTGACCCGAACAAATTGCTCATATCCTAAATAACGGTGAATATTAACCAACGGTTGTTTTATTCGTGCAACAGAACCTTGAATAGTGGTCAAATCACAATAGTTTTTATCGGAGCTAACACTTAGTATTTCCGATTGCTTAAAGAAAACATATCCATGAGATGTTTTAAAAGAAAACTTGCCTTTGCCCTCTTTCGGCAAAGAATTTACTGTGGCTCCCTTTCTTTTTTCCACCTCGGCAGCAAGTTTACTAACCAATAAATTAACTTCGGAAATTCCAAAAGGCTTAACCAGAAAACCATAAGGCCTTAGTTCGAAAGCATCGATGGCGTATGACCTGAATGCGGTGCAAAAAACCAGCAAGGAATCGATCCCATGTTCTTTTAAGCGAGATGCAAAACTAAGGCCATCTTCATCGGGCATATTGATATCGAGAAATATTACATCGGGTTTACACAACTCAATCTTTTCAATAGCACCAAGAGGCGATGAAAGACCGGGCAATACCTCTACCAGCCCTTCGCATCGAAGAAATTTTTCAATTACATCGCGCGCGGCCGAATCGTCGTCAATTACTAAAGCCGAAAAAGAATAACTCATTCAATTTTATTTTATATCAACAACTTGTCGTAGATAACCTTTTGAAACTTTAAATTCTTTTTTCCCTGAAAATGTATCTACAATACATACATTCCGCTTCAAATCGATAGACCGGACAGCATCGATGTTGACAATGACCGAACGGTTGATCCGTGCAAACCGGAAGGCACTCAACATTTTTTCAACACGCCCTAAATTAGAAGTAGAGCATTCTTCCTTGCCATCGAGAAAACAAAGCGTTGTATAAGTTCTGTCGGCCATACAATAATTTAATTTATCGAGGTCGAATAAACTAAAACCGCCTGCAGTTGCAAGTTTTATTTTACGCAACTTAGTTGAGTTTCCCTCATCTTTTCCGCTGCGTAACTGGAAGGCTTTACGTACCGATGCAATCAATTTCTCTGGCGAATAAGGGGTTACCAAAAAATCATGAACATGGTTCCGGATCGCATCAATTGCACACAATGGATTATCGGACAAGACAATAACAGGAACACCCAATTGATTGTCATTAATAACCCCGGCTAAATGAAATCCATTTCGTGCCGGTAAAAGATCGAAAGCAATAAGAACATCGGGTTTAGTCTCCAAAAGTTGGAAAAGGGCATCTTCAGCGGTACTACTCTCCAATATCTGGTGTATTTCCGCGATACTTTGCAACTGGCCCTTGACCTTTGCCCTCAATGCATTATCGCTTATTGCAATCAGTGCTAACATCTTATCAGATACTTAACCAGTGAACATTCTTAAACAAGTATTATCGAAAACAATATCGTCAAATACAAATATGTGTATATTCCTTTCAAATATAATAAAACAGCAAATGATTGAGACAACTCAGGGCAATCTTTACTTAAAATCGTGCCCAAAGACTAAGAAAAGTTCCGTTGCTTTATATTTTAACGAAAAAAATGGCAATCCCCATCACGGCAATAATAGCGCCAACAACTTCATTCAAAGTAAGTTTCTCTTTCAGAATAATATGAGATGGGAGCAAAATAAATACAGGAACCGTTGCCATGAGCGTAGAAGCAACTCCGAGTGAAGTATACTTAAATGCTACCATACCCAACGAAACGCCAAGAAATGGACCAAAGAAAGAGCCAATTACCAGAGCTTTCGATGCTTTTTTGTCTTTAACCCCTTCAAAAAGATTTTTCCAATGCTTCATAAAAGAGATCATTATGGTAAAACCTATTAGGCCAATTATAACCCTAATCTGAGAAGAGGCAAAGGGATCGTTGTCGGCCATTCCAATTTTACTAAAAACAGAACCCACCCCTTGGCCAATTGCTCCACCAAAAGCAAATAAAATACCTTTTACCGGATACCTCATTCTTCGTTTTCCGCTTTCAGTGTCCTTCTTGAGAATAACAACAGCTACACCTAACATTACCAAGGCCATACCAAAAAAATTCATCCAGGTAAATGGATCTTTAATCATTATCCAGCCCAACAAAGCGGCAAAAGCAGGCGCGGTGCTCATAATTAGCATCGAAATTTTTGAACTTACATATTCATACGATTTAAACAGAAAATAATCGCCAATTACAAACCCAATAAGGCCAGAAATACCTAAATATAACCACGCTTCAGGCGATGCATCGAGAGGTAGCCATTGTCCAAGCACAATTCTGCTATAAATTAAATAGAAAACAAAAGCGAAAACCATTCTGATCAGGTTAACCGAAACAGAACCAATACGCCTCGACGCATACTGAAAGCTCATGGCTGTAGCCGTCCAGCAAATTGCAGTGGCAAGGCCTGCTATTTCTCCTGTATAAATCATCATTATGCAAAACTAAGAAACCGATTGTTTTTAATCTCAATGAAGATCATAAAAACAATTATTCATGCCAGAAATAAATATTGACTTAAAAAAGTTACAAGTGAGCGTAAAAAAACATCTTCTGAAAAAATCATCAAAAACACGTATATAATTCACATAAAGCAATATAACTCACAAAATAGCTTAGCATACAGAATTCACAATTTTAATTTTAGGGAGCAAAAACATTAGCCGATCATGATCAGAATAAATAAAATTATCTTTTCATAAAAAAACTACTAATTTTTTAGTAGTTGTATTAATTTTTTAGTAGATTTGTTTCATAAACTTAAAAAACAACACCATGGCTATTTTTCCTTATCTTCTAAAAACGACCATAAGTCTACTCTTGTTCTATTTGCTCTATACAAATATTTTCAAGAAAGAAGGGATACTAAAATTCAACCGATATTATTTATTGGTTTCACTCATCGCTTCTTTTCTGTTACCCTTTATTGAAGTAAATTTCAATATTGCACCCGAATTCTCGAACAGATTATACAATCCCGGGTATAATGCCACAATCGTTCAAAATGTGGATGTGATACCTGAAAAAAATACACCAGAAAACACCATTTGGGACCAGCCAACAATAAATCAGCCACCAATTATTTCTCCTGTTCAGCCTAAAGCCCCAACATCGAATCCAATTAACTTTTTCGAAATAGTAAGTTGGACATTGATTGGCCTTTATGTACTTGGCGTTCTAGTTTTGCTTTTTAGTTTTTTGTATCAACTTATGCAAACCCTGCGCTTATTTAAGCACAATACAATCGAAAATATCTCAAATGCAAAACTCATTGAACACAACTTGGAAATTATGCCCTTTTCAATATTTAATTACATCCTAATCAACAAAAATCATTATGGCGAGAAAGAGCTGGAATATGTTTTGATGCATGAAATGGAACACATCAATCAAAAACACTCTTTCGATATTTTACTGGTCGAACTCCTTAAAGTCATTTTCTGGATTAACCCAATAGTTTGGTTTTACGAAAGTGAAATGAAGCAAAACCATGAATACCTTGCCGACCGCGGAGTAATTGCCAGAGGCGTTCATACACCCGATTATCAATTAGTATTATTAACAAGCAGTTTAGGTATACCAAAATTCAATATCGTCAACAATTTTAATCAATCGTACATTAAAAAACGCATTACAATGATGACAAATAAAAACAGTAATAAACTTTCAATATGGAAGTTATTACTAATGATCCCAGTAGTTTTTGCAATAATAATTGCCTGTGCAAAACCATCGGGCAGCAAAACAACGGGTAATGAAAACATAGCAGCCAAAATTGAGGCAGCAGGAGAAATTACCGATTTCACCAAGTACATCGAGCTGAATACACCTTATGATTGGGTAAGCTATCATCGTTCTGATCTTTTTTGCAAAGGAACATATACGATCACTCAAATCAATGAAGATGGTTCATTCTTCGGATTTCAAGTAAACCACACTAAACATGCGAATATTCCTGTAACCGGAAAACTCACCAAAGATCTTTTTGAGATATATACTGGAAGTCCATGGAATGAAATTTGGTCAATCAAATCTTCGGAAAATGGCAAGTTGTGTGGAGAGATATTTGCCGATTATTCATTGGCCAGAACAAGCAAGCTTACTTTTTATCTGGCTAAGAAAATTGGCTACGATGAATTGTTGCCCGCTGCTTTAAGCAACCCGGGCGAAGAAATTTCAAAAAACCTCCACTTAAAGTTAAATGAAAAGTATTTCTACGAAACTTTTGGTTATAATGGAGAACTTGCCATGACAGGATGGTTCATGATTACGAATTTTGACAAAACGACCCTTAAGATTTCTGGACTTCAATGGAATTACATTGGTAATTGTCCAGGTGCATTTAGCGGAAGTCTCGATGATAATAACCTTACTATCAACATTGGAGAACCGTGGAATGAAGTTTGGAAAGCAAAATTGGAAGGAGACCTGTTAAAAGGAACCCTTGAAATGCGTCCTACAGAGTTGGGTTTTGTACACCAAACACAATCTTGGGTAATGGCCAACACCAATCATCCAATACACACCGCCGATAAAGTTGCAAAGCAGAGAATTCCGTATAATGTTGCACGCTATTCTGGCATGGAAGAAGATCTTAAAGCTTTGTTGGCTGAAAACATGAAATATCCGGAGCAAGCCAAAAAGGATAAGATTGAAGGACGGGTTTATGTATCGTTCAATGTTAAAACCGATGGTTCGATTGCTAATTTAAAGGTGGCCAGAAAAGTTAATCCGTTACTTGACGAAGAAGCATTAAGACTAGTAAATTTAACCGATAAAAAATGGGTGCCTGCTTTAATCAACGATCAACCTACCGAAAGTGAACATCAATTACTTATAAATTTCAGGTTAGACAATAAACAAATTAGTAATACGCAAAAAACTGAAATTATTACGCAACCATTTGAAAATGTTACGCAAACATCAGTAGTTATTGAAGGTAAGGTAACCGACAAGGAGACAAAAGAGGCATTGGCATTTGTTAATGTTGTGGAGATTGATAATAATGGCAGAATGGTTACAGGTACAACAACAGACAAAAATGGAGCTTTTGTTATGAAAATTAAAGATGTAACTAATTCAATTCAAGCTTCGTTTAAAGGCTATAAAAAAACAGCTTTAAAAATAAGAGATGTAACTAATTCAATTCAAACTTCGTTCAAAGGAGATAAAAAAACAACTTTAGAATTAAGGAGTTCAATTAGTAATATTGAATTGGAGAAAGAGCGTTAAGGCTACTGAAGATATGGTTGTTCAAGCAGGTATTGGATAAAAATGGAGTTACTTAGGTTCGAGACCGGACCATTACACTAAAAAATATGAATTGTCGCGGGACACAACATTAAATTATAAGTAATGAAGCTTACTACAGCAGAAGAAGAAATTATGCAGATTCTATGGGAACTGGGTGAAGGAACAGTACGTGATGTGCTGGAAAAATACGAATCGAAAAATCCGGCATACAATACGGTCTCTACGCTCATTAAAATATTGGAGAAGAAAAATTATGTTAGTCATAAAACATATAGCAACACGCATGTTTTCTTCCCATTAATTCAAAAAGAAGAATATGCCAAAAACCATCTGTCTAAATTTGTAAAAGAATATTTCGACAATTCATTCCCTGCAATGGCCTCATTTTTTGCCAAGAACAACAATATTAGCGTTGAAGAATTTGAGGAAATTTTAGAGAAGATTAAAAAAGAAATCTAGTAGTTAGAACATAATTAGGTATTTAGTGCATCAAATGGAATAAGACCTTATAAAAGTGGCTTGTTCCATTTTTGCGTACATGTATTTTCGCGATAATCGTTTTCGAAATGAAACTTTTTTTCAGCGCTTTTCGTTAAACCAAACACCTATTTTCGTATCTATGTTCTGTAGATTAACAATACAAACTAACTCATGAGAAAAATATTTTTAACAATTATTGCATTTGTTTTTGTAGCCGGAAACATTGTTTTGGCTCAGACAAAAGCACTTTCTACTATTGCAATATCGAAAGCCGATATTTCAAAGGCAGGTGAATCGATTCCTGCATCCGAAATTGGTGAACCTGTTGGTTCGGTAAAACTTTACGAACCCCGATGGGTTGAAGCGACAGAAACATCACCTGCTTATGCGGTGGTCGAAGGATCGATTTTTCCGGTTGACCCCAACGGTTGGCCAATAAACTTCAGGGTATTACTGCCCGCAAGCTGGTCGCAACGCGCCATGCAAGCCGGTGGTGGAGGCATGAATGGTAGCATTACCGTTCGCGAAGGCCGTAACCCGTTACTTGGAAAAGGTTTTGCCCTTTATGGCAGTGACTCAGGACATCAGGCAGGTGGAATGGGTTTCCCTGGTGGAGGACAAAGCAAACCGTTAGCTTCGGGGCCTGCTTCTGGAGATGAATGGGCACTGAACGATGAGGCTATCAAAAATATGGGCTATATGCAGATGAAAAAAACTCACGATGCTGCGATGGTCATTATGCAACGCATTTATGGCAAACGCCCTGTATATAACTATTATGTAGGAAGCTCACACGGTGGCCGCGAAGGACTTACCGTAGCCCAACGCTACCCCAAAGATTATAATGGCATTATTTCAAATGTGCCAATTGTTAATTTTTCAACGTTAATGCTTGCCCCTGAGCTGATCAGAATTCAGGAAATACCTATGAAAAACTGGGTAACTCCTTCAAAAACAGCAGCTATTAGGGCTGAATTTTTGAAACAGTGCGATGGCCTCGACGGAATAAACGATGGTATTGTAAACAATTATATGGCTGCACGTGCCATTTTCAACGTGAACGATGGCATTGGCCCCAAAGACCCTTGGGCAGCTTTGCGCGCGCCAAACAATGTTGACCCGAATCCGGACGACAAGTCGGAATCGGCAAAACTTACCGATGGACAAATAAAAACCATGGAATTTGTGTACAGCTCATACAAATTTGCCACTCCGTTGGCCAACGGGGTTACATCGTTTGGCATGTGGCTGCCCACTACCGAACCCGGTGGTTTTGGCATGATTGAAGGCTCTCGTTTCAAAGGCCAGGAAGGTGCGGCCAACGATGCTCGCGTACATGGTGCAATGGGCTCACTGGGTGTTACCGGATTTTTGATGCAGGACTTGAAGTCCAATCCGCTCGATTATGTCGAAGGTGGAAAATGGAACAAGCGCCGCGAAGAGATTTCGCAATGGCTCGACTCAACAAACCCCGATCTTACCGAGTTCTTCAAAAATGGAGGTAAAATTATTATGACCATCGGCACAATGGACAACATTGCATCGCCAGGCGCGCAGCTCGACTATTACCAATCGCTTTTAGACAAAATGGGCCGTAATACTATCGATCAATTTGCCCGCATGTACGTTGTCCCGCAAGGTGGCCATGGACTGGCAGGCCGAGGCTACAATGTTACCGGCGAAGGTAAAGCAGTTGAACCCAAAAATGTTCCGGCTCCAAATGGCGACGACAATATGGAATTGCTGATGAACTGGGTTGAAAACAACCAAGCTCCTGCAAAAACCCTTGTGGTTGATCCCAAAGGCAAAATCAGCGACAAGGCAGAAGGCGCAGGCTACCTGTTGTGTTCATATCCCAACTACCCAAAATATGTGAATGGCCCAGCCGATCAGGCATCATCATATATCAGCGCTGACCGTTAGTTAATATCAGATTAAGTAATTCAGAAAGTGGCATTTGTTTTTAAAGTGCCACTTTTTTTTTGATCCTTTTTGATGCTTTTGATACGGAGATTTGAAAATTTTTAAAGCGCCGCCCTAGGTATCGGGTGGCGCTTTTTAATATTGACATCAAAATGCAACGCCTCTTACTTTCACATATTGAAGAGTTAGTTTCTCCTTTTCCACCCAAAACTGTTACAGATTTATACATTCGATAGGCTAAAAACGCTTGTGGGTACACCTTTGCAGTGTAATTAAATTTAAAACTGATGAAGATGAAAACACAACTGTTATTGGCTCTGTCCATCATTATTTCTTCGATGGCCTTTGGGCAACAAGTGGGGAAAATGACCTTGATTAACATCGATGCCCCGTCGATGGAAAACTCCATTTTGGGCGAACCTACCACCCAACCATTGGCAATTTACCTGCCCCCGTCGTACGAAAAGGAAACGGAAAAATTCTATCCGGTGGTCTATTTCCTTCCCGGCTACGAAGACACCATTGCCGCCTACACCAAAGGGTACATCAACGGCTATTTTTTCGAAAAGTCGATGAACAGCATGATCACCCAGCGGGGAATGAAAGAGGCAATCGTGGTAATCGTTAATGGGTACAACCGGCTTACCGGATGTTTCTACAACAACTCGCCCGTAACCGGAAACTGGGAAGATTTTGTGGTGAACGAAGTAGTGGGTTACATCGATGCTCATTACCGAACCCTTCCAACACGTGAATCGAGGGCAATTTTTGGCTTGTCGATGGGCGGTTACGGCGCCACCCACCTCTCGATGAAGCACCCCGATCTGTTCTCGATCGGTGTGGGCGAATGCTCGGGGCTTGCCAACCCCACCGGCATCATGAGAACATCGCTGTTTATCGACACAAATGTGATTAAACGGGTAATTTCCATCCGCAACGAGCTGGCAAAATACCCGAGGGAAGAGGCACACAAAAAATACCTCGACACCATCAACTATTACAAAAAAACCGATTGGGTAACGGTTTTTTCATTTGCATACGGATCGGCTTTTGCGCCCGACACCACCATGAACGCACCTTATTGCAGCTACCCTTTTTCGTACAACGAGAATAACGAGCTGGTGATGGACTCGGCGGTGTTCAAGCGTTACGAACAGGGTTTTGGCAACCTGAAAGCCAAAGTGGAACAGTACCGCGAAAACCTGTTGAAGCTGAAAGGGTATGGCATTGATTACGGCACAAGCGACTATTTCAAATGGATCATCGACGGCAACACCTATTACGACAGCCTGCTTACTGCCGAAGAAATTCCACACCGCCTTTGGATAAACAACGGCGGGCATGGCGATCAGCACCGCCTCCGCACCGAGAATGTGCTGCTCCCCTACATTGATTCACTGTTGGCTTACGACACACAGCACCTGAGCAACAAAGCCACCATCGAAAAGTTCTCGTGCACAGGACAGGCAGCCGAACCGGTTATCGACTACACGTCGAACACCATAAACGTCACCTTTAAAACTGGCACAAAACTCACATCGCTGAAGCCTTCAGTTTTTGTTTCACCGGGTGCCCGGGTATCTCCTGCGGCAGGGGTTGGAATCGACCTGTCGGGTGGTTCGGCCACTTACACCATCACATCTGAAGACGGAAGCAGCACCTCGGTTTGGACAATCAAAAGCAATGCAACAAACGGAACAGGAAGCAACCTTCTGCCCGGCGAAAGGTTGAAAATCAGCCCCAATCCTATCGACAGCAACTTTTCGTTATCGGTCAATGGCGAAACAATCAACAAAGTAGAGATAATCGACTTAATGGGCCGTACACTTCTGTCAAGAAACACAAATGGAGAAAACATCGCCATGGAGCGACCAAACATTCCACAGGGAAATTATTTCGTAAAGGTTTACACCGAAGGTTTCTGCCATATCGAAAAAATTACCATCAGATAAAAAGATGGAAAGAAATAATTCGGAATTATCGAGTTCAAGGATTTTTGAATTGCAACGGCATTTTGAATTGCAACGGCATTTATGCCGTTGAATAAATGATTCATTCATTAGGGGGCTTTAGCCAAATATTTAAATCGTTTGGGCTAAAGCCCTGTAATTTATCATCATTATAGCCCCTGACCTGAAGGTCAGGGCAATTCAAATGTTGTTTTTTTGCATCAGTTACGGTTATCGACCAACTGCTGGTTGCGGTACTGCGACGGGGTATTGTTGGTAAATTTTTTGAAAGCCGTATTGAACGATGAAATAGTGTTGAACCCGTAATCGTAGGCAATGCTTGCAATTTTCAGGTTCTGATATTCGGGCAATTTCATAATGCCTTTTATCTCACTAATTCGGCAGGAGTTAATGTACTCGTTAAACGTCATGTTCAACTGCTGGTTAATCACCTGCGAAAGCTTATGCGGCCTTATCTGAAGCCGTTCGGCCACCTTGGGCAGTGTAATTTCGGGGTCGATGTAAAGCCGTTCAACCTCCATCACCCGTTTTAATCTCGACATTATCGAGTTTGCTTCGTCCTCCGTTAGTGTTGAATTAACATACTTCTGAACTTTCAACTTATCGCCTTCGCTGAACCAATAGAACCTTATGGCCGAGTAAAGCACCACATAGATAGCTGCAATAACTACAGCCAACAGTTCGAGGAAGTAAAATTTAAAATCGATGAAAAGAAGGTTGGCGGTTAACCAAATCAGGGAAAAACTAAGGAAGAGGATCCTCAGCCAAATTCGATCATGACTGGTAACAGAACTTTTTTCCTTTGAAATAATAACCGATTTGAATTCGATGAAAATAATGAGCAGGAAGATGAAAAACCACGATTGCAAAGGCCACAAAGGAATATCGAACGGGACAAAGTGACCAACAAAAGGAGATAACAAGGGAATGAACATAGCGCCAATAAGAATTGGGCTGACCCGTTGCTGCAACAACGCATAAAAGTAGAGCAACAGCAATGGGCCAAACGAAAAATAAGCCGACTCGGAACAATAGTAAAGTAATAAACTGGGCGTCTTCCATTCGTGTTGAAAATTGATCAGTAACGCATAACCTAACTTAAAGCAAACCGCAACCAGCAGTAGTCCCAACAATTGGTTTGCTTTCCGGTTTCCACGGTTGAGCAGAAAAAGCACAAAAGCAATTACCAGCCCATTAATAATCCCAGTAGTACCTAAAGCAACCTGTACAATACTTGCAAGCCCCATATTCCCCAATTTTGAGTTTAGACAACTTTGTTAAAGGTTTCCCTTACATTTATCAGAGTTCGATTTTGATTAAGTTCAAAAATAAATAATTAATCAGCGATAAATCCTGTGTTTGTTCTCACTTCAACAAATAAGTAAAAATTTTGTCAGGCTATTTTGTGAAAGTCAGAAGCAACCCACTAAACATCTATTTGTCTTTGATATTGAAATTTAAAACTTTGAATAGAAACTATGAACAAATTTAAGAACCTGTTCCTCTTAGTGGTGCCTATTGCCTTGCTGTTTAGTTGTTCCGGTGATCCGCTAGCCGAAGTAGCTGAAGAATCTGATCATCTAAACGTGGCCTACGAGAGTGTTAATTCAGAAGTTGTTGGTCAAAATTACACTATCTACACTTATCTCCCACCCAATTATCAAACAAGTCGAGACAGTCTCCCTGTGCTTTATATGCTTGATGCCGATTGGGAGTTTATGACCGTAGCAAAATTTGCAGAGAAACAAATTTCAGCAAAGAAAATGGCCCCGTTAATCATTGTCGGGATTGGCTACAAAGGCAATTCAGCCGATAAACGCAATCGTGATTATACTCCAACATCGGTGAGCGAAGTTACCGACCGCGAAGAGTGTTGCGGTGCCGAAAACTTTTATCAGTTTATCGAAAAAGAGCTGATCTCTCATATCGACTCAACATGCCGGACACAAGGGGCTAGATACCGGGCCGTTGCAGGGCACTCACTTGGTGGCTTGTTTGCATTTTACTGTTTTTTTAAACACACCGAAACATTTACCCATTACCTGGCTGCCAGTCCTTCGGTTTGGTGGGACAACTTTGTATGCTTCGAATACGAGGAGCAATTCTCGAAAAAAGCTTCGCAATTTGTATACCCAACACGGTTGATGATGACGTTAGGTCAAGCTGGCGAAGGTGGCGGTGGAATTTTCCCGATAATGGTTGAACAGCTTTACGAGCGGCTTACCGAACGCGATTATTCGAATTTCGATACCGATTACGTGGTACTCAACAACACCATCCACAACGAGAACTGGGAAGATGCCTACCAAGAAGCATTACCCTATTTGTTCAATGCTAAAAACTAACCCACTTACAAAACACACAGTTATGAGCATCATAAAATCATTTTCAACAAAAAAATTGGTATTTATCCTCCTTGTTATTGTTTCTCTTAATGCATTTTCGCAGTCCGACAGTACCCGGTCGCTATCGCGTTACGACAATAAACTGAATGTAAGTGCCGCAATCAACCTATTGCCCTCGTCGTTCCCGTTTTCCCGTTTCCTTGCAAAAGACATCAATTTCAGCTACCGTTTTTCACCGAAACTACCGGTTGGCTTCACCTTTTCGGTAGGCCCGGGCATTATTATCCAACCTAAAACGATGAAGATTTCTGGCGATCTTACAATCCAAACCAACCATGTCGATTTCAGGCCAGGATTGTTTATCGACTACCCACTTGACGCAGGGAAATATGTAACATTCAACCCAAGGCTTACGGCCTATTATCCAATCTTTTTTGATCGGTCGAGAGTAGAAAGCAGCAGGTACGGAATTGATAAAAGCAAGAATATGTTTTGCCACTATTTCTCGCCCGAAGTCGAGCTTTTTGCAGAATGGCGCTGGGGCGAAATGACGAAACTGCGGATTTTAAAACCCTTTACGCTTGAAGGCTTTATTAAAGTGCCCGTTAACGGCATCTATAAAATTTACGAGCGGGGAAGCCTTGGGGTAAATCTCCGATATTTCATTTTTACGTCAAAAAAGTAGCAACCAAATTATCTTTCTCGAATAAAAATCGGCTCTGGCATCAATCTTATTTTCTATAATCCTGATTTTCAATTCAAATTTCTGTACTACAAATGAGAAAGCATTTTTTAGCTATTTTTTTATCTGTCTGATTAAACTTTTTGCAAGGTAAATAATCAAAGGGAATGTTAATCAATCTAATTATTAAACTATGAAAAAATTAATGACTGTAGCTTCGCTTTTGTTGCTCACAATTATTGTAAGTGCACAAACCGATTTTTCCGGAACTTGGAAGCTCAATAAAGAAAAAAGTAAATTGAATGACCAATTCAGTATGGCACCAACACAACTAATCATTGTGCAAAAGGGAAATGATTTGAGCCTTGAAAGAAATATTAGTTTCCAGGATCAAAACATGACTATTCAAGAAAAATTTACTCTCGATGGAAAAGAATGCCTCAACAATGGAATGATGGATTCAAAGAAAAAATCAGTGGCAGTTTTTTCAGATGACAAAAAGGTTCTTACCATTGATTCAAAAATTCCGATGCAAGATGGCGCTGAAATTGCCATAAAAGAAGTATTCTCGATTGTTAACGGCAACTTGGTTATTGATTCTTCTAACAAATCATCTTGGGGTGACACAACCGAAAAAATGACTTTTGACAAACAATAAATTCAACTTATCACTAAAACCCGAAAGGTTGTTTGGATTACTCCAAGCAGCCTTTTTTTGATATAACGATTTTTGATTTCACCTATCAATGCAACCATTTACTCACCCTCTTGTCTTTAAACAAAAAACGATTATGAAGAAACGATTATTAACCTTACTAACTATTATTGGCTTTAGTTCTTCGCTATTAGCCTCAAGCCCATCTGATTCAATTCCAAAGTATGTTTATCTGGCATTTGGAGGTGGACTGAACAGAACCTCGGTAAACGAAACATTAAACACAAGCTTGTCTTACACCGGATTTACCCCCGGGTTTTCGGTTGAGTATTCTATGGCTACGTCGAAAATGTATGTTGAATTAAGAAATGTATTTTCAATCGGCAGCCTTTCGCCATATAAGGCCGGAAGTAACTTTAACAACACGATGCAAAACATTTATGAGAACATAAATCTAAATGCCCTGTGGCTATTATACAAGAAACCCGAAAGTAAATTTTACACCTATGCCGGGCCTATGGTCAGCGGTAAAGTACAGGTAAGGGGCAAGAATTCTAATATTTCGAACAGTGCCTACACTTACGATATCTCAGCATCGTTTGGGCTTGCTGCAAAAGTTGATAAATATGTAAAAATCGACCACATATTTTCGTGGCCAATTAACGAGCAAAACTTCAAACTGGGAGCCAGTATCTCCTACCCTCTTGTTTCAAATGTCTGGTTGCAGCCATACTCCGGAATCACTAAAAATATTGCCCAAGAAGGCGGCATGCTACTCGACCTTTCAAATAGTTACTTTGGATATTTCCTAAACTACACGAACATTGAAGTTAATTTAGCCGTGGCATATCTGCTTAAAAACAAAAATGCCATTGAATTATCCTATATGCATGATTACAATTCGACACAACCAAAGCACAACCCCTCAAAAACGCTCAACCAGATGCTTAGCCTTAAACTATACTTCAACTTCAAATAAATAAAATCATGAAGAAATTAATTCAACCTATCATATTCATTGCAGCAATGTTTTCGCTCGTCTCGTGTGCTAGCAGTATTCTTGAAGAACCTTCGACCGACAAAAAAGAGGTTTTTGAATATGCATGGAAAACGATCGACGAAAGATACTCTTTCTTCGAACTGAAAAATATTGACTGGGACGCAGTTTATTCCCGCTTTGAACCAGGGATTAGCAATTCAATGACAGATGAACAGTTTTTTGACTCGCTTGCAGTAATGGTCGACGTACTGAAAGACGGGCATACAGGGGTAACTTCGCCATTCAACAGTCACTTCTACATTGGGTTCTTTACCCGTGGACTTGAAAATTACGACCACCGGTTGATTGTCGACAATTATTACCATAGCTGGGGAAACCGGAAAGGTAGTTTTTACCACACCGCACTAGCCGAAAACCAGGTTGGATATATTGCCTACAGCGATTTCAGCAACTCATTTACCGATGAAGACCTAGACTATCTGCTCACCAAATACAAAGACACCAAAGGGATAATTATCGATATACGAAACAACTTTGGGGGTTCAATCGACAATGTATTCAAACTGACCAAACGTTTTGCCAAAGAAAAAACCCTTCTTTACCGATCGAGGACGAAAACTGGTCCCGGCCACAATGAATTCAGCGAGCCCGTTGAAACATGGATTGAGCCTGCCGATAGCTCAAAGGTTAGCTATTATGGTAAAGTATGTTTGCTTACCAACCGAAAGGTATATAGTGCCGCAACCATGCTGACACTTTCGATGCGCGAACTCCCAAATGTTACAGTTGTTGGCGACACTACAGGAGGCGGACTGGGGCTACCAATTGGTGTTGAATTGCCTAACGGATGGCAGATCCATTTTGCAGGAAATCAGATATTAGGAGTCGATGGCAGTCCGTCTTATGAAATGGGAGTTCCACCCGATATTCAAGTTGATATGAAAAAAGAAGACATGGAGAATGGGGTTGATACCATTATTGAAACAGCAATAAAAGCAATCACAAGCAATTAGAACACTGTGATTTTTAAAAACTTGAAGCCAGTCCTGATTTGTTAGATCAATCAGGACTGGCTTTTTTCATTTTTTGATTGTTGTTATTATTTTCTGGTTCAACATTCCTTTCTGAGCCATAAATATCAAAGCAATACCGCCCAAAATAAACGGTATGCTTAACCATTGCCCCATATTAAAAGTCATTCCAGCTTCAAAAGCTTCCTGATCTTCTTTTACAAATTCGATTAGGAACCTTGCTGTAAATACCATGATAAAAAATACCCCTGAAATGAAGCCTGTTTTGTTTTTAGCATCAGTTTTCCAATAGAAGTGTTTCACCACAAAGAATGTAATTAAGTAAGCAATTGCCTCATAAAGTTGTGTCGGATGCTTTGGAACCGTTTCGTGGTTGCGTTCGAAAATGAAGCCCCACGGCAACGATGTTTGAACCCCATAAATTTCAGAGTTGAAAAGGTTACCCATTCTGATAAGCATTGCAACGATAGCAGTAGGAATCACTACCCTGTCGATAACCCAAAAAACATTTCGCTTGGTATAGATTTTCGAAAAAACAAGCAGTGCAAGGAAAATGCCTATCACCCCACCATGACTGGCAAGACCGCCCTGCCAAACAAATAAAATCTCGATCGGGTGCTGTGAGTAATATTCCCAGCCGTAGAAAAAAACATGGCCTAAACGCGCACCAACGATAGTACCTATAACAATATAGAACAACAGGTTGTCGAGCCATTTAGCTTCCTCTTTTTCGTGCTTTAATTGTTTTTCTACCATCTTGTAACCAATTACAAAACCAATGGCGAACATTAATCCGTACCACCTAACCGGGCGGCCAAAAACCACGAAAATGTCGGGATTGAAATCCCAATGGATAAAAGACAGTAAATCAATCATCTCTATATCTGTTATTAATTATTCAGGCAGCCCTGCCCCATGACAGTTTTTGAATTTTCTGCCACTTCCACATGGACATGGGTCATTACGTCCCACCTTTTTATCGGTACGAACTGGCTGTACTTTCTGCTGCTGTTGTTGTTGCGGAGCTCCACCTTCTTGAATTCCGCTGCGCCCGGTTTGCATATTGCTCATATCGGTTCGGCGCTGTTCTGCTGCTTCTTTCACATCCGAAGGGTCGCTGATTGGTATGTGGCCTTTCATCAAAATCGATACAAGTTTTTTATTTACTGTAGCGATCATTTGCTTGAATAGGTTGAACGATTCCAGTTTATAAATCAACAACGGGTCTTTTTGCTCATAAGTAGCATTTTGTACCGACTGGCGTAATTCGTCCATTTCGCGGAGTTGTTCGCGCCATGCATCGTCGATTGTAGCAAGAATTACCTGTTTTTCGAATGAGCGTGCAACTTCTTTTCCGTTATTGTTATAAGCCTTTTCCAAGTTGGTTATAACCTGATAGAAACGTTTTCCATCGGTAAATGGTACAATTATGTTCTTATACTGATGTGATTTCGTTTCGTACACATTTTTGATTACAGGAAATGCCTGTTTCGAAATGGTCTCGATTTTCCGGTTATAACTCGACAACATTTGCTCAAAAACCGTGTCAGTAATTTCTTCCGGTCCTTTACGTTTGAAATCTTCAGCTGAAACATTTGGCTCAACAGAAGCTACCCTAATCAATTCATAGACATAATCTTCGTAGTCGCCTCCGTGAAACTGATTAGTAATTTCTTCCAACGTATCATAAATGTTGTTCATGATATCAACCTCGAGCCTGTCGCCAAACAAGGCATGACGGCGACGCTTGTATATTACTTCGCGTTGAGAATTCATCACATCGTCGTATTCGAGCAATCGCTTACGGATGCCAAAGTTGTTTTCTTCTACTTTTTTCTGAGCTCTCTCTATCGATTTTGAAATCATTGAATGCTGTATCACTTCGCCTTCTTTGAGTCCAAGCCTGTCCATAATACCGGCAATACGTTCGGTTCCGAATAAGCGCATAAGGTCGTCTTCGAGCGAAACAAAGAATTGCGAAGACCCCGGGTCACCCTGACGACCGGCACGGCCGCGCAACTGACGGTCGACACGACGTGAATCGTGCCTTTCGGAACCAATGATTGCCAACCCTCCACATGCTTTTACTTCGGGTGAAAGTTTGATATCGGTACCACGGCCTGCCATGTTGGTTGCTATAGTAACCATTCCTGTTTTACCCGCTTCGGCAACAATTTCAGCTTCGCGCTGGTGCAATTTTGCATTCAAAACGTTATGCTTAATGCCTTTCATTTTCAGCATTCGGCTTAAGAGTTCTGAAATTTCGACAGATGTTGTACCCACCAATACTGGCCGTCCTAACTTATTCAATTCGACAATTTCCTGAATTATTGCGTTGTATTTTTCGCGTTTTGTCTTGTAAACCAAATCTTCACGGTCATCACGCACAATAGGCCTGTTTGTTGGAATAACCACAACATCCAATTTATAGATATCCCAGAATTCACCAGCTTCGGTTTCAGCTGTACCGGTCATACCGGCAAGTTTGTGATACATCCTGAAGTAATTCTGAAGGGTAATGGTAGCAAATGTCTGAGTTGCTGCTTCAACCTTAACCCGTTCTTTGGCTTCGATTGCCTGATGCAAACCGTCGGAATACCTACGGCCTTCCATTATACGGCCAGTTTGTTCATCAACAATTTTTACAGCACCGTCAATTACAACATATTCAACATCTTTTTCGAAAAGTGTATATGCTTTAAGCAATTGGTTGAGTGTATGCACGCGCTCTGATTTCACGCTAAACTCCTGAAGCAATTCATCTTTCTGGGCTACTTTTTCTTCAGCCGACATGGAAGTATTGTTTTCTAGAATTGCCATTTCCGAACCCATATCGGGAAGTACAAAAAACTCAGGGTCTGATATATCCTTAGAAATCAAATCAATACCAACATCGGTAAGCTCTATTGAATTATGCTGTTCTTCAATCACAAAGTAAAGAGGATCAGTTACAATATGCATATTTTTGTTGTTCTCCTGCATGTAGAAATTTTCGGTTTTCTGCATCAGGGTTTTTATGCCCTCTTCACTGAGAAATTTAATCAACGCATTGTTTTTGGGTAGTCCTTTGTGTGCGCGCAACAACAATAATGCTCCTTCTTCTGTTTCACTTTTTGATGCGTCAGGTTTGGTAAGCAATCGTTTTGCATCGGCCAACAATTGGGTTACCATTTTACGCTGTTCAGACACGAGTCGTTCTACTTTAGGCCGATACTCTGCAAAAAGCTCATCAGATGAAGCTTGTTTCACTGGTCCGGAAATAATCAGCGGTGTACGGGCATCGTCGATCAACACAGAGTCAACTTCGTCGACAATGGCATAGTGATGCTTGCGCTGAACTAAATCTTCGGGGTTAATCGACATATTATCACGAAGATAATCGAACCCAAATTCATTATTGGTACCAAAGGTTATGTCGGCGTTATATGCTTTACGGCGCGATTCAGAATTGGGCTGATATTTGTCTATACAATCAACGGTCAACCCATGAAACTGATAGATTGGCCCCATCCACTCTGAGTCACGTTTTGCCAAATAATCGTTCACAGTAACTACGTGTACCCCCTTGCCTGTCAATGCATTAAGAAAAACAGGCAATGTAGCAACAAGCGTTTTACCTTCACCGGTAGCCATCTCAGAAATCTTTCCCTGATGTAGCACAACGCCCCCTATGAGCTGCACATCGTAGTGAACCATGTCCCAAGTGATTTCATTTCCACCTGCAATCCAACGGTTATGCCAATATGATTTTTCTCCTTTGATTTCTACATGATCGTAAAGAGCGGCCAAATCCCGATCATAATCACTCGCTGTAACTTCTACCCATTCAGTTTCAACAAAGCGGCGTGCCGTTTCTTTTACTATGGCAAAGGCCACAGGAAGTACTTGATTCAGAATATTTTCCAATTTTTCATCAACGCTGACTGTGAGTTTATCGATCTGATCGTAAATAGCTTCACTTTCTTCGATGCTAACGTTTTCTGCCTTCAGACGTAATTCTGCAATCTCATCTTCTTCTGCTTTAACAAAATCGCTAATCCGCTTCTTAACCTGCAGGGTTTCAGCACGAAGTTCGTCGTTGCTATATTTCGAAATCCGGTCATATTCTTTTTTGATAGTCTCAACTATCGGCATTATTTCCTTGATGTCTTTGTCAGATTTTGTGCCAAAGAACTTTCCAAGTAACTGAGCTATACCCATTTTTTTATTTTTTACTATTTCGTTTGTTATAAATTCAAGGTTCCGTAAGGGAACTTTTTAGCACGACAAAAATAATTTAATTGCGGGAGGAATAAAACGTTAAGCCATTTTATTTGCCTGTGCTTTCGATTTACATAAAGTTTACTGGCATCTTCAATTTCTTCTGCCAATTATCTACCTTTGAAATTTCACAAACTTAAAATCTACTACGTATGAAACCTTTCGTTTGTTTATGCCTCATAGGGCTGCTGTGTTTTGCAGCTCCACATGAAGGCTTTTCTTCGGATACAGGGAAAAATTTTAAAACTTCGATTTACACACGTGCATACGAAGTTCAGAAAATGGCTGACCAACAGTGGCTTGAATCGACATGGAAAACAATTTCGGAACAAATGCATGTCGATAAAATTTATCTTGAAACCCATCGTGACCTGCTAATTGTTGATGAAAACACGCTCAAAAAAGCAATCTCTTTTTTCAAGTCGAAAGGGCTGGATGTAGCGGGAGGAATAACCTACACCATCGACGAAAGCGACCAATTTCAAACTTACTGCTACACTAATCCGGAAATTAGGGCTAAAGCACAGGAAGTTATTGAGTACACGGCCCATTTCTTCGACGAGATTATCCTCGACGATTTCTTTTTTACCAGCTGCAAATGCGAGCATTGTGTTAACGCAAAAGGAGGACAAAGCTGGACTGAATACCGGCTCGATCTGATGACCAAAGCGGCGAACGACTTCATCATAAACCCTGCAAAAAAGGTAAACCCCAACGCAAAAGTCATTATTAAGTACCCAAATTGGTACGACCACTTTCATGGACTTGGGTTTAACCTCGAGACTGAACCAAAGATGTTCGATGGGGTTTACACTGGAACCGAAACACGCGATGCAGAACTAAGCAACCAACATTTGCAACCATATCTCAGTTTTTTGGCTTTCAGATATTTCTACAATTTGAAACCAGGAAAGAACGGTGGAGGATGGGTAGATACCGGAGGAATGCGTTATTACGATCGTTATGCCGAACAACTTTGGCTCACAATATTGGCAAAAGCACCTGAAATGACCCTTTTCGATTACCGGCAAATGCTAATTCCGCTTCGCGAACAGTGGGAACCAGCGTGGAAAAATCAAGATGTAAGCTTCGACTATGCAACATTCCTAAAAGACAATTCAAATAAAACCGTTGCCAAAATTGCTGGTCATTCGCTCAATATAATTTCCAAAATATCAAACAAGCTTGGCAACCCTGTTGGCGTAAAAAGCTACAAACCATATCACTCCTCAGGAGAAGATTTCCTTCAGAACTATATGGGAATGATTGGAGTACCTATGGACATTGTTTCAGAGTTCCCTGAAAACGACCCGATGATTATCCTCACCGAACAAGCAGCCAAAGACCCGATGATTATACAAAAGATTGAACAAAGGCTCAAATCAGGTAAAGATGTGATTATCACTTCCGGGTTACTTAATGCCCTGCAAAACAGGGGTATTCGCAACATTGTAGATATGGAGTACACTTCACGTAAGTCAATGATTGAAGATTTCCTACTGGGAAGATCAATGATTAAAGGCAAGTCGCCTATGTTGATCCCCCAAATTCAATACTTTACTAACGATTCGTGGGAGATAATTTCTGGAATGGACAGTGGATTAGGCTGGCCGTTATTGCACCAGGGAAAATTTGCCAATGCAACCCTTTACTTATTGGTTATCCCCGAGAATTTTGCAGACTTGTATAACCTGCCTGCTGAAGTTCTGAACAAAATCAGGGAAATAGCCTGTAAGCAATTCGGCATTTCTATCGAAGGTGAATCTATGGCATCGCTCTTCCTTTACGACAATAATACCTTTGTTATTCATTCGTTTAAAGATGAACCATGTGAATTTAATATTGTGCTCGACGAAGTTGGAAAAACGCTGACAGATCTGTTAACAGATCAAAAACACATGCCGAAACTTCGCGAAGCAGCAATGGGCTGGAACCGAAAAACAGGAACCGACAAGTACGTGTATTCCATTACCGTGCCACCCCACTCGTTCAGATCATTCTCTATCGATTAATTGAAGAGAGAAATTGTTTTACAGCGGCTTATTTCTTTTTCCTAAATTTGTGTAAAAAAGAATCATGCTATTATCAATATTCAGCGACAACGAACTATTCAACAACATCTTCTTGCCATTGATGATCTTTTGCGCCCGAATTGCCGATGTTACATTTGGCACATTCCGCATCGTAATGGTATCGAAAGGCAATAAGTACATGGCACCAATATTGGGGTTCTTCGAAGTGCTTATTTGGGTCATTGTAATCGGTGAAGTAATGCAGAACCTGGATAACTGGGTCAATATAATTGCCTATGCAGCAGGTTTTGCAACGGGAAATTATGTTGGCCTCATTATTGAAAGCAGGGTAGCTATGGGCTATGCAAAAATTCAGATAATTACCGCAAAACCAGCTACAGAGCTTATTCAATCGTTGGTTGAGGCGGGCTACGGTATTACGCACCACGAAGCTAATGGAGCCAACGGAAAAGTTAGCATAATCTATTCAATTATCTCCCGAAAACAACTACAAACAATTGTCGACATGATTAGAACACACAATCCCAATGCATTCTATTCAATTGAAGATGTGCGATTTGTGAATAAGGGAATTATTCCAGTAAACCCAACCCCTAAATGGAGAATTGGTAAGTAAAACTGGGGAAATTGAACGATAAGCATTCAAAATCAATGATGAAAGTTGGAAATAGGGTATCTTTGAGTAAGTTTGTCTAATCCAAGCTCTGAATAATTTAAATATTATCATACCGATGAAGTTAACATTGCGGACATTACTTTCTTTTTTTATCATAATGGTGGTAAATCTGCCAACATTTAGTGAAAACTTTTCATTCGAAAGACTTAGTGTGCCGGTATCGCACTCAAACATAATCAACATAACCCAAGACCACCAAGGATTCATGTGGTTTGGCTCTCGCAATGGCCTTAACCGGTACGACGGAGTGAACATGGTCACCTTTCATCACCAAAGTTTTGACACAACATCGCTGGTGAATGATTTGGTGAACGCGATAAAAGAAGACTCCAACAAAAGATTATGGATTGGAACGTATGACGGACTTTCAATTTTCAACCCTGAAAAATTTTGTTTCTCAGATATAAATCAATACTTACAAAATCAAGAAAACCAAGATTTTGGAAATGTTCTCTCTATTGACATGGATAACAATGGGGGGATGTGGGTTAGCACAGTAGCAAATGGCCTTTTCTATTTCGATGGGGAAAACGGTAATATGATCCGTTATAAGAATGATAAAAACAGCGGAGGCATAAGCAGCAACCTTGTTAATGTTGTGAAATGCGATTCGAAAGGCAGGGTTTGGGTTGGCACCCGCGACGGATTGAGCCTGATAGGAAAAGACAGAAATCAAATCTCAAATTACAAACACAATCCTTCAGATAAAAACTCACTGACAAGCAACTACATAAACGCCATTATTGAAGATAATCATGGGAGCATTTGGATAGGAACAACAGGAATGGGACTTCAAAAAGTAGTTGAGAATTCAGGTAAAATCAGCTTCGAAAGAATTACATTGCACGAGAACTACTACAGCTACAATCCCGGGTTTTCAATACTTTCTCTTATGTGTGACATCACTGGCAACCTATGGGTAGGCACCGAGAATGGAGGGTTATATATTATTAAAAACGGAGTTGGTCCAATTATCCGTTTCCTGAATGATCCGTTTGATGCCAAATCTATTGCCGGAAACTCAATCTATACAATATTTCAGTCGAAAGATGGTATTATCTGGATAGGCACTTACAACCAGGGAGTTTGTTATTATGACCCAAATATCATTCAATTTGAACATTTCAACCAAAACCCAACCGAAACGAACATACTGAACTGTAACATTATAAAACATCTTCAATATTACCGGGGAAAGATAATTATTGGCACAGATGGGGGCGGATTAACCATTGCCGACCTAAATAACAAAAAATCGGAACACTTTACTAAAAGGGCTTCAGGCAATAGCATCAGCTCCAACACCGTAATGAGCATGCTTGCCAATGGCGACGGAGTATGGCTGGGAACTTGGGATGCCGGACTCGACTATTTTGATTTATCACAAAAAACGTTCAAAAACTACAATACTATTATTAACCAACAGGAGACATCAACTGTTGAACACGTTACCGCATTTTGCAAAGACCATAAAGGAAGAATCTGGGTGGGAACATTTGGGTTTGGGCTCAATTATTACTCCCCCGTCGAAGACAGACTTATTCATTTTTGCGGACGAGATGCCGGGAATTCAATATTCGACACCGAAAACATACATTGCCTGATTGAAACTTCGACAGGTGATTTGCTCGCAGGAACTATGGACGGCCTGTACCAAATTAAAAACCCATACGGAACCCCTTCGATCACCCGTTATCAATACAACCAAAAAGATTCCCTTTCACTTAGCAATAATTTAGTTGTAAGCCTGTTTGAAGATCACAAAAAACAGATTTGGGTTGGCACTATTGGTGGCGGACTTAACCTTTTCGATCCACAAAAAGAACAGTTCAAACGTTTCTCGGAACGTGACGGATTGCCCGAAAACACAATAAGAAGCATTACTGAAGATAAAAATAACGACCTATGGATCAGCACCAATCTAGGAATAGCCAGATTAAACTACGAAACCTTTGAAATAAAATCATATGGAGGAAAAACCATTCAGCAGATGGGCGAATTTCTTATTAGCTCCTCCACAACAGATAACTTGGGGAACGTATATTTTGGAGCCAGCAATGGCTTTATACGATTCAATCCCAACGAGATAACGGAGAATAAAAATATTCCACCCGTATATTTTTCGAATTTCAGGCTTTTCAACAAAACAGTTGAAATAGGGAAGAAAAACTCCCCGCTTAAAAAGCATATTTCGCTAACCAACGAGATCGAACTTGAACATAAACAGTCAGTTTTTTCAATCGATTTTGTTGCACTAAACTACACAGAACCAGGTCAAAACCAATATGCATACTACCTTGAAGGCCTGGAGCCTGACTGGAATTACTCAGGGCACACAAATTCGGCAACATACACAAACCTGAACCCTGGGAAATACACTTTTAAAGTAAAAGCTTCAAACAACGACGGCAAATGGAACAACACACCCACTACCTTGATTATTGATGTAAACCCACCCGCTTGGGCTACATGGTGGGCTTTTTCGATATATTTAGTGCTCCTTTCTCTCATTTTCTATTCCATCATCCGCCTTATTCAGAACAGGGCAATTGAACAAGAACAAATAAGGGCTGAACGAATACAAAACCAGAACCTGCAGGAACTAAAAGACCGAAAATTAAAGTTTTTCACGAATATATCACACGAAATAAGAACACCATTATCGCTAATTATCACACCTTTGGAGGAATTACTCCATACTCCGGGCTTAAGTAACGATATAAAGAAAAAGATCCGTTACGCTGGCGACAATTCAAAATTCCTGCTAAAATTGGTAAATCAGTTGCTCGATTTCAGAAAACTCGACAACAGCATGATGGAACTCAGGGTTTGCAAAACAAGTATTAATCAACTCGTTGAACAAATAATTGCCCTACATAAACTTCGTGCCGAAGAAAAAGAAATAGAATTAGTATTTGAACCTCTCGAAACCGATTTAAATTTTCCGGTTGATACCGATAAAGTGGAGAAAATTATTCACAACCTCTTATCTAATGCTGTTAAATTTTCACCAGACAATTCCTTGATTTTCATAAGAGTTAACGAAAATAAAGCAAGTGAGCAGTTAATTTTCGAAGTTATTGACCACGGGCCAGGCATTGAACCAGACCAGATACCCCTAATTTTCGAACGTTTCTACCAAGGTACTTCGGCCTTTAATAAAGGAGGTACGGGAATTGGGTTGGCCCTCTGCAAAGAACTTGCTGAGATTCACAAAGGTCAGCTCGAAGTCGAAAGCATTAAAGGCGAAGGATGTAACTTCAAACTGATTTTGCCAACCAACCCCGAAGTATACAACGATGCGGTAAAAATTACAGACAAACAGATTATTGAAGAACCTGACACTGAATGCACACAACCTACTCCATTTGAAATTGAAGAAGAATCAAGTCAGTTAAAAAGCATCAGATATTCAATGGTCATTGTTGAAGACGATTCTCAAATACGGAATTACCTCAGCGACGAGTTTTCAAAAACATACAAGACACACACTGCATCTAACGGCAAAGAAGCGTTGAAGCTTATAAACAGTGTGATGCCTGATATCATCATAACCGACGTATTAATGCCCGAAATGGATGGAATGGAACTTTGCCGCGCAGTAAAAAACGACATAGAAACCTCGCACATCCCGTTCATAATGCTCACTGCAAAAATCGATATAGAAAACCAGATTGCAGGCCTCGAAACCGGAGCCGATGCCTATGTTCCTAAACCTTTCAACATGCGATATCTCAAGGTATTGGTCAAGAATATAATAGATAAACGCAGTGCCATGTACAAAACCTTTTCGCAAAAAAACATAATTATCCCCAGCGAATTTTCAACCAATAAAATGGATGAAGAATTTCTTCACAAGGTAATCCAATACATAGAATTGAATATTGAAAACACCGAGCTATCTGTGGACATGCTTGCACAAAACATGAACCTGAGTCGCAGCCAGGTATACCGGAAAATTAAAGCATTGACCGATTTAACCGCAAACGAATTCATACGGCAAATACGACTAAAAAAATCACTCAAACTCCTTGCAGAAGGCAACCTGAACATTAGCGAAATTGCTTATAGCGTGGGATTCAGTTCTCAATCATATTTTACCCGGAGTTTCAAGGAGTATTACGGGAAATCTCCATCGGAATTAAAAGGACAAACAATGAATTCAGCAACATAACTTTTGTTGCAATTGCTTCAGAAATGAAAGCGCATGCTTTAATTATGCATACTCATTATTGTCAAAAATAATAGTTTTGACCAGCCTAAAACAGCGATAAACGCTAACAGTTAACGAGCATGCAAGAATCGCTGTAATATGCTTGCAAAAAACAGAAAAAATCTAACTATCGAGTATAAAAAAGCTTCGCATTTAAACAACGGAAGTTTATATTACTAACATAAACCTTTTAATAATTATGAAAGAAAATCTATTGATGAATTCTCCATTTTTTCGGCGAATTGCGACGATGATGGCATTTCTGATAATGCTATGTCTTATGCTTCCCGGAATTGGTTATGCAAATGCCAATGCATTGCAAGGCAAAAAGACGGTTAGTGGGATTGTAACCGACCAAAAATCATCGACAACCCTTCCCGGTGTTACAGTTGTGGTTAAAGGAACAACCGTTGGAGCAATTACCGACATCGACGGTAAATATTCAATTGTTGCTTCAGACAAAGATGTGCTCGAATTTACATTCGTAGGCTACAGCAAAAAAACTGTACCTGTTAATGGACAAAGCAGTATTAACGTATCATTAGTTGAAGATGTTTTTGGCCTTGACGAAGTAGTTGTAACTGGGTACGGTGTTCAGAAAAAAAGTGACTTGACAGGTGCTGTGTCATCTATCTCAAGTGAAACCCTGAACAAAATGCCGGTTGCCACATTAGACCAGGCACTTCAAGGACAAGCCGCAGGGGTTAACATTACCCAAAAATCAGGTCGACCAGGTGAAGCTGTTGACATTCAAATCCGTGGTGTAAGTTCTATTAATGGTACGCAGCCATTAGTAATTATTGACGGTGTAGCTGGCGACATTAACCTGCTTAACCCAGCCGACATCGCATCAATCGAAGTATTGAAAGATGCTTCTTCTGCAGCTATTTACGGAGCAACTGGCGGTAACGGAGTAATTCTTGTTACTACAAAGAAAGGAAGCTCTGGAAAAGTAACAACCAGTATTAATGCTTACAGGGGAATTGAATCTTCAATTGGTAAGCTAGAACTTATGAACGCTCAGGAATATATGGCAATGAACGAGGAGGTTGACTATAAAGGTAAGATAGTAGCCGGCATAAACTCTCGTCCTGACACATTAGAAACATTTGATTGGCAAGAATATGTTTTCGAACCTGCAATGTCTCAGAATTACGATGTTGCTATTTCTGGAGGCAATGAATATTCATCATTCATGATAAGTTCAAGCTATTCAGATCAGGAAGGTATTATTAGGAATAGTGACTATCAGAGATTCACTTTCCGTATCAATACTGAACAGAAGCTTTCAAAACGTTTGACATTCGACCAGAAAATTTCTTTTGTAAGTACAACTGCAAATGGTTTGGAAGAATGGAAATGGCACCAATATTATTTCAATCCTCTATATGCTACTATGATAATGGACCCAACTGTTAAGCCTTATGATAGTGAAGGGAATTGGGGTAAATCAAATTTCAGTACTGTAAACCCTCTTGTGAATCTTGATATGATTGACAAGGTAATGAAGGATAATACATTTGAAGGGAACTTTGGATTAAAAGTTAACATATTAAAAGGATTAGACTTTTCAACTAGATTCAGTGGCAGGTTAGGATTTAGTGATGATAAAGAATATCAGGGTTTGTATTTTGCAACTCCAACTGACAACAGGACAACTGACAAGTTGATACAAAGCATGGACAGAAACATTTCATGGACTACACAAAATATATTGAACTATCAAACAACTATTGCTGACGCACACAACATTTCTTTGATGGTTGGTATGGAAGCAAATAAATGGAAGACTTATGATATCACAGGCACACGTTTGAATATGTCAAGCTCTGATCCATGGATGTTGTATTTTGTGAAATCTACAAATAGTACAGACCTTGCCCAGTTGGTAACTGGAACAGGAAAAACAGGAGCAACTGCTGCTTATTTTGGGCGTATTAACTATGACTATAAAGGAAAATACCTTTTAACTGTTAATGTTCGTCGTGATGGTTCAAGTAGCTTCGGCCCTAAATATCGCTGGGGTAATTTCCCATCAGTATCTTTAGGCTGGAAATTTTCTGAAGAAGAATTCATTAAAAACATTGATGCTATTAGCTTTGGAAAACTGCGTGTGGGATATGGACAGACTGGGGCAAATGCTAAATCAGGCTTTCCTTTCCTTTCGAATGTTGAATCAAATGTGTGGTTCAGATATTCTGTTGATAATGAATACAGTCAAACTGGAACAGGCCCTTATCAGATTGCTAACCCGGAAGTTAGATGGGAATCTGTTAATATGACAAACTTAGGGCTCGATTTAGCTTTCTTTGATAACCGATTGGCAATTACAACTGATGTATTTAACAAAGTTAACGAAGGAATGTTAATGCTAAGAGAAGTTCCTGCAACTGCCGGAACCTTTAATGGAAGTGATCCGGAAGTTAATTTTGGGAGTATCAAAAACATGGGTTATGAAATAACCATTACAGGCCGCAAGAAAGAAGGCGAACTTCGCGGATCAATCGATCTGAACCTTTCAGGGGTAAGAAATGAAGTACTGGAATTAGCCTCTGACTCAATGCTTGCTGGTAGAGTCCATACGTTATCACCAACAAACCTGACATGTATCGGACAACCGGTAGCCCAGTTTTATGGATTTAAAGTTGATTATTCAGTTGGAAATGGGTTGTTCAGAGAAACTGATCCGGTAGAAACATCTGGTGCAAGATCAATTATAACAAACCAGCCCTACAGAGAAGTTGATGGCAAGAAAATTTATGCACAGGCTAAAGCTGTTCCAGGAGACCGTCGTTATAAAGACTTAAATGGTGATGGACAAATCAATGATAAAGATAAAGTGAATCTTGGAAGCCCGCTGCCAAAACTCACTTACGGTTTCTCTATAAACCTGGAATACAAAGGATTCGATCTTTCTGCATTCTTCAACGGAACTCTTGGCAACAAGATTCTTAACGGAACAAAACAATACACATACTACCTTCAGGGATATGGAAATAAATTGAAAGAATACGCAGACCGTTATGTTGAGAAAGACATCATTAAGCTTGATCCTGATGGAAATGAATATGTTGCTGTTAAACAAAACATTGACACAGACATTCCAAGAAACAATGCAGATAACTATAATAAGTTAACTGACTGGCATATTGAAGATGGTAGTTATCTTCGTTTGAAAAACCTTGTTGTTGGTTATACCCTTCCCAATAGCTTAACTTCTAAAATTAATATTCAGAAGATTAGAATATATGGTGGAGCAAAAAACTTGTTTACTCTTACTAAATATAAAGGCCTTAGCCCTGATGTTGCAGGTAAACAACCTGAACAAACAGGTATGGGAGTTCTTGAACTTGGCGTCGACCTTGGTGTATATCCAGTAACTCAAATGTTTTACTTCGGTGCAAATATTGTATTCTAAGCTATTTTGAATAGGATATTATAAATTTAAAAGAAAAGAAATGAAAAATAGAATTATATTATATATGAGTTTGTTGCTTCTGGGGGTTTTCTCTCATAGTTGCACATCTGAATTCTTGGAGCTTAATCCAATAGCTGCAGAAAATGAGGCTGCTTTTTATAAAACAATGGCTCATGCCGATCAGGCAATTATAGCATGCTATTCACAGTTCAATAATACTGGAGTTTGGTGTAAAGACCTCCTAATGGGTTTTGGGGATATTGCATCTGACGATGCTGAAGCCGGAGGTGACTTTGTAAATGAAGTACCTGATATGGAGAACTTAAACCGACTTGTACTTGAAAAAACCGACGGTAAATTATCCGATACATACGGAACTCTTTATCGTCATATAAACTTTGCTAATATTGCTATTGACAGATTGCCCAGTATAGCAGAAACCGATCCGGATGTTGATATGGATTTACTTAATAAAAGAATTGGTGAAGCTAAATTTATTAGAGCAATTGCACATTTTTACCTGACTATTGTTTTTGGTGAGGTGCCATTGGTTGATCATATATTAGGACCTAGCGAATATACAATGGGCAGAGCTAAACTTAAGGATATCTATAACCTTATTGAACAGGATTGTAAAGATGCAATGGCTGTTCTTCCTGAAAGGGGAGGATGGAATGGAGAAGAAGGCCGTGCTACAAAAGGTGCTGCTCAGGCTTTACTTGCAAGAATGTGCCTCTATGAATCTTCATATGCAAAATATTACAAAGGTCAGGATTCAAGGTTTGATGGTTGCACTGAACGCTGGGCTGATGTAGTAAACTACTGCGAACAGGTTATGAATTCAGGCAAGTATAAACTTGTTGGTATCGATGGCGAAAAGTATGAAACTTGGAGAAGTCCTCAGACTAACGGTTATCGTTACATCTTTACTTCACAGGGTGACCATTCTCCTGAAACAGTATTTGAAATTACCTGTTTACAAGAAGGTTTGGGTAATGCCGGTGCACGTGGACATTCTTTAGCAAAATGGTCAACATCGCGTTACTATTTTGATGAAAATGGTAAAGAATCATCAACTAACTATTGGGGATTAGGACTACCAAATCCTGAACTTATTCAACTTTTTGGAGACGGTGATATCCGTAGGGAAACTACAATGTCTTTTGAAGGAGATACAAGCTGGATTGAGATAGCTGGTGGAAAAAGATATACTCCTTCTTTTAGCCATAGCGTAACTAAAACTTATCAGAAGAAATGGGAATGTTCAGCTGAAGAATATATTGACCATTCAGCAGAATGGATGCACGCTCCAAGTAATATAAAGCTTATCCGTTACTCTGATGTTTATCTTATGGCGGCTGAAGCTGCTTTAATGTTGGGAGACAATCCAAAAGCTTTAGCATATGTGAATAAAGTAAGAGAGAGAGCACGTATGTGTGGCACTTCAGGTCTTCCTGCTGCTCTAACCTCTGTTTCATTAAATGATATTATCCTTGAAAGAAGGCTCGAATTTGCTGGTGAAGGACACCGTATGTTCGATATCGTTAGATGGAATATTGCAGCTGACGTTATAAAACAAACTTATGACGGAACACCTATTGAGTATGTAAGAGGAAAACATGAATTCCAACCACTGCCACAAAGGGAAGTCGATCTTAGCGAAGGAAAATTAGTACAATATCCTGGCTGGTAACAGTAAAATATTAAAAATACAGATTGTTATTTCTGTTTATTGAGTTTCTAATCAGTTATGGAACGCCCTGCTTTTGGGGCGTTCTTTTTTTTGCTACCGCAAAATGAATTCACTCAACTCGCAATTTTACTTTAACAGATTGTTTCTACACAGAAGAATAAATTTAACAAACCAATAGCAATCCTTATACTTGCCAGACTATTAAGACAAAAAATCAATGTGAATGATTTGTAAGCATTGAAGATTGCAAAATCAGACTAAAACCTCCTTGGGATGCATATTTATAATGTAACAACATAAAGCCGCTGCAATTCAAACACCAGTTACCCGATAATTCCGTATTAAATTAGGCCACTCAGTCAAAATAAGGCAGATAATGGAATTATTGCTATCGAGGCGGCAATGCTCTTATAACAAAAAAGGGGTTACCTTAACCATTGGTTGATCAAATCATGAAAGTAGAAAAAATCAAGAAGCGTGATTCTTAAATTTTTAATCTGCATACAAACTGGAAATTTTTTCAAACTCAGGAATATCACGCCAATGCCATTTATCAAGAATTGTCCCCTGATGGGTTAGCATTAATCCTGGATTTGAACGAATTATAGTCTTCAGCGTAATCTCATCGCACGAAAAAATTTCATATGACGGATCGTACTGCAACTCAAACTGAATGATATCTTCACTAGTAGCAGCAGTAAGACAAATGAAGTTCCAACCTTTCGAAAGGGCTTCGCTGGCCAGTGTATTAATTTCATTTTGCCTTTTCTTATTCGATTTTTCGAGGTTATAAGAAATCAGCATAAGCGTGTAATTCTCGCTATGAAGAAAAAAATCAGCAACGTCTTCGCCATAACTATTCTCAATAGTAAAGTCGTGAATTGGAGGATGATATCCACTTTTTACCAACTTAGAGTTCATTTCAACATATTCCCAATGCAATGTATCTTGCCACGGATAATCTGAATCAGTAAATTTTTGCAATTTTCCAGTCTGCTTATTCTTGTATGTAAATTGATTCTCATAAATATCCTGAGGTGCGCCCTCTGGAACTTGCATCCCTTCAATGATATTGTTACCAATCTTATACGGTCTGAAGTCGATGATTGGCAGGTGGTTTAATCCATAGAATTGAACCGACACCAACAAAATAAGTGACGCAATAAAAACACTATGCTGATAAAGCGGCTTCAGCCTATTGCTATACTGATTCCTATTGACAACTACAAAAATTGCAAAAGCCATTAAAACTATATTTTTATAGAAAGTAGCCCAGTTTGAAATGATAATGGCATCACCAAAACATCCACAATCGGTAACAGGATTTTTTATGGCAATCCAAAGCGTTAGTGGAAAGAAAATAGCCATAAAAACCAAGGTTAGCCATGAAAAAAGTTTAACCTTATAGTTTATCAACATGGCAACGCCAACGCCATACTCAGCAAGAGACAATACTATTGATAAAAACAATGAAAACGCAGAAGCCCAATCGGTTCCAAATGCAGTAAAATAGTCGGTAAATTTATAGGCTGAGCCTAACGGATCGATTGCCTTTACAAATCCTGAAAAAACAAATGTAGCTCCTAATACAATCCGGATTATTTCGCGTAATATCTTCATCGACATTTATTTATGTTTTTAAATTAATAGAAAACCTCTGCATCTTACTGAATATTAGAAAAAGAATCAGCAGGAAAGCGCTTGTCTATAAAATCAAAGACGATTACCTAGAAAAAAAATAACATTTTCTAGTTCCCGAATTCAATTTTAATCAGTGCAAAAACAGAATAATTAATGATATCCAAATAGTTAGCATCAATTCCTTCCGACACTAAAGTTTTTCCTTGGTTATCTTCTATTTGCTTAATCCGTTTTATCTTCATCAGAATGAGGTCGGTATAAGAACTAATACGCATGTTACGCCAAGCTTCGCCATAATCGTGGTTTTTACGCAGCATAAGCTCCTTCGCAGTAAGTAAGTTATCAGCATACTTTTTAAGCGTCTCTTCTGCCGACAGGTCTTCACTGTCGCTAGGGCCAAGCTCAAGCTGTATTAAAGCCATTGAACAATAATTAATAATCCCGATATATTCCGAACGAACATCATCGTCTACTTGCTGATCGCCTTTTTCCTCAATACTCCGAATTCTCTGCGCTTTGATATAAATTTGGTCGGTCATCGACGTTGTACGAAGGATGCGCCAGGCAACCCCATAATCCATCATCTTCTTGATAAATACCGACTTACATATTTCGATAATACTGTCGAACTGCTGGTTTGTTTTTTCCATCATCATTATTTTTGGCCAATAAAAGTAAAAAATTTCAGAACATCAAGCCGAATTATTGTAGATTTGTGAAACGAAATAGCCCTAATTGTTGAGATTTGCCATGCTAACACCAGCTACAGACAAACCATATTTCAGGAAAAAAAGCACGATTCGTTACAACGGCGAACTGGTAAACCTATCATGCCCAATGGTGATGGGAATACTGAACGTTACTCCCGATTCGTTCTACGACGGGGGCAAACACATGACTATTGAAAAAGCCATAAAACGTGCATTTGAAATGGTTTCTGAAGGAGCCTCGATCATCGACATTGGCGCTTCGTCGACCCGCCCCGGAGCAGCCGAAGTATCGCCGGAAGAAGAACTTGCCCGGCTTTTGCCCGTGGCTAAAGAAATTCGGAAAAATTTTCAAGACATAATCATCTCGATCGACACCTATAACAGTGGTGTTGCCCGCTCTGTTATAGAAGAAATTGGCGATTGCATAATCAACGATATTTCGGGTGGAAAACTTGACCCTGAGATGTTTGAAATCGTCGCAAAATTGAAAGTCCCTTATATTCTGACACATATTCAAGGAACTCCTAAAACGATGCAACAAAATCCCAACTATGAAAATGTTACCAAAGAAGTTTTGAAAGAACTTAGTGAAAGCATTTTCAAACTTCACGAACTTGGAGTATCAGACGTAATTATTGACCCGGGATTTGGATTTGGAAAAACACTTGAACATAATTACGAGTTGTTTGGAAACTTGGATGCATTTCGCATGTTCGAATTGCCAATCCTTGTTGGCATCTCACGTAAAACAATGATATACAAATTACTGAATACAACGCCTGAAGAAAGTTTGAATGGCACAACTATACTCAATACCCTGGCGCTAATAGCTGGGGCAACCTTTTTGCGAGTTCATGATGTTAAACCTGCTGTCGAAGCCATAAAAATCGTCGAACAGCTTAAAAAGTGTTCCTTATGATCGAAGCATTTATTACCCTGCGATTTGTAGACATTCTAGATATCCTCCTTGTTGCATTTCTAATCTATGAACTTTATGCCCTGATAAAAGGAACCGCTGCTTTTAGTATAGTTATGGGCATGTTCATCTTCTACTTAACCTGGATAGTTATTCGCGCATTAAACATGGAATTAACTGCCAGCATTTTAGGTGAGATTGTAGGCGTAGGGGTACTTGCTCTGGTAATCATTTTTCAACAAGAAATACGTAAAATGTTTCTTTTGCTTGGTACGCGGTACAACCTGAATACAAAACTCAAATTTGAGAATATTTTCTCAAAGGAAAGAGACGACGAACACGATAAAAAAGTGAAAGAAATCATTCAGGCTTGTGAAGAAATGTCGCGCACAAAAACAGGCGCATTGATTGTGTTAATCAACAAGACTGAATTGAATGAGTACGTTGAAACCGGAGAAAGAATTGAAGCACCCGTTTCGGCAGCCCTGCTCGAAACAATATTTTTTAAGAATTCGCCACTACACGACGGGGCAGTAATTATCCATAACGGACGGATTGTTGCAGCCCGCTGCGTTCTTCCCGTAAGCAACAAAGAACTTGAAAACGAACAACTTGGACTAAGACATCGTGCAGGTCTAGGCATATCACAAGTCACCGATGCATTGGTTATTATTGTTTCAGAAGAAACAGGTAAAATTGCATTTGCTTTCAATGGGAATCTTCACGAGAATGTTAACCCAATTGAACTAACCCGGAAAATTGAACAAATTTACCAAGGTTAATTAATCAAATAAATAGAGGTTGAAATGTATAACGGATTTTTGAGATATAATGCTGATGAAAAACTATTTAGCCACGACGACAACGTATTGGTTGGCGTGAGTGGAGGTATTGATTCTGTAGTACTTGCTCATCTTTTCAATCACAACGAAACCCGTTTTGCAATAGCCCACTGTAACTTCAACCTCAGGGGAAACGAGAGTGATGAAGACGAAAACTTTGTAAAGAAACTTTCAGAAGACTTTGGGGTTCATATCTATACTGTTTCATTTCAAACGTCGGCGTATGCAACTGAAAAAGGGATTTCAATTGAAATGGCTGCCCGTGAATTACGATATGACTGGTTCGAAAAGATAGCAAACGAACATGGGTTCACAAAAATAGCTGTTGCGCATCACCTCGACGATACCCTTGAAACATTCATCCTAAACCTGAGCCGCGGAACCGGAATCAGAGGATTATCGGGCATAAAACCGGCTGTAGGTAAAATTATCAGGCCTTTGCTTTTTGCCACTCGAAAGGAAATTGAGCAATATGCCAGCGAAAACAACCTCGATTTCAGGTTCGATTCTAGCAATGACGATATTCATTTTCGCAGAAACAAAGTACGTCACAAAATATTGCCTCTCATCGAAGAACTTAACCCCGCTTTCAGGGAAAACTTATGCCAAACGATACAAAACCTGTCAGCAACTGAAAAAATCTATACGGAAAAGATTAATGAAGTCAAAAAAATTGTTGTACACGAAGAAGGATGCTGGACGATAATAGACAAGGAAGAGTTGCAAAATTTCCAACCAACACCAGTATATCTCTTTGAAATTCTTCGTTCATACGGGTTTAACGCTTCAACTATTTCGAAGGTTGCCGAGTCGATCAATGCTTCGCCTGGCAGCCAATTCTTCTCATCAAGCCATCGCTTGGTGATCGACAGGAAGAGCTTGATTGTAATGCCCATTGAGAAACAAAATCAGGAATTGTTCTACATAGAACGCGATCAGGATTTCGTATTCGACCCCTTCGAGATGAAAATTACAGTAGAGACTCATTTGCCAGGATATAAAATCGCCCGCGATAAACATGTTGGCCTGTTCGATTTAGACAAAATCAACTTTCCCTTGGTGATTAGAAAATGGCAACACGGAGAATATTTTAGGCCACTGGGAATGGAAAACCTCAAAAAAGTAAGTGACTTTTTCATCGACAACAAGCTCTCAATCCCTGAGAAGGAAAACACCTGGATTATTGCTTCAGACAACAAAATAATATGGATTGTTGGGCACCGTATCGACGACAGGTTTAAAGTAACAAAAGACACCAGTCAGATATTGCGAATGGAGCTTCAATTGTAACTTCAACCCCTAGAGCATCATCTTACCAAAACTTAAGGGCAAAAGGTTTTTAATTCCTTCAATAACATAAATACTATGAGCGCTGTCGAGAATTAATTTTACAGGAATACCAAAACGCTCTTCGGCCTCGAGTATTGACTGACGACATGACCCACAAGGAGTTATAGGTGTATTCACCATCCCTTTTTTATTAAATGCAGAAATAGCCATAGCCACTACCCTATCGCGCGGATAATTGGCATTGGCAGCAAACAAAGCTACACGCTCTGCGCAAAGCCCCGAGGGGGAAGCTGCATTTTCCTGATTATTTCCAATAATAATTTTACCGTTGTCGAGCAAGATTGCTGCCCCAACATGAAAACCTGAATACGGAGCCCATGCATTTTTAGCAATTTCCCTCGCCTTATTAACCAACTGTGATTCAACGTCATTCAACCTTTCAATTGAAGAGTACTCAATAAAATTAATCTCGATTGTCCTGTGGTTCATAGCTTGCTGTTTTTATCAAAAATAGTGTTTTTCTTAGTTATTAACAATCAACTTTATTCCTAATCTATTTTTTTATTTTTGCCAAACAGGGAGAAGCAAAATTTTATTGTACAAACTCCGTTTTACAATCGATGACAAAATAACTGTAACATGAAACAACTCATAATCGTATCTTTTATCAGCTTTATTACTTTATCGGTTGCGGCCAATAGCAAAACTACACGGTATGCCTACATAAATATGTATAAGGAAATTGCGGTTAGGGAAATGCTTCGCAGCGGAATTCCAGCGAGCATAACCCTTGCCCAAGGCTGTCTTGAATCAGACAATGGGAACAGCCAGTTGGCAAAAAAATCGAACAATCATTTCGGTATTAAATGCAAAAGCGATTGGAAGGGCGAACGTTCTTTTCACGACGATGACGAAAAAAATGAATGTTTCAGAAAATATAACAATCCCCTTGAATCGTATGTCGATCATACTGAATACCTTATTGGCACTCCAAGATACGCCTCATTATTCAAACTTAGCCGTACCGACTATTCTGCCTGGGCTCATGGACTCAGGGCAGCAGGCTATGCCACAGACCCAAATTATGCCATGCGCCTGATTAAAATTATTGAAGATGAGAAACTTTATATTTTCGATTCATTGGAATCATATACTATTACTGATGAAGAGATTCTTGCCCGTTATTCAGAAAATTCAAAAAAACAAAGTCAAATAGAACGCAGTACGGGCAGTTTCAGTAATATTTCCATTAACCCTTTTGCCCAGCGTGAAACTTTTAAGATAAACGGCCTTGACATTATCTATGTAAAAGAAGGAGACACTTATGAAAGTATTGCTGAAGAGTTTGGAATGAAAGAATGGGAAATACATGCTTACAATAATCTTAAAAAAGATGCCGCCCAACCAGCAGCCGGAAGTCACCTTTTTCTGGAAAGAAAAAAATGCAAAGCCGCAAAAGGAACTGAAAATCACACTGTTCAACCCAAGGAGACAATGTACGATATTTCACAAAAATATGGAGTGTCGCTCCGTTCACTGTATTGCAAAAACCGCTTGAAAAAAGGAACAGAGCCTGCTCCGGGAACTAAAATTTACTTGCGCAAGATGAAACCCAAAGCGCAGAAATAGAGTAAATTATCAACTAGTATTACTCGCAGGGCGAAACGCAACGGTAATCACCCAGCGCAGAAAACCCACGCAGGAAATCGCCAATTGGCATTCGTTTCTTGCCAGCCAATTGTAATTCCAGTACATTAATAAATCCATTCTTACAAGCTATTTTCAGAAAGGTTTTTCCATCAGATTTTATAGAACCAAGTTTAAGATCATGATCGATGAATTCAGCTTCAACGTTGAAGATTTTCAGTGAAAGCGATTGCCCGGTTGCTGCGTTTGCCCAGTTCGTCCACGCAGCAGGGTAAGGACTTAATCCTCGGATTAAATTCTTTATGCGGTCAGGCGATTCGTTCCAATTGATCTGACAATCATCTTTAAATATTTTTGGTGCTGGTGTTGGCATTATTCCCTTGCTGATCAAAGCCTCTTGTGAAATCATCTCAATATTTCCCAAGGCTAATGCATCAACAGTTTTCATGACCAATGGAGCACCAATTTTCATCAATTTATCGTGCAAAACTTCAGCATTGTCTGTTGGGGCAATTTCAACTTTCTCCTGAAAAATAATATTGCCGGTATCAATCTGATGTTCAATTTTGAAGGTAGTCACCCCCGACTCGGTATCGCCGTTTATTAAAGCCCAGTTGATAGGTGCGGCTCCGCGATATCTTGGCAATAACGACGCATGAAGGTTGAAAGTACCTAACCGGGGCATGTTCCAAACCACTTCGGGCAACATTCGGAAAGCAACCACTATATTCAAATCGGGTTTTAAAAGCGAAAGTTCAGAAAGAAAACGTTCATCTTTGAGTTTTTCAGGTTGCAAAACCGCCAACCCTTCCTGCATAGCATATTGTTTTACCGCGGAGTAAGTTATTTGCTGACCCCTTCCGGCAGGTTTATCGGGAACAGTAACAACAGCAACCACAGAATATCCGTTCTCGACTAAGGCACGTAAACTTGCCACCGCAAAATCGGGAGTTCCCATAAAAACAATACGAAGCTTTTTCGGATCCATAGCGTTATTCTTTTAAATACAACAAAAACTAAAATCAATGGACAAAAATAGCTACTTGAGCAATTCTTTTATTGTTTTACTGCATTATTTAGTCCTAAGGTTTGTGTTACCCTTAATGGCTTTGGGATGATACGGACAATGAGTACAACCATTTCCACAACACCACCCCCTGTTTCTCAGGTACATCTCGGTCATGACCCTGAAACCCTTAGGATTCATGTAAAAATCAACTCCCTCCTTTAGCTCGTCGCTATAACTTAAATCACTATAAAATCCACTCATTCCAATGTTTTATTACTTTCTGAAACTTGTACTTTTTTATTTATGCTTTTGAGATTATTGAACAGCACGGCCGCACTTTTTGTTCGCTGGTGAATGAGACTACTGAAAATACAATCACACCACTTGACAGAAAAGCTGCTGTTAGAATATTTGAATCTCCGAATAAATAACACAGAGGTTTTATTATTTTACTAAATGGATAAAATCAACTATTTTCAATTGATAATGAAACAATAAGTAAACTATTAAGGGTAAGCAAAATTGGGATACAAATTATTAATAGGGGGTAAAAATTGGTGCATTGCTATTGTTATCTCATTTTTGCGACCGGAAATTAATAAAGGATTGGAAAAAATGGATAAAGTATTAATTAGCAGTTTCGAAGACCTCGAAAATTATGTTGGAAAAGAATTAGGAGTTTCTGAAGCTCATGAAATTACCCAAGAACAAATCAACCGATTTGCCGCTGCCACACTCGATTTTCAATGGATTCATACCGACCCCGAACGCGCAAAAACAGAGTCTCCGTTTGAGAATACTATTGCTCATGGATATTTAACCCTCTCGCTGTTACCTTATCTCTGGAACCAAATAGTTGAGGTACAGAATCTAAAATTGATGGTAAACTATGGCATCGAAAAATTTAAGTTTAACCAAGCGGTAGTTGTAGGCAGTAAAGTTAGGCTTCGCGCCAAGGTTGTGTCAGTTGTAAACCTTCGCGGAACTGTAAAAGCTCAGATAAAAGTTACCCTGGAAATTGAAGGCAGCAAGAAATCTGCTTACGAAGGTGATGTTGTGTTTCTTTACCATTTCAACTAAGGCAAGAAAATATAACTGGGTGTGAAATTAGTGCATCGAACTGCTAATGATGCGCATGAATTCGTTACGGGTTGCATCGCGGGTAAAAGCGCCAACAAAATCGGATGTTGTGGTAACCGAGTGTTGTTTTTGAACGCCCCTCATTTGCATACAAAGATGCTGTGCCTCAATAACAACAGCTACGCCCAACGGATGCAATGTATCGTTAATGCAGTCTTTGATCTGTGTAGTTAATCTTTCCTGCACCTGTAACCGGCGTGAAAAAGCATCGACGACCCGGGCAATTTTACTAAGACCTGTAATGTACCCATTTGGGATATAGGCAACATGGGCTTTCCCGATAAAAGGAAGCATGTGGTGTTCGCACATCGAATATAATTCAATGTCTTTCACCACAACCATTTGCTTGTAGTCTTCATTAAACATAGCCGACCGAAGAATTTCTTCCGGGTCCATTTTATAACCCTGTAAAAGAAATTGCATCGCTTTGGCTACACGTATCGGCGTTTTCTGCAGTCCCTCGCGGGTAACGTCTTCGCCCAATATCTGTAAGATACTCGAATAATTCTCTGCCAACTTACCGGTTACTTCAGAATCATACTTTTCTATCTTCTGATAATTGCCATTCTGGTCGTTCAATGAAAATTCCATGGTCTCATTTTTCGTATTACATAATCATCGCAAGGCGTACAGAACTCACCCATAGCGAGGGTTTAAAGGTATTGATTATTTTTCTCCGACACCAAAAGAATACCAGGCAAAATACAAAGTGCAATGAAATTATCATTTTTTCAAAACAATAACCGCACATCGATTTATTTTACCAGATATTACAAAGTAGATTTTGAATACGAATAACATCTGGTTTACGCCCAATTTCTGGACTGGAAATAGTAAACTAAGATTTGAATAAATTAATTTCAAAAAGGCTTCGCCCTAACAAATTACGGCTTGATTTTTTTGTAAAAGAGTGCATATGCCAGGATAAACAGATAAGCCGGCAGTGCAATCATATAGGCTCCCCGAGGTGAAAAACTGTCGGCTAAAAATCCGTAAATAACCGGAATTATTGCACCTCCGGCAATAGCCATAATTAAAAAAGAAGATCCAATTTTTGTATAGCGCCCCAGCCCATCGATCGCAAGGGGCCAAATAGCCGGATAAACCAATGCGTTGGCTAGCCCCAACAATGAAATGCATAACACGGAAACAAAACCGTGGCTAATAAGGGCCATGATTGTGAAAAAAAGACCTAACAGTGCAGAAACAGCAAGAGCCATCTTTTGCGATATATATTTAGGAATAAGAACGATACCAATAAGATAACCAACAATCATTGAAACCAAGGTAACAGTGGCAAAGAACTTAGCTGAAGAAAGTGCTATGCCCTGAGAAGCCCCGTAACTAATGACCGAATCACCAGCAAGCACTTCGACCCCAACATAAAGAAACATGGCCAACGTACCCAAAATGAGCTGAGGGAATTGCCATATACTAGTCTTTTGGGTATTTTCTGCCCCGAAGTTTTCATCTTCAACATTTGCATCATCAATTTCAGGCAAACCACTTTTATAAACTCCAAAAGCTAATGACAAAAGTACAAATGCAATAATCACATAAGGCCACACAACCCTCAATGCCAATGCGTTGAGTTGTTCAATTTTTTGAATTTCAGACATGGTCTGCAATAAAGCCACCAATGTATCTACATTTTTTAGAGCAATAGCTCCCAACACAATTGGCGCAACAGCTCCGGCAAATTTATTGCAAACTCCCATTACGCTAATACGCTTTGCTGCACTCTCTATAGGGCCAAGAATTGTAATGTATGGATTTGCAGCAGTTTGCAATACTGCCAAACCTGTTCCCTGAACAAATAAACCCAGCAAAAAAAGGCTAAACGTTCGAGAAAAAGCAGCAGGGATAAACAAAACAGCTCCGACTGCCATAACAAGCAAACCGAGAGACATACCCCGTTTAAAACCAACTTTTTTCAATATCCATGCAGAAGGGATCGCCATTACAAAATAGGAAATATAGAAAGAAAAAGCGACCAGATATGCCTGAACATTACTTAGTTCGCAAGCGATTTTCAGATAAGGGATCAACACCGAATTTAACCATGTGATGAAACCAAAAATGAAAAATAACATACCAATAATAACAATTGATCGATTATCGCTTTTGGGTATTGAAAAACCTTTTGCTTTTTCACGAGATATGCCCACCTCTTTTTCTGCCATTTTCTAGAGTATTTGAAATTTTACATCGTCCGAAGTTCAAAAATATTGATTAATGAAAAATACGAAACAAAATACGGGAAACATTTCTATGAAACTGCATCAAATTCAAAAAAGAACAATAAAAGCTGCAAATCTTCAATCTGAAAATTTTCCACAAATACAAGAAACCCTTATTATCAATTAAAATAGGTAGATTGCTATTTCAAAGGAAAAAACGGGAAAAACCTTGATGCCCATATTTCATCTTTGCTTCAAAAAAATAATAATTTTACATTGTTTTCAAAAAATCAATCAAGGAATTGAGATATGGCAACGGTAAACAAAATATATACTACAATTTTCCTATTGTGGCTTGGGCTAGCAGCTCAGATTATGACCTATGCTTCTAACTACAAATTCGAAAGCATTAATGATTTGCAAGGAATTTCTATTAGAAAAGTTTACTCAATTTGTAAAGATAACGATGGATTCATCTGGGCTTCAACAAAATCAGGAGTATTACGCCTCACCCAAGATGAATACCGTATTTATGAGTTACCCTTTCAAACGGTCAATTTTATTACTGTCAAACTAGTTTTCGAAAATAACATCCTTTGGGCATACTCCAACAATGGGCAATTATTCCGTTACGATCCAATAAAAGATAAATTTCTTTTTGTCTTCAACTTAAGTGAAAGTGCAAAAAACCAATACATCAATGTAGGTGCAATGCTTGTTGATAATTCTGAGGCTTGTTGGATGGCAACTTCATTTGGATTATACAAATATTTCAATGGTGAATTTCAGCTTTTCGAAGATAAGCAAAACAATATATCCTCTCTATGCTGGTACGATGACGATACTTTTTTCGCGGTTTCGAACGAAGAAATTGCCCTGATCGACACCAAAACTCAATCAAGAAAACTGCTCTTTCAACATCCTGGCAAGAAGGAAATTAACACAAACTCATTATATTACGACAAAACAAGCGAAGTGCTTTGGCTTGGTTCTCAATCGGATGGGCTATTATTCTACTCAATTCAGTCGAATGAAATAAAACACTTTGCTCCAAAAGATTTTCCGCAGCAACCAGTGAAAGTAATTGAACCCATTGACGAACAAACCCTTCTGGCAGGAGTTGATGGACAGGGCATTTGGGAAATTGACCGCAAAAACCTAAAAATTAAACATGTATACAAAGAAGACAACGACAACAGTGCTTCTTTAAGAGGAAACGGGGTTTACGATATTTTCTTCGATAAGGAAAATGAGCGAGTCTGGGTTGGTACATATAGTGCAGGAATATCTTATTTCGACATGGCCCCACCACTTATTGAACAAATTACCCACCAACCAAATCAAGAAAATTCACTGAAAAACAACGAAGTAAACGAAGCAATAGAAGACAAGAACGGCAACCTGTGGCTGGCAACAAATAACGGGATAAGCCAATGGAAAAGAAATGAAAACCGCTGGAAACATTTTTATGCAAACAATCAGGATCAAGCACAAGTTTTCTTGACAATCCATGAAGACAATCAAGGGAAAATTTGGGCAGGAAGCTACGCCTCTGGCCTGCATATTATCGACAGGGAAACAGGCAAAGAACTTGCCCATTATGCAAAAAACATCCCGGGTTCACCTATCGATGTCAAATTTGTTTACGATATTTTTACCGATTCAAAGGGTGAAATATGGATTTGTGGGATCAACAGCGAAGTTGTAAGATATTCTCCCACAGAAAATAAATTCACTAAGTATTCTCAACAACCTGTTTCAATGATAACCGAGTACTCAGACTCGATAATGCTATTGGCCTGCTCGTATGGACTTGTGCAACTCAATAAAAATACCTCTGCATATAAAATACTTATAGACAAACATATAGTTGAAGACATTCTTCCTCTAAATGACAATATATGGGTAGCCACAAGCGGCGAAGGGCTATTGCGTTACAATATGATAAACAATAACTTAGAAAAATTCACTACCAAAAACGGGCTTCCATCAAATTACATAAACAGCTTAGCTTCTTCGAGCAATTATTTATGGCTGGGAACCGAAAGTGGATTGTGCCGCTTTGATCCAAGACAAAAAAGCGCAGTTGTTTTCTCTTCTATAGAACCCTTATCCAGTTCATCGTTCAACAATCACGCGTACCTTCATTTACGTGACGGAAGGCTGGCTTTTGGTTCTAATAACGGCCTAATAATCTTTAATCCACAAACAATTTCTGAAAAGCAAAATTCAGGGAAGATATTCATTCAAGATTTCAGCATATTAGGCCGCTCACTACGAGATATTTCTTCTTTCAAGCTAAAGCAACCCATCAACAACATCGAACATTTTAAATTAAAACACAATCAAAATTCGCTGACATTTGAAATACTGCCCGTTGGAACCATAAAAGACGCAAAATTTTCGTGGAAGATTGACGATTCCAATGAATGGTCTACCCCATCAAAACAACGGCATATTACCTTCAATAATCTTCCACACCGAGATTACACCCTAAAGATCAAGATGCTCGATAATTCCCTTTCGTATGTGGTTGATGAACGAACGGTATATTTCACAATTGCAGCTCCGTTCTGGGCTTCGTGGTGGTTCCTTATTATCGTCTTTACTACGCTCTTCATCCTAATATACTCATTGTTTTGGTATTACATCAACAAACTAAAACAACAGCATGCCGAAGAAAAAATTAGGTACTTCACCAACACTGCCCACGATATTCGCACCTCGTTAACTTTAATAAAAGCCCCAGTTGATGAACTAAAAAACGAAACAAATCTCTCGGCCCGAGGCAAACAATTCTTAAAATTAGCTTCGGAACAAACCAACAGGCTTTCAAATGTTATTACACAACTAATGGATTTTCAAAAAGCCGATATCGGGAAAGAAAAGCTTATAATGAAAATGACCGATGTGGTAGAGTTAGTAAAATATAGGACCGAAATGGTAGAACCTTTATGCAAAACAAAAAATATAAAACTGATATTCAAAACGAATACAAACCACTACGAAACAGCTATTGACGATATACAGTTTGAGAAAGTAATAGACAACCTGATTTCGAATGCAATAAAATATTCGAGAGAAAACTCAACGGTATATATTTCTCTTGAATGCAAGAATACTGAATGGAACCTTGTAGTAAAAGATGAAGGAATTGGAATATCGAAAGCCGATCAGAAACGGCTATTCAAAGAGTTTTACCGGGGAGAAAACGCCGTTAATTCAAAAGTTGTAGGTTCTGGTGTTGGTCTTTTACTATCAAAAAACATCGTTTTGCTTCACGGTGGGAATATAACCTTCAACAGTGAAGAAAATAAGGGTTCAGAATTTTTAATAACAATCCCGCATCAAAAAATGTCCGACATAAAAGCTGAGCAAACTTCTGAAAATGAAAGGACAAACAATAAAACTACTCTTGAAAACACATATAATGATTTAGTTGCAGATGAAAAAGAAGAAAGCAAACAAAAAATTCTTTTAGTAGAAGACAACGAAGAACTTCTTCAGTTTCTTTGCCTGATTTTTGGAGATGAATATGAAATATATATAGCATTCAATGGCTCCGAAGGTTGGGAACAGACACAAAAACACCTGCCCGATTTAATTGTTTCTGACGTGATGATGCCCGAAATGGACGGGTTTGAATTTTGTAAATTGGTAAAATCTACCTGGGAAACATCCCATATTCCTGTAATTTTACTTTCTGCGCTTAACGAAAATGCCAAACAATTACAAGGATTAGGCCTTGGAGCCGACGACTACATTACCAAACCGTTCGACGCCAATATTTTAAAACATAAAATACACAATCTCATACAAAGCCGAAAAGCCTATTATGAAAAAGCTCTCCAAAAAATAAAAGAGTACCCCCAAGAGCAGCTACTGGCAAACCCAATGAATGACAAGTTTTTAAAGCAAATGGTCGATGTAGTAAAAGAGAATATGGCCAACACACAATTTGGAAAGGTTGAGTTTGCTTCAGCTCTGTGTGTAAGCCCATCGCTCCTCTATAAAAAAACTAAAGCAATTGCCGGATTATCGCCTGTCGATTTCATTAAATCGGTTAGGCTCGATCATTCAATTCAATTACTTCAGAACAAAGAATATACAATTGCAGAAATCAGCGAGCTGTGTGGATTCTCAAATCAATCGTACTTTAGTGCTGTATTCAAAAAGAAATTTGGGAAAACGCCTTCCGAGTACTATGACACTACAAATGACCGATAAAATCACTTTCGTTGTAATTGTCTTAAAATGACAAAATAGAAATAGGGTTAAGAACAAATTATTCTCAACCCTAATTTTATTTTCGATCAAAAGCTCACAACCTTATCAGCTTTTGTTTCCCCATTCAACAGGTGCTTATTTCACAAAAGGAATATACCAATTCTGCTCGTTCATAAGTTTTTCCCTAACACGCTGTGCGGCTGAAGGATCAGTAAACTTAGCAGCAACACGATCGGCTAAATATTCATTTCCTCTTCTTCGGGCAAGTCTCATAAGGTCGAACCACCTTTTCCCCTCAAAAGCGAGTTCCATAGATCGCTCTTCAATGATTAAATCTTCGATGAAGGTTACAGAATCAACACCTTCGGGCACTTCTCTTGGTTGAAGGTAAGCACGCCCCCGAATGCCTGCATTTTCGCTCCAATTTGGAAACGTTTTATGTCCCCGGTTCATTATATTTAAAGCTACCAGTGAACTTCCACTCCTGTTCAATGCTTCGGCGAGTAGCAAATGAATATCGGCTGCCCGATAAAGGATTATATATGACCCCAATTCCCATGTACTGCTTTCATCTAAACTATATTTATTAACTATTGGCATTTCATCAACAATTCTAAAAGACACATCGAGGCCGCGGTAAACATCTCCACTATTTTTCTTTACCTGATCTATTTGCGAATTAAAAAGGTTGATGATATTGTCTGTTGGCTTGGCTTGATATTCGTATTCAAAACCATACCATAGTTCTATAGGATTTGGTTGCTTTTGCCCGTAATAAAATGGCACACAAGACATTACCTCAACTGCGCTATAGTCGATAAAAATTTCACTCCAACTCTTTTTAGCATAAGTGTTTGTGACTTTATAAATACTAGTCGTGTTTTCCCACCCCTCAATAGCCATTCTTAAATAAGTTGCAGCATTTACATAATCCTGCTTTTCGAGGTATATTTCTCCAATTAAAGCCTTGTTGTACATAGGCAATGTCCTAAAATACAGATATTGATTATCGGCTTCGAGACGATCGTTGTCTAAATAAGGTAAAAGGTTATTTATTAACGTATCTAAAATTGATTCTCGTGAAACATAAGCTACTTTATCCTGGGAATAATTCGGAAGGTTATCTTTCAAATACGCAACTTCTCCATACAAGCGAGCCAACATAAAATAAGCCCACGAACGCATTCCAATCAGATTGCATTTTATTACATAAAGGTCAGTCTCTGTAATATCCTTGTCTTTATTGACAATACTATCGACATAGAGCAAAGACTCGTTAGCATTTATAACAACCTGATATAGAGCCGACGGATCGAGATATGGATTATTAGTACTGAAATCGTGATTATTAATACTTTGCCAGGAAGCGTTTGCTTTTTCTGTTGTGATTGTTTGATCAGCCAAGAGATCGCACGCAAAAACAAGCTGCGGAACCACATCCTGAAGAATGGCTAAAGGTGCCTGAGTAAAAAGTTCAGCTTCAACTAAAGAATTATACGATTTGTCGGGAGTAACCCTGTCGCTTGGCGACTCGTTGAAAAAATCGTCGGAACAGGCTCCCATAGCAAATACTACAAGCAATTGGATAGCAATCCATTTAATTTTATTTTTCATACGTTGATTTTAATTATTATCGAATGAAACATACATTTCATATATCTTCTACACTACAATCCTAATTTAACACCAAACACAAACGATTTGGGCTGAGGCATTTTGCCGTAATCATTACTTAAATACAACGGATCGTTGTAGAGCATAAACTCAGGGTCGAGCCCCGAGTATGAAGTGAGCGTAACCAAGTTGCTTGCTGTTAAGTAAAGCGTGAGGGTATCAAAAATCTTAGTCGATTTCGGATACTTGTAACTTACAGTAAAAGAACGCATTCGAACATAACTTCCATCTTCTATCCAGCGATCGGAAAACACGTTGTTCCCATATTCATCGCCAATTGAAAGTGCCGGAAAATCTGAACCAGTATTAGTACTATTCCATCGCTTTTTTACTATAGCTTGTTGGTTTTGCCCCAACTGCATCGACTGGCCTAATTTGTTAACATGACTATAAATATCATTACCTGTGCTAAAAGCGAAATCTGCCTTAAACTCAACATTACCTACAGCTACCGAGGCATACAATCCGCCATAAATGGGCGCAATTGGGCACCCAATAATCATTTTATCCAACTCATTAATGACTTTATTGCCATCTACATCTACGTATCGAATATCACCAGCTGTTGCCTGTTTTCCATTTGGCCCAATGTATTGAGAAGCTTCATCGTTATTGTTGAAAATACCATTAGTTTTCAACCCAAAATATGAATACATAGGTTCTCCGGCTTTTGTAATAAGGCTTACTCCTTCAACTTCATTTACAATACTGTTTTCCTCTTTAAGCAGAAAGTCGATTGAAGTGATTTTATTATCGACATAAGACAACGAACCTCCAACATTTACAGTAACATTGCCAATATCTTGCCGATAATTAGCCGATAATTCGGCTCCCATATTCCGCAATGCCCCTGAGTTGCTGTAGTAGGTTGTGTACCCATAAGCCGGAGCAATTTTTTGCCTGGTAATCAGATTGTTTACTGTTGAATTGAACATATTAAGCGAAATGTTCAACTTTTGAGCTAAAAGAGAAATATCGACACCAAGATTGAAACTGGTTAGTTTTTCCATTTCCATATCGGGGTTTGGAACCGATTCACGAACCAGCACGCTCGATGAAGACAATTTTCTTCCTCTATAATACAAATGGCTATAATCGTATGCAAAATTATTGATGTTACCTGATTGACTGAACGATGCCCTTATCTTCAAATCGTTGAGCCAAGTTTTTTCGGCCAAAAAAGGTTCTGCAGAGAGCCTCCATGCGCCACTGAGCGACGGGTAAAAATTATATCTCGAATTTTTGCCCAAAGCAGAGTTTGCATCGTACGAAAATGCTGCAGAAAAATAATATTTGTCAGAAAAGTTATAATCGGCAGTTGCATAATAAGCTACCCATTTCACCTTTCTGTTTTCACCAAAAATAGTTCTCAACTCAGGGTTATTTGCCCCCTGACCCAAGCTTTTAAAATCGTCAGTTGAAGAGTTAAGATCTTGCCCTTTGTCATATTCGTAAGAATTGATAACATATCTATGACCAATTTTCACGTTGAGTAAGCTTTTGCTATTAAATACTTTTTTGTAGCTAAGCTGATTCTGGTTTTGGGTTGAACGAAATTCGTTAACCATTACCCTGCTCGTGTTGTAGGCTGAATCTATTTTACTAATACCAAGGTCGGGAATAAAAATATTATCTCTCGAATTATTAAAGTTGATACCAACAAATGTTGAGATTGATAAATTTTTAGAAAACTCATATTGAGCTTTAACCGACGTTATAAAATGATAATTTTTATTTTCAGCATCAATATTTTTGACAATTGCTGTAGGGTTACTCACGTTAAAAACACCAATATCATCAATTGTTCCCAACTCATTGCCCTGAGCATCAAACTTCATTGGTGTCATGATTGGAGACTTCAATTGTGCAGCAAGAATAGGATTAGTAGGAATGTTATAACCTTGCTCCATCAACGCCGAATTAGCCAACGAAAGTTTTGTGCTTGGCATTACGCTAAATTTGTCGGTAATGTTTATTACCCCATTAACCCGCAAATTAAATCGATTATACCCTGTATTTTTAAGTATTCCTTGATGATTTAAGTATCCTGTAGAAATATTATACGTTGCAATGTCGTCTCCTCCCTTAAGAAAGAGGTGATATTTCTGCAAAATGCCAACACGATATATTTCATCCTGCCAGTCTGTATTATTGTTGTATCGATGATACTCTTCTGAATTTTCATTAGTGTTCAAGAATGAATACTTCTTCTCAATTTCTTCTTGCGAAAGCCCCAATTGGTTAATTTGCTCATTGAACAATTCCCTGAAACCACCTGCATCGAGGAGGTTTTGCCGCTTTGGCGAAAACGCTACACCAGTGTACCCATTAACAACAATGCTGCTACTTGTTTCACCTTTCTGTTCCAGATTAATATAAATCACACCATTTGATCCATTAGAGCCCAACGATGCATTTCCTTCGGTTAAAACCGAAACACTTGAAACATCTTCTACATCAACGACATCAAAAGGATTATGAGTAAACGCATCTACAGAACTGTAATTAGCGTAATGGATCGGATGAATCATATCATCGACAATCACCAATGGTTCGTTTCTTCCAAACATCGACGACAATCCTCTTATATTTAAAAAGTTTTTACTTCCAGGCATACCAGAACCTGTAATAACCTGTGTCCCGGCTAACTTCCCTTGAAAAAGCTGATCTAATGAACTGCTCGCTTTCTGGCTTAAGTCGTTAGATGTAATATAAGAGCCAGACTGAGTCATATCGCGAACGGCCAAGAAACCTAATGGTGTAGAAAACTGATCATCAACAGACCGAAACTCCTTCCGAACCATGTATATTGTCACCATAGATTGGCCATTTAGTTCAATAATGCGTGTTGTATACCCTGGTAATTGAACCACCAAAAATTCGTTAGGATCGGCAACATTTATTTCAAACGCACCATTCTCATCGGTGTTCGAACTTGCTCCAGCAATAGAAACCAATGCTGATTGGAGTGGTTTATTGCTGGTTGCCTCTTTAATTACACCCGATACTTTTTGCAAACTTTGAGCATGCAACGTTAGCAAACATAGAAGTATCAATGCATTAAAGATAATTATAGATTTAATTATATTTTTTATCATAGTAATCTTTTTTCTTTAGTGAAATACTATTCAATTGGTACAAATGTTAACCTGTCCCACATTATAGTTCCAGGAAAAACGGTTTTTAATCTTATCACATGTTCTTGTGTTGTTTGCCAATCAACGTCGCAGATATATTCATCAACGAAATAAACTCCATCAATAACTGTATTCAAATCCAACACTTTGTCTGCTTTCACACCATCAATATATGCCACTATATTTGCTCGGTTGTACCCTTTTTTAAAATATCCGTAAACGCTATACCTACCTCGGGCAATTTTGGGTATTGTAACTTCAAGTGTCCAATATCCTTCAGACATAACAAGGCAATCTTCATTGATGAACCCAGTGCCTTGTGCCTTTCGCCAATATTGCATATAGTCGCCAATCCATTTTATTTTTGCTATTCCGTTTTCTCCGTCATAGAAATTTTTGGTTCCTTCGGTCGTGTAAATTTCAAGTTCTTGAAATTCAGGAAAAGCAGTGACATCGAAAGTGTATTTTTGAGGTACAGCTTCAGTAGCAGGCAACAACTGTGTAATTCCATGTATCACCCCATTTTTGGTGGGTACATTTGAATATTTTTGAATAAAAGAAGTAAGCAAACTATCTCCTGTTGTATAGTTGATCAGAAAATCTGTTTTCACATTCATATTTACCGAGTTAGTTCTCGAAATTGTATAATACGACACGGTTTCAATGTCTGACATATAATAGGTTCCCTCAATGCAATGATATTCTACATAGTCGTAGAAACCATTACCCGGTTGATTTAGATTTCCAACACCATTATTGAATCTGTTCACCAAGTCGGTTACCGAGAAAATCTGATTTGCATTAAAAACAGAATCGGGTACAGCAAGAATAGTGTACCTAACCCGAGCAGTTCCAACACCATAAGGTATTTCAACTATATCAAGAGTATCTTTAATTCCAGCCAGTTCCAAGGCTTTTGTGAAAATAGAAAAGTATTCCAACTCGTTTATTGTGGTGTAAGTTCCTTTAGTTACCGGATCTATAACCCTATCAATTTTATGAATAATACCATTGGCAACTTTAATATCTCTATCTACAATTTTTGAGTATTTATTGATGAGTATATCGACATTATCAAATTCGGATACCAAATAATCGCCAATTGCATTTTTTTCACTTAAACTTCCAAGCCCTATGTCGTTTGTATAAATTTCAGCAGGTAAAACATGGTTTCTTACAACAATCGACAATTCTTCTATTGTAAAATCTTTATACGAAGATTTTCCTTTCGAAGAATAGTAAGTTTTCCAAGCAGCATCATTGGGCAAAAATAACGTGAAAGGCCCACGGGTACTTAAAATACCCGACACATCAACATAATCAGCAATCTCGATAAATTCACGATAATTAACCGAGTCTTGTCCTATGTATTCAATCATCTGCAAATCTTCAGTTTCAAAGCCCCAATCAATTTCCTTCTCGACACATTGAACCAAGCAAAGGCCCATAAGGATAAATAATATCAGCCCTTTATTTATTTTAATATTAATTCTCTTCATGATAGTATAGATTAACGGTCATAAAATGGATTCTGCTCCAATAATGGATTAGCCCGCAATTCACCTTCTGGAATTGGCAGGTAGTAGCTCATAGTATCTAAAATCCTTGATCGCAGGATTGGTTTCTTTTTCACATCAGCACCTTCCAATATCATTTGGATTATAAGGTTTTTGTTTTCAAAGTTGTTCTTTTTTGCAAAATGAAGAACATCGAACCAACGTTTACCCTCGAAAGCAAATTCTTTAGCTCGTTCTTCCATAATGATGGTCCTGAATGTTTCTTTAAGAGGACTGATGTTCATTGGAGATAACGAAGCCCGTTGAAGTATCTCATTAATATAAGCGTTAGCTTCACTGAATCTTTCCAACTCGGCCAATGCCTCTGCTTTCATCAAGAGGATATCGCTGTACCGGTAATAAATTACATTGGCATCGCATTCGTTTGATGTTCTTTTTGTTTTTGTAGTTATGTTTTTATACAAGAACTTTGACCGCGCATCGGGATACGCCTTTCGGATATCGGTTGTAGTAAATAGTTCTTTTGCGTAGGTTTTTAACGCGACTTTCGATCCTCCAATAATTCCCATTATACTAGTACACAGTGGGTTTCTTTCAGTTTCATATGCTTCGTTAAACTGAATTTCGAAGATACTTTCAACAGAATTTCCGGGATAAAAAAGAGTAAACCAATCGTTGGTTCCCAAAAGTTGAAACTTACCCGAGTTGATAATCTCATCGCAAGCCTGAATACATTTCTCGTATTGTTCACTCCAAAGGTAAATGTCGGCCAAGAGGGCATTAATCGAATGCTTATTGGCTCTCCCTTTGTATAAATCAGGAGAAGAAGCATATTCATCGACAAACGCAAAGTTTTTTGCCTTAATCAAGTCTGCTTCAATTTGATTGAGAATTTCCCTTTCTGAACTTTTCTTAACCGAAAAACTAACGGTATCAGAATTCGAAGCATTCAATATTAAGGGAACTTCTTTCCAAATACGGACCATATCGAAGTAGCACTTTGAGCGGATAAATATAGCTTCGGCTTGGTACGATTTTTCAACTACCGGATCGAATGTATCATCAACCTTAAGCACATCTTTTGAATAAGCCATTATTGTATTTGCAAGGTTGATAGCATTATAAAAACCATCCCAATGAATAACACTGTTAGTTGATAGAATTTCTGATTGAGCTACAGAAGGATAACCAGCTACAGAACCAGAAATTTCGGACATATCGGCCCTAATTTCGCCCCACATCCATAAGGCGACCACGTTATCCCGATAAGCATCGTACATAGCTGCCATAACGGCTGCAACATCTTCCTTTTTTTGCCAGAATTCCTGTTTAACCAACTCATTTTCAGGCTCTAAATTTAGCCATTCATTGCACGACACAATGCCTGTAAGCAGCACAACAATAATCAGGCTTTTAATATATTTAACTAATTTTTTCATAGTATTGTGTTCTGTATTAAAACTTAACATTTAGACCTATAGTAATTCTCCTTCCCGGAGGAGTTCGGCTGTTATCGCGAGGCAAACCGGTAGGGCCAGGCAAGCCCACTTCGGGATCCTGTCCGGAGTAATTAGTCCAAGTGAACAAATTGTATGCAGTACCATGTATTCGAACTTCTTTCAATTTCATCTTTTCACATGCTTTCTTACTAAAGTTGTATGAAAGCGATACTGTTTTTAAGCGCAAATACGATGCATCTTCAACAAACCTACTAGATCCCAACCAGTTATATCCTTTTTGATAAAGCGCCCTTGGCACATCTGTTGTATCGCCAATACTTCTCCAACGCCAGTTTGTAGCTTTACTCTGGTTATCGTGATTATACATTTTCTCCGTATCCATTCTTGTTTGGTTAATCACATCTTGCCCAAGTTTGTAATAGAAAAAACAGTTGAAAGTCCAGTTTTTATAGCTAATACGAGGACCAAGACCACCCATAATTGACGGGTTGTAGTCGCCCAACACAACAATATCCAATTCATCAATTACCCCATCGTAATTAGTGTCGGTATATTTGGCATCGCCGGGCTCAAACTCATAATTTTCAGCACCCTGAACCATTGTCAATTGCTTTTTCCCAGTAATATCGTAAACCGGATTACCTTTTGCATCTCGAACAACAATGTCGTTATAATCGACATAAGCCCGTTCATAATTATACCCGAAGAAAGTACCCACCGGAACACCAGAAAGCACTTTTACTTTATATTCACCATTAGCCAGCATGTTTCCGGATTCGAGCGAATAGTTTTCGGGAAGGCTCAACACTATGTTTTCATTGTGTGACATGTTGAAGTTTATACTAAACTTGAAATTGTCTTGTTCAATAATTTTTGCATCAAACATCAACTCCCACCCTTGATTTAGCATTTCGCCTTCGTTCTGGCTTATAGCTGAATACCCTGATGTTGTAGGGATTCTGGAATTCTTAATGTATAGGTTATGGGTTAGTTTTCGGTAAACATCAAATTCTATATTCAGCCGGTTGTTGAACCCCCAAAAAGTAATACCAGGGCTATACTGCTCTATCGTTTCCCATTTTAGCGAAGTAAGCTCAATTTTATCGGGACGCACGCCAGCAACCCCCATATAACCATACGATGTACTAGCGCTATATGTACTAAAATACAAGTAGTTATCCTTTGGAGAATTACCCGACAGCCCCCAACTACCACGCAACTTCAAATCGTTGATGAATTTTAATTTCTTCATAAACGGTTCGCTAGAAACACGCCAAGCAAACGACAACATTGGGAAAGTTCCCCAACGACTATCGCTACTGAACTTTGAATTGCCCTCGTACCTAACCCCAGCAGTTAAAATGTACCTGTCTGTATATTTATACATGACTTGTGTATAAAAGCCCAATGAACGATATGCACCTGATGATCCTGTGAAACCTAACAGGTTTACTGCTCCTGCAGGGTCTTTCAAATCGGGCGATGCTGATCGGTAGGTTTCAGTAGCATAAAATCGGTCGGTTTTTGATTCCGTATCAACAACACCCTGTATAACAAGCTCGTGCCCCTCGCCCAAACTTGGAGTATATAACAACTGGTTTTTTGTTGTTACCGATGAATTTTTCGTGTACGACTCACGTGCCTTATTGGTAGAAGATGACATAAATTCGTAGCCCAAGGCTTCCCAAGGGAGAAATGAGGCAGTTTTGGCATCGGAAATATCCAAGGTAATAGTACCATCATATATTAATGAAGACAGGATATTGTATCTGATAGAAAATGCAGCGCGTGTGTTATCTTGGAGGGTTTTATTACTTCCCAATTTCCCCACAGCCACCGGGTTGAACATTGATGAACCCGAACCTTGCAATGTCTCTATCGGCGTAAAAAATGACTCAAGTTGGTTTCCGTCTTTGTCCATTTCGTACACCGCCATATTAGGCATTTTTGTGTAAGCTTTCGACCTGATGGCTGCATTTGGAGCTACTTCATAATTAGCATCACGGTCGTAGCGCGTAAACATAATGTCGGTTTTCAATCTTATTTTAGTCGAAAGATCATAATCGAGCGAAGTGCTTATGTTTATTTTCTTTAGCCCAGTACCAATGGTTGTCCCTTTCTCATCCTGATAACCCAACGACATTTTATATCTCGATTTATCTCCGCCGCCTCGCACAGAAAAGTTTTGCTCCAAGACGTGTCCAATTTGGGTTATTTCTTTCACCCAATTTGTGTTTTGCGAGAAATTATGATAATTCTCCCATGTGGGGTCAAAATCAATTTCAGAACTATTATACGTACCATCGTCGTTTTGTGTAAACCACGTACCTGCATCGTTATTGTAATGTTCTTCTTTCATCAGGCGAGCATACCCTGGACCATCAAGCATAGGAATTTGATCAGGTTCTTTCGATAAGGTATACTTGGTTGTGTATTCAAAAATTGGTTTCGATTTGGTACCTCGCTTTGTTTGTATCATAAGCACACCATTTGCTGCTTTTGATCCATAAATGGCAGTTGATGCGGCATCTTTTAGCACCTCTATCGATTCGATATCTTCAGGGCTCACATCAATCAGGTTACCAAACTGTTCCACATTGGCACTGGCAAAATCAAAATCAGAGGCAATTGTTGTACTGTAAGGAATTCCGTTAACAACAATTAAGGGTTCGTTGTTTGCATTTAATGTAGCAGTACCCCTTATTCGGATATTTAGCCCAGCACCGGGATCTCCTGAAATTGCAGTAATATCAACATTGCTGATTCGACCTTGAAGCATTTCTTCAACAGTTGTTGTTTGAGCAACCTTTAAGTCCTCAAACTCTAAGCGAGCAATGGCTGTTGCGCGGTCTCTGACAGATGTAACACCATCATTACCCATTTTTTCGCCTCGAATAACAATTTCTTCAAGTCCTTTACTTTCCTCTTCAAGAACAATATCGAGTTTGGTTTTATTGCCAACTTCCAAAACTTGGTTTTTAAAACCAATAAATGAAACTTGTATTTTAGCTTTTGTTGATGATATCTTAAATGAAAAGTTGCCGTTAAAATCGGTTATTGTACCACTTACAAAACGACCGTTTGCATCAACCTCAACAATATTAACCCCTGTTATAGGCTGTTTGTTAACATCTTTTATCGAGCCGGTAATAATAATACTTTGTGCAAAGGTAAAATTTGATACCAGCAAGAAAAAGAACAACAAAGTAGTTTGTAATATTTTAATATATTTTTTCATATAGCTTTACACTTTGTGATTATATAAATACTCCTGCTACTTCTCAAGAAGCACGTTATCAATTTTATGAAGCACGCCAAATTGAATGAGGTTATTGGCAGTACTGTTGCTAACATTTACCCTCGACCCTTTTCTGTCAATTACACTCAAATTATCAACTTGGTTAACAATTTCAACAGGAGCACAATACGCCACATCAACACCAGTAGAATCGATCTTTGCAGTACAGAAAGTTCCACTTAATTTGCCATCGTTGAATATGACATTATCAAACACAAAATGATAAAGAAGAAACTCTTTTAATTTTTCTTTGTCGTCTGGAATTAGCCCATTGATTCGTGCAGAATTTATGGCACTATTTGTAGGTGCAAACACAGTCCATGATTCTTGAAGTTGTAAGAAACTCATGTGAGGATACGCCAAATCGGTCTCCGAATTAATAGTTGTATCAGAAAGGCCAGCTTGGTATAGGAGATTATAGAATTCAGATAATTCATTGTCGTTTGCAATGAATTTTGCGGCATCGTTTTTAGGGCCAAGTATAGCTTTATCAACAAAGTACAAAATGCCATTATCACCTTTTTGCGAACCAGTAATCTTGGCTTGATTGCCCAATTCTTGATTTCCTCCACCTTTAAGCACGTTATTTTTATATTGTACATAGTTGCCTGAATTCATCTTTACAAATCCTGAACCAGAAAAATCAATGTTATTATCGAGGGTAATTTGATCGCTTACATACGATTTTATCGCCAATTCCCCCATCGGGTTCCAAAGGCCATCTTCGGCCAAATATTCAATTCTTTCTCCTTCTTTAAAATAGCGAATACCCCCTTCGGCTAGCCCATCGTTTGTTGGAGCAAAAATGGTTACATCCAAATCGGGCGATGTAAGAGAAATAATCATTTGAGAAGCGTTAATTCCATAAAGAAAGGTGGTATAAATACTGTCGAAAAACACTGGGGCAATGGTACTTGTAAAGGCTCTGGGAGGATTATACTTATTCATGGTATAAACCGGCCCATTGCTCAACATTATTGCGCTCTCTATATCATTATGAATGTCAATAGGAACTACATCGCCGTAGTAATTGAAAAATTGTTTTTGCATCTTAGATGGGATTACCAGCCGATTGACTAAACAAGACTGGGCCAGAAAAGTCAACGTTATTTCTGGAACTTCATCCAAACTAGAAAACTGCTTTAAAATTGTATTGTCAATATAATTCTGAAGTGCGTTATTGGTTGGGATAAGTGCAGTCCAAGAGTTCTTGCGCTGAATTATACCGCCATCGGGAGTAGGGCCGCCTTCACTTGCAATATTAGTAATACGGGAATATCCCTTCGAGTAAATCTTAACTTGATCGTTGTCGTCAGCATATCCTGACAATGAATAATAAGCAAAACGTTGTATCAGGTCATAAAAAACACCATACTTATCTTGATTTTCCTTAACATATTCTTCTATGCTTGGTATCCCGGGTACAACCTTATCAATAAAGTAAATATATCCGTTAGAACATTTCGCTTCCGATGATAAAACATTGGCATTATACCATTGTAAACCGCTCCATTTAGTGTCGGGAAAAAAGAAATTATAATCAGAGCCATTAGGGTCTCCAAAACTCTCTGCAAAAAATTCTGTAGAGAAATATGGGACCCATTTTTCCTGCCCTTGTATCAACAATGTTTCTCCTTTAAAATCGGTAAAATACCTCACTGTATCGAAGTAATCATCTGCTTTACTTTGAGTTTGCATCCTCCAAAGAAGGGCACCAATCTCACTTCCACTTTCCTGCCAACCTCCGTGCCAATATGAATAATCATAAACAAATTGTTGACGCGCTTTAGGTGTGTTCATAATATTAAGAGTAAACAACTTAAATGCCTGCTCTTCGGTGATTTCATCTACAGAGCTTATGCTTGCCGATTTGAAATATGCCTGATATGAACTGTCGTTGGCTGCCATAATTGTAAAAAGGCCATTTTGAATCGGCTCCTCATAGCCGGCTTTTTTCATTAATTGCAGTAAAATTGTATAATTCCCTTTCTCCTCAAGCGTTTCGAGAATTGATCCACTTAACCATGGTGGATCTTCATAGCGGGCATAGTGATCGTCTTCACAACTATACAAGGAAAAAAACAACCCTGTAATCAGGAAGATCTTTGATAAAAAGGAAACTTTCTTCATAAAGATTATAGATTTAGTACTTAATTATTTCTATTTGTTTCTAATAAATCATTAATAATGCATATCTCTAAAATTCATGTCGTTTGGGGAAAATTAACAGAACGATATGTGAAAATTCACAATTTTTAACACTTTAAAAATAGATAGTTCAAAAGAGCTATTTTTATAATCCTAGCTAATAGTTTAATAAAAATAGACATCTATATGTTTAATTTTTTGTGTAATTCTAATGAAAATATCAATAATTATATAAATTTAACTTTGTAGTATATTATGCTCTAAAAACTCACAAACAGCATGTTACTCTTATATGTAATTGCAACTTGTAGAAATATCGGCCTCAAATTAAATAATTGGTAAATAAAGACAGGAATATAATGCTATATCAATTAATAATCAACATATTAATAAATAAATGCACGTTTGGAATATTTTCCCAGATATAAAAAAATCAAATTTCTCGAACCACTTAACAATTCTAAAAAACTGATTATCTGACAAATAAATAACAATTTCAACAAAGCATAGAAATACTAAATATCATTTACTGAAGATCAAATCCTTCGTTAACCACGAAAAGAATCTTTTTCAACACATAGAACCATACAATGGGAAACTTCCAACAATGACCGGAAAATGATTTTCAATACCATAGAAACCAATAATAGACAAATAGTTACGATTAGACACCAAACACATAATCCATTATAAATGAGTCAAAATTGACAATTATTTGTTCAATTTTGACAAATTTGAGCCTCGCGTTTAGCTAATTTTACCACTGGATTAGTAGCGGCTTTCATTTTAAAAAAATCAACATCGTTCTGCCAAAAAGATTTTAGTATTAACATTTCAGGAGGATAGAAGAAAGATGAAGTTAACACTTACAAAATTGATCATTCTAGGCATCGTTTTCTTATCATTGATTTCTGTCAATGAAGCAAACGCTCAAAACCTAACCATCGACTTAGCCAATCAACACCAGATAATTCGCGGATTTGGAGGAATTCATATAAACGCATGGACAGGTCAGCAACTGAACAACGACATGTGCGAAAAAGCATTCGACAATGATCCTGGCGAAATAGGACTGAGCATTTTCCGTATTTGGGTCGACCCAGAAAAAAACGGGTGGAATGCTGAATTGCCGGCTGCAAAATATGCAGTAAGTAAAGGGGCTATTGTGTTTGCATCGCCTTGGAATCCCCCTTCTAACATGAAAGAAGAGCTTAGAAAAACCGATCAAGGGACCGACTACAGACTTCTGCCCCAATACTATGGAGCATATACCGATCATCTCAACAGCTTCATCGATCACATGAATAGTAATGAGGTGCCCCTGTATGCCATTTCGGTACAAAACGAACCCGACTGGCATAGCTGGACATGGTGGGAACCCAATGAAATGTTGAAATTTGTGCGCGAAAACGCCCAAAATATAAATTGCAGGGTTATTGCTCCCGAATCGTTTAGCTACAGCCGAAAAATGATCGACCCGTTATTAAACGACTCTATTGCCAATTCAAATATCGACATTCTGGGAACTCATCTCTACGGAACGCCAAAATCGAATTTCTACTATCCTCTGGCCTATCAGAAAGGAAAAGAAATATGGATGACCGAACACTTATACGGAAGCGACAAACCAGCCGACAACACATGGGAACTAGCCCTTCAGGTGGCGGAAGAAATAAATACATGCATGGATGCCCGCATGAGCGCGTTTGTGTATTGGTATATTCGCCGTTTTTATGGACTTATTGATGATTCGGGCAATATTACCGACAAAGGGTATGTAATGTCGCATTTTTCAAAATTTGTCAGGCCCGGCTCATATCGGGTTGAAATGCCTTTCAATGCCGGAACCAATATTACAGCAACTGCTTACAAAAACGACTCAACGCTGGCAATTGTGGTTGTCAACCGTAGCAACAATGCAGCCACACTCAATTTTAATATCGAGAACAACCTCGACGTGATCGATTCAATGACTCAATTTACTACTACAGCCTTGAAAAAAGTAAACAACGAGGGAACATTTACCATTGAAAACGGAAGCTTTTCGGCAAGTGTTGAACCAAAAAGCATAACAACATTTACATCAGATCCCGCTCATGGCGGAAAGTATAATAACGAATCTCCGGTTGCCATCATCACAGGTGAAAATGAAGTGCCCGATAACGAGGGTACAGGCGTAACTGTTACTTTGAACGGAGCCGAAAGTACCGACAACGATGGTCAAATTGTAAAATACTCATGGGCTAAAGATGGCTACCAGTTTGCAAACACCCCGGAAATTCAGGAAAAGCTAGAACTGGGAAAACACATTTTCGCGCTCACAGTAACCGACAACGACGGTGCTACTGCTTCATCAACATTCACAGTTAATGTATATAACAACAATTCAACAGAATGCTGGCTCGAAGCAGAATGTGCTTCAATAGTAGGTGAAAATTGGGACATAATACAAAACTCAGCCGTTTCTGAAGGAAAATACCTGACTGTGAAAAACGAATTTGAATCAGCCCCGAGCCCAACAGCCGACACAACCCAACATTTAACATACTCATTTACCGTAGAAGAAAGCGGTACATACAAAGTATGGGGACGTATATTAGTCCCAAGCCCTAACGATGATTCATTTTGGGTACGTGTCGACAATGGTGAATGGGTAAATTGGAACAGTATTCCGGGAGGCAGCAGTTGGGCATGGGATGATGTGCATAACCAAAGTAATGAAAGCACGATGTTTTATACGCTGGAACCTGGAAACCACACCCTTTATATCTGCTATCGGGAAAATGGCGCAGCCATCGACAAACTATATATAACCAATACAGGTAAGGTTCCTTCCGGCTTAGGCGGCGAGGCAAGCTCTTGTCCCGAAATTGAAGAACCCGAAATTCCCAACGGATTTCAATCATTTGTTGCAAACCATACAATTAAAGTATTCCCAAATCCTACAAAGTCAAAAATCAATATTGAAAGCCTTAAGCCCCTTACGTCGTTGAATATTTTCAACTGCAACGGCCTTCGCGTTTATTCAAAAACATATACAGATGAAACATTTAACGAAGAAATTGAGCTTCAGGTCGAAGCAGGGATTTATTTTCTTCAGACCATAACCGAAAAAAATTATTCGATACAAAAGTTAATAATAGAAAATCAATAAACAGAAAGCAGGAAACCGTGCGCATAGGTAGTCTAGCCTGGCGCCGGTTTTTTTTGTACTTTGGCAAAGTAATAAATCAAGGAAACTCGTTCTACTGCGATTTTTTTAAAAGCCAGAGAAAAATTTGATTGAATTTTATATTTGAGAAAACATTAACTAACAATAACGATGAGAGAAGCAAGCATAAAAATAGTGAGAACATTAATATTTTCCCTTTGGGGCTTTATGGTTATAACTTATGCAAATGCGCAACAAGTTTCCAGTCCAGATGGAAAGCTTAAGATAAACGTTGCGTCCAATGAGGGAAAACCAAGTTACAACATTGTTTACAATGACAAAACCCTGATTCTGCCGTCACCAGTAGGATTAAACACTAACGTAGGCGATTTTACCCAAGGCCTTACACTGAGCAGCGAAGTGAAAATCAATAAAATTGACGAAATATACTCGTTGCCCAACATCAAAAAAAGTCAGGTGCATTATATGGCTAACGAAGCAATCTTTTCATTTTCCAAAGACAACAAACCTGCTTTCGACCTGATTTTCAGAGTAAGCAACAACAACGTTGCCTTCAGATATATGCTTCATCGCCAAGGAGAACGCTTTGTATGCATGATTAACCAAGAAGCCACTAGCTTTGTTTTGCCCCAAGGAACCACCACCTTCCTTTCTCCGCAAATGGATCCAATGACAGGCTTTGCACGCACTGCACCGAGCTACGAGGCACCATACACTGCCGACGATGCCATGGGCAAAAACGGTTGGGGCAATGGCTACATTTTCCCTTGCCTGTTCAGGGTAAACAACGATGGTTGGGTACTGATTTCAGAAACCGGTGTCGACAGCCGGTATTGCGGAAGCCACCTTACAGGCCATGAAAACGGGCTGTATACCATAGCTTTCCCCAATGAGAAAGAAAACAACGGCAATGGAACGTCATCACCAGGAATTGCTTTACCGGGTTTCACCCCATGGCGAACAATTACCGTTGGCAACAACCTCTCCCCTATTGTTGAGACAACAATTCCATTTGACAATGTTGAACCACAATATAATGCATCACAAAGATACGAATACACAAAAGGTTCATGGAGCTGGATTATGAAAATGGATGGTGCAACCAAATTCGAAGTTCAAAAGCAATATATCGATTTTAGTGCATCTATGGGGTACAAAACAATACTGGTTGATGCCCTCTGGGATACACAAATTGGATACGACAAAATTGAAGAATTAGCTAAATACGGAGCATCAAAAGGAGTTTCACTGTATTTATGGTACAATTCAAACGGATACTGGAACGATGCCCCACAGGGGCCGAAAGACAAAATGAACCAGCAATCTGTACGACGCAAAGAAATGGCCTGGATGAAGAGCATTGGAATTAAAGGAATTAAAGTCGATTTCTTCGGTGGAGATAAGCAAATGACCATGAAATTGTACGAAGATATCCTAACCGATGCCAACGATTTCGGTTTGATGGTGGTTTTCCACGGATGTACCCTGCCCCGCGGTTGGGAGCGCATGTTCCCCAATTACGCATCGAGCGAAGCCGTGCTGGCCAGCGAAATGCTCTATTTTTCACAGGAACGGTGTAACCTTGAAGCGTACAGCGCATGTATGCACCCGTTTATACGCAATACTGTAGGAAGCATGGATTTTGGTGGCAGCGCACTAAATAAGTTTTACAACGGAAACAACACGCCAAACCGAGGCTCAAAACGAATTACATCAGATGTGTTTGCACTAGCCACAGCCGTGCTGTTCCAAAGCCCGGTTCAGCATTTTGCACTGGCTCCCAACAACCTCACCGATGCTCCCGATTGGGCAATCGACTTTATGAAAAAAGTACCAAATACTTGGGACGAAATTAAACTCATTGACGGATACCCCGGAAAATATATTATCATGGCCAGAAGAAGCGGGGACAAATGGTATGTTGCCGGAATAAATGCACAATCGGAACCATTGAATTTAAAGACTACTTTATCTATGATCAAACCCGGTTCAGAGCTTAAAATATATAGTGATGACCAGCAATTAAACGGGAAAGTAACTAGTACAACATTGAGCAAAAGCCAAGAGGTTAATATATCAATCCCTAGTCAAGGTGGTTTTTTATTAGTTGATTAAACCTTGTCTTTTCTAAGGATAATATTGAATTGATACAAGTAAAAGGTGGGGGTATTTTTGAAACATACAAAATGTAGACTGAATAAGTATTTGATCTTTCTTCAGATACTTTTCGCTCTATTAATTACTGTACCCGGTTTTGGGCAAAAAATACGATTTTACAATTCAGAAAGCGGCTTACCCAACAGCCTAATACACAAAGTGTCGCAAGACAGTTTAGGATATATTTGGATTGCCACAGAAAATGGGGCAAGCTATTTCGATGGTATGAATTTTACCACCTTTTATCATGACCAAAGCAAACCAGGAACACTAGCCAGTGACTTAGTGAAGGTCATTTATTCCGACAGCAAGGGAACGACCTGGGTTGGGACATCGAAGGGCTTGCAAATTTTCGACCACGAAAAAAACACCTTCAGAAGATTTTCTGTTCAAGATTCTACAGAAACAGCAACGCCTTATATTACATCGATCTTAGAAAGTCCTGACAGAACAAAGATTCTGGTTTCAGTAGCCGGTTTAGGTGTCGTAGTTTTCGATAAAAACACGCATCAATTAGATGCTCAAACATCAGATAAACTGGCCCAGATATATCAAACACGTTTCCCTGGAATCCTATTTTTCGATGCCAAAGGAAAATTATGGAACTTTTCAGAACAAGGCTTTTTTTCTAAAGTCGATTACAATACCCTTACCAAAGAACCTATCGTTTGGGACCAAAAACTAATAGGTCTGTCGAAAGAAATAGTTGTCTCAACAATGACAGAAGACCCGGTAAGCGGTAACCTGCTGATAGGCACCTTTAATCACGGTATTTTTATTTATGACCGGAAACTAGGCTTCATTCGAATGCCTAAAGGACTGACTTTAAATAACGAACGAGTTAGGGTACTGTTAGCCGAAAGAAGAGAATTTAGCAGTATGACTCCCGATATTTGGGTTGGGTCGGAAGATCACGGGCTGAAAAAGTTCGACCGCAATAAAGAAAGCATCTACACTCCCGATTATCAATACGCACCCGTAGATCTGGAAAACGCAAAAGTTCATTCAATTATACAGGACGCACAAGGAAATATTTGGGCCGGGATATATCAAAAAGGGCTAGTTATTATTCCCAAACTCACAAATAGTTTTGAATACATAAAACTCGCCGCTACGGAACATCCAATGAGCGCCAACATTGCCTCTGCAACCGGCATTTTGCACGATAACCAGAATAATCTCTGGATAGGCTCCGACGGTGGTGGTTTGTTTAGAATAGCTCCCGATGGAACAAAAAAAAGATTCACAAAAGATAATGCCCAACTACCAAACAACTCAGTACTCAGTCTTTTAACCGACAAAAGAGGTACACTTTGGATCACGACCTACATGGGTGGCGTCACAACTTTCGATAATCAGAATGGGTTCAGGTTATTTTCTAACGACATTAATCTGCAAAAAGCAAACTGCAGCACTTATGACCCTGAAACCGATAACCTTTTTTTTGGTACGCTGGGGAGTGGTGTTAAGGTAATATCATATCCTGAGAGAAACATCAAATCGTTTCCCCCGAATGTTAGTTCAGGCTGGGTATCTTCGGTTTGCCTCGATCGTTCAGGTAACCTTTGGATAGGTGAAACAGAAGGCCTTCGCTGTTACAATACCCTATCGGGAGAAGTAGCACATGCCAATATCACAGGGAAATTTACTAAGATATCACTCAGTTCGTTGTTCGAAGATAAAAACGGGGCGATTTGGGCAGGGAGTCAAAACGGACTATACTTTATTGACGTTCAGAATGAAGAAATTCGATTATTCACGAAAGACGACGGGCTACCGAGCAACTCAATTTGTGCAATTCAGCAAGACATAGAAGGAACATTGTGGATAAGTACAATGAACGGTCTTTCCAGATTTATCCCTTCTTCTAACACTTTCAGAAAGTTTTACGCTCAAGATGGGCTTCAAGACAATGAATTTCATGTAAAATCATCTTGGATCGATAAAAATGGGAAAATGTATTTCGGGGGAATCAACGGGGTAAGCACTTTCAATCCTTCAGACATCCATGAGGAAAAGAAACTAAACTCAAAGCTTTATTTTTCAAGTCTTTCGGTATTAAACCACAATATCAACTACGATGAAAGCCTTGGGAAGAAGAACATCCTTGACAGGCACATTTCGCAAGCCCGAACGATTACGCTGAAGAAATCACAAAATGTATTTTCCATTGGCTTTACCCTTCTTGAATATTCAAACCCACAAAAAATTGTATATGGTTATATGCTCAGAGGGTTTGATAATGACTGGCGTTTCACCAGCTCGAACCACCGAATGGCAACCTATACTAACTTGCCCAGTGGAAACTATGAATTTTGTACCAAAGCCTTTTTTGACGGAACCCATGACGAACAGAATGTTGTTTACAACAATATTAACATTCACATACTTCCCCCCTGGTACAAAACATGGTGGGCTTATCTGCTTTATCTTTCAATTTTTATGATTACCGTTTGGGAAATACTCAATATCCAGCTACGAAGAAAGATTTACCAAAAAGAAAAAGCAGAGTATGAAAAGAAAGAATTAAAACTTCAGATGTTTACCGATCTGACCCATGAAATTCGCACGCCGTTTACCCTAGTAATGACCCCTTTGAAATCGATGCTACAATCGGAAAACGATCCCAAAAAACTCGACATGTTTAACCTCATGTATCGCAATATATTACGTATTCTAAGGCTTTTGAACCAATTGATGGACATACGGAAAATCGACAACCTTCAATTCAAATTACATTTTCAGCAATCGAATTTGATAGACTTCATCGAAGACCTCATGAAATCGTTTGAACAACAAGCAATTTTACGCAATATTGATTTCAGATTGGTAAGTAATCTTGAATCGCTCGAAGTGTGGATAGACCAAATCAATTTCGACAAAGTGCTTTTCAATATCCTGTCGAATGCGTTCAAATTTACGCCCGAAAACGGGAATATAATGATAAGCATCGACACGGTAAAAAAGCCGCTCAACACGAGTAATTTGGGTAATATAACCGAACATGTCGAGATTTGTATTGAAAATTCAGGATCGGAGATTAATGAGAACGAAAAAGAACGCATTTTCGACCGCTTTTATCAAAGCGATCATAACAAAACCCTCGGTGGTTCGGGAGTTGGGTTACACCTTGCTAAATCGATTGTAAAACTGCACCATGGCAATATTCAGGCTAAAAACACCGAAAAAGGAGTAGCCTTTATAATACACATACCTCTTGGAAACAAACATTTAACAAATGAGGAACTTGAACCGGGAAAAACCGGCGAAAGCATTGCAGATATTCGTGAAGAAGAAAAGGAAAATACAGAAAAAGAATTAAATAGACTGAAAGACCCTATAGATGCAGCGCCAAAAACAAAAAGACTGAAACATTCGCTGGTTTTTGTCGATGACGATGCCGACCTTGGGAAATATCTACGAATGGAATTAGCCTCAAAATATAACATTGAAGTGTTCACGAATGCAGCAAATGCATGGAAATTAATTTCGACAACAATACCCGATGCTGTGGTTACCGACCTGCTCATGCCTGACACTGACGGGATATCATTATGCAAAAAAATAAAACAAAACCCTGAAACAAATCATGTTCCGGTAATTATCCTTACGTCAGAAACCTCTGAAGAATGCGAACAACAGTGCATCGACGACGGAGTTGATTATTACCTAACCAAACCAATAAATCTCGATTTATTGAAAAGCACTATTGCCCACGCCATTCAAACCCGTGAAATGATCAGGAACAAATACCAGAATAATTTTCACCAAGAACTAGACGAAATTCAGATAAGCTCGCCCGACAGCCGATTAGTTTCCAAGGTTATTGAAGCCATCAGAAAAAACATTGAAAACCCTGAGTTTAATATCGATGACCTTAGCCGCGAAGTTGGCCTTAGCCGCGCTCATCTGAACCGAAAACTAAAAGAAAACATCAACATTTCGCCAAACAACCTTATAAAGTCAATCCGCCTGAAGCAAGCGGCCTATCTGCTCATCAATAATAAAGTGAACATTTCTGACGTAGCATATAAAGTGGGGTTCTCGTCTCACTCCTATTTTTCAAACAATTTCAAAGAATATTTCGGAATGGCTCCAACCGAATTTGTGAGCAAGTACAACGATCCGGAAGAAAAAGAAAACCTCAGCAAACTCTTCGAAAAATAAAATATCAAAAATTATTGCACAAACCCGTAATGTAATCGATTGCATAAAAGAAGAGGGGGTTTGTCCACGATTTCATACCTTATTGTAAAACAATCTGCATTGCTTGTCAAAAACAACACATCTCTCAATTTCAATAAACTCACATCATCCTCACAATCTGATTATTAAGAGTACACATTGTTAATATCCCATTTTCTAAAGAATATTGGCCATGTATTAAAATCAATAGCATTTGGTTCAAAATTACAAACCAAACCGAGCCTAAAAAACAACTTTTGTAGTATTCGCAAATACATTGAATTGAATGCAACAGAGTGAAGTTAAAATGTAGGATGAAGTTTATAAACCAATTTTTTCAGAAACCATAGGCAAAAGAAAATAACTCTCGTGCTATCATGGATTCAACCAATAGTAACAATTTAATTAAATCTAAGTGATGAAAAAGAAACGATTGCTTAAAGTGGTAAGTCTTATCATACCACTTTTATGTTTTTCTATTTTGAGCTTTGGGCAGTCCCTTCTGGTTAAGGGAACAGTCAAAGACAATACAGGAGCTCCAATACCCGGAGCTACTGTAGTATTAAAAGGTACCACCCAAGGTACAATTACCGATCAGGATGGCGTTTACACCTTGAAAGACGTATCATCTAACGGAGTACTTGTATTCTCGTTTGTAGGTATGACAACAAAAGATGTATCCATTGCTGGTCAAACATCTATCAATGTAACCCTCACATCAGAAGTATCTGATCTCGACGAAGTTGTAGTGATTGGATATGGTGTACAGCGTAAAGAAGCGGTTACGGGCTCGGTTGCCTCAATGAAAGGTGAAGTGTTGCGCGATGTAGCATCATCGAACATCACACAAGCTTTGCAGGGACGTATTCCTGGGGTTCAAATGGACCAAACCTCGACTAAACCAGGTGCAGCAATGCAAATACGTATACGTGGTACCCGCTCGCTTACTGCAAGCAACGACCCTCTGGTAGTTCTCGACGGAATACCATTTGCCGGTTCAATTGGCGATATCGATCCAAACAATATCAAAAGTATCGACATTCTTAAAGATGCTTCAGCTACCGCAATTTATGGCTCACGTGGTGCCAATGGAGTTATTTTGGTAACTTCGCTTAAAGGAAATACCAAACAAAAAGCTCAATTTTCATACAATAGCTATTACGGTATGAAACAAGTATTTGGTAAATATCCGATGATGAATAGTAAGGAGTTTGTAAAACTTCGCCAAGATGCAGGAATGTACACCAATTCGCTCGACGAAGCCGACAACATTGATACCGACTGGCAAGATTTGTTTTACCGCAAAGCCAATGTTACAAGCCACGACATAGCAGTAATTGGTGGAACAGAACAAGGTAACTACACCTTTGGGGTAGGATATTATCACGACGAAGCTGTTGTGCCAACACAACAATACAACAGAATATCTATACGTGCAAGTATCGATCAAAATATTGGTGAATATTTCAAAATCGGTATTTCAAGCAATAGCAATTACAATATTTCAGAAGGAAACCAGATCGGAATTTACGGAGTACTCAGCATGTCTCCTATCGCCAATCCTTATGATAGTGATGGAAACTTCAAACGGACAATTAAAATGCCACTTGATGAACCGTGGACCATTTCGAGAGACATAATCAACTCTTTGGGAGATAAATGGATCGACGAAACAAAAGCTGTCGGATCGTACAACACCGCATATGGGGAAGTTAAAATTCCGGGTATCGAGGGGCTAAAATATCGTGCAAACCTTGGGTTGAACTTTAGGATGACCAATGGAGGAGCGTATACCGGAGAAGGAGTCAATTCAACTACTGCAACAACGGAATCTACAGCATCAATCAGCAATTCGCTCAACACCAACTGGGCTATTGAAAACTTGTTGACCTACGATCGTTTATTTGCTGAAAAGCACCAAGTGAATATTGTAGCCATGTACTCTGCCGAACAAACAACTTACAATAGTTCAAAAGTAATTGCAAAAGATATTCCTGCTGACCATTTTCAGTATTATAACCTTGGCCATGCAAACGGCGACTTTCTAATCTATCCTAACGACCAAAACTACGAACAGAGCGGGCTAAAATCGTATATGGGACGTGCAATGTATTCATACGACGATCGTTACATGTTTACTGTAACATTCCGTACAGATGCTTCATCTCGACTTGCCGATGGGTACAAATGGCATTCATATCCTGCATTCTCTGCTGGTTGGAATATCAAAAACGAAGATTTCATGAGCGATGTTAATCTGATCAACCAGTTGAAACTCCGCGTTGGTTACGGACAAACATCTAACCAATCCGTACTCCCGTATAAAACCCTTGGTCGTTTGGCTACTCGCCCTTACAACTTTGGCGACGACGATTATGCAACAGGTTATTATGTGTCTGAACTTCCAAACCCAAAACTCGGATGGGAATATTCAGAAACATGGAACTTTGGTGTCGATTTTAGCCTCTTCAACAATCGCTTGTCGGGAACTGCTGAATACTACATCCAAGATACAAAAGACATTCTTCTAAGTGTAGGTTTGCCACCAACATCGGGGGTTAGCAGCTACATGGCTAACATTGGAGAAACTCAGAACAAAGGGTTCGAACTTAATCTTAACGGGGTAATCCTCGACGATTATAACGGCTGGACTTGGGAAGCAGGCCTCAACCTGTATGCAAACCGTAATAAGCTGGTAGCACTTGCCTCTGGTCAAAAAAGAGACGAAGGTAACTGGTGGTTTGTTGGTCACCCAATAGATGTTATTTATGACTACGAAAAAATTGGTTTATGGCAAGAAGGCGACGCAAATCGCGACATTCTTGAACCAGGTGGCAATGTAGGTATGATTAAAGTAAAATATACCGGCGAAGTTGATGCCAACGGAGTACCAACAAGAGCTGTTGGAGCAGCCGACCGTCAGATTATTGATCTGGAACCAAACTTCCAGGGAGGTTTCAACACACGTTTAACATACAAAGGTTTCGAACTTAGTGCAGTAGGAACATTTAAAAACGGAGGTATCCTCAACAGCTCAATTTATTCTTCAGCCGGATACTTGAATATGCTAAGTGGTCGTCGTGGAAATGTGAAAGTAGACTATTGGACACCAGAAAATACCGATGCAAAATATCCGAAACCAGGTGGAATTACCAGCAGTGACAATCCAAAATATGGCAGCACCTTGGGATACTTCGACGCTACCTATTTGAAAGTACGCACAATAACACTGGGATATAACTTTGACCAAATAAAAGCTGTCAAGAATTTCGGTATCGATAAAATGCGCATCTATTGTACGGTACAGAATCCGTTCGTAATGTTCTCGCCCTATTACAAAGAATCGGGCATGGATCCTGAAACAAACTCGATGGGTAATGAAAATGCAGCAGTAGCTTATGGCTATAACCTGAGACGTCTCTTAACCATCGGAACAAACACTCCAACGACACGTAACTATTTGATTGGAATTAACTTGACATTTTAAAAAGGATTATAATGAAACGAATAAATATTAAATACGTATTAGGGGCAACGCTGTTGTCGATGTTCATGCTGGGGTGCTCAGAAATACTAGAAGAGCAACCACGCAGCATTTACGAACCTGGCTATTTTAAAACTGAAAAAGGCGTTTTAGGCGGAGTAACATCAATGTATGCCCACCTACGCTACATTTACGGTCAAGCGTACTACTACAATTCTTGTATAACAGGTACCGACGAGGCAACTTATGCTCAGAGTGCCGATGGTAACTTTAAAGATCACGACTTGTCGGGTGTTGGACAGATTACAGCATCAACAAGCCGTAGTGATGTATTGTGGGGGACTGCATTTGCAAACATCAACACTGCTAACGGAATTATTGAAAATGCAAAGGAAGTTGGAACTATTTCCGACGAGTTGGTTGCAGAAGCCTATTTTTTCCGTGGCTTCGATTACTTTTTACTTACTCAAACTTTCGGTGGTGTACCTCTCGACTTAGGTGCAGGTAAACTGAAATTCAACACATCAACAGCACGCACATCGGTTCGTAATACTGTTCCTGAAGTGTATTCAGAAGCCATTTTCCCCGACCTAATTTTCGCAGTAAACAACCTGCCAGAAACTGGCCGTGTAGTTGGTGGTGTTACAAAAACTGCTGCCCGCTTGTTTCTTGCAAAAGCCTATCTTACGTATGGCTGGTGGTTGCAAAATCCAAACAGTATTCCAACTTATCCTGAAACACCTCGCACCGACCCTGCAGGCCACGATGCTCAATGGTATTTCCAACAAGCCTACAATATTGCAGTTGAAGCTATTGACAATCCAGGCCCATTCGGTCTGCAACCTACATACTACGATGTAAATTTAGCAACAAACGATCGCAACAAAGAGATATTGTTGTATGCTGACCATACTGAAACCAGTGAGTTTTACAATGGCGGAAGCCTTACCTATGGTAGTGGTGGTGCCCCCGACAACTTTGCCGGTTGGATGATGACTTGGAACTATACAAACACCAGAAGTGCAACTATCGAAGACTGGAGCACAGTTATTAGCTCGGTTCAACGTGAAGCAGAACAACACCTTGGTCGCCCATGGACTCGTATGTGCCCAACAATCAATGTTGTAGAGAATACTTTTGCCGACAAAACCAACGACTCGCGTTACGATGGCACTTTCACCACAGTATACCGTGGCAATTGGCCTAAAGGTGGTATTGCCAATGAATTCGTTTACAATGCCAACAATATGAAAGTATATCCAGGCGAAGCCATACTCTCTTTCTTAAACGATGAACCTACAGAGGCTATCGATTATTCAAACGCAACGTATAAGAGCAATATCGGAGCAGGTGTACTGCCAGGAAGAGCCGACTTTGTTGTTTCTCCTCGTGCTATTAGTCGTATCGTATATCCTGGATTGTGGAAATTAGGCCCACACCGCACCGATAATGGCAAAGGCCTTGGTCAGCCTAATGCAGGTAGCACACGTCCGTTCAATATTGCCAAATTTTCCGAATTGTATTTCATCGCTGCCGAAGCTGCGGTTAAAGGAGCAACTACAGTTTCTGGAAAGACTGCTTACGATTTGATCAATGTAATTCGTGCCCGCGCTGGAAAATGGAGATTCGACAATAATGGGAATGTAGCAAAAACAGCCGACAATAGTGAAGCAATGGTTGCAGCAACTCCTGCTAACATAGATATTAATTACATTCTTGCCGAGCGTTCACGTGAGTACTATGCCGAAGGATACCGTTGGTTCGACTTGGTACGCACTCAAACTTGGTCAGAAATTGCAGGTTCGTACGAAATATGTGGAGCAAACTATGGCGACCATACTCCAAAAACATTCACACGAAACATTGAACCATACCTTTATCTGCGTCCAATACCTCAAGGCCAACTTGATGGAATGGAAATGACCGACGCAGAAAAAGAAGCATATCAGAATCCTGGTTATTAAAAAATAATTCATTAATTGGAGAGCTGGTTATTATTGGGCAAGTAACCTGTTATTTAGTTATTAGTTAATAGATCAATTAATTAGCCCACAATTCCGATTTTCGGAGATTCATTTTTCATAGATTAAGATAGCCCGGGCAATCACAACGCCCGGGCATCTTTCAGAAGAATTTACCTTCAAAAATCATAGTCAACTATGATAATAGAGCAAAAAGATACTTTCATAGTTTTATAGGTTGTTTATAGTTAGGAATAGAGGTTACAAGCTAATTTGAAGTATCAGAGGGGCAAATTAGCTCAAAATGAGATTGCCAATTGCGGCAATCTCATTTTATCTTAAAAACATCTGTCTTTTTGAATTATGTAAAATTAATATTAGATTTGAATATTTAATTAAACCTTAGCGAATGGAGTGTTATAACCCGTTTAATAATGGGTATTAAGAATGAAATTGCACGCTTTAATCATCGCTGCAACAAACCATTCAGTACGTATGAAATAAAAAAGTTAACTTTGGAAACCAATGAGAATTAACACAATAACAAACCGCGCTTTTCAAATCACCTCCATACTCATATGTGTGATGCTTTCAATGAGCACAAAGGCAGAACAATCAAAAAATGCTTTTTCAATTTTCATATCAAACACTGCCGAAAAAGACACAGATTTTCCGATTGTTACTACCGAAAAATCTGCGGCTTCTATCCGGTACGATGAGGCAGACTACAAAGGGGTAATCCGCGCCATTACTGATCTTCAAACCGACATTAACAGCGTTACCGGGGTGAAACCCAACCTGCTCACATCTGAAGTGTTATCAGAATACGAAATTATTGTTGGAACTATAGGTAAAAGTAAGCTGATCGATCAACTGGTTGCCTCGAATATGCTCGATGTTGCTGATGTGAAAGGAAAATGGGAAAGCTTTGTGATTACTACTATTGACAATCCACAGGCAGGAACCAAGATGTGTTTGGTTATTGCAGGTAGCGATAAGCGCGGTACCATATACGGAATCTATGAATTGTCGCAACAACTGGGCGTTTCGCCCTGGTATTGGTGGGCCGATGTGCCTGCCAAACAACGCCCTTCGGCCTATGTGCATGCTGGCCGTTACTCTTCGGGCGAACCTGCTGTAAAATACCGTGGTATCTTTATCAACGATGAAGCTCCTTGTTTAACAACTTGGGTAAAAAATACCTATGGAACCAATTATGGTGACCATCAGTTTTATTCCAAAGTTTTTGAATTAATCCTCCGTTTAAAAGGAAATTACTTATGGCCTGCCATGTGGAGTTGGTCTTTTTATGCCGATGACCCCATGAACAGCAAGGTGGCGGATGAAATGGGTGTTGTTATTGGCACTTCGCACCACGAACCCATGGCGCGCAACCATCAGGAATGGGTGAGAAAAGGTAAGGAAGCCGGAGCGTGGAATTATGCAACAAACCAAAAGGTACTCGACCAGTTTTTCCGCGAAGGAATTGAACGAATGCAGGGCACCGAAGATATTGTGACCATCGGCATGCGTGGCGATGGCGACGAGGCCATGTCGAAAGAGACCGATACCAAACTACTTGAAAAAGTGGTAAAAAACCAACGAAAAATTATTGAAAAAACGACCAAACGTCCGGCCAGCGAAACGCCTCAGTTATGGGCTTTGTACAAAGAGGTGCTTGATTACTACGATGCCGGAATGCGTGTGCCCGATGATGTGATCATCCTTTTGTGCGACGACAACTGGGGAAACGTACGACGTTTGCCCAACGCAGAAGAACGCAAGCATCCGGGCGGTTGGGGCTTGTATTACCACGTAGATTATGTGGGCGCGCCACGTAACTCAAAATGGCTCAACGTAACGCCCATCCAGAATATGTGGGAGCAATTGCAACTCACTTACGATTACGGTGTGGATAAACTCTGGGTACTCAATGTGGGCGACATAAAACCGATGGAATACCCCATTACTTTGTTCATGGATATGGCATGGAACCCAACGCGCTACAATGCGGAAAACCTTTTAGATCATCCGCGTGCATTTTGTGCTCAGCAGTTTGGCGACGATCAGGCTGAAGAAGCCATGCGCATTCTGAATTTATACAGCAAATACAACGGCCGTGTCACAGCCGAAATGCTCGACCGAAATACCTATAACCTCGAAACCGGCGAGTGGAAAAAAGTTTCAGACGAATACCTGAAGCTCGAAGCAGAAGCTTTGCGCCAATATCTCACATTGAAATCCGAGTATCAGGACGCTTACAAACAGATCATCCTTTTCCCTGTCCAGGCCATGGCCAATATCTACGAAATGTACTATTCGCAAGCCATGAACCACAAGTTATTCGCCGAAAACAACCCACAGGCCAACTTTTGGGCCGACAACGTGGAGCGTACCTTTAAGCGCGATGCCGAGCTGGAGTACGACTACAACAAAGTGATGGCCAATGGAAAGTGGAACGGGATGATGATTCAAAAGAAAATTGGCTACACCTCGTGGGACGATCGCTTCAGGGCGAATAAATTACCCGAAATTTTCCGGATCGAAAACCCCGAAACCGCTGTTGGAAACTATGTTTTTGCTCCAAGCAATGGGTATGTTTCAATCGAAGCCGAACATTATAACACTCTGAAAGACGCAGCCAACGCCAAGTGGACCGAAATTCCGTACATGGGTCGCACCCAAAGTGGAATGGCCGTAATGCCTTATTCTAAATCTGTTGATGGGGCTTCAATTTCCTATAAAATGAACCTCCCAGCCGATGTGAAAACTGTTACGGTTCATGTTATTGTGAAATCGACTTTGGCATTTGCCAATTTGGAAGGGCACAAATACACCGTTGCTTTTAATGGTGGCGAGACGCAAACCGTTAACTTCAATTCCAATTTGAACGAAAAACCTGAAAACATTTATTCCATTTTCTATCCTACAGTAGCCCGCAGGGTGGTTGAGAAAACAGTGAAACTGGAAGTGCCTACTTCGTCCGATGGCACGCAGGTGTTGACGCTTACTCCACAGGATCCGGGAATTGTATTCCAAAAAATTGTGGTTGATTTCGGAGGGTACAAAAACTCGTATCTGTTTGGTGAAGAGTCGCCTAGTAAAAGAGAAGTCACAAAATGATGTAAGTAAGATGGTCAATAAGAATAAATGTATTTGACTCATTATTAGGGATACTTTTAATGACATCCTTAACAATGAGTCACCAAAACAACAACCCTGAAGTCGTGGTTGAAAAAATTGTCGTAAATCCCGATAATAACCATCCAAGCTATTTTGGGGCACCACCATTACAACACAATGCGAAGTAAGTTCATGCATGGTCTTTTATAGAGATAGTAACAATTTAAAATATAAGCATATATGAAAAATAAGTTGATATGTTTAATTCTACTGGCGTTTTCATTGAATCTTCAAGCCGAGAATGGACACAGTCTTTGGCTTCGAGCTAAAAGCTCGGGAACTGTAAATATTGTTTGTGCCAAGAGTTCTCTAACTCTGGCTATTGCAAAGCAGGAACTTGAGCAAGGTTGGCTTGGACAAAACGGGGCAAAGATTGTTTTAACAGTAAAAAAAGACAAAGCAATTGAAAACGATGGGTATAAGCTTTCTGAAAATGAGATTCAAGCCAACACCGAATTGGGAATTCTGTATGGAGTTTACGAGCTTCTGCGTCGTCAGCAAACAGGAGAAGCTATTATTCAGAATGAAATATGCAATCCATCATATCAGCGAAGGATATTAAACCATTGGGATAATCTCGACGGTACGGTTGAGCGTGGATATGCAGGACTTTCGATATTTTGGCATGATGAAGAAAAAGGCTATGCCGTAACCGATAAAGATAGGGCCTTATGGACAGAGTATGCACGAGCAAATTCATCTATCGGGATTAACGGTGCAGTGTTGAACAACGTCAATTCGTCAAAGCTGATGCTGACAAGTGAATGCCTTGAGAAAGTAAAAGCGATTGCCGAAGTGCTACGTCCGTATGGTATTAAAACATACCTTTCGGTCAAATTTTCTTCGCCCTCATTGATTGGAGGTTTACAAACATCCGATCCATTAAATCCTGAAGTCATAAAATGGTGGAAAGAGAAAGCAAATGAGATTTACAACATCATTCCTGATTTTGGAGGGTTTCTGATAAAAGCCAATAGTGAAGGACAACCAGGACCACAGGATTTTGGTCGTACTCACGCCGATGGTGCAAACATGTTGGCCGATGCAGTAAAACCCTTTGGTGGTATTATTATGTGGCGTGCTTTTGTTTATGAAGCCAATAGCAATGATCGGGCATGTCAGGCCTATAAAGAGTTTATGCCGCTGGATGGTCAGTTTCGGGATAATGTGATTATTCAGGTAAAAAACGGGCCGGTCGATTTTCAACCACGCGAACCGTTTACACCTCTATTCGGAGCCATGAAAAAGACTTCTGTCATGCCCGAATTGCAGATAACTCAGGAATATCTTGGACATTCAGTCCAATTGGTTTATCTGGCTACCATGTGGGAAGAGTTTCTAAAAAGCGATACATATCAGGAAGGCAACGGAAGTACCGTAGCGCGAACTACTGATGGTAGCATCTTTCCTCAGAAATACACAGCAATAGCCGGAGTGGCTAATATTGGGTTAGATAGCAATTGGTGTGGGCATCATTTTGCTCAGGCAAACTGGTATGCATTCGGTAGAATGGCTTGGAACAATCAGCTAACAAGCGAGCAAATTGCTGATGAATGGCTTAAGCTTACCTTTTCGGCTAAAGATGAGAAGACTACAACTTTTCATGCTGCCGATTGGCAAAAAAACTTTTTGGTACCTGTAAAACAATTGATGATGGAAAGCCGGGAAGCCGCTGTGAATTATTCGATGCCGCTGGGTCTTCACCATATTTTTGCCGGGCTCAACAATACACATTACGGCCCCGGCCCATGGTTTGCACCCAAAGGTATCCGTAAGGATTGGACGCCGGCATATTACCACAAGGCCGATTCATTAGGCATTGGCTTCGATCGTACTTCAAAAGGATCCGATGCTGTAAGTCAATACCATGAGCCATTGAAGAGTCTGTTTAATAATGTTGAAACTTGTCCTGAATTGTATCTGTTGTGGTTTCATCATTTGCCATGGGACTATAAAATGAAAAACGGACGTATTCTTTGGGACGAGTTGTGCTATACGTACGACAAAGGAGTAAACGAAGTGAGGCAGTTTCAAAAAACCTGGGACAAAGTGGAGCCCTATGTTGATGTACAGCGCTTTTCAGAGGTTCAAAGTAAACTGCGCCGGCAATGTCGCGATGCACAGGTTTGGAAAGATGGTTGCTTACTTTACTTTCAGCAATTCAGCAAAAGACCAATTCCTTTTGATATAGAACGTCCGGTGTATGATTTGAATTATCTACAAAAAACTGATCTGACCGATATGCTAAAATAAATGAAGTAAGTCATGATGATCAAGAAAAATAAATGCGTTTGGTTCATGTTAGGGACACTGTTAACGGTGTCCCTAACTATTAGTGCTCAAAATAACGAAGCTGAAATTCAGAAAATGGAATTCCGTTACACCAACCCCATTACCCGCGACACCTCGATTTCAATGCGCGATCATTGCATCATCAAAGTGGGCGACAAATGGTATTGTACCGGGACATCGGAACCGGTTTGGACAGGCCCCAACCCGGGTGTCCGCTTGCTGGTTTCTGACGATATGATCAACTGGAAGCAACATTCGTGGCTGATCGATGCCAGCAAATTGCCATCCAATTGCCCGTATAATGGCCGGTTCTGGGCGCCCGAAATCCACTTTATCAAAGGAAAATACTGGCTCACTGTGAACAGCGGAAAAGTGACTGCCGAAGATCCGAAAGGAATGGCAACCCACAGCGTTTGGCTCTTCTCGTCCGACAAAGTGACAGGACCATATAATTTAGTGAATGGGCCACTCACACCACAGTATAACAACGACGCCACCTTGTTTGAAGACGAAGATGGCCAAGTTTATTTCTATTGCAGCGGGAATGGTCTTTTTCAAGCTAAAATTGATTTGGAAACTGGTAAATTGACCACGCCTGCTCAGAAATTTCTCGACAAGAAACAACCCGGTTGGCCGGAATGGATGGTCGGCGGCATCGAAGGCCCTTTTGTAATCAAGCGCGACGGAACGTACTTTATGTTTTTCTCAACCTGGACGCGGGGCTATGAAGTTGGTCTTCTGAAGTCAAATACGCCACTTGGCCCCTGGGAGCTGGTGTCGCGCGAAACCATTTTCGGCACCCGCAAAAAAGGGTATCGTCCCGAGTTGGCAATCGAAGGCAAATACGATTATCTTAAATTCACCGACACACAGGATCCTTATTGCGAGACAGGACACAATGCTTTGTTCATTGGTCCCGACAGCAATTTATGGAGTTCGTGCCATTATATGATGTTCGAAAAACGGCCGTATCCGTATTCCCAAACTTTTGAGTCTTGGGAACTAACACCCCAAATGGGCATTGAACCCGTTCAATACAAAGATGGTAGGTTCTACATTAATGAACCTTCATGGACAGAGCAAGTGATTGAATATTGAAGTATTCAGCGCTTCATTTTATCTAAAAATGATAATACTATGTTTAAATTTCACAACCCCAAACTCCTCTTTTCTTTAATTTCACCCCATAAATTTACTTGAGATGCGAATCTAAGGTTCAGAATCACAAAAAAGCTTTTTATACAAATGATTTACTATAGATCTTTTATTTATGGTAAAAAGACCTTTAAAGAGCTTTTTTTGAATTGAATCTTACAATCGATTTACAAAGATGAAAAGAAAGCCAATATTCTTAGCAGCATTCATACTCCTGTCTATTTCAATTTCGTTTGCACAAACAAAGAAGGATAGCTGGGTACCCACCCCACCCTTGGGCTGGAACAGTTGGGATATTTTCGGCACAACAGTGACCGAAGACCAGATCAAAGATCAAGCCGATGCCATGGCCAAACACCTATTACCCAGTGGATATAAATACCTAACGGTGGATATTCAATGGTACGAGCCAGAATCGCAAACCCATGCTTACAATCCAAAGGCAACTTTGACCATGGACGAATACGGCCGCCTTACTCCTGGGTTGAAAAAATTCCCATCGGCCGCAAATGGCAAAGGTTTTAAGCCTCTGGCCGATTATGTACACTCAAAAGGTTTGAAATTCGGTATTCACATCATGCGGGGAATCCCCAAACAAGCTGTTGAAAAAAACCTTCCGGTGTTTGGTACAAACGTAAAGGCTCAGGATATTGCCATAAAAAGTTCTACCTGCGCGTGGAACCCTGATATGTACGGAGTTGATGCCACAAAGCCTGAAGGTCAGGCCTATTACAACTCTATTGTGCAGATGTATGCCGATTGGGGTGTCGACTTCATCAAATGCGACGACATTTCTCGACCTTATGATAAAATTCAACAAGCTGAAATTGAAGCCTTACGCAAGGCCATCGATAAAACAGGCCGGCCAATAGTTTTGAGCCTATCCCCTGGAGCTACACCCGTTGATAAAGGAGCACATGTTAAGGATTATGCCAATATGTGGCGCATCACCGACGATTTCTGGGATCAGTGGGGCTTGCTCTATGCAATGTTTGAACGTCTCGACGTTTGGACTCCGTTCCGTGGTCCCGGCCATTTCCCCGATGCCGATATGTTGCCATTGGGAATTATCGACTTCAACCGGCCAACAAAATTCACCAAAGATGAGCAATACACGCTTATGAGCCTTTGGGCCATTGGACGGTCGCCCCTTATTTTTGGTGGCGATATGACCAAGCTCGATGACCTGACCAAAGAGCTGCTCACCAATCCCGAAATGTTGAAGGTGAATCAGGAAAGTACCAACAACCGACAGCTTTACAACGATAAAAACCTGATTGTGTGGACAGCCGATGTACCCAACAGTAACGATAAGTATGTGGCTCTGTTTAATGCTCAAAGCAAGGGAGACAACATCGATTTTTCGAATGCCAACTATGCAAGCCCGGTACTTGCAGGTGCTGGAGCTTCACAAGAAATTTCGGTTTCGGTGAAAGAAGGCAAAAAATTGGTACTGTTTGTAAAAGAAGGCACCAATGGAAATTCATGGGACCATGTGGCTTGGGTTGAACCAACTCTGCACGGCCCTAAAGGTGATTTGAAACTGACAGATCTGAAATGGATTAGCGCCACAGCTGGTTGGGGCGAAGCTCGCGTAAATCGTGCTTGCGATAATGGTCCATTAATGGTGAATGGGCAACAGGTAAGCGGCATTGGTACTCATGGCGAATCGGTTATCATTTACGATCTGCCTGAGGGTTACGACACCTTCACTACAAAAGGCGTGGTTACGCAAGATCGCGGTTCGGTGGTGTTTGGCGTTCTTGTCGATAAAGGAACTATTGAACTGCCCGAAAAAGCAATTGTATCGGTCAATTTCAAAGACCTCGGAATTACAGGTAAAGCCAAGGTGCGCGATTTGTGGAGCCACAAAGACTTGGGCACTTTCGACAAAAGTTTCAGCCGGGAATTTCCGCTTCATGCTTCAGGATTGTTTCAAATTTCACCTATAAAATAATTTATATGAAATTACGTACATTATTGTTAGGAATACTCTTTTGCATCACCATCATTGGGTATAATGCTAAAAACGTGAATGCCCAAAATGCAGATTCTATTTCAAATGAAAATCTTTACAAGGATTTTAAGACGGAGTTCATGTTTAATGCAAAAGTTAAGATTGGCAACATGATCAACGTGGGCGAAAGCAAACGTGGTACCCGCCGGGTAATTCCTATCACAGGCGGTTCGTTTAACGGTCCAAAAATAAATGGTGCAGTGCTGCCTGGCGGCGAAGACTGGCAATTGGTTCGCCCCGATGGTGATACTGAGCTTTATGCCCGCTATCTTTTGAAAACCGACGATGGCCATGTTATCCAGATTATCAATCAGGTGCTGATGCATATGGGAACCCCGGGCGAAGGTTTTTATTGTAAATCGGTTCTCGATCTGGAAGCCCCAAAAAACAGCCCTTACGATTATCTCAACCACTCTATTTTTATTGGTACGCTCGAAATGCCCCGATTAAAGCCGGGCGAGGAATCCTATGTGATCATCGGGGTATATAAGCTGTTGTAGTTGAAAAACATAAAATTATATAAAAAGATTATTTATGAAAAAAGTTCAATTTGCTTTAAAAGGAGGGTGTTTAATGTTATTATTAATCACATCTGCATCCCTGTTTTCAGTTGCAGGAACGCGAAGTGCTGGTAGTCAAAACACAAATGCTCCATCGGCTACAAAATATGTTCATCAAAGTGCAGGTAACCCATACCTTCCCTTGTGGGAGCATTTGCCCGATGGTGAACCCCGGGTATTTGAAGATCCCGACAACCCCGGTAAATACCGTGCTTATATCATCGGTTCACACGATGTTCGATTTGGCAGTTATTGTGGTCCCGATATCAGAATGTGGTCAGCACCCGTTGAAAACCTGAGCGAATGGCGCGACGAAGGCCCAATTTTCACCTACAATATTGAAGGACAGTGGGACGTAATGTATGCTCCCGACCTAGTTGAAGTGAAACGAAAAAATGGCACCAAAGAGTACTATCTCTTCCCCCACAGCCGTGGCCGCAACCGCGAAGCAATGGTTTGCAAGGGAACTCGTCCAGATGGACCATTTACGCCAATTAACCTTAACGAAGATGGTACACGCACCGTACCCGGAAGCATTTTGGGTTTCGACCCCGCTGTATACATTGAATATGTGACTGATCCTAAAGACCCCGATTTCGAAATCGGTTTCAGGGCTTATGGATTCTGGGGATTTCAACGTTCCAATGCTGCACAACTGGATCAAAACACCTTGTATTCAGTTCGTCCGGGCACCGAAATCGTCAACTTCATGATTCCTGCCAGTGCTCGTTACGGAGTGATCAAGGATCCTCAGGGCACCGTATATCCAAACGTATATGCTGATCAGGATCTGGGAACTTTCAATTTCTTCGAAGCATCGTCAATACGTAAAGTTGGCAATAAATACATCACTGTTTTCAGTGGCTACTCTGGCCCGGAATACGGTGTCAGCAGTTCAAACTCTACGCTCCGTTATGCAGTTGCAGACTCACCACTCGGCCCATGGAAAAGCGGCGGTGTATTGGTCGATTCTCGTGCCCCGGTGTTAAATCAGGATGGTTCAAAAATAGAAACAACCAATTCAGGTCATAATACACACGGTAGCATTCAGGAAATCAACGGACAATGGTACGTGTTTTATCACAGGCCACCCCGTGGTTTCGGTTTTGCCCGTCAAGCCATGGTAGCTCCCGTCACCATTCAATGGGATGAAAAACCTGTAGCACAAGGCGGTACTGCCGTCATCATAGGATACGATCCGTACGCAAAAGATCAAATTTGGACTGCAAAAGACAATCAGGGAACTGAATACAAAGGTGCCGAAGTAACTTCCGAAGGGTTTCACATTTACGGTCTCGATCCATATCAATACTATTCAGCCGGATATACTTGCTACCTTTCAGATACCAGACTTCAGCAAGATTCATGGGATATTTGGGACAACCACATGCCCATTACCAATATGCAGAACGGCAGCATTGCCGGGTTCAAGTATTTCGGTTTTGCCGGACTTGACAAAGACACTAAAGGCTTGAAAGCTTTTGAAGGAGCCAAAAAGGGAAACAAAACAGCATTCAACCTTTTCATTACTCCAAAAACAACCAAAAGCTTTAAGGTAAATGTATGGTTGGATGGTCCTTGGGATAATGCTACATGGAAAGGTAAGAAAATTGGTGAAATTGTTGTTCCAGCCAATTCAAAACAGGAAACTACAAAATTCACCATCGACGTGGCAAAATTTGTTGAAGGTTTAGATAAGAAACACGCAATTTTTTTGGTAGCTGAAGGAGCTGATCAGGAAAATTTATTCGATTTTATCGGGCTGGGTTTTAGCTCTGCGAAAAAGTCAATCGAACGTCCTGTTGCACCAACAGTAAGTATTTCGGTAAACGGGAAAGCAATTGAAGTACCTGCAACTCCCGTACGTTCTACCAATGCAAACGGCATTGTTGGATACGACCAGTATGAAGCGAAGGTCACACTTCCTTCTGGGTCAGCCCAAATACCGGTAGTCACCGCATCGGCAAGTGATAAAACAGTCAAAGTATCCGTTGAACAGGCTCAGTCAACCACCGGATCAGCAGTCGTGAAATGCGATTACAACGGCATAGTGAAAACTTACAAAGTGGTGTTTGCAGTTGAATAGTTGTTGAAATTATGATTTCAAATAAAAATTAAAGGTATTTCTAAAACCTACATTGGCTGTTCATTAGTCGATGTAGGTTTTTTTCAACATTCATCTTGCAAACTAAATGTTCTTTCCTTTGAATTGCGACTGTTTAACGTTGAATTCGCTTTTGAAACATTTACAAAAAAAGTTACCTTTCCAAACCCAACTATAATATAATATGATGATGAAAGAAAGAAAAAAGAAAATATCTGCTTTGCTGGCTCTAGCTTTGCTCTGTGGCTATCCTTATATTTCGGCGAAAGCACAACAAACCGCCACAACCCCGTATCGCGTGGACTTAAATGTCGACAAGCTGGGAATCGATATCAGTCCAACGCTGAACGGTATCTTTTTCGAAGACATCAACTTTGGTAACGACGGCGGAATTAGCGCGCAGCTTATTCAGAACAATTCGTTCCAGATGTACAATGTTCCGGGTTCACAAGAAGTTGGACCAGCCGATAAAAAGTTTCCCGAGTTCTCGAAGTCTCCAACCGACATTTACAGTTGGACAGTCGTTTCCGCAGGTGGCGCAAGCGGCTCGGTTACTTTGATCGATAGCAAACCGCTGGTTACCTACAAAAAGCTTTACAATTTCGATGAGAACGATCAGTACGACGATGCCATGAAATACAAGCAATATTGCGCACAGGTGACCATCGACAAAGCTGGTGAAGGTTTCGGTTTGGCAGCCAACGGGTTTGGCATCAACCCCAATGGGCAGGAACGCCAGGGTTTTTACTATGCCAACAATACGCAGATACCTTCTATTGCAGTAAATGCCGGAGTGAAATACGATCTGGATCTGTACCTTCAAGGAAAAGAATATAAAGGAACTGTCAAAGTTTATCTCGAAGATGCTTCAGGGAAAAGCAATTCGAATGTGTTGATTTTTAAAGGGTTGAGCGATTCGTGGAAAAAATTCACCGGAAAACTCTCAGCACAGCGCAGTGTCGATAGCCGTTTGGTTATAGCAGGTACTGCAAATGGAACATTTTACCTCGATTTTGTGACCCTGGTTCCGGAAGCATCGCAGTTGTGGCGCGCCGGTAAAGCGGGCGATTTCAGGAAAGACATGCTGGAAGCGCTTGAAAAACTGAACCCTAAATTTATGCGTTTCCCGGGCGGTTGTGCTTCGGAAGGCTCCAACTATTGGGGACAGTATTTCTGGAAAAATACGATTGGTCCGGTTGAAGAACGCATCGGCATCCGCAATCACTGGGGTTACTGGACTTCGCAGCACATAGGCTTCTACGAATATTTTGTAATGGCCGAAACGCTTGGTGCCAAACCGCTTCCAGTTTTGAACAATGGTGTGACCTGCCAGTTTGCCGGTCGTTCGTACATTGCACCACTTGGCACCGACGAAGAAAAGAAACGCTTTTACGACATCTACGTGAAAGACGCACTCGACCTGATTGAGTTTTGCAACGGCGATGTTTCTACCGAGTGGGGCGCAAAACGTGCCGCCATGGGGCATCCAAAACCGTTTAACCTCGAATACATCGCCATCGGAAACGAAAACAGCGGCGACGCATTCTGGGAACGTTTCGATATCATTTATAAGACTGTAACAGAGAAATACCCGAGGATAAATGTGATAACTACGTCAGGAGCCGGAGGTTCAGGCAGGGAATTCGATGCCAACTATTCGATTATTGACCAAAAGTACCCGGTAAGTATTGTCGATGAACATTACTATAATTCGGATGAATGGTTCTTCAACAACACCCATCGCTACGACAACGATAAAGTTCGCGGCAACCAGGGAAATACCTACAACCGTGAAAAACCTACACGCGTTTTTGTGGGTGAGTTTGCCAACAACCGTACCAACAACGCCTACGTTTCAACCTTGGCTGAAGCTGCATATTCAACAGGTCTGGAACGCAATTCTGACATGGTGGTGATGGCTGCCTACGCGCCCTTGTTCTGCAAGAAAGGCTTTTCGAAATGGAGTTCGAACCTGATTTGGTTCGACAACCGCGGCCTGTGGCGGACAACCAACTACTATTACATGAGTATGTTTGCCAGCAACATCGGGAACAAAGCCATCGGGATCAGCCCGTTCTATAAGACGGCAGATCAGTCGGAAGATGCCAAAGTATATACGTCGCCAACCATCGATACTAAAACCGGAACAATTTACCTGAAAGCGGTAAACGCCGAAGCTGTGGCCAAGGAAACAACAATCGCGTTGAATGGTGCTGGAAACGGCAAATACAAAGCCACCATTGAATACCTTACTTCGGAAGATACTTCGGTTAAAAACCAGGGCACTCAAAATTTCTATTCTTCGGCACCCGATGTGAAAGACTTCAACTACGACGAAGCCATCACGCCGCAAATAAAAGATTTGGGAACAGTATCTGGATCATTGAAGGTTACTCTTCCGATTAATTCGGTGTGCGTGGTCAAACTGGTGCCAGCAAAATAATGCTCAACCAATTAAAACAGCTATAACCTATGAATTTAAATAGTACTTTTTCAACAAGATTTGCCCTTGTGTTCTTATTTTCGGTTGTGTCATTGGTTAGTACCAAAGCGCAAAACCCAATCATTACCAACGTTTTTACAGCCGATCCGGCTCCGTTGGTTTACAACAATACGGTTTATCTCTATGCTGGCCATGACACAGCTACCGTAGATGCAAAAACCTACCAAATGCCCGATTGGCTAGTATATTCCACAACCGACATGGTGAATTGGAAAAGCCACGGGCCATGCCTAACTACCAAGGATTTTAAATGGGCTGCTTATGCTGCCAATGCAGCACAGTGTATTGAGCGCAATGGTAAATTCTACTGGTATATCTCCATAATCCATAAAGCCAATGAAAATAGCAAAGGCGGAGTTGCCATTGGGGTTGCAGTGGCCGACAGTCCAACCGGGCCTTTTAAAGATGCACTGGGTAAAGCACTTATTACAAACGATATGACTACCGATATGACACATTCTTGGGATGATCTTGACCCAGCGGTGATGATCGATGACGATGGGCAAGCTTACCTTTTCTGGGGCAACGGGAGTTGTAAATGGGTAAAGTTGAAGGAGAATATGATTGAATTTGATGGCCCGATACACACTTTCAAACCACAGAATTTTACCGAAGCACCATGGGTTTACAAACGCAAAGGGATTTATTATCTGGTATATGCTGCCAACTTTCCCGAAACCATTGAATATTGCACAGCCGATAAAATTGAAGGCCCGTGGATTTATCGCGGTCTGATACAGGACAAAGTCCCAAATAGCACAACCACGCATCCGGGAATAATTGACTACAAAGGGAAAAGCTACTTCTTCTATCACAACGGGGTATTGCCTACAGGCGGAAACTATCGTCGTTCAATTTGTGTCGATTATTTGAACTACAACGAAGATGGCACCATTCAGAAAGTAATTCAAACTACAGAAGGAGTAAAACCTATTATGGAATAAAATAAAAACCAGAAAGTTGAATAATTTGTAATTAAACAAAAGATAAATATGAAGAAACTAGCTATCGTTATTGCCTTGCTTTTCGTCTCGGCATCGTTTTCAAACATATTGGCTCAAGCCCCAAAAGCCCAAAACCCGATCATTTTTGCCGATGTGCCCGACCTATCGATGATACGTGTGGGCGACACCTACTACATGTCAAGCACCACAATGCACATGTGCCCCGGTGTTCCCATTATGAAATCGAAAGATTTGGCGAACTGGGAAATGCTTAACTATGCTTACGATAGGCTTGGCGAGGATGATGCGTTGAGCCTAGTAAACGGTAAAAGCAACTACGGAAAAGGCACTTGGGCCAGCAGCCTCCGTTACCACAATGGCACATACTACATTGCAACATACGCTCAAACCACCAATAAAACCTATATCTTCAGAACAAACGACATTGAAAAAGGCGATTGGAAAATGAATTCGTTTACTCCGGGTTTCCACGACTGTACACTTGTTTTTGACAACAACAGCGCTTTCTTGATTACCGGTGGGGGTAAATTACAGATCATTGAACTGAACAGCGATTTAACGGGCGTTAAAGAAGGTGGGATCAATCAAGTGCTTATCGAAAATGCAAGTGCACCTACAGAACCCAACATGCTTAAAGCCGAAGGATCACAGCTTTACAAGCACAATGGTAAATATTACCTTTTCAACATTTCATGGCCTCGTGGAGGAATGCGTACCGTATTGGTTCACCGTGCCGACAACCTGATGGGACCTTGGGAAGGCCGCATTGCGTTACAGGATCAAGGGGTAGCGCAGGGCAGTATTATCGACACACCCGATGGCAAATGGTTTGCCTATTTATTCCAGGATCATGGTTCAGTTGGCCGCATCCCTTACCTTGTACCCATGAAGTGGGAAGATGGGTGGCCTGTTATCGGCGTTAATGGCAAAGTGCCCGAAACTCTCGACCTTCCTGCCAGCAAAGGTTTAATTCCGGGAATTGTAAATAACGACGAATTTACTCGCAAAAAAGGGGAACCCGCATTGCCATTAGTGTGGCAGTGGAACCACAACCCAGATAACAGCTTATGGTCCGTTACCGAACGCAAAGGTTTTCTTAGGCTGAAAACTGGTCGTATCGACTCGCTTTTCCTTAAATCTCGTAACACGTTGACACAGCGCACCTTTGGACCAGTTTGTTCAGGGTTCACCCTACTCGATGCCTCGAATATGAAGGAAGGCGATTTTGCAGGGTTAACTGCCTTCCAACGCAAATTTGGCCAAGTAGGTGTTAAAGTTGTTGATGGTAAGAAATTCCTCTTCATGGTGAGCAACAAAACCGATGTGCCTACTGAATTGGAAAGTTTGCCGCTTTCACAAGACAAGGTTTACCTGAAAATTGAATGCGATTTCAGAAACAGGATCGACGTAGCAAAATTCTTCTACAGTCTGGACGGAAAAGCATGGAAACAGATTGGAGGAGAACTAAAGATGGAATATACCCTGATGGAACACTTCATGGGCTACCGTTTTGGGTTGTTCAACTATGCCACGAAAAATATTGGTGGCTATGCCGATTTCGATTATTTCCGCATCAGCGATAAAATAAACTAATAACCTGAGTTCGATTTTATTTTTAAAGTTCAGATTGGCATAAAACGCTGTTTTACAAAGCAAATTTTTGAGTATTAGCGGGCTAAATCGAGGAAATTTAATGCAGGAAAACAGTGTTTTA